>CAJXNO010000001.1 GCA_913057205.1 uncultured Flavobacteriales bacterium
AGCAGAATGGCGTCAAAGTCTCCGCTGCGTAGTTTGTTGATGCGGGTCGGTACGTTTCCGCGAATGTCTTTGATGCTGACATCCGTTCGGAGGGAGGTCACTTGTCCCTTTCTACGAGCAGATGAAGTACCTATGACCGCGTCCGCTTTGAAATGGAGGGGCTGTGATAGATCCACGCATTCCTTTCGGATTAGCAACAGTTCAGACGGGTCTTCTCGGTACGATACACCCGCGATTTTCAAGCCCGGAGGCATCTGGGTTTCGAGGTCTTTGTGCGAGTGAATAGCAACGTCAACATCGCCCTTCAGTAAAGCCTCTTCGATCTCTTTTGTAAAGAATCCTTTCCCCTCGATCTTATCGAAGCTCAGGTGTTGGATCCGGTCTCCTTTGGTGGTGATGATGATGATCTCCGTCTCTACACCAATGGCGGTCATTTGGTCTTGAAAGTAGTGTGCTTGCCAGAGTGCTAGATCGCTTCCGCGACTTCCAATACGAATCTTCTTACTCAATGATCGGGTCTTTTAGGTCTTGTTCCAACATCACCTGCTTCGCCATTTTCATGGGGATGGAAATGTACTTCTTCTCTAAGTAGTCTACGATCCGTTGCACTGTTTCTCTACTCTCATCATCCAGCTTCTCAAGGTCTTTCGAGAAGGTCTTGTCCAAGGCGCGTTGCTTGATCTCCTTCATCAGTGATGGCACTTCCTGCATGGCCAATTCTAACTTTCGCGTCTTGAACGCTTCCTCAAACTCTTCCAAGCGGGTTTCAACCAGACTCTCACAACGGAAGATCTCCTTCTCACGCTCCTTCAAGTTGCGCTTGGCGATCTCTTTGAGGTCATCAATGGCGATGTAATCGATATCGAAGTGGGTGAGTACTGAAGCATCGATATCATTCGGTATGGCTAAGTCTACGATGATTTTCTTTCCCGCCACTTTCATCTGCTTGAATGTCTCCGCGTCAATGATTGAGCGGTCAGCACCTGTGCAGGTGATCAGTACATCAAACGTACCTCCTTCTTTTACCAGGTCGTTCAACGAGTAGCCTTTGCCCCCCAGCACTTCGGCCAGCCGCTCCGCTTTCTCTCGGGTGCGGTTGAAGACTTTTACTGACTCGAAATCATGCTTCTTGAGGTTTCCAGCAATGGCCTCAATGGTCTGACCGGCTCCCACGTAAATCACTCTCATGCTTGCATGCAATTCTCTATCGAGCAGATGGCGATAGGCAAGGTTTACCACCGATACAGGTTTTGTAGCGATCTCGGTCTCCGTATAGACCTGCTTTGCAGTCTCTATGGCCTTTTGAACAGCTAGTCGGATGAAGTCGCCAGTGAAACCATTCTTATGGGCACGTTCGTAAGATTGCCGTACCTGTGTGATGATTTCTCGCTCACCAATGACCAATGAATCCAACGAACTGGCTACATGGAATAGGTGACGAACCGCCTCAAGTCCGTTGTAAGTCCGCGCCCCTTCTGCAGCCTTTTCTGCTTGTTCGTCGGTGAGGGTGGGGTAGAGAAAGTCGATGAGCTTTCGCACCAATACCTGATCGAGCTCAGACGGACAGCGGAAAAAGAACTCAACCCGGTTGCAGGTAGAAAGGAACATCAGCTCCTTCATTCCAAATGCCTCCATGGCCGGCTCAAGGCGAAGCTTTTGATGTTCGGGTTCAATGTGGAATTTACCCACCAAGTCCAGTCCGAGGTTACGATGGGTGAGTGCTATGACTTTAAAGTGCTTCAATGCGAGCACGAAAATCTATAGCCAGCGGGGCTTTTGTGTCATGAAATTGTCAAGGAGCCAAGTGGAAGATCTCGATCCTTCTGGCGTCTAAACGTTCGCCATAGGTCATCTCTGTACCTTCCTCAGGAGCGATGCCATCGATCTCAATGCGACCGGCATCGAGGCCCAGTTCCACCAAGTAGTCTTTCGCCTTTTGGGCGCGCTCTAGGGCTACTTGCCTGTTCACCTCAGGGGAGCCAAGGTTACAGGTATAGCCAACGATTAAAATCGGTTGACCGCTCCGCTTCACTTTCTGGTACACACTATTGTTGAGGTGGTAACGGTCATAATTACTCAAGCGAACGCTGTTGAAGTTGAAATAAAGTGTTTTCAGCTTGAGCTCATTCTTTCCTCCGGTCAGCGCTACCAAGCCTCCCATCGGCATGTCTACCTGACGCTTGCCAGCCATTTTTTCTTCCTTTTCAGAGCGCTCTGGCATGAACTTATCAAAGTCTAAACCCTTATCGCCTTGTTCCATACCAGCCATTTCATCTTCAGAACGTGGCAAGGTCACAAATGCGAAGCCTTCTTCCGTGACTTCTTGTTCTTGCTGAAGAGGCTGGTTGTTCTCGTCCATCATCACAAGACTTGACGCATCCAACAGGCCAGCATCTTGTTCAGATAAGCGCACGAAGTAGTTCGACTCCTTTGCCAATTGCTTGAAGCGGAAATTACCATCGGCACCGGTATAAGCGATTGCAATCACCTTGTTGTTCTCATCCAGAAGCTCCAGCAAGACCCCTTCTTTCGCTAAGTTCTTATACTTGAACTTACCTAAGACATCCTTGAAGCTTTCGGTGATGATGAGCTCGGTTTCTCCGTTGTTGACCTGGGAGATGGAGAAGAAATACTCCGCATCCAATTGGTCGAACTTATAGGTGTCTTTTTCCAACAAACCGGTCATTACGATGCCCTGCTTGTCTACGAAGTAAAGTTGGCTTTCAATCAGGGATTCGTCTTCAATACCGACTACCTGAACCCTATAGTTCTTATCCGGATTCAGCATGGAGAAGACGAAATGTCCGTTGGCATCTGTGGTAACCGTTTCGATCACCTTCTCGTTTTCATCCAAGAGTCGGAGCACAATTCCTTCTTTCGGGAGGTTCTTGTACTTGAACAAACCGATCGAGAACACGAAGTTTTGTGCCACATCGATTTGGGAGTCTTCTTCCGCTAACAATTGAAGTCCACGGATGATGTCATTGTCTAAGGCTTCGTATTGGAATCCAAACTCTGATGCAGCAAGCGTATTCACAATGTTTCCATCGCGATCGGTAAACACAAGGCTTCCGTCGCCCATGCCATCGTCGGCAGGTTTGATCTTGAAGTTCTGATCGGCCTTGAGCTTGCTGAACTTGAAGCGACCATCCGCATCGGTCACGACCGTTTCAACCAAGTTGTCATTCTCGTCATAGAGGTAGAGCGTCACCCCTTCTTGCGGGAGGTTATCGTATTTGAAGATACCCGAGCTTTCCAACTTTGACGGACTTATAGGCGTATCTGCCGCCGCCAGGCTCTTCAAACGTCCGAGCTCTTGCGCCTTGATCTTTTGATACTTGAAGGTCCCCGTCTCAGAGGCAACGGACTTGAACAGTTTTCTTTCGGAAGGATCGGTGTAGTAAATCACTCCGTTTCGCTTTACATATTCCAGCGATGAAAGCACCTTGATCTGAAGGTCTAGGCTGTCGTTGGTTTCCGCAAAGGAGAAGCGACCGTTTCCATCGGTCATGGCGTATTGCTGCACTTTGCCTGAGGTGTCTACCAAAGCCAGCGCAATGTTCTTGACGGGAACGCGGTCAACCTCAAAGATGCCATGCATACCAGCCACAAAGCGGGGCTTATCAATGGTTTTGGCCTTTGCCAGTTGTTCTGGGGTTCGTGGATTGAGCAGTACCGTGCCATCTTCGCTGAAGCGCAAGATCTCTATCACATCCCCAACTTTGTTCAAAAGGAAAGGCGTTGTCCGGTCGATCTCAATGTCGTCATGGGTGGGTACGAGGGTATATTCCTTTTTTTCCTTCAAGCCGTCAATGTTCACCAGTCCGTTTTTATCAGAAACATGGGTTCCAAGCGATTCTCCTTCTTCATCCAACACCTCTACACTCACATCGCTCATTCGGTTGCCATAGGATTCGAAAGCGATGCGCATAGTGTCGGCTTGAAGGTAGTAGCGCTCGTTCTGTGCCGTAAAGATGTTGCTGAAGGTATCGCCTCGATTACTGGCGAAGTACATCTGTGCGCCAACGGCGTATGGGAAAGCGTCAAAGCGATCAGAATTGATTCCCTTGCCCGCATTCTTTGGGGTAGTCCAAGAAGTCCAAGTAGAGTCTTTCCGATAGGCATAGAAAATATCGCAATCCCCAAGTCCACCGTACCCATTCGAAGCGAACATCAGGGTTTTTTCATCCTCAAAAAGGAAGGGGGAGATCTCATACCCTGTGCTGTTGATGCTGTCTCCCAACCAGATTGGTGTAGACCATCCGTTTTCACCTTTGAATGAAACGTACAGGTCTTCTTCTCCTAAGCTGTTTTTTGCGTTCATGGAAATGATCATCACGCGTTCATCAGGACTCACATAACCCCCATAAAAGAGCGGCGCCTTGATGTTCAATGGATCCATCTCCAGCGCGGTTGGACGTGGCCACTCACCGGTTTCATCCTTGGTGCTGTAGGAGAACCCTGTTTGTAGATTCACCTTCTTGATGTATGTTCCAACGAGGTAGAGGCGGTTGCCATCTTCAGAGATACCGATGGCAGAATTGTTCAAGTAGTTGTTGAGGTTCTTTAAGTCGTTGGAAGGTGCTCCCCAACTGTTGCCTTGAAGGTCTACGTACCACAGGTCTTGTCCCAGGTCTTTCCCTCCCTTATTATCTGGATGCAGTGTTCGGGTAAAGTAGAGGCGTTCGTCTACCGGGTCCCAAAGCGGACAAGACTCTTCATATTCACTGTTGATGAAGTCTGGAAGCTTCTTGATTCCAGAGAACTCAAATTCAACCTGGCTGAAAACGGGAAAGCTCAGGATAAGGGACAGGGCAATAAGGAGGTGCTTCATTTGGAGGGGTTAAAACACGGCTTTTTCCTTGTTAAAGAGGTTCAGACCAATCATGACTTCATGGCTACCGATGTTTTGAAGCTGCACGGAAGACATGGTGAAGTCAAAGGCATAGCCGAAGCGCAGGGTGTTCGATAAGTGGAGCCCCGCCATACCAACAATGGATTGGCTGTTTCGGTAAGATACCCCAGCCCAAAAACGGTCTTGGTAATCGAGGCGGGTATTAAAGTCAAAGGAGAAGGGGGCTTGATCTACATAGCGAAGCAACACGCTCGGGGTCAAGGTGAGGTCACGGCTCAACCTAAAATGGTAGCCGCCGATCACGTTGTGATGCGCCTTGATCTCTTCAAAACTCACCTGATTGCTTAACCGCAAGCGGTCTTGCACAAGCTGGTCGCTGGAGTAACCCAAAAAGAACTTCGGGTGGTATAACCAAAACGCAACATTGATGTCCATCTGACTCGTACGTGCCTGGTTTGCGATGTATCCAGCATAGGTAGGATCGCCACTGAACTCTACTTGGGCTTTGTTCTGATCAAAGTTCACGGAGTTGTAGCTGGTACTCGGAGAGAAACTGATGGTCAATTCGTCCCCCACTGGCAAGTGAAAGGTGTAGGACAACCCCGCCATGGTAATGCCGAATGGTCCGAACTGATCCTGTGCTACGTATCCGCCTACCGCGTGGAAAGACTCTCGTTGAATCGTTTGATAGGCCTGTGGACTAGAGATCCGCACGGATGATGCCTCTGGCTTTATGTCTAGCCGCTTACCGATCGGGGTGTTCACACTCACGTAATAGGTCGTTGGTGAATTGTCTATTCCGATCCACTGCTTGCGGTAACTCATGTTTACTTCCGTGTAATCATGCAGGCCGGCAGTAGCCGTATTCAAAATATACAGGTTCTGCAAGTACTGGCTGAACTGGTAGACCTGTTGAGACCTTACCGAAAAGGCCGAATTCAAAACCAAGAGTATAAGCGTTATTCTGAGACTCACTTTCATCCTTTGATTATGGTTACGGAGCCCGTCATGGGAGCGAGGCTTCCAGGCCCAAGTTCTATTACGTAGAAATAGCTTCCAGTAGGGAGAGGACTTCCATTGTAGTTACCGTCCCAAGGGGTCTCGTAGCCTTCAGATTCAAAGATCAGGTGCCCCCAACGGTTATAGATCTTTACCGAACAGTTTGGATAGTTCTCTAGCTCCTTGATGTTCCATACGTCATTCCAACCATCGCTATCTGGCGTGAATGCGGTAGGGATCTCTAAACTTTCATTTACGAAGACGGTCACGCTGTCTTTTCCTGGACATCCAAATTCTGTTACCCCTCGCACCTCGTATGATGTGGTCTCTTCTGGGTCTACTACCACGATGCTGTCAGCAACGTTCGTTACCGTAAACGCTGGCGACCATGAGAAGGTAACAGGAAGCGAGCTGCTTGCACGGAGGGTTACGGGAGAAGTTTTGAAAATGTGTGATGAGTCATCTAGGATGGTGATGACCGGATAAGGAACCACATCAATACGGATCTCATCGAAAAGCACTTCGCATACACCGCTTACCACCTGCCAAGTGAAGGTGTAGCTGCCGAGCTCTAAGTTGGAAATCATGGCATTCTCTACGGTGGTATCGGCAATGGTGGCGCCATTGGTTGGAATCAACCAACTACCTGTTCCGATGGTATCAACAACAGGTTGCAACATAGCGAGCGTAGTGTCGCAGAGCACTTGATCTTCACCCGCATTGATGAAGTTAGGGTTCAGGTACTCCGTAACCGTCATGGTGTCGCGTTCGATCGAACAAACACCATTCTGGATGCGGTACTCGAAGGTATTCACTCCTGGACGCATACCGCTGACTGCGGAGTTCGGATTCAGGGAGTCTTCAATAGCTCCACTACCATCGATCAAGGTCCAAATTCCTATTCCAACCAATGGGATATTTCCTTCAAACGTGGTTGAGAACGTTTCGCACTGTTCTTGGTCTGCCCCCGCATCAGCTACGGTTGGGAAATCGTAACGCAGTACTTCAGTAGAGCAGGTGTCGCTGTTACCATAACTGTCGGTCACCACGAAGGTGTTTACCGTTGTACCCACAGGATAGAATTCACCGCTTGCAATACCCTCGATTTGGATCACTTGGAATCCGGGGCAGTTGTCAATGTAGTCTGGTAAATCGAACACGAAGGTGGTGTCGCAGATCTGCGTATCAGGTGCGCAGAAGAGTTGTGGCACCTCCACATCTTGTACTTCGATGATGAACGAACAACTATCGGTGTTGCCGCTTTGATCGTAGGCCACATAACTCAGTTGCGTGAAGCCAACGGGGAAGAAGCTTCCGCTGTCGAGTCCAGTTGCGTCGATCTGTACGATGGAGTCAACCGTGCAGTTATCCCAAGCTGTCGGGAATGGGAAACCAACGATAGCACCACATCCCCCACTGTCATTAGGTACGATGACACTATCGTTGCACGAAATGATGGGTAGAATCGTGTCCAAGAAGGTCACGGTTACCAATGCGGAATCAATGTTTTCATGGATGTCTTGCGCAAAGAAGGTGATGTCAAAAGTTGAATCAACCACTTCGCACGAGAACAGGGTGTCTGAAAGGTAGAGCGAATCAATGGCACAGTTGTCCATGGTGCTGTCATCCAGCATAATTGGAGCAACCACGAATTGTCCTGAGCTGTCGAGGAAGAAAGTATCGTTGTGCACAAACAATACCGGAGGAAGGGTATCTAGAATGATGAAGATCGATGTGTCTGTGCTTACGTTATTGTGGATGTCTGTGGCGGTGAAGATCACATTGAGCGTATCACCATGGTTCGCACAAGAGAAGTTGGATGTGTCGATTGCGATGGATGCTATGCCACAGCTGTCCCAGGTCCCGATATCGACCGAGTCTGCGGTTACACTAGCCAGTCCACTGGAGTCAAGGTAGACCATGAGGTCTTGGATCACGATCGTAGGGGCAATGGTATCTTCAACAGTTATGTCTACACTAGCAGAAGAAATATTGCCATGAACATCTTCCGCGAAGAAGGTGATGGTATTCACACCGATGTCACCACAACCAAAACTGGAGTCGCTCAAAGAGAGGCTGGCAATGCCGCAGCTATCCCATGTACCAGCGTCAACCGTATCATGAAGGATCTCTGCAACACCATGTGAATCGAGGTAGATGGTGATGTTCTGTACAAGGGGTTGCGGGGCGATGGTGTCTACCACGGTAACCTGGGCAGTCTGGCTGTTAATGTTACCGCTAACATCCTCAGCGAACAGGGTTACGGTAACGGTAGTGGCCGCTTGTCCGCAGTCAAAATCATATTGATCTAACCAAAGGCTATCTACTTGACAGTTATCGCTGGTGCCGTTGTCTACATCGATGGTCCCAATGGATGCGAACCCAAAGGAATCAAGGTGTACCGTAATGTTCTGGGTCTGCATAACAGGAGCCAGGTTGTCTAAAATGGTCATGTTCGCTGTGGCTGAGTCTATGTTTCCGCTCACGTCCTGAACGTACATGGTGACGACTTGAACTGCAGCCGTATCGGCGCAGCTGAACGTGGAGTCACTCAACCAGCGCGCGGCAATGCCACAATTATCAAATGAACCGTTGTCTACGGCGATGGCAGAGGTATTTACCGCACCGCTTGCATTCAAAAAGAGGGTAAGGTCTTGGGTGATCACAACAGATGATTGGGTATCGATCACCGTGATCTGCAAGAGTGCTGAATCAAGGTTTTGGTGGATGTCACGCGCAAAGAAGAGCACATTGTTTACCCCAGTATCCGAGCACCCAAAGCTCGTTTCGCTCAGCCAAAGCGAATCCACGCCGCAGATATCCCAAGTACCCCAATCCACAATGGCGGGTGAGATGCTTGTGTTTCCTGTGCTGTCGAGGGAGATGGTAATGTTCTGAGCGATGATGGTAGGCGCTACATTGTCTTCAACGACCACTTCAAAACTCTCCATACTCACATTGCCATTCACGTCTGTAGCGGTAAAGTTTACCATGAGAGGCACACCCACATTTGCACAAGAAAAGTTGGAGCTATCAATGACCAGCGAGGCAATTCCACAGCTGTCCCATGTGCCATTATCGACCATGGCAGGAGTGATTGACGCCTGTCCAGCACTGTCAAGTTGAACCACCAGGTTGTTCAGGATCACATGCGGTGCTACTGTATCCAAGATTTGGATGTTGGCAGTGGAACTGTTCGAGTTTCCATGTATGTCTGAAACGGTCAGCGTAACGGTATTCGGACCCACATTACCACAATTGAAGGCTTGAATGTCTAAAGTGATGGAGTCTACGCCACAACTGTCCCATGACCCATCATCAACCATGGCGGGAGTGATCGACGCTGTTCCAAAGCTATCGAGGTAGACCGTGAGGTTTTGGGTGATCACTTCCGGTGCGATCGTATCCAGGACATAAAGCTCCACTTGTGCCGTGGAGGTGTTTCCGTTCACATCAACAGCGGTGAAGGTGGTAATAATTGTATCCCCATGTCCAGAGCAGTTGAATGTGGTCGTATCCAAGCTTAAGCTTGCAATGGCACAGTTGTCATTGGTGCCGCCATCCACCAAAGCTGGGGTGATCGTAACGCTGCCACTTGAGTCTACATAGACGAAGCTATTGTTCACGAATACGGTTGGACTAACCGTATCGAGCACCGTGATCTGAACGTTTGCGGTATCGGTGTTCCCATTTACATCCGTTACGGTAAGCACTACAGGTACAGGAGCTCCAACATCAGCGCATGTGAAGGTTGAGTCGTTCAAGAATCGGTTGGCGATGCCACAAGTGTCTGCAGACCCATTATCAACAGCGCTTGCTGATGTACTTGCGTTTCCACTCGCATCAAGGTAAAGCGTAAGGTTCTGCCCAGCAGCGGTAGGGGCGAAGGTGTCGAGTATCGTTACTATAGCCACACCCGTATTCACATTGCCGTTCACGTCGGTTGCCGTGAGGGTCACATTATTTGACCCTGTGTTAGCACATGTAAAGCTCGATACGTCGATGCTGAGGCTTGCTATACCACAACTATCCCAGGTGCCGCTATTTACATCACCCGCCACGATGCTCGCGTCACCTAGTGCATCCAGGTGCACGGTGATGTTTTGGGTGATGACCGTCGGACTTACCGTATCCAAGACCGTTACTGTAGCTGTCGTGCTGGCGGTGTTGCCAGTGGGGTCCGTACCGGTCAAAGTTACGGTGAGCGGCGTGCCAACGTTGGTACAGTTGAAATTCGCCGTGTCGATGCTCAGGGTGAGTGCACAATTGTCAGACGAACCTACATCGATCATTGCTGGTGTTAACGTAAACACACCATTTATATCTAGGTAAACCGTGTCGTCTTGCGCAACAACTGTAGGCGTAATGGTATCAAATACATTCACCGTAGCGGTATTGGTGCCGATGTTTCCATTGCCGTCTTGTACGGAGAGCGTAACGGTGTTTGCTCCCGTGTCGGCGCAGGTGAAATTGTAAACATCTAAGAAGATCGTATCAATTCCACAGCTATCCCATGAACCATTATCGATCATCGCTGCGGTAATGCTTGCATTCCCGGTAGCGTCCAGGTAAACATCAAGGTCGGAGGTCAGAGTACTGGGGGCAAGTGTGTCTAGTACGGTGACAGTAACCGTTTCAGAGCTTTGGTTTCCGCTTAAATCCTCGGCAAAAACGGTCACCGAGTTCGCTCCAACGTTCGCGCAAGAAAAATCGTACTGAGAGAGGAAGCTGGTGTCTAGTTGGCAGTTATCTGAACTGCTGGTGATAACGGTATCAGCGGCGATGGTTGCCAGTCCTGACGAATCCAAGAAGATGGTGATGTTCTGCGTAGTAAGTGCTGGGGGGTCGTTATCAACGACGGTAACGATGGTGGTATCGTAACCAATCAAACCACCTTGGTCGGTACCTCTAAGTACAATCAAGTTATCACCCGTATCCGAACAGGTTACGCCAAAAGAGCTAGCAAAATTTACCGGGACATCAAACTCAATGATCGAACGATAAGGGTTGGCGCATGGTATATCATTCCACAGTCCAGTCGTGTAATAGATCTGCACACAGTCTTCGTTTCCGAGGTTGTTCGGCTCGGTGGCACTCCAATTAAAAAAGCCCGTTAGCTCCCCATTATCCCAAACAAACGTTCCTTCAACGGCGATATCGTTCAAACCGATGTAAGGGAAGTATCCAGTGATCCATTCTTGCAGTTGAGCGTTCTCGGCTGCATCGTTGATCGTGGCGAGGTAGCCTCCTGCTGCAGTAGCATTTGACCGTGCCGTAGCAAAGTTTGAAGTGTTCTTCGAAACGAAGTATGCATGGCCGTTGTAATTGCCAAGGAAGCGATAGTTGTTCTCTAGGCCATTCAGACTGAATTCTGGAGCAACCTCAAGTGTTAGGGGACAGTCATCCACACTTGCTGAGTCGATGGCTGCAGGTGTTACGTTGGCGTTTCCAACAGCATCCAGCGCGATGCTGAAGCTGCTTGACGCAAATACTTGAGGTGGATTAGTATCCGTTGCTACGGTCACCGTGTCGATGGTGTAACAGCCATATGAATCGCTTGCAGTTACGGTGTAGGTACCCGCGCCTAGAGAAGTGATTGTAGAGGAGGTGGCACCCGTATTCCAATTGAACGTTTGACCAGCTGTACCAAAAACGGAGTTAACCGCGATTTGTCCGTCATTGTCGCCAACGCAGGTTTCATTGGTTACGCTGGTTGTCCATTCCTCCCGTACAACAATCGCAGCAAATTCGTTACTACCGTTTGGAACGGGCAGATATGGATTTGGAGCCCCGCAACCGAAGAGCCAAGAACCACCGAGTGTAAAGTAATAGACACCTGGCGTTGTAGGTGCAGTGAAGCTTGTGCTGAAGTTGTTGGTACAGTTACAGTACCCCCCATAGCTGTTAACACAAGCGCCCCACTCGTCTTTGATGCCGACGTATGTTTGGGTGATACAGCCAGGACACCCACCCCCACCATTGGTGATGTTGTAGGTGAAAGAAAGGGTAACGTTTTGTCCAGGGTTGACAAAAGCAGCGTTATTACCTGTACCAGCAACGTTCACATTGGTCAAGGTATGCAACCTGCTCAGAACGTTGGTAACGAACGGACTCGTCGGCGTGGGCAGCACGCATTGGTCGTAGGTGATGCTCAGGTCACCGTTTCCAGTTTGAAAGCCTTGGGTGTGAATAACGTTGGTTGCAATGGCGCCATCGGTGTAGCTGGAGCCCCCGCCGCCGCCAGCCCATTGACCTCCGCCGCCGCCGTAGTAGCCGCCCCCACCACCGCCAGCAAAACTTGGGCCTGGAGCCCCACCTTGACCCAGTGAACCTGCACTGCCGAAGAGGCCAAACAAATTACCAGGGGCACCACCCGCAGACTGTGTTCCGCCAGTGGCTTCAACGGTGGAACCGTTGTTTCCAGGTGCAGCAGTACCACCAACTAATCCTCCTCCTGCGCCGCCATTTGTTGGTCCGCCATCTTGACCAGCACCACCACCACCACCGGCAACCAAGACTCGGTTTCCGAGGGCAGTGCCGCCAATTCTAATATCCGTAGCACCACCACCACCACCACCTGCAAAGCCAGAGCTTCCACTTCCTCCGGCTCCACCGTTATATCCCCCAAGGATAGGTGCAGTGCCTGCTCCAGATTGACCCACACCACCTACAAACAAATAGAGTGTTTCTCCAGGAGTTACAGCGAGTGTTGCTTGAACGCGACCGCCAGGTCCTCCAATACCGCCATTAAAGGCTGTTCCGCCCTGCGCTCCCTGTGCATCAACCTCAATACTTGTGACGCCAGGAGGCACCACCCAGGTCTGCATACCCCCTGTAAAACCAAAGGATTCGGTCACAGATAGTTGCGCTAATCCGTAATTTGCTATCACGGATAGCAGCACGAATAGGATGGCTCGGGAGTATAGGTTTGGCTTCATAGGACCAGAGGGCGGTCAGTACAAATTACGCGCTTTTTCTTCAATTGGTTGGTAATCAGCAAAATTTTGCACTTCGCGGCGAAAGTAGGGAGCAAAAAAAGCCCGGCAATGCGGCCGGGCTATATATTGAACATGGGGTAGCTGAATTAACTACCGCACATCTCGCAATCGTCTGGATTTTCGAGCGAACAAGCGATCTCTGCTTGGCGCTGCTCCTCGCTTATGGGCTCCAATGTAGCCGCTTCAGGCTTCGGCTCAGCGAGCTTAGACTTGTCTAAGGTGAACTTGATCGCGTCGCGTGCTGCTTTCGTGCGTAGGTAATACATACCGGTCTTCAAACCAGCTTTCCAGCCGTAGAAGTGCATAGACGTAAGCTTCGCAAAGTTGGCATCCTCCATGAAGATGTTCAACGATTGACTTTGATCTACGTAAGCACCGCGGTCCGCTGAAAGGTCGATGATCACGCGCTGACTGATCTCCCAAGCCGTTTTGTACAGCTCTTTGATGTTGTCTGGGATCTCGTCGATGTTTTGTACAGACCCATTGCTTGCGATCAACTTGTTCTTCAAGGTCTCATTCCATAGACCCAGCTTCACCAAGTCGCGCATCAAGTGCTTGTTCACAATCACAAACTCGCCAGAAAGGGTTCTACGTGTGTAGATGTTTGAGGTATACGGCTCGATACACTCGTTGTTACCCAAGATTTGGCTCGTTGAAGCGGTAGGCATCGGTGCCAACAACAGTGAGTTGCGGATACCGTGCTCCTTGATCTCGTCTTTCAAGATATCCCACTCCCAAAGGTCGGTTGGCGTAACACCCCAAAGGTCGTGTTGGAACTTGCCTTGCGACATAGGGGACCCTTCGTAGGTTTCGTACGGGCCGTGCTCTTTGGCTAAGTCTTTAGAGGCCGTCAGTGCGGAATAATAGATCGTTTCGAAGATCTGCTTGTTCAACAACTTCGCCTCTTCGCTATCGAATGGGTAGCGCATCAAGATGAAGGCGTCTGCCAAGCCTTGTACACCCAATCCGATCGGACGGTGACGGAGGTTGGAGTTCTTCGCCTCTGGCACTGGATAGTAGTTGCCATCGATGATCTTGTTCAAGTTCTTCGTCGCCACGTAGGTGATGTCGAAGAGCTTCTGGAAGTCGAACTTGCCATCCTTCACGAACATAGGGAGGGCGATGGAAGCAAGGTTGCACACCGCTACTTCATCAGGAGCAGTGTACTCGATGATCTCTGTACACAAGTTTGAACTCTTGATGGTACCGAGGTTCTGCTGGTTCGACTTACCATTCGCTGCATCCTTATAAAGCATGTAAGGCGTGCCAGTTTCGATCTGTGATTCGAGTACCTTGAACCAAAGATCTTGTGCCTTTATGGTTTTCTTGCCTTTTCCTTCCTTCTCGTACTTCGTGTAAAGTTTCTCGAATTCTTCACCCCAGCAGTCAGAGAGGCCTGCACATTCATCTGGACACATCAAAGTCCAATCTCCACCTTCTTCTACCCGCTTCATGAACAGGTCTGGCACCCAAAGGGCATAGAACAGATCACGTGCGCGGTGCTCTTCTTTACCGTGGTTCTTCTTCAGGTCGAGGAAGTCGAAGATATCTGCGTGCCATGGTTCAACGTAGATCGCAAAGGAACCTTTACGCTTTCCACCTCCTTGATCCACGTAGCGTGCAGTATCGTTGAATACACGCAACATCGGTACGATGCCGTTGCTGGTGCCGTTTGTTCCGCGGATGTATGATCCGGTAGCGCGAATGTTGTGGATGCTCAAACCGATACCGCCTGCGCTTTGAGAGATCTTAGCGCATTGTGAAAGGGTCTCGTAGATGCCGCTGATGCTATCATCCTTCGTGGTCAACAAGAAGCAAGAAGACATCTGTGGCTTCGGTGTTCCTGAGTTGAAGAGGGTTGGTGTAGCGTGTGTGAACCAGCGCTGACTCATCAAATCATAAGTTTCGATTGCGGCATCAATATCGTCTTTGTGAATACCGATGGAAACGCGCATCAACATGTGCTGCGGACGCTCAACCACCTTGTTGTTCATCTTCAAGAGGTACGAACGCTCCAAGGTTTTGAACCCGAAGAAGTCGTAACCGAAATCACGATCGTAGATGATGTGACTATCCAACTGCTCCGCGTTATCCATGATGAGCTTGTGTACATCATCGGCTAGGAGGGGAGCCTTCTTTCCTGTTTTAGGGTCGATGTAGTTGTACAACGCGTCCATGGTCGCAGAAAAAGACTTCTCTGTGCTCTTGTGGAGGTTAGAAACAGCGATGCGAGATGCCAACAACGCATAGTCTGGATGCGTGGTGGTCATGGAAGCTGCTGTTTCCGCTGCAAGGTCGTCCAACTGTGAGGTGGATACACCTTCGTAGATGCCCTCGATGACTTTCATCGAGATCTTCACCGGATCAACACTGGCGTGCAATCCGTAGCAGAGTTTTTTGATCCGGCCGGTGATCTTGTCGAATTTAACCGCTTCTGTGCGGCCGTCGCGTTTAACTACATACATAAAGCGAGGAATTTATGAGGTTATGGATAGGTAGGGTGTGTTATGCTTAAAAGTCTTCGTCGAGCTTGAATACTTGACTGTCTGTTCCGCCAGCTACACCAGATTTCTGGTATTCAGCCACGCGCTTTTCAAAGAAGTTGGTCTTGCCTTGCAAGCTGATCATCTCCATGAAGTCAAATGGGTTTGCGCTGTTGTAAACTTTGTCGCAGTTCAATTCTGCCAACAATCGATCGGCAACGAACTCAATGTATTGCTGCATCAACTTGGCATTCATTCCGATCAGGGAAACAGGAAGGGCATCGGTAACGAACTCCTTTTCGATCTCTACCGCATCGGTGATGATCTTGGTTACGGTTTCCTTTGGAAGCTTGTTGATTAAATGATCGTTGTAGAGCAAGCAGGCAAAATCGCAGTGCATTCCTTCGTCACGAGAAATCAACTCATTGCTGAAGCTCAAACCTGGCATCAAGCCGCGCTTCTTCAACCAGAAGATTGAGCAGAAAGATCCTGAGAAGAAGATTCCTTCAACAGCAGCAAAGGCGATCAAGCGCTCCGCAAACGACCCGTTGTCGATCCACTTCAGTGCCCAATCGGCTTTTTTCTTAACGCAAGGGATGGTCTCGATTGCGTTGAGCAACTTCGACTTGTCTTCTTTATCCTTGATGTAAGTATCGATTAACAAAGAGTAGGTCTCCGAGTGGATGTTCTCCATCGCGATCTGGAAACCATAGAAGAATTTAGCTTCTGTATACTGAACCTCTGCTACGAAGTTCTCGGCCAAGTTTTCATTTACGATGCCATCGCTCGCAGCGAAGAAGGCAAGCACGTGTTTGATGAAGTAACGCTCGTCATCGTTCAACTTATGCTCCCAAACGTGAAGGTCTGGTCCAAGATCAATCTCTTCCGCCGTCCAGAAACTTGCTTCAGATTTCTTGTAAAACGCCCAAATGTCATCGTGCTTGATCGGGAATAGAACAAAGCGGTTCGGATCTTCTTGTAGGATGGGTTCTTCTGACATGTTTTGGTTGCTTTCGGATGTTACATTTTCTGGAAGGACTCCGTCGAGTTCTGCTTCCGTTTTTGTTTTCTCTTTTTGGTCCATCAGTATTGCTGTTTTACGCGTTATCCCTTTAGTTAAGAGTCGAAAAAGCCTTAGGCCGTTTGAAAGCGGCTTTGAAATAAAGCCCTGATTTTCAGCTTATTTAAAGCAGGTTTTGCTTTAGGCGTCGAAGGGGGCCTTCACCCCCTTCTGTTTTTCTTGACGGAACAAAACTTCACAAAAATGCCGCTCGAGTCAAACCAATTTTATTGACAATTGGTCCACTTTTTTAACACTGGGCGTTGACGGATTTTGTTCAAAAACTTATTTCCTCAACCTTATCTCAGTGTTAACGGTGGATTGGGTCATTTCCACCTGTTAGTTGGTAAAAAAATACGACGAGAAATTTTTTTATCCGGATGGTTAAGTCCATTTTTTAGAGCGATCGAGAAGCCTCATCCAAGGCATTGAACCAATCCTCCCCGTACTTCCTGATCAAGGCCTCTTTGGCAAACTGATGCACAGACACTTTTAGCGATTGACCTAAGGTGCACGCATCACTACAAATGTTCCATCGCTCATAGTTTACCGCTTCAAAGTCGCGATAGCGCTTGGTTCGGATCGGGTAGAGGTGGCAACTGATGGGCTTTCGGAAGTGGGTCTTTCCTTCCTTCCATGCCAACTCGATGCCACACATGGCCATGCCTTCTTTTGAAAAGACGGTGTATGCGCATTCCTTCCCATCGCGCAAGGGGGTAACAAAATCGCCGTCGTCATCTACAACAGAAGTTCCTTGAGCCTCAACCGAGTCGACCCCCTCCTGACGCAGGTAGGGTTTGAAGTTTTCGTATTCATCCTTCAGAATACCCACTTCTTCTTCTGTAAGTGGCGCGCCTGAATCACCCTCAACGCAACAGGCTCCCTTACATGCATGGAGATCGCATACGAAGGCTTTTTGAACCACCTCCAACGACACGATCTTATCGTCGATCTGAATCATCGGACAAAGGTATGCTTCGACGGAAGTTTTTATCGTAGCAATCATTTGCCCTTCTACTTTTGCGCCATGAATCAAGAGGACCTCTTTAAGAATGTGATCTCCCATGCCAAGGAGTATGGGTTTGTGTTTCCATCCAGCGAGATTTACGATGGGTTGAGTGCGGTGTATGACTACGGACAACTCGGTGCCGAGCTCAAGAATAACATCAAGGCATACTGGTGGAAGAGTATGGTTCAAATGCACGAGAACATCGTTGGGATCGATTCTGCGATCTTCATGCATCCGACCACCTGGAAGGCTTCCGGACACGTAGACGCTTTCAACGACCCGTTGATCGACAACAAAGACAGCAAGAAGCGCTACCGGGCAGACGTTCTCATCGAAGACCACATCACCAAGATCGAAGCCAAGATCGATAAGGAGATCAAGAAGGCAGAAAAACGCTTTGGTGACTCCTTTGATGCGGACATGTATAAGGAAACCAATCCGAGGGTCAAAGGCTACATCGACAAGATCTCCTCGATTGAAAAACGCATGAAGCGTTGCTTGGATGAAGGCGACCTTGAAGACCTGAAGCAACTCATCCTCGACGAAGAGATCGCTGATCCGATTGGGGGTTCACGTAATTGGACAGACGTTCGCCAATTCAACCTTATGTTCAGTACGGAGATGGGTTCTGTGGCAGAGGGGTCGAATAAGATCTACCTGAGACCGGAGACCGCGCAAGGCATATTTGTGAATTACCTCAATGTGCAGAAGACCGGACGGATGAAGATCCCTTTTGGTATCGCACAGATCGGTAAGGCGTTCCGAAATGAGATCGTAGCCCGACAGTTCATCTTCCGTATGCGAGAATTTGAGCAGATGGAGATGCAGTTCTTCGTGAAGCCTGGAACTGAAATGGAATGGTATGCCTACTGGAAGGAAGAGCGCATGAAATGGCACCGATCCCTCGGCATCAGCGAAGACTCCTACCGTTTTCATGATCATATCAAGTTGGCGCACTATGCAAACGCCGCAGCCGATATTGAATTCAAGTTCCCATTCGGCTTTAAGGAGTTGGAGGGCATCCACTCCCGCACGGACTTCGACCTTAAGCAGCATGAAGAACACAGTGGAAAGAAACTCCAGTATTTCGATCCAGAAGAGAACAAGAACTATGTACCTTACGTGGTAGAGACTTCCATCGGACTCGACCGTATGTTCTTAGCGATGCTTTCCTACGCCTACACCGAAGAGCAATTGGAAGATGGCTCTGAACGAACGGTACTTAAACTTCCGGCAAAACTCGCGCCGTATAAAGTTGCCATCTTGCCGCTCTTGAAGAAAGACGGACTACCGGAGAAAGCACGCGAGATCATGGCGCAACTTCAAGAAGATTACATGTGCCAGTATGATGAGAAGGATGCCATCGGACGCCGATACCGCCGTCAGGATGCTATCGGCACTCCTTTCGCCGTTACCGTAGACCATCAGACCCTAGAAGACCAAACCGTCACCATTCGTGAGCGTGACTCCATGCAACAAGAACGTGTGAGCATCGACCAGCTCGACGGTATCATTCGCGCCAAGCTAAAGTCATAGGCAGAAAATCAACGTATTAGATGCGTTCCTAAGATTCAGGTAATGTTTCGGATAAGAAATCTTTATCTAGAATCATTCTAAATACCACATTTATGGTATTGTGCTGCAAGCTGTTCTAGGCTGACTTTTGTCGCTGTTTAGAATTATTCTTAATAACAGCACACATGAAACACGTTCTACCCTTGCTCTTAGCAGCATTCGTCTCTTATTCAAGCCTTGCGCAAACAAAAGACTCCGTGATGATCGGAGCCGGCTACAGCGATCATGTCTGGTACAGCCTGGAAACAGGTGAAGTAGCCAGATCAGCCAAAGACCGCTGGGACTTCGCCTTTTCCGTCTCAGGATTCGGTAGCTCCATTCTGTTGAATCACTTGAATGACAACAAGCTTTATGTCTATCCCAACGGCGATACCGCCTCATGGACTACGCTGGACACCAACGGTATCAGTACTTGGAGCCAGCTTTACAACAGCGATACATCTTGGAACTATGGAGCGTTCAACGCCAATACAGACCGAGATAACGACTTCGACCTCGGTTGGGGCGTGTACAACATGATCACTCATCAAGTGGTTGGTGACAGCCTTTTTGTTCTTCAACAGGGCAACGCATTCAAGAAGATATGGATCAAAGGCTTAGCCGGAGGCGTCTACACCGTGAAGTTGGCCAACCTTGATGGAAGCCAAGAAGTGGATGTTGCCATCAATAAAGCGGATTATGGTCAACGCAACTTCGTTTACTACTCCGTATCAGCCAACGAGATCCGTAACCTTGAGCCACTCAATGATGCTTGGGACGTAAAATTCACCCAATACACCACCATCATTCCGAGCTTCGGGGGTTATCCAGCGAGCGGCGTCTTGCAGAATGGTAACGTTACTACGGCTCAGGTTTCAGAAGTTGGAGACCCACTGAATTTTGACGACCATGAGCGCCAGGAGTTCTCTACAGAGATCAATACCATCGGCCACGACTGGAAATCATTCGACTTCGCCACCAACCAGTGGTCGATCGATGACAGCACGGTCTACTTCGTACGTGCTCGGAATGGAGCTTTGTGGCGCTTGGTCTTTACTGACTTCGGGGGCAGCGCAACGGGAAAATATGTATTCCAAAAGGAGCTGATCGAAGAGGCGAGTGAGCTTCCACAGGGCGTTGAAGCACCTTCTAAGGCATCGCTCCAGATCTACCCGAATCCGAGCAATCAAGGTTGGGCCAATCTTTTGTATGCTTCCAATGCTCCTGTTCAACTCACGATTCACGACCTGCAGGGAAGGGTGGTGTACAGCGCGCAGCAAGGTGCCGCCGTGCTTGGACAAATACAGCTCTCAACACAAGCCTGGTCTGCCGGCATGTATATCGTACGCATGGAGAGCAGCGGAGCAACACAAACCCAAAAACTGATCATAAACTAACATGACGAAGACTCCCTGCCCAGCTTCGGTTGGGTGGGGTTTACTTTCTCCTTAAACCAATACGACATGAAAACAAAAAACACCCTCGCCATCGCTGTCGCACTCGTCTTTTCTGCCGTGAGCATGGCCCAAGACAAAGCTGCAGACGTGGAAGCCATCAAGGCGATGTGCGGCTGCTATGCAATCACCTTTGATTATGCAGAAACCTTTTCACCAGACACCAATTACCAACTCAAAGACTCCTATCATGCCAAGGCAGATGCAGAGTGGGTGTTTATAGAAGAGGAAAGCGAAGACGAACTTGTCCTTCAACACCTGTTGGTGATCGGTGATACCATGGTGATTAAGCACTGGCGTCAAGACTGGATCTATGAGAACACCGATTTCCACCATTTTGACAAGAACAAGACGTGGAACTACGTAGCAGCGACACCTGAGTCGGTGAAAGGTCAGTGGACACAAAAGGTCTATCAGGTAGATGACAGTCCACGCTACGAAGGATCTGCCTCATGGGTACACGTAGACGGCAGACACTATTGGGAAAGTATCACAGATGCCCCTCTACCTCGACGCGAGTTCACCAAGCGCTCAGACTACGATGTGATGAAGCGCCGCAACCGTCACGAGATCACGAACTACGGTTGGGTGCATGAGCAAGACAATGAAAAACTTGTGCGTGAGCAGGGAGGCGACCGTTTGATCGCAGAAGAGAAGGGGTGGAATAAGTACACCAAGGTAGATGAGTCGAAATGTCAAGCAGCCAAAGATTGGTGGCAAGAGCACAAGGATTATTGGGCATTGGTACGTGCGGAATGGGATGCGGTCTTCGCCCAAAAGGAAAGTTTGTCCTTGGCGAGTACGGTGAATGACCAGAAGCTTTTTCAAGCCCTCTTTGCTTTGGGTGACGAAGCGAAGGAGAGTGCCAAGAAAAACCCTGAGGCCGTGCGCAAGGAGATCGCGGCTACCATTAGTAGCTTCCAATCTGCCGCTGCAACCACAGGAATGACAGAGTAGGGTCTCATAGGTTATGAGGTAATGACCCTGAGAGAGCGGCATTCGCCGCTCTCTTTTAAATCAACGCAAGAATGGAAAAGCATCAAATAAGAGTGATTGTATTGTGGGTGGTATGCTTGATCGGAATGATCTTGCATTTCAACTATCACGTCAGCAAGATCTTCTATGGCATCAACGTAGTTCGTCCCGGCGCTACCGGAGAGATCTCTGCTATGGCGCATGTCATGAAGAGTGTTTACTACCATCTGCCCATGATCTTCATCGTGGCGCAGTTGTATTTCACCGCAGCTTGGTTTCGTTTGACCATGTTTGGTATCAGCATCATCTACAGTTTCTCTCACGTATTGCACGTGGTCGATGAGGTCACCAAGCCCGTCTTGGACTGGTCGCAAATACCCTTGTTGAGCCTGGTATTGATCTTCAGTCTGCTTCTCAATTGGAGTTCATGGATGTACTACAGGGCAGCAGTGCCAGCTAAGCGTACAACAGCACAATTAGCGTGAGGCCCTCGTTCTACATAGCGCTAGTGGCAGGCTTGTTTTCTTTCTTTTCCTCAACGGCCCAGGTAGCGGTGCGCATCATCGATGAGGAAGAACGGAATCCATTGGCCTTTGCTCATGTGCTTCGCTACGACCTGACAGGTAAGCGCGTTGAAGCATTCGTCACCAACGCTTCTGGAGAGGTCATGATTCAAGAACGACCATCGCGCAGTAATCCGTTGATCATCGAGTTGAAGTACTTGGGGTATGAGACCCAACGAGATACGCTGGTTAGCAATAACGCGGTGACCTATATGCTTGCACCCTCTGACATCTACCTGAATGAGGTGGTGATCACTGCTCAATACGGTCAGGCTTCCGCCGAGCAGTCGGTGCACAAGGTGAAGGTCATCGATGAGCAGAAGATCCAGAAGATGGCAGCGGTGAACCTGGAGGATGTACTGACCAACGAGGTCAACATCCGTATTTCACAGGATGCCGTGCTTGGGAGTGGGGTGAGCATGCAGGGCTTGAGCGGACAGAACGTCAAGATCATGATCGATGGGGTGCCTGTGATCGGTCGACAGAACGGCAACATAGACCTCAGACAGATCAACTTGAACGATGTGGAGCGAATCGAGATCATCGAGGGTCCGCTTAGTGTGAACTATGGAACGGATGCTTTGGCCGGGACCATCAACATCATCACCAAGAAAACATCCAGCGACAAGACTTCCCTTCAAGTGAGTTCTTACAATGAAACGGTGGGGCGCTACAACCTGAATGCGTCGTTGAATCAACAGATCGGACCGCTACGCGCATCGCTCAGTGGAGGTAGGAATTTCTTCAACGGATGGGCTCCAAACGATCGGATAGAACCCAACAGTGAGCAGCCGGTCGCAGATACCACCCGCGTGAAGCCTTGGGATCCCAGGATGCAATACTTCGGTCGGGCTCAATTGAGCCTGGTTCAAACCAAACACCGCTTTACCTGGCGTTCCGAGCTCTTCGATGAGCGCATCGATAACCGAGGTATGCCACGAGCCCCCTATTTTGAGCAAGCCTTTGACGATGTCTACATCACCCGTAGAAGCGATCACGCCCTCAGTGTCAGTGGACAGTTCAGCACTGCCTTAAGCTATCAAGCCGTAGCAGGTTACAACACCTTCGAGCGCATCAGCAACACCTACCGCACCGACCTTACTACCTTGGAACGCCAACTCACTACCGTGCCTGGCGATCAAGATACCGCACTGGCGCAGCAGTGGATGAGTAGGGCAAGCCTCGTACACACCTTGATCCCCACCCAATTGACTTGGGAGATTGGTTATGACGTGAACAGAGAAACAGCTGTGGGTGCACGCATTGAAGACGGGCGTCAAGTCATGGGCGACTACGCTGCTTTTGCTACGGCAGAATGGAGTCCGAATGAGCATTTTACCCTTCGTCCGGGATTGCGCTATGCCTACAACACCGCATATGATGCTCCGCTGACACCTTCCCTCAACATACGATATGCAATCAAAGACTGGGTGATTCGCTCCTCCTATGCACGGGGTTTTCGAGCACCCGGCTTGAAAGAGCTGTATTTCACTTTTGTAGACATCAACCATAATATCGTTGGTAATACGGCCCTTGAGGCGGAGTACAGCCACAACTTCAACGCATCAGCCAAGTACAAGCATCTTTTCAAGCAAACCTTGGTGCAATGGGAAGCTTCCGGGTTTTACAACAGCATCGAGAACCAGATTACCCTTGGATTAGTGGATCAAGCCACCCAAGAATACAGCTACATTAATGTAGGTCGCACACAAACCATGGGGTTGAATACAAGCGCCGGGCTGGTGCTCGAGCATTTAAAGTGGAACGCTGCCGTTGCGCTCATCGGCTTGCGCAATGCCTTTGCGGTGGAGGAAGAGGTGGGGTTTTCCTACTATCCTGAGGTGACCTCCAACCTTACCTACACGTGGCAGCGCACGGGCCTTGAAGCCTCCTTGTTCTACAAGTACCAAGGTAGGCTCCCACAGGTGCAGCTGGATGCAAATGGAGAGCCCTTCACAGGCTTCATAGATGCTTACCACACCCTTGATGCGAACCTGGCACGCGACCTGATGGATGATCGTTTTCGCTTGAGCCTTGGTGCCAAGAACCTGTTTAATGTGCAGAATGTTGCCATGCTCGGTGCAGGAGGCGGCGCGCATGGGGGAGGTGGCAATGCGGCGTTGGTAGGAATGGGACGTATTTACTTCCTAAAGCTTGATTTCAAATGGACACGATGAGGACGAGGCTTTGCAGCTTTTGGAGGGGACTCGTGCTTGGACCGGTCTTCCTGTTGCTTTTGGCATGCGAGAAGGAGGAGCTTCCGGTTAAGCCCTATGACCGCGGAGATGCGGAAGAGATGGTGATCCCAATCGGGGTAGATTATAGCGACCAGGTTTGGTTTGACTTGGGCACGAAGAGCATAGTTGCTACCAACGAAAAACTATCCTGGGATTTTGCCTTTGATTGCCGAGACTCGCTGCACTACATCTACCTGAACACTTCGCTTGCGATGATGGCAGCGCCCACCGGACAAACGGAGTTTGATGCTCCGATCGACGAGGCATCCTTGCGTTTTCGTCCCGATCATTCCTCTGGTTCCTTGGATAGCCTAGCCTTGGGAACGTGGTGGCGCACCGAGGAGGTGTTTGTCCTGGACTTGGGTTTCCGGTTGAACGGGAATATACGGGGTAAGCGGAAGGTGCAGTTTTTTCTCGAAGGTGATGTGCTTCGCTTCGTAATTGCTGATCTCGATGGATCCAACCGTCAAGAAGGTCAACTGGAGAAGCAGTCGGGATATGGCAAGGTGGCCTACTCGTTAAGGGATGCTTCACCCGTTCAGATCGAACCAGGCGAGGACGATTATGACCTAGTGTTCACCCAGTACACCTACGCCTTCTATAATCCATATACGCCATACTTGGTCACCGGAGTGCTCAATAACCCGAGGCTTCAAGGCAGTGCCGAGATCAACCATAAGCCCTTTGATGAAGTGAGTTTAGAAGACGCCATGGCGGTTGAGATGAGGGATAGTTTGGACCTGATTGGCTATGATTGGAAGGTGTATGACTTCGATCAAGGCAGCTATACGATCTTTTCGGATAAGGTCTACATCGTTCGCGACCATGAAGGGTTCTATTACAAGCTTCACTTTCTTGATTTCTACAATGAACAAGGAGAACGCGGCTACCCATCCTTGCGCATTCAGCAACTCTAATACGTGGTGGTGGAGCAGAGAGGATTTCCTATCTCTGTAGGATGAATCGCTCCTACTGGGCCTTGCTCATCCTACTCCTTACCGCAGTGCTCTTGCGCCTGCCCATGATTTTGGGTGACCATTTTGTGCTGGATGGCGATGAAGCGATTGTGGCACTGATGAGCCTGGAAGCGCTTGAGGAAGGTGTTTGGCGACCGCTTTTTTGGGGCCAGAACTACGGCTTCGTCTTGCCAGAGATGCTCACCACCGTTCCATTCATTGCGGCGTTTGGGTTGAACGCCTTTACCACCAAACTTCCCATGTTACTGTGGTTTCTGCTTGGTGCAGTAGCCATTTTCGGGACACTTGAACGCTTCACTTCGTCCACACCCCGCCTTCTGCTTACGCTGTTAGTTTTGCTAGCGCCAACTTGGCTCCTTTGGTCGGTGCGCTTGCGTGGAGGATATGTTCCGGCTTTTGCAGTGGCTCATCTCGCCATTTACTTATCCGTCGTCAGCGATGAAATGCGGCCCACAAGGGGTTCCTTGATCGGTGTACTGCTGGGTTTAACATTCGTGCTACAAGCGATTTGGTTTCCGGGTGCGGTGTGCTTTGCGTTGGTTGCTTGGTGGCGAACAGGAAGGGATGTGCGGTCCATACTGGCAGCCACAGTTTCCATGGTGATTCCTTACTTGGCGCTCCTGCCTTTTCAAGTGGACGCCCCCTTTCACCAACCACCATTCTTTCAGTTCGATGCAGATGTGATTGCGTTCAATACTTCGGTTTACGTGAGTTACCTAGAACGCGGTATGCAAGGCCTGCACCTACATGGCAGAGCATTCCGTGAGTTGGTCAGTGCCAACATCTTTTCGATCGGGTTTTTGTTGCTAACGCTGGTGGTGCTAGGAGTAGGGTTACGTCGTCTCCTTTCCGGAAAGAAGCTAGGATACTTGGTTGCTGCCATTGCAGCGATCCTCGGCTTATTGCTGTGGTCTTTCTTTCTAGGCAGCGCCGCACCGCGCTATGCGCTTCCGATGTTCGGTTACGTCATCTTAGCGCTTGGAATGCTCTGGCCGAAACAGGGTGGCAGTTGGTTAACCCTTGTCTTGCTGGGATTCATTGGCTTGGGTGTGCATACGCTGATCAATGGTCATGAGGTAAAGTATGAGGACAATACCCGCAGTGCAACCCACGAGCTCATCCGTATGCTGGAAGAAGAGGAGGTTGAATTGATCTTTACAGAGAACTACCTGCTCCAGTGGCAGCTGATGTACTATGCAGATGGAAAGATACTGGCTCGTTCGTTGACGCGCTTTGATCGGCGTCCAGACCGCATGGAAAAGGCAGAAGAGATCTATGCAAATCGAAGCAACCGAACGGCGCTGGTTGATTTTAGGAAGGACGCAAGATTTGATCCAGATTGGTTGAACCGAGAGTTCTGCGTGCGCATCGCTCCTACGGAAGCATTCCTGCAAGAGCGAGGCTTCAGGGAATTCTAAAAGCTACTTGTTGTTGTAGAAATTCATCGTCCGCTCCAAGCCGATGGTAGGAAAGGCCAACAATGCTTCTTCCACGACCTTCAGGCGTTCCGGCATTTGTTCCGCTTCTTCCGCTTCCCACGGTGCTAAGACATATTGAACTTGCTGTCCAGGGTGGAAGTCGCTGCCAACACCAAACCGAAGACGCGGATATTTCTGCGTTCCAATAAGCTCCTCAATGTTTCTCAAGCCGTTATGTCCGCCGTGACTCCCCTTAGCCCGAATGCGGATCTTTCCAAAAGGCAGCGCGATGTCATCCGTAATGATCATGGTACGTTCTATCGGAACCTTTTCTTGTTGCATCCAATAGTTCACCGCCTTGCCGCTGAGGTTCATGTAGGTCATCGGCTTGATCAAGACCAGGGTTCTCCCCTTGTGCTTGACCTCGGCACGATCACCGTAACGGGCGGGGCTAAAAACAACATTGGACGCTCCGGCAAGAGCGTCCAATGCTTTGAATCCTATGTTGTGTCGGGTCTCGGCGTATTCTGCGCCAGGGTTTCCGAGTCCAACGATTAAATACTTCATAGAAGTAAGGAGGCGTTAAGGAGTTATCCTTCTGCTGGTGCTTCGGCTCCTTCCTCGCCGCCTTCAGCAGCAGACTCTTCGCCTTCAGCTCCCTCTTCTGCTTCTTCCGCTTCTTCGTCGGCAATTGCCTTACGAGAAGTTTTAATCGCAACAACCACGCGGTTAGCTGCTTCCAGCATCTCCACGCCTGCGATGTTCAGATCGCCTACCTTGATGGTATGTCCGATACGCATCTTTGAGATGTCGATGGTAATGGTATCTGGAAGATCGTCTACCATACCTTTCACGTAAAGCATTTTCGCGTTACGACGGAGCACACCACCGTTTCGAACACCGATCGCGTTTCCGGTCAATACTACCGGAAGCTTCAAGGAGATCGCTTTACCAGGAACCACCTCTACAAAATCCATGTGCAAGAGGTTGTCCTTTACAGGGTGAAACTGTGCGTCGCGACGAACAGCTTGAACCTTTGTGTCGCCAAGGACCAAGTTGATCAAGAACACGTCTGGCGTGTAGATGATCTTGTCTAATTCGCGTTCGTCTGCGTAAAAGTGGAGGTTCTCACTACCACCATAAACAACGCAAGGAACCATGCCTTCTCTACGCAGCTGCTTGGCGTCTTGACTGCCTACAGCCTCTCGTAGATGTCCACTGATTTCAATCGTTTTCATGTTTGATTATATAGTTGATTAAATAAGAAATTGCGTACTGATCGACTCATGGCTGACGATGCTCTTCATGGTATTCGCGAAGAGATCAGCTACGCTGAGCACCTTGATCTTATCGCTCTTTTGTTTGAGCGGAATGGTGTCGGTAACCACGAGTTCTGTCAATTGAGAATCATTGATGCGGTCGTAAGCAGGACCACTCAACACAGGGTGGGTGATCAATGCACGAACCGAGTTTGCGCCGTTGTCCATCATCATGGCTGCCGATGTGGTCAAGGTACCTGCGGTGTCGATCAAATCGTCCACCAGGATAACATCTTTTCCTTCGATGTCGCCGATCACGGTCATTGACTCAATCTGGTTGGCCACCTTGCGCTGCTTGTAGCATATCGCCAGGTCGCAGTTCAGGTATTTTGAATAAGCGTTGGCGCGCTTGGTACCACCGGTATCCGGTGCTGCCATCACCAAGTTCGGAAGGTTCAACGAAGTGATGTAAGGCAAGAAGATGCTCGACGCGAACAAGTGATCAACAGGTACTTCAAAGAAGCCCTGGATCTGATCTGCGTGCAGGTCCATCGTCATCACGCGTGTAACTCCAGCAGCCCCAAGCAAGTTGGCTACAAGTTTAGACCCGATAGAAACACGGGGCTTATCCTTGCGATCTTGTCGAGCATAACCGTAATAAGGCATCACCGCGATGATGTTCTTAGCAGAGGCCCGTTTTGCTGCATCTACCATTTGGAGGAGCTCCATCAGGTTATCAGCTGGAGGCGTGGTGCTCTGTACGATGAATACATCCGCACCGCGGACGGTCTCTTCAAAGGAAGGCTGAAACTCTCCATCACTGAAGTGAAGGATATTGACGTTGGCAAGGCTAAGTCCGTAACTCTTGGCAATACGTTCTCCGAGTTCCTTGGATGCTGTTCCTGCACAAATTTTTACTTCTCTAGACATGCGCTCACCAATTTTTTGGGGGCGCAAATGTAAGCAATGCCGTGTTGAAAACACGTTGAAAACCAAAGAATTTATCGCTGGAAAAGTGAGGTTCGTTCACCCGTTCTGGAAGTCCTTACGAAGCGTTTGACACGGATTCTAATTCCGGTTCTACCCTGAACATCCACAGATCCCGATGTGCATCGGGATGTTCAGCGTTGAAGAACGTGTATGATCGGAGGTGATAGCATGAACCTTTCAAAGAATGTGCGAGGGCTTGGAGAACTCAGCGCGGCAGCATTGTGGGTGCGCAGCGGGGGTGTTTAGCAGAGCAGCGATGGGGCTTTGCGGGCAAAACACCGAAGGGCTTGAGTTCTCCGATTTTTGGATACTTTTTCTAAAAAAGTATCGGACAGAAAACAAAATTCATTGGGATGTTGAATGATAGGGGAATCTTGTCATTGACCCTGAACGCTTTTCTTTCATGAACGTCCACAGATCCCGTGTGCCTTGGGATGTGCGACGTTGATCAGAGGTGCCAACATGAGCTTCATCAAACGACCTACGCCGGTTCGGATAACAACCAATGGCAACTACAAAAACAAAAAGCATTCAGACTTCAGTGGACCCTTGACCTATTTTTGAATAAACCTAATCATACACACCATGAAAAATCTATTCAGCTTTCTCGCCAGTGCTTCGCTTTCATTTTTTCTGTTCAGTTGTGAGCAATGCTCAGAATGCACTACAGCAGAATATTTAGGAACCTGCGATTGCACCGGCTTTTTCGGAGACGGAACCATCAGCACAGACACCTACCTCGAGCATGAAGTAGAGAGCGCCGAGTTCTCTTGTTCGTTTTCCTTCTGTTTGTGGAGTGCGGTGCAAACAGGACAAGTGTCTGAAGAAGTTTGCGGCAGAAAGAAAGACGTAGAAGAAGAGGTCAGCGATCTAGAGCGAGACGATTGGGACTGCACCTCACCTTCGAGATAGGGTTGGGGAGCTAGACCGTTTGGTTCTGTTGGTGTGGGCATGATGACAGCCTCGAAAGGACTTAGAACCAACAACGAATTAGAGGACATTTTGTAATTCACCCTGAGTGCATTTCTTCCCTGAACGTCCACAGATCCCGATATGCATCGGGATGTGCGGCGTTCATGAACCTGTTTGATCGGAGGTGATAGCATGAACCTCTCAAAGAATGTGCGAGGGCTTGGAGAACTCAGCGCGGCAGCTGAATGAGAGTGAGTGCGAAGAGCGAAGAGCGAAGAGAAAGAGAGCTAGGAATCGGGAATACCGCAGTGCTAATTGCTTAGCTTTCGAATCATTGCAAACAGGATTCGAGATAACTCATCCGCCATGCTGAAAATGGTTGACTTCTTCTCCTTCGATATCAAGCCCTCATCTGAAAGTATATCCACAATGGCGACGCACTCAAATACAGTCGCCCTTGCTGTGGTGAAGTAGTTCTTTCGATCAGCTTTGGAGAATTTGCCTGACCCCTCCGCTATGTTCAAAGAGACGCTCAATGAAGCCCTGCCGAGTTGGTTCCGCGTGTAGTTTGCTACATTCTGATCAGACAGTAAGTCCTTGCAGGCAGAATGAAATGCTTTGGCTTTTTGGTAAACAACCAGCTTCTGGAAATCGAATAGGTTTTCTTCGCACATACCCTGCGGATTTTGTTCGAACGCTAAGCTACTTTACCACGAATGAGGCCGGAAACGGAATGGAGCAAGGGAAATGTGGACTGGAATTGAAAAACGCGGAAGAGCAGTTCTGAGTGAGAGTGAGAGCGAAGAAAAAAGAGAGTGGCACTCCCCGCTCTCGCACTACGCACTCACTCTCTTTTTGTACCCGGGGCGGGAATCGAACCCGCACTCTCGTGAAAGAACTGGATTTTGAATCCAGCGCGTCTACCAATTCCGCCACCCGGGCAAGGTGTTGGATCGTTTTCCCCCTGAAAGGGCCGGCGAAAATAAGGAAAGTTTCAGAATCCTAATCAGAAATGATCGCGGTCCAAATACTCAGGCGCTGATTCTTTTCTCTGGTCCAGATCGGACGTACGTTTCCTTTTACCACGTCAATGTTGATGTAATCACCAAAGAACACCTTGCCGCTTGGCTCAAAGGGCTCTTTGCTGATCTTTCTGTTTTCCCACGTATCTCCGCCGTCATGTGAGATGGCTAGGTATACGTCGGTCATGTTGCCTTCGTGGTCCCTGCGATCGTAAAAGACCACATACAAATACCCGGTCTCTTGATCGATCGCCATCCAAGACATGAATTGATGTTTTCCCGCAGCGTCGTCGTTTACGCGGATCGGCTCTGACCAGGTAAAGCCACCATCGGTAGATTTTACGATCCAAACATCGGTGTCGTCTTCGCCGTTGCGCTGGTCGGTCCAATTGATGTAGACATTACCTCTGGTCGGACGCGCACTTCGATCAGCAACCGTCACCGGCATGCCATTCATTCGACGGAAGCCCGGCACATCAAACGACCAATTGGCGTTGTCTACGATCTCTTTTTCCTGACCTACAGGCTTACCCGACTGGGCAGAAATGGTTTGAAAGTAGATCTTTCCATCTCGGTTCCAGGCTACAAGGGTGTTGCCATACGCGTCTACCGCTGGTACCGCTCCTTCTGCGGTCTGGCTATTGTCTTCACAGTTGCCCGGTGTGGTGTTGATCTGGATGGGCTTCTTCCACTTTTTACCGTTCTTGCTGGTGGAGAGTAAGATGTTCGACTCACATCTTGGATCCTTGCTTCCGTACTCGTCAAACTGGGTCCAAGTTACCACTAGGCGCTGTTGGTAGGGGTCCCAGGTGGCCCACTCTTTGTCTTGATCCTTTGGTGGGTTGTGACCAATGCCTTTTCCCTTGCTCCAGTGGTTTCTCTTGTTCCGTTTTTGCACCACGATCCGGTCTAAGAGTTTATCGCTGTTCCAGCCTTCACCTTCGGGGTCGCTCAGGTGGAAGTAGTAGAACTGTTCGTTATCATCTGCCACAATGCAAGGATCACCGTACACCCCGTATTTTGATTTCAACTGATAGGTGTTCCAGCTCAACCCGTTGTTCTTGGAAACAAACATGTAATCCATCACCGCTCCAGCGATCATCTCTCGGCTATTGCTCGGATCAATGGCAATAGACGGTTCGCACGGTGCATATTTACCGGGCTCCTGCTCGTAGATGAGCACATTCTTTTGCGCCACCGCGCGATTCGGTAGCATACTGAGGCTGCAGAGGATCGCTGCAATCACCAAATAGGAGCATGTTTTCATGGTGCGCTCTGGTATCGAATGTTGTTCTGTGGGTAGCGTTGGTTCTCTGGATTCAAATCTGCGACTTTTCCTTCTGGGTCGAGCACAATGGATTCAATTTCTGTTGTTGGAAATGGCACAGACAAGCTGTAGATCGGATAGGCCCACGGCCAGTCTGGCATTTGATGCCAGTTGCCTTCACCGCTAGGCGTCGGTTTTTCGCCACGCATGATCTGCAATGGAATGTAGTAGTAGTGCTCTTCGCCATTCTTCAGACTCACCTTCACTTCCGCTGGGAAGGGCAGGCTTCCGTTCCGTTGCAGTTCAACCAGGGTGTTTTCTCCTTGTGAGATCACATTGTGCAGATCGTACTCAATGTGCTTGGTCGTGCCGATCCATGCGTCGAAGTACCAATCCAACTCAATGCCTGAAGTACGCTCCATGATGCGCTTGAAATCCGTTGGAGTCGGATGCTTGAACTTCCATTGGTTGAAGTAGCGAAGCATCCCCTTTCTGAAAGCGTCTTCACCAACGATGTATTCCAACTGACTCAGGAACACGCAGCCTTTGCTGTAAGAGTTCACCCCGTAATCCTTGTTGGTCTCGTACAGATCAGCGTTCGTTGAGAGGGGCTCCTCGTCGCCTGATTTTGCGTTGGCTACGTAACTTCGGTAGCTCCGCTCGTGGGGGTTACTGCGTCCACGTTCAAATAAACTGTCGAGCACAATGTTCTGGGCGTAGGTGGTAAACCCTTCATCCATCCAGGGGTACTTGGATTCGTTGGATGCCAGCACGCCATAGTACCAGTTGTGGATCGCTTCATGCACCGTTACGCTCACCAACCCACCAAAGCTTCCACCGCCTGCGATCATCGTACACATCGGGTATTCCATTCCGCCATCGCCCCCTTGGATTACGCTGAATTGCTCGTAAGGATATTCCCCAAACTCAGCATTCATGATCTCAAAAAGCTGCACGGTGTAGGGCACGAGTCGATCCCAGTTCTCATTCAAGGTGGAGTCCTCTACGTGAAAGAAGTGAAGCACCGTACCATTCTCCATGTTTTGGGTCAAGTGGCGATAATCAGGGTCTGCGGCCCAAGCAAAGTCATGCACATTTTCAGCCTTGAAATACCACTTCAACGCTTTTGAATCGTTCGAAGTTTCGGCATAGCTATGTCCGACTTCCTCTGGATTTTGCAATACCCCGGTGCCTGCCAAAGTGTAAGCCGCATCGATGTTGATGGTAACATCAAAGCTTCCAAAAACCCCGTGAAACTCCCGAGCAACGTATGGCTCCGTGTGCCAGCCTTCACGATCATATTCGGCCATTTTTGGATACCACTGCGTCATGGTATAGTCTACGCCCTCTTGATTGAAGCGACCACTCCTGCGGATCTGCACTGGAACTTGACTCTTGAATTCCATTTCAAAACGAACCTCCTCACCCGGGAGGATGGGCTCTTTGAGCAATACTTCGCAAACCGTCCCTACCACCGTGAAGTCGAGCTTTTCCCCATCTTGTTTGATCCAGGCGATCTCGTGGTAGCCGATCTCATCGTCTTTCAACATACTGATGCGGTCGCGTATCCTTGGGTCTGGGTCTTCGATGGTGCGAGACCGCACATCCATCATACTGCCTGGCTGAAAAGCGTTGAAATACAAATGATAGAAAACCTTCGTCAGCGTGTCTGGTGAATGATTGGTGTATTGGATCGTTTGCTCACCATCGAAGCGATGCGTCTCCACATCGAAATCAATGGTCATGGTATAATCGGCCTGCTGTTGCCAATAGCCATCTTGAGCAATGGAGGGTGCGGCAAGTAGAGAACAGAGAAAAAGCGGGATTAATCGTGTCATGCTGCGATGATAAATGGATTTTCCTAAACGCAACAGCCAAAAGGTGTCAACGGTTGAGCGGGTCATGCTCCTTCATAGAATGCCTTATCCAGCTTCAACCACTCCAAAGTACTGTTGGCGAAGATGTTCTCGACGTCTTTGTGAGGAAGCCCCATCTCTTCGATGAAGGCACCGATCTCTAGATCGCCCAACGGGAAGGGATAGTCTGATCCGAGGCAAACGCGCTCAGACCCCTGATGATCGAGAATGAACTCCAAGGCTTTCGCATCGTGGGTGATGCAATCCACCCAAAACTGACCGATGTACTTGCGCGGGTTGTGGTCATTGTCGATCGCTACAAGGTCTGGTCGACAATTGTAACCATGCTCGATGCGCCCGATGGTGCCGAAGAAGGATCCGCCGGCATGAGAGAAGCAAACCCTCAGGTTAGGCAATCGCTCGAACACGCCCCCGAAGATCATGGAACACATGGCCCGGGAGGTTTCGCCCGGCATACCAACCAACCAGGGAAGCCAGTACTTCCCCATGCTTTCCATGCCCATCATGTTCCAAGGATGCACCATGATGGCCAAATCAAGTTCCTCACAGGCTTCGAAAATTGGGAAGAACTGCTCTTCACTGAGATTGAGGTCATTGATGTTGCTGCCGATTTGAATACCGGGTAGTTTAAGCTCTTCTTTGATGCGGCGCAGCTCTTTGATGGCAAGCGCTGTATCCTGCATGGGCACGGTGCCAAGTCCGATGTAGTGTTTTGGGTCGTTGGCGACAAGCTCTGCCAAATGATCGTTCAGGAAGCGCGATAGCTCCAGGCAATCTTCGCCTTTTGCCCAATAACTGAACATGACCGGGATCGTGCAAACCACTTGCACTTGCGTGTTGTGTGTTGCATACTCATCTACCCTCATCTGTGGATCCCAGCAATTCGGCTGTATGGTTCTGAAATACTTATCGCCCTTCATCATATCTGCCGCACCGTCTTCCCGTGGCATCAAGTGGATGAAGTCTCCGTAACCAAATTTATCTGCGAAACGAGGCAAACGCTCGGGCAGAATATGCGAGTGCATGTCGATCTTGAGCATAGTAGAAGGTTTGGCCCGAAAGTATGATTCTCATTCAATTTTTCTCGAAATGTCTGTCAACAGGCGGGTTCTGCTGAATTTGCTTGCATACCTACAACCGATGCGTAGCTTGTTCCATTTTTTTTCTTTCGGCTGTGATGCTCTTTCTTCCCGTTATCACCCTAGCACAGAGCGACTATGAGATCGTAAGTGCCCGAAAGGTGAAGATGGGCTATGAAGCCTTTCCTAGGGATGTACGCGCGGAGGGTTTGAAATGGACCGGCCTGGACCATAGCTGCCTGAACACCGTTGCACAAGGCAATTGGTTCGATCTCAAATTCAAAGGCGATCGCATGCAGTTCACGGTGCATACGGGCGGACGTTTTGGCGACACCAGTGACCCCGGTATCTACCTAGGTAAAGTGGTTACTGATCGGGGCGCGCGGTCATTGGAGGAGGTGAAGTGTATTCAGCACCAAGGAGATGAAGGAAGCTTCCACCTACAAGCCACAGCGCTGGATCCGGAGGCCAGCTACTTCCTATTGGTAACCGCACCGAAGGAAGGCATGAGTTATGCCATCAGCACTACCACTTCCTTTGGATTGGAAACACAAAAAGTGGAAGAAGAGGACCCCATCCCGTCTGAGACGGCGACTCAAGAACAGGCGTCCAGTCAGAAGATTAACCCGGCCGTTCAGCCAGAGGGACAAGCGATGATCCTCGGTAGGTTACGGGATGCAAGTGGCAAAGTCCTTGTCAACACGAAGGTCTTACTGATGAACGACGACCTGCAACAGGTACAGGAAGTAACCACAGACGAGTACAGAGGATTCCGTTTTGAAGGGGTGAATCCAGATAAGATTAACTTGGTGAAGATGACCAAGGATGACAGCAAGTGGATGATCGACATGTATATGTACGATGAAGACTTTGAGGTAATTGGAAAGCCTATTCCTCTGGGTCACCGATTGCATAGCTTTAAAGCCCGAGACGACTATTTCAGAGACCTGCGCATCCTCACCGAGAACGATGTGTTTGTAGATGTTGAGCAGGGTGGAAGCTACATGACCGGTAAGGTGGTAGATAAGGAAACCTATTTAGTGGGCCGTGAGGGGGTCAAGGTAGGCCTCTACAACAACACAAGAAGTTTGGTCAAGACAGCGATTACGGACCTGAATGGCCGATTCTCATTCTACGATCTGGAAAACGAGGAATACATCGTAAAAGTGGAGCATAATCCGGATAAGGATTATGTGGAGATTGTGATATCGGATAGCCTTCACGTACCCTATAAGTCGGCTAATTCCAATGACATGACCGAAGATGGCTTCTTCAAGTTCAAGGCCCTTCCGATGGAGATTGTGGAGCTGCGTAGAATGGAGGTGATGGAAGATCGTGGTATGCTTGCGAGCGCCATGGAGGAGGAGCTGAAAGTGCTCATTGATGAGAAAAATGTTGGAGTTGCCATTGAACTGTCGACCATCGAGTTCAATACAGGGTCATCGCAGCTCACGCTTGCGAAGAACCGTGAATTGGATCAACTGGCGGAAGAGCTGATCAGCAAACCAGCCATTCGCATAAAGATCGATGGACACACAGACAATGTTGGTAATGAGGCGGACAACAAGCGTCTTTCGGATGAACGTGCAGCTGCTGTTAAGAGCTACCTTTTAGGACACGGTGTCGCGTCTAGCCGTATCATCACCGAAGGCTTTGGATCGAGTAAACCCCTTGCTTCAAATGACAGCGAAGATGGTCGAAGCAAGAACCGACGCGTAGAATTCACGATCCTGAACTAGCGGAAAGCGCCTTCTTCCTTTCTTTCCAAACATTCACGTTACACATCGGGAACAAAAAAAAGCAGCCACTCAAAGTAGAGTGACTGCCCTTGTTTTCTGTGAACGAACAGCGATCCTAGACCGCTTCTTCTTGTACTTCATCTTTGGCCCCGATATGGGTTGCCAAGAAGGATTCCATTGCACGGTAGAAATCAAACTTATTCTCTTGGTTACGGAATCCATGACCTTCGTTATCCTTCACCATGTATTCTACTTCTACCCCGCGGGCTTTCATCGCCTCTACCATTTGGTCAGACTCTGACTTCACCACGCGTGGATCATTTGCTCCTTGAGCGATGAATAAAGGTGAGGTGATCTTGTCCGCATTCAATGCGGGCGATGTTGCCGCCATGCGTGCGCTGTCTTCTGGATTGTTCGGATCACCTACCATTTCATGCATCATCTCCAAGTAAGGCTTCCAATAGGGAGGGATGCCGTTCATGAAGGTGAATAGGTTTGAAACTCCTACGTAGTCAACACCGCAAGCATAGAACTCAGGATCCTTCACTAAGCCCTGAAGCGTAGCGTAGCCGCCATAACTGCCACCGTAGATCGCGATGCGCTCTGGATCAGCAATGCCTTGTTCGATCAACCATTGAGCTCCGTCTTGCACGTCTTCTTGCATGGAAAGTCCCCACTGGTCGAAGGAAGCCTCCCAGAACGCCTTACCGTAGGTGGTAGAGCCACGGAAGTTCATCTGCAATACCGCATAACCGCGGTTCGCAAGGAATTGCACCTCTGGGTTGAAGCCCCAGTAATCACGAGCCCAAGGTCCACCGTGCACATTCACTACCAAAGGCAGGTTTTTAGCATTCTCCATCCCTTTAGGCAAGGTCAAGTAACCGTGAATGGTCAATCCATCACGAGATGTATACTGGATCGGTTTCATGGTAGCCATCTGGTTCTCGTCGATCCAAGGACTTACATCAGCCAATTTCTCAAGCTTGTCGCTACCCTTGTCGTAGAGGTAGTAAGCGCCCAATGAACGGTCACTGTAGGTGCGAACGATATAGCGTTCTTCGTCGCGGGTTGCGCTGCTGATGGCCACTTCATAACCATCTAACTCTTCCTGAATGCGCTCATAGGTCTTCTTTGCTTCTGGATCAAAGAAGTGACGCTTTGCCTTGTCTGCTGTGTAGGAAGCAGAAAGGAGTTTCTTGTCTTTGCGCGAATAGCTCAGGCCGTTCACATCGTTCATATCGTTCTCATAGAGCACTTCTTCTTCTTCGCCGGATTCCAGGTTGAATATAACGGCTGCCGACTTATCACGACCGATGTTTGAAGTAGCGTAAAGGTGCTTATTATCGAAGGTGAAGAAGTTCGGGGAGAGCGACTCTTTGAAATTGGTGGTGATTACCGTTTCCCAAGCATCTTTTTCGGTTGCGCGATGCATCAAGGAGGTATTAACCCCATCGGTAGTGATGGCGATGCGCAGTTTGCCGTCGTGATCGGTCATCCAGCCGGTGATGTTGCCTGGGTTCTCCGCGATCATGGTCAGCTCACCTGTTTCCAAGTTGAGGCGGTACGGATCGAAGATCTGTGGATTTCGCTTGTTCAAGCCTACAATCATTTCATTGGGCATGTCCTCCAGGTCATCGATGATCTGCGAACGAACGCCTTCCATTTTGGTCAGTTCGCGCTCTTCTCCGCTTTCAATGTCTGTGGCAACCAAGTACCAGTTTTCGTCACCACCATCGTCGCGCATGAAAACCAAGGTGTTGTTATTGGCCCAGAAGTACCCAGCGATATCGCGGTCATTTTGTGACGTAACACGTTTTGTCTCACCGGTTTCGATGTTCTGAACGTGGATGTTCTTACGGTCCTCCCAATTGGCCAAGTAGCTGTAGTGTGTACCTTCTGGTGATATCTGGTACGAGCTGCGTTCCGGATTCTTGAAAAAGTCTTCCAATGGAATGGTAGCGGCTGTCTCCGTCATGTTGCTTTCTTCTGTGTTCTGTTCCGTCGACCCGCCGCAGCTTCCGAAGAAGAGTACGGCCGCCATCGACCCAATGCTCAATCGTTTCAGTTTCATAGTATGGTCTTTTATGCAATTACAAAAGAAAGGAAAACAGTAAGCGCATACACGGGTTTGTGGTGAACGGTTGCAGGAATACACCATTGGGGTTTTTTGGCCGTGTGGTCCTGCTATTTTTGTTGCATGCAAGGTGCCAAGACTCAAGAGGAAAAAGCAGCAAAGCGCGAGCGGTATGATCGAGCATACCTCCGACTAGCAAAGGAATGGGCAAAACTCAGTCATTGCAGGCGAAAGCAGGTAGGAGCTATCATCGTGAAAGACAATACCATCATCGCAGATGGCTACAACGGTACTCCCACCGGTTTTGAGAATGAATGCGAAGACGCGGAAGGCAACACCAAGTGGTACGTGCTGCACGCAGAAGCAAATGCGATCCTCAAAGTAGCCCGCACAACGAACAACGCGGATGGAGCTACCCTTTACCTCACGCATTCACCATGCAAGGACTGCAGTAAGCTGATCTTGCAATCGGGAATTCGTAGGTTGGTGTACCAAGTAGGCTACAAAGATCCAAGTGGATTGGAGTTCCTTGAAATGGCGGGCTTGGAGATCCAACAGATTGAGCATCTTGCTGACCCTGAGAACTCTTCATCCGCTCAGACGTTGGATACCTGATGAATCGCGCCTACATACCTGTACTCGTTGGGTTGGCCATGGCAATTGGCGTCTGGCTGGGGAGCGGCTTGACCAACCCCTTTGCACGACCAGAGCAATCTGCGAATTGGAACAAGATCGAGCACATCCTCCAGTATGTTTCCTCGGATTACGTAGATACCATATCGCGAAAGCAGCTAGAAGAAGAAGTTGTAGCTTTTTTAATGCAAAGGCTAGATCCTCACTCGCATTACATTCCAGAACAAGACCTGGCTCGCATCAATGAACCCCTGGAAGGAAACTTCGATGGCATTGGGATTCAATTCAATTTGCGCAACGATACCATCTACGTAGTCAGCACCATAAAGAACGGACCTTCCGAACGCGCAGGCATTCATCCGGGCGATTTGATCGTTACGGTGGATGGCGATACCGTTGCCGGCACGGGGTTGAGCAATAGCACGGTAACGCAATTATTGAAAGGTCCGAAAGGAAGTAAGGTGAAGGTTGGGGTTCAACGTTTAGGTATCGCCGGATTGAAGCCTGTGACCGTTGAACGCGGGGAGATACCGATCAAGAGTATTGAAGCGGCTTACCTCATCAATGACTCTACCATTTTTGTTCGGCTTGCCCGGTTTTCCAAGCACACCCATGAAGAGTTTAAGGAGGAGGTGTACCCACTGAAAGGTCCTGGCGTGAATGGGATGGTGCTAGACCTTCGCGGAAACGGAGGTGGGTATTTGGATGGTGCAATCAACCTAGCAGATGAGTTTTTAGAGAAGGGACAACTGATTACGTATACAGAAGGCCGGACACGTCCTCGATTGGAGTATAGGTCGAGCTCGGACGGTATTTTTGAAGACTTAAGATTATCGATCATCATAGATGGTTTCAGTGCGAGCGCTTCGGAGATCCTGGCCGGATGCGTTCAAGACCTCGGACGTGGCGCCGTGGTGGGTAGTAGGTCTTTCGGTAAAGGATTGGTGCAAGAGCAGAATGAGTGGACCGATGGAAGTGCAACGCGTCTTACCGTTGCGCGCTACTATACCCCAAATGGACGAAGCATACAACGCCCCTACAACGAACAAGGAAACTACGAGCTTAACCTATCCGACAGTGTTTTGGGTGGAATCATCCCAGACATTGAAGTGAAGCGCGATACCAGCGGCATCACTTGGCTCTATGCAGAAGCGGTTCACATGGGACTTTTGACGCGCTTTGCCTACCACTTCCGTGATATTCAAATGGAGCGATTCCTTTCCTATACGGAGGAGGAGTTCATCCATGAGCTAACAGAAGAAGAGATCAAGACAGCGCTCTACGACTATTTGAAAGCAGATATGGGCGAGCTGAACGAGCGCGAGTGGAAGCGTTCAAGCAGTCGCATGGCGCAACGGGTAAGAGCGGTGATTGGTCGTAGTCTGTTCTCTGAAGAGACCTACTTCCGGGTGCATAATACCTCGGATAACTTCGTAGAAACAGCCATCAAGTCGCTGAAAACGGCGAACCCTAAGGCATCATAGGTGCTTACAAAGCGGATGCTGGCGCAGCTGTAGAGTCGCTGGCAGCACTGTCGACAGGTGAAGAAACCTCTTCCTTGGGAAGAGCTTCGAGCTTCTGCATGATCTCATTCACCTTCTCATTGATCATGGCCTCATTCTTTTCCTGTTCGGCCTTTCTCTCTTCTTCACTCTGACCACACGCCTGAAGCATCAATAATCCTGAAATCAAGGAAAACATTAGCAGTTTTTTCATCTTTTGGGTTGGTATAAACGGGATAGAATTAAAACCTTTGAGCGAAAGTAACCGAAATCAGATCGGGCGGCTGAAACAAATGCCGTCAGATGATGTTCATCTCTTATAACCACTAAATTTAAATACAGATTATGGCTTTTGAATTACCATCACTCGACTACGCGCACGCTGCGCTTGAACCGCACATCGACGCTCGCACCATGGAGATCCACCACGGCAAGCACCACGCTGGCTACACCAGTAAGTTGAACGCTGCCATCGAAGGCACTGACCTAGACGGAAAATCTATCGATGAGATCCTGAAGAACCTAGACATGAGCAACGGAGCTGTTCGCAACAATGGCGGCGGATTTTACAACCACAGCTTGTTCTGGAAGGTAATGTCTCCAAATGGAGGCGGACAACCATCCGGCGCTTTGGCAGATGCAATCAACGCAGCTTACGGTTCGTTCGAAGGCTTCAAAGAAGCATTCAGCAATGCTGCAGCAACCCAGTTTGGATCAGGTTGGGCATGGTTGTGTGTGCATCCTGGCGGAAAAGTGGAGGTTTGTTCCACACCGAATCAAGATAACCCACTCATGCCAGGCATTGGTTGTGGTGGAACGCCTATCCTCGGTTTGGATGTATGGGAGCATGCATACTACTTGAACTACCAAAACCGACGTCCAGATTATATATCTGAATTTTTTAATGTGATTAATTGGGCTGAAGTTTCCGCACGCTACGCAGCTGAAAGCTAGTTTTTTATAGATGGGCTCAAAATTCAAAGAAGAGACCCCTTTTTGTAAATAGAATGTACTTTGGAGTTTGTGAATGAAGTACCACGAGGTGTTTTTAACCCCTCATCATTGAAGATTTTTGAAATACGACGATAACCAATAGGGGTTACAGAATTCTCAATTAAACCTTTTATTCTGTCGTACAAATACTGTTGGTAATCCGAATAATTGGATTCCCATAGTTTTGTAGAAGTTATTGATACAGAGAAATATACTAATCTGAGTCCGGAGTTACATTTCTTATCCCATAACCTTACTCCACTGTAACGCTCTTCGCCAAGTTTCTGGATTGATCCACATTGCATCCCCGCATCACGGCGATTTGATACGACAACAACTGCAGCGGTATAGCAGTCAAAAGTGGACTAAAAGCCTCCGAACTCTCAGGGATCTCGAGGGTGTAGTCGGACATCTTAGCAATTTCAGTATCACCTTCGCTCACGATGGCAATGATCTTACCGTCGCGCCCCTTAACCTCTTGGATGTTACTTACCACTTTGTCGTATTGTCCGTTTTTAGGAGCAATCACAAATACGGGCATGTTCTCATCGATTAGGGCGATTGGACCGTGCTTCATTTCCGCAGCAAGATATCCTTCAGCATGGATATAGCTGATTTCCTTGAGTTTTAGGGCCCCTTCAAGGGCTACTGGGAAGGTATATCCTCGTCCGAGATACAGGCAATTCTGCGCGTCTTTATATTTCTCTGAAATCTCGCGAACCTTGATGTATTAATAAAGACCGACACGGATAAAAAAAGCCCCAAGATTAATGTCTCGGGGCTTAGATTTTCAGAAAAAGTTAATAAGGATATTTTACCCCATCTTATCTATAAAAGAGGGCCAGGTAATCTCCTGAATTAACCCTTTAATCTGTTTTAGATGCTCCATGAACTGCCCTAAGTACTCCTTATATTGGTCAAAGCCTAAGTAAGTAGTAATTGCAAAAAGGACAGCAATTATGAATAGACCCATATATGGAAATCCGTCATACTTTCCTTTATATTCTGTTAACGTAGAATTGAAGTATGTCGCGCCGTCTTGATTCATGTCGTAAAGACCTCCGAAATATTTAGAAGACCAAACCACCATGAAGTTAAGAAGGATTCCAAAAAGGAAACTCATGGTAACTAGAAGCAATAATTTTCCTAATAAGTTTAAAATCCAGGTAGTTGAATTACCGGAAGCTTCTGAAGCAGCATTCTGGACAAATGCCTCAAAAACAATTAGCTCATTAGTTGTATTGAAAACGTAGGTTTTCTTTTCCGCTTCGGCAAAATTAACTTCATCTTGTGCTTTATCGACTTCAGCATTTGCCTCTTCCAAAGTAACAGGATAATATTTAAGGGAAGCAGGTTCTGGTTTTGAAGGTTCAGCCGTTCTACCCTCATCATTAACCACAACTCCTGGCGCACCTGTTGCTGAAACGTATAAGCGTGAGGGGGCTGAAATTTCACCGTCTTTTTCGCCTTTCACAGAGATTTCACCAGAGGTTTTACCCCATTTCACCTTAATTGAATTTTGATCATTATCACCAAGTATTTCTACTCCTGAAGGTACGGACCATGAATAGAAGTCCATTCCTATTGATGTAGAATATGTATACTCCTTTCCAATGCAAACTTCAATTGGGCCATTAACTCCGCCCAAAGATGTTGGAACGGGTGGAACTTCATTTACCGAAACCGAATAGGAAGACCAAGTTCCCGATCCACAACCATTTATAGGTGCGGCAAGAACAGTGTAATTACCACTGGTAAAGCGGTAACTAATTACATCACCATTTCTTGAAGAGATTGTATCACCTTCTGCATCCGTGATTTGCCATTTTAACCCGCTTGCATCTTCAGGAATAGGCATCCCAAAGCGTAACTCCGTTCCATTTTCAATTGAATTGTCTTCCGAAGCTGTAATTCCTGATAAATTAACACGATTTTTTCGAGCAACCGCGTTCTCTAACTGTCCTTTTGCATAATCAATTGTGCTGTCTAAAACAGAAATTTCTGCCTCCATTTCAATTTTAAAGGTGTCTAGAAGTGCCTTTAATGAATCAACATCTTTTTCAGTTGTTTGAAACGGCTTATTAATCTCCATAAAGACAATATCACGCAATGTGTCAGGTATTGCAGACCAAAACGTATTTCCAGACTTTATCGATCGAATATCTGCGTAGGCAATCGAAAGGGAATCTGCACTAATTGTATCTGCCGATAAAGCAGCGGAAAGATCTTCTTTGGCCTTTTCCAAAGCAACCGCATTTTCTTCTTGACGTTGATCAATAGCAGAAATGAATTCATTATAGGGCATTGCTGTAACTTGCTGAACCTCGTCATAAATCCACATTCCAATTGTGTTATATGCCAACGTAAAGACTAGGATAGAGCCAAGACTCTTAAGCCATCTTGAACGGAAAGAATCGCGTAGAGCGGTTAACCAATTAAAGGACCCATCATTCCTTAGGTAGGCTGGGATGATCAAAGATAAGAATTGAACAGCCGCAGCGGCGATGATCACTCCGAACAACCAAGTTACAACAGATACGCCTAAAACCACGCCCCCTAAAAAACCTGCCGCTTGATTAAGTAAAAGGAAGTCTTGCGCAAGAGATTCAGCTAAATAAACCACGAATGCGGTCAGAATTAGTGCGCTGTAAGTAGGGCGCATACCCTTTGCTTTTACCCCCATAGCATTGGCCATGTGCATTCCAAAAGCATCAAGTAATAATAGTAAGCCTGCAACAAGAGTAATATCACTGAAACCGAACAAATTAAATGTATAGATATCATCGAGAACGAATCCACTTACTGCGATAATTACAGCAAGTACAACCTTCTTGTAAGATGCTTTATTGGCCTCCCAATTAAAGCTATCGAAAAATGTTGAAAGGATTTTAGAAAATAACCTGTAAGGCCAAATAATTAAATAATGCCATAAAACAGAAAAGGAAAACACTCCTAGGCCCAAAATTAATTGGGTCCATAGCCAATATAATTTATCGGCTATCCAGTGTACCACGATTCCAACTAGGTTGACGATCCACATAAGACCATAAACCGCATAAATAAAAACGTTTAAGACATACGCTAGTGGTAAAAGAAACACATAAAGTAGCGTCCACAGTTTATTGAACTCGGTTGATTTTAAAAGGTCCTTTGGAACACTAAGCAACCCGGGCACTTTTGACTGAGTATGCTGCTGCCTAAAATATCCAGTCATTGCGCCTACAACTAGGAGCAAAATCGGAATAAATTCGGGTGATGCAAAAGCATCGGTAAAATATTTTAACATACAATTATTGGTTAGGTTTTTCCAAATTTATATAAATCATTGAATTTGTCATACTCCTGAAGACTAACCTTTTAAAATCTTAAAATGCAGAGGTCTCTTTATGTTCTCCAAGGATTATAATCGTTTTGATCCATTTTTCCGCGAGGAGCATTTGATCGAGCAAAATCTTTATCGCTAAAAAGCTTTTCTTTAAACTCTTCGAAAGGCATAGGAGTATCTAATTCCCACCTATCAGCAGCTGCCATACGCTCGTAACTATTATTGATCATGGTTTCTGTCCAAGTGCGTGGGTCTTGGGGGTCTATGCCTTTTACTACTGTTAATCTGGCTTCTATTTCTTCCTGGAGTTTTTGCCGTTCTTCTTTAATTTCTTTCAAAATATCGAGCGCGATAGCAGTGTACTTAGTCTCTTGATTTGATTGAGCTGCCTTTATTTCTCTTTCGCAAAACTCCATGGCAGAATTATCTTTACTAGAACCATGCGAACTAATTGGCGAAACACCTAATCTGGCGCGTTTTCTATTTAGTCTTGCTGTGTGTTCTTGGCTCCACCCATCTTTTTCTAGATATATTCTATGTAATACCCCCCAATCGTAGGACAGGAATTAGTCAAAGTTAAGTTAGATTGATTTACTGTTTTCATGCTGCTTGTTTCATGGCCTCAAAGTCTTGTTTAGGCGTTCTGTATTCCAGAGACTGGTGAGGTCTTTCTTCGTTGTAAAACTCCATGTACTTCTTCATGCCTTTGTAAAGCTCTATGCCTCCGTTGGCAGGGTTGATATGCACGTATTCCGTCTTGACGCTACGCCATAGTCGTTCGATGAACACGTTGTCTATTGCTCGTCCTTTTCCATCCATCGAGATCCTAATGTCGTTTGCTTTGAGCACATCGGTAAACTGAAGTGAGGTAAACTGACTGCCTTAATCTGTATTAAAGATCTCTGGACAGCCGTGCTGTTCGATCGCTTCCTTTAGCACTTCAGCACACCACGCCGCATCCATCGTGTTGGAGATGCTCCAATTTACCACGTAGCGGCTGTTCAGATCGATGATCGCCATTAGATACATAAAGCCCTGCTTCATCGGTATCCAGGTGATGTCTGCTGCCCAAACTTGGTTCACACGCTCGATCTTTAGTCCTCTAAGCAAGTATGGATACTTCTTGTGACCTTTTGCAGGCTTCGAAGTGTTCTTCTTGGGATAGATCACACGAACATCCATCAGACGGTAGAGCCGTGCCACGCGCTTGTGGTTGACTATAAGACCCATGTGTCGCAAATGATGCGTCATCCTTCGTACGCCATAGAATGGCCGATCAAATAAGGTGTTATCGATGATCTTCATCAGATACAGGTTCATGGGAGTCTCGCTGCGAGGCTTGTAGTACAGACCACTTCGGTGAATACTCAGCAGCTCACACTGCCGGGATATACTCAACCGGTCGTGCTCTACGTTGACCAGCCTGCGCTTGCGATACAGGCTCAGTCCTCGCCCAAGCTTTTTTTAAAAAGTCTACCTCTACCTGAAGTTGACCAATCTTCTTGTACAGCTTGGCCTGTTCTTCTTCCGAGCGCTTCTCCGGAGCCTTGACATCCCCATTGAACACACCCTCAGCTCCATCTAAAAACTGACGCTTCCACATACTGATCTGGTTCGGGTGGATCTCATAGCGCGCCGCGATCTGTTGGACCGTCTCTCGCTCTTTAAGCACCTCCAAGACGACCTTTGTCTTGAAATTGCTGCTAAACTTTCTTCTGCTTCTTTTCATTGTTCAGGTTGTTAAAATTAGGTCTTTTCCTAACTTAACTCCCTGTCCTAAATATAGGGGGCATTACACTTCCCGAATCAACCCCTTTTTGTAAATAGAATGTACTTTGGAGTTTGTGAATGAAGTACCACGAGGTGTTTTTAACCCCTCATCATTGAAGATTTTTGAAATACGACGATAACCAATAGGGGTTACAGAATTCTCAATTAAACCTTTTATTCTGTCGTACAAATACTGTTGGTAATCCGAATAATTGGATTCCCATAGTTTTGTAGAAGTTATTGATACAGAGAAATATACTAATCTGAGTCCGGAGTTACATTTCTTATCCCATAACCTTACTCCACTGTCACACTCTTAGCCAAGTTCCTTGGCTGATCTACGTTACACTCACGCATCACCGCGATGTGATAAGAGAGCAGTTGTAGTGGAATAGATGCTACCAATGGTGTGAACATCTCTTCGATCTCGGGGATCTCAATGGTATAATCTGCCATTTCCTTCACTTGGGTATCACCCTCCGTAACGATGGCGATAATGACGCCTTTACGCGCTTTCACCTCTTGGATGTTGCTTACGACTTTCTCGTAGGAAGGTCCCTTCGTAGCGATTACCACCACTGGCATTTCTTCGTCGATCAGGGCAATTGGACCGTGCTTCATCTCCGCCGCGGGATATCCCTCCGCATGGATGTAGGAGATCTCTTTCAACTTCAATGCACCTTCTAATGCTACAGGGAAACAATAACCCCGTCCGAGGTAGAGGAAGTTACGGGCGTCTTTGAACTTCGCTGAGATCTTCTCGACTAGTTCATTCGTTTGCAGTGCCCGTTCGATCTTGTCTGGGATCGCATCTAAACCTAATAAAAGACGCTGGAACCTGCTGCGGTCGATTGTGCCCTTGCGGTTGCCAAGCATGAGTGCCATCAAGGTCAGTACTGTGACCTGCGCCGTAAACGCCTTTGTACTGGCGACACCAATCTCTGGTCCGGCATGGGTGTAAGAACCACCATGGGTTGTACGTGCAATGGAGCTTCCCACCACGTTGCACACGCCGAGGATGGTAGCACCCTTTGACTTGGCGAGTTCAAGTGCTGCGAGTGTATCAGCGGTTTCTCCAGATTGCGAGATCGCGATGACCACGTCCTTTTCGGTTATGATCGGATTACGGTAACGGAACTCCGAAGCGTATTCCACTTCCACTGGAATGCGTGCAAGGTCTTCGATGAGGTATTCCCCAACAAGGCCAGCATGCCAAGAGGTGCCGCAGGCCACGATGATGATACGCTGCGCATTGATGAGTTTCTGCTCATAGTCTGCAATTCCTCCAAGTTGAACGATGCCTTTATTGATGCTCAAGCGGCCGCGCATACTATCGCGTACGCTTCTTGGCTGCTCATAGATCTCCTTCAACATGAAATGGTCGTAGCCGCCTTTTTCAAGCTGCTCTAAGTGGAGTTCAAGTTCTTGAATGAAGGGCGTTACCTTCTGCTCCTTGATGTTGAAGAGCTTCATCTCGTGGTCTGGATGCAATTCAGCGATCTCACCATCTTCCAGGTAAACTACGTTCTTGGTATACTCTACAATCGGCGTGGCGTCAGAGGCAACATAGAAATCACCATCGCCACCGAGGCCCACTACAAGCGGACTACTCTTTCGCGCTGCTACCAAGGTGCCAGGCTCGTTCTTAGACATCACCACAATAGCATATGCGCCAATCACTTCTTTTAATGCACGACGCACGGCCGTGCTGAGCGACATCTCTTCTTGCTTCTTGATCTCTTCGATCAAGTTCACCAACACCTCGGTATCGGTGTCAGACTGGAACTCATAACCACGTTGCTGTAATTCTTTCTTGATGCTGTCGTAGTTCTCGATGATTCCATTGTGGATCAATACCAATTCGCCAGACATCGACATGTGAGGGTGTGCATTGGCATCATTGGGAGGACCGTGCGTTGCCCAACGCGTATGGCCGATACCAGCAGAGCCGGAGGTATCTGATTTGCCTACGTGATCCTCAAGATCGCTCACCTTTCCTTTGCACTTGAAAAGCTGAATACCATCGCGCATCAACGCAACACCAGCGCTATCATAGCCCCGATACTCTAATCGATGTAACCCCTTAACGACAATGGGGTAGGCGTCGTTCTTTCCGGTGTAGCCTACAATTCCGCACATACTATTGACTTATATCTGTGTAATAAACCTTGAATACAATATTATCAGAACCGCTGAGAACAGTTTGATGCATACTGTTTTGATTAAGAACAGGTACCTGTGCATTAAGGGTGAAACCGAAGTTGATATCATCCCCTTCTTCCGCTGCTTCAAGGATCTTTTGCACCTGACGCGTGATGTCAAAGGTGTAGGTGTTCTCCTCTTCGTTTAGCGCACCACCGTGCCGGTTAGAGCTGAAGATGTAGTCCAGGTTCAAGGTTTCGATCGTATCACCCGTAGCCGGATCGATCTCATAATCCAACAGGTAGAGGATAGGCGCAGCAGCGATGTAGTCTGGATCCAAGGCATCAATACTGAAAGTCAGCGTAGCTAAGTTGACGGCCAGATCAGCATTGGCGCCAAACTCGTCGAGATATGGGATCTCGATGTTAGCTTTTGTACCATTCAGTCCCTGCACAAAAAGTTGATTGGCATCAAAACCTTCGGTGCTCAACGCATCTCCTAAGGCGGAGGTGCCTGGCGTGTGGATGAAGCTGTTCACCCGAGAGGTGTTATCGGCCATTTCATAAATGATCTGCAGTTTATCGTCTGGGTTATCATTCGCATGGTATTCGAGTACGATGCCCGTCTCGCCGGATGCAATTGCAAAATCGTACAATGCACCGCCCCCACTTAGGATAGCATCTTCCGCAACACGGAATTGGATGCCTTTGAAATAGGACTGAAACTGCTCTGTATTGGTGTAAACAGTACCTAACCCATTGAGCAGATAGGAACCGATATCAGGATCCATTTCCCAAACTATACCCTGAAACGCAGAATCAATCAGCAGTTCTCCGATCGCTTGATTGTCTTCGATTTGGAGGTTTGTTCGTGCTACGGGACCATCATCCAACCTAAAGATACGATTGGCCGTGTAGGTAGAGTCTAAGAAAAGTTGTTCATCCAAAAGGTAGAGCTCAATGGGCAGGGAATCGTTCCCGTTGCCATAGACCTCCCGCGGAAAGATCCGAAAGCTGACACGGTCTACGGTGTAGTCTGAAGGAGTACCGTCTAGCGAGATGTTCTCGCTCTCCAGCCTGAAGTTCAGTGAGAGGCGCGCTTCTGTTGATCCAAACGCTTCGTTTTCTAGCCTGCCTATGAAGGCCCTGAACTGAGAAGACTGTTGTGGGTCTGTTGTGATCGTTCTGGCTTTTATGGTGAACGTATCGATGAATTGAACGGGCGATAGCGAACCCTCTGGCTGCACTTCAAGACCAAGCACGCTATCATCATTGCATCCTCCTAACAGCGAGAGCATGCTTAAAAAAACAACGGCTCGCCCTAGGGCAAACCGTTGAAAGATTGTCAGTGAAAAGTGTTTCCTCACGTTATTGTGCGATAACAGGGCTCTCCTCCATCACTTTTGAATAGAAGTCATCGAAGGTCGCCATCAAGTTTTCTTCTGGCTGTGCATCGAGCACAGGTTTTCCTAACGACTCGACGTAGCTTTTTATTTCGTCGCTCACGTATTCGGAACCGTAAACGATGGCATCCGAGTGCTTGGCAGCCATCTTCACCCAGTTCTCGTAGGTGGGCTCTTTCATGATCTCCACATCTTCGCCGGTGATGTGATCGTACTTCAACTTCTCGATGAAGCGAGGATCTAGGCTCTCATCAAACTCTTCGTCGTAAATCGAGAACACCACCTTAGCATCGCCAAACAATGGATCGTCTGCGTAGAAGGTCTTTTGGTAAACGGCCATCAATGCACTGAACCAGCCGTGGCAGTGGATGATCTCTGGCATCCATCCGAGTTTCTTCACGGTCTCAAATACGCCGCGACAGAAGAAGATTGAGCGCTCGTCGTTGTCTTCGAAGAAATTATCGTCCTCATCAAAGAAGGTTGCTTTACGCTTGAAGTATTCCTCGTTGTCGATGAAGTAAACCTGCATACGTGTAGGCTGGATGGAGGCCACCTTGATGATCAATGGGTGATCCGTGTCGTCTACGATCAAGTTCATCCCCGAAAGACGGATCACTTCATGAAGCTGGTGCCTTCTCTCATTTACACAACCGAAGCGCGGCATGAAAAGTCGGATCTCCTTTCCGAAGTCTTGGGCTTCCTGTGGAAGTTGTCGGCCCATGTAAGACATATAGTTCTCTGGCAGGTATGGGTTGATTTCGTGGGAAACGTACAGAACGCGATCGTAATTACTCATAAATTCATCCTTGGGTTAAAAAAAGAACTCTTTTTTTGCGAAAAAGTCTTGCAAATTTACGCATTCTAGCCCCAACCATCAATAAGAACCTCCTTTTGCCCCGATGAAGATTGTAAAAACCAAAGCTGAACTGCAGCGTACCCTGCAAGAACTAAAACTTAAGATCGGCTTTGTACCTACCATGGGTGCTTTGCATGATGGCCATCTGTCTCTAGTGGGGGAGAGCAAGAAGCGCGAGCTCTACACGGTTGCGAGCATATTCGTTAATCCCACCCAATTCAATGATCCGAAGGACTATGAAAAGTACCCAATAGACACAGATGCAGACCTCGACGAGCTATCTTCTGTGGAATGTGATCTGGTCTTTTTACCTTCTCGGGATGAGATCTATTCAGATCAAAATGACCCCAAGTATTTGCATGACTTCGATCATTTGGAACGCGCCTATGAGGGGGCTTACCGTCCCGGCCATTTTCGAGGGGTGGGACAGGTAGTACACCTTCTGTTTGAAGCGGTTCGACCGGATGTTGCCTTTTTTGGAGAGAAAGATTTTCAGCAGTTGCAGGTTATTCGAGCGCTGGTGAAAAAGATGGAGGCCGACATTGAGATCGTCGGACTGCCTACGGTTCGGGAAGACGATGGCCTGGCAATGAGCTCGCGCAATCGAAGATTGAATCCCGCACAACGTGAACAAAGTGTTATGCTTTATCGCTCCCTTAAGTTGGCCAAAGAGCGGCACGGAAAAGAAAGTGTTCCTGCGATCAAGGCACATGTGGAACAACTCTTTGAGCAAGCGCCAGAACTACGTTTGGAGTATTTTGACATCATTGATCCAGAACGATTTGAATCCCTTGATTCGGTCGATGCGTGCGCACATCCGCATGCCGTGATTGCCGCCTATGCAGGTGAAGTTCGGTTGATCGATAACATGGCCCTTGCGTAGCCAAGCGTTCAATCGTAACCTTTGCAGTTCCAATCAATGTCCAACTTATGAACCTGGAAGCTTCCATCCAACCAAAGCTTGCGGTGATCAAGGATCACATTCAAGAATTTCGAAACGAGGGTAGAACCTTCTTTGCTTCTTCTTCCTTTCAGACCCACAGCTTACCGATGTTGCACATCCTTGGTGAGATGGCGCTGGAAATGCCCGTTTACTTTATCCAAACAGGTTTTCACTTTCCTGAAACACTGCGCTTCCGAGATGAGGTGGCAGATGCTTTCGGTATACAAGTGATGAATGTGGAATCGCATGTGCCCAAGATCCAACAGCGCAATGCCCAAGGCAACTTTTACTTCACCTCAGATCCGGATTATTGCTGCTTCTTGAACAAAACCCAGCCGATGCAACCCTTGCTGGAGCGCTTCGATGTGTGGGTGAATGGCGTACGTGCAGACCAGAACGCGAATCGGAAAAACCTCAAGGTATTCGAGCATACGCCTCAAGGAGGGATGCGTTTTCACCCGATGTTGGATTGGAGCAAACAGGAGATCTGGCATTACATCAGTTCGAGAAACCTACCGAGGCATCCGCTGGATGATCAAGGGTATGTGAGCATCGGCTGTGAACCCTGCACCGTGAAGCCATCGCTCAACGATGAGCGGGGTGGCCGATGGCTGGGACAAAGCAAAACGGAATGTGGACTGCACACGGAGTTGGTAAGCAAATAATAGATTGTAAGAAAATGAAAGTATTAATTACGGGAGGCGCAGGTTATTTAGGCACCGCGCTGTGTGAGGCTTTGGCGAACGAAAAAAGCATCAAAGAGGTAATCATTTATGATAACCTCAGCAGGCAGAATTATAACCTATTGATAGGTAAGTCAAAATTAGATGAGCGGTTCAAGTTGGTAGAAGCAGACATTTTGGATTCACGAAACCTGAGAAAAGCCGTGAATGCGGTAGATGTAGTCTTCCATTTCGCCGCTAAGGTAACAACCCCATTTGCCGATCAAAATGCACATCTTTTTGAGCAGGTAAATCATTGGGGTACTGCCGAGCTTACCTATGCGATTGAAGAAAGCAAGGTGCAGAAGCTGATTTACATGAGTTCGGTTTCGGTTTATGGTTCTGGTGATGATGTGAAAGCGATAGACCAGTCGTTAAATCCGAAGACTTTTTATGGAATTTCGAAAATGCGCGGTGAGGAGCATGTAAGTCGACTTCAAGATAAATATGAAACTTACATTGTGCGCTGTGGTAATGTTTATGGCTACAATAAGAGTATGCGTTTTGATGCGGTAATCAATAAGTTTTTGTTTGAGGCTAACTTTCATGGGAAGATAAATATTCATGGAAACGGAGAGCAGCACAGGCCTTTTGTGCATATTGATACAGTAACGCGTCAAATGATATCCATACTAAATGGCGAACATCAATCAGGAACTTTTAACCTTATTGAGCACAATTACAGCGTTAATAACATTGTGGAGGTTTTACAGGAGCTTTATCCTGATCTGGAAATGATTTTCATTAATAATAACATGAAGTTCAGGGAGTTGAAAGTTGACGCTGGAAAAGGAAATATGGGACAATCCGACCAGCGGCTTTCGTTATTACGTGAAAGATTATTTGCTTTTAAACACGAGTTTACGTTTTGATTTTAGCACGTAGCGTTTCGCCTAATTCTTGTAACCACTTACCCGGATCATTGGTTTCATTTTAAAGGATCTTATAGCCTTCCACCATAATCTGAAGGTCCTCGTTTTTTGACAATTCTGATTCAAAAGAAACCAAGTCAGATGCACTCATATTACCTTCAATACAGGCTTGAATTTTTATAGTTAAGTCGTCCATAAGTTTTGTTGGTTCTGACTAAGTTTATTGCATAAATACCTCCCAAAAGTGTCTTACCTTCTTTTTGGAAGTGACCAATGTGTTTTTTACCGTGTTATAAGAGATTTTAAGTTTTTCTGAGATTTCTTCATTTGTATAGCCAGACAGATGTAGATCTAAGATTTTATGCTGCTGATTACCAAGGAATGAGTTCGCTGTTTGCAGAGCCTCAAGGTCAAACCTATGAACTGATTGATTCGAAGTTTCTGTTTGAATTTCGTCAGAAATTTTATCCTGAATGATGGCCCTTCCCTGCTTGATTTTTATAAAGTCCAAACATCGATGCTTAACAACTAAACGCAAATAGGATTCTACCTCTTTTTCGCTGTAGTTAGCAGCTGGAACTAATAAATATTGATGGGCTAGAAGCTTTTCGAACATGGCTATTATCAAGTCTCTCGCTTCTTCATGGTCTTTAATAATTCCGACGGCATAAAGCGTGAGCGATTGAAAATACCTTAAAAACAAGTGTTCAATAGTAGGAGGACTCATTTAAACCCATTTCATCAGCGCAATGAATAAAAAATATTAACTTTCTGACAAAATGTGTTTTACGTCTATAATATTGTTTGCCTGAATGGCTATAATGAAGACGTCAATTCCGTTTGCGCGAAATTCATCCTTCTGTTTTTTTGCTTCGTTATAGGTTGAGAATGAGCCGGTATAGTATTTATACAGTCCGTTGTGCTTAATATTTTTGATGGGTAAGTTTATGTTGAAGCTACGGCTTACAACATCATTATTTTTCTTTTGGCTGAGTGCGGCAATCTGTAAATGGAAAAACACGCCTTCAAAAGTCTTATCGTAGTTGTAGTTTTCTTCTGTAGTTGTATTTGAAGTTTGGACGTCTTTTGAAGGTTCAACTCGCATTGGTTCAATTCTAGTTTCTTCCGTTTTTTCAATCTCTTGCTGGGAAGCAATTGGATTTATCTCCGCCTGTTTTACTTCTTTAAAATTGCTGACTTCGCTCGTTGTTATTGGTACTGCTGCGTTTTCTTCGAAACGTTGATTATTATCGTCTTTCTCTTCGGCTATAGGAACGATGATTTCGGGTTCGGGTTGTACCTCGATGTTGACTACTTCGTGGTCCTGTTTTGCCTGTTTCACAGGGGGTTCTTCCTCGGCAGGTTGTGATTTTTTGGGCGTTTCTTCTATTGGTTTGTTCTCCGTTTTTGAGAAAGATTGAGCAGCCAAAATTTCACTTTTTGTAACGCTTGATATGTTTTTAACTGATGGATCTTTTAAGGAGGTCTGGTTATCGGATGGAACAGTTGCTGCTAAGGTTGATTCCGATGACGTTAACATGAGTTCAGCTTCATTCTGAACTTTCTTTTTATTTAAGTAAGTGGCAACCAAATCATCCTGTTTTTTTACCTGATCATCGATGATCAATGGATTTTTTGAAACAGGGGTTTTCTGCTGCATAAGCATGGTGCCTATTGCCATATTTCTTTCATCTGAAGCAAAAAAGTCAGCCCTGGAAACGCGAGAGGCGGTCAAATATTTGTCGAGCCTACTTTGGTTGAGGTCTGTGAATGCATAAATATCTCTGGACAATGAGGGTTTTGACTTATTTGCCAAGAATTCTTGGAGCTTATCGTTCTGATAAACAATAAACGGAGGAATAGCCTTTTCAATCATTGCAGTAAAACCAGAAGTAGCCTGGTCTTGGGCGCTGATGTATTGCTTTTCTTGTATGTCGCGTTCGGCGATGTTAAATTGCGCAGAACCGTGAAGAGCACAATAGACCAGGGCAAATAATAAAAAGATAGAGCGCATCATTTATGACGGCATGTTTTTGAAAAAAAGAGTGCGCGTTACACACTTTGTAACGCGCACTACTATACTGTTAGCGAAAAAGTCTTCCAACAAGCGGCAATCTGCCAATAGTTCTAGCTAATATACCAGCATTTTCTTCTCCAGAATTGCCAATACCACTTTCCATGTTAAGCATGGTTGAATTGCATCCAATATTGCATGCATCTTCTGTCAATGCAAGGAATTTGTGGAACTCATCTACAATAGATGATGCGTTTTCAGTGGCATGAATAAGATGCGTATCCCCGAAGCCTTCATTGTTAGTCCCTTTACCATCGCCGCAGCACCCTTCACGGGTATCAATTGCATAAGATGAGTTAGTTACACCAGCCTGAACTCCGTTGATTTTGGCAAATCTCTCCAATTGAGAAAGCCTTTCATTAACAGATGCTCCTCCGCTTTCAGCCGCATCAGAACCTGCAATACGTGGATTTTCATACATCGCTCCAAAGCCGACTACTTTGGCTGTGCTTGTTGTAACAAGACCAAACCATCGTTTGGTTGCGCTTACACTGTAAATTGGGTCAACAAGTACATGCACATTGTTCGAAACGATAGCATTATAATATGCTTCTTGCTTAGCCTGAGACTCACTTTTGTGATTCCTGGTTGTTTCGCCTTTGATTACAGTTTTGAAATTAACGTTTAAATCTGCAACGTAGTTGTCAGCAATAGCAATTCCAGTTCGATTTACATCTTGTGTTCTGTAAGTGTGTTTCATGCTTACGCAAGACGTAAGCAAAAGGGAGGCGGCGCTAATCGCCAAAAAAACATTTTTCATATTTAAAATATTTAGGTTAGACATCAAATATAGAACGATTAACCTAAATAGTTGTACTAGTCATCGATTTTTAAAAGCCAATTCCTTACCACTTCACCACCACCTTTCCGATGGTTGCTCGACCCTCTAATTTTTGATGCGCTTTATAAAGATCCGCTACGTCCCACACGGAGTCTACAGTTGGCTTCAGCGTATTAGATTGAAAATGGGCATATACTTCTTCTAAACATTGATTCAAGTATTCAGCCTTGTTTTCACCAATTCTAAGCATGTTCACCCCAATCACTCCTTTTGACTTCATCATTAAACCTATTGGATGTAAAAAGCCAAAGCCAAAAACCAACTTAAGCTTATCCATAAAACCACCTTTGGATGCGCTCCAGTCACTTGCCCCAAATGGTACTATCCTACCCCCAGAACCAAGTAAACCCATGCTTCTTTTAAAATTTTTGCCGCCAATTGGGTCAAAAACCACATCCAAGCGCTTTTTTGCCCCTAACAATGCATTGATTTCTTTTTCAAAGTCTTTCTCCTTGTAGTTTATCGGATAATCTACCCCTTGCGCTTTCAAATAATTCAACTTTTGTGCTGACGAAGCTGTGCCAAAAACAATACAACCTTTTGATTTGGCGATTTGAACCAATGCAGTACCAACTCCACCAGCAGCAGCATGCACTAAAACATGATCCCCCGCTTTCAAGTTAACCATGTGGCATGCGGCAAACCACGCTGTACAGTATTGTGTAGCCAAGGCGGTGGCTACCGAAGGGTCGGTGCCGGGCGATAACCTTACTGCACCTCGAGCATCTGTTTTCGCATATTCAGCATAGCCTCCAAATTGTGTAAATGCCACAACGTAGTCTCCTATTGCAAACCCTAATACACTCTCTCCAACTTCTTCTACAGTACCCACAACTTCATATCCTAAAACACAGGGCAGCGGTGGTCGATCATTGTACAAGCCTTTGCGTGCCATGATGTCGGCATAGTTCAAGCCAAAGTGGCTTACCTTGACTACAATTTCTCCTTTGCCTGCTTTTGGCTTTGGTAATTCCTGTATCTCAAAGGCGGTATCTGGCCTTCCATCTTTAACAAGTACAATTGCTTTCATTGTGTATTTAAGCTTCAGAATTTGTGTCGTCACCTGCGTTTTTAAGGCGCTTTTCATAGGCTTTTAAGCCTTCAATTACCAATACGATTTCACCTTTGTAGGTTTGTTTTTCTCCTATAGATTTTAATTCGACAAGGCTGCCCCTGTGGTAGGTTTCATGCATTTTGCTCAGCTCACGCACTACTGCTGCATGCCTGTCTCCTCCAAGGGCTTCTATGGCTTCAGCCAATGCTTTTTGAATGCGGTGTGGCGACTCATACATCACCATTGTATATGCTTGTTGTGCTAAGCCTAACCAAAATGTTTGGCGTCCTTTTTTCTGCGGAGGAAAGCCCAAATAAAGAAAGCGTTCGCAAGAGAGTCCAGATGCCACTACAGCCGGAACAAAGGCCGTTGCGCCTGGTAGCACTTCAACTTGAATGTCGGATGCAACGGCTGCATGTACCAGCAGGTAGCCCGGATCGCTGATGCCTGGAGTTCCTGCATCGGTTAGAAGCGCCAGCTGTGAGCCACCCTTCATCGCACCCACCCAGCGTTCGGTCACCTTATGCTCATTGTGCTGGTGAAAGGGATGCAGTTTGTTCTCGATCTCATGGTGCTTCAAAAGCTTACCAGAATGCCGTGTATCTTCACAGAGGATGCCATCTGCACTGCGCAACACTTGAATGGCTCGGAGAGAGATGTCGTCTAGATTTCCGATCGGACTGGGAACCAAGATCAGCTTGCCCGTACTCATAGTGTGTTGCTCAATTTGGGATGATGTTGAAGGAATTGACGTACACATCCGTGTCCGCCTTTTGAGGTCAGAACAAAGTTGGCTGCTTTCTTGATGGGCAGTGTGGCATCAGCCGGACAAGCCGCGATGGCCACTTTCTCGAACATCTGAAGATCATTGATGTCATCACCGATGTAGCCGGTCTCATGCCAGTCTATACCGAGTTTTTGTAACCAGTTCTCGGCCACTTGAAGCTTGGGTTCCGTTCCTACATAAACGTGCTGAATACCGAACATATCGGCGCGATGCTGAATGATCGCTTTGTTCACCCCAGAGGAGATGATCCCGAATTGAAAACCTTGCTTCATCGCAACTTTGATGGCCATCCCGTCTTTGGTATCGTAGCGTTTGAATTCATCTCCTCTCTCGGTGTAGTGCATTCCGCCTTCCGTCAAGACCCCATCTACATCTAAGAAAATGAACTTCAATTGACCCCAGGGAAGGGCCTTTGCCTCTAGGTCAAAAAGCAATAGATCTGATAAAGAAACACCTGCTTCGTCAGCGATGGTTTCCAGTTCACCCACGTTTAAAGAAGCAGGCGAACGTTCCGATATGCCCAGAAATGTGAGGTTACGTTGCAGGATTTCCATGCGCACAAAGTAAGCGTTCAGGAATAAAAAAAGCCCGACCATGAGATCGAGCTCTCTGAATTCTTCATGCAGATGCTGCTATGGCATGAGCTCCAAGTACTCCGCCGCTTCTTGCATCAAGCGTTCGCCATCTGAGTTGCGGACGCCATATTCCGTTTCTTCGGTGTTGTGTGCCTCTTCGATCATCTCACCTCCATGGAAGTAGTAGATCTTGTCGATGCTTTCTTTCTCCTTTCCTCGATCACCACTGCCATCGTCTTCGATCACTACCATCACTAGGTCACCGTTGTCGAAGTAGAACTCTTCTGTTCTGTTTGAAACGCCTTCGTGTGGGTAGGTCTTGATGCGAGTCACTTTGCCATCGGTCTCGTAGAAGTGGATCATCGACCATTTCTGAGCGATCTGTGAACGTAGGCCTTCGGTAGCCAAGGTCACTTTCTCCGCTGCATCCAGCGTTCCTTCGATACTGGCGCGTAATGCATCGGCTTTCTTTACATGAGCGGCAACGTCAATAGCCGGTGCTGCGCTCTCTTCTGTAGGGGCAGCTTCCTCCATTGTAGTTTGAACTTCAGGTGTAGCTTCGGATGTTTCACCGCCTGCGTTTCCGCAGCTTGCTAGGATAGCACTCAATGCGATCCCAACGATCATCGACCGTGTCTTCATTGTTTGTTAAGTTCCCTTTCGGGTTTTGTCCGTAGTTGAACAGCAATAATAAGCGCTTGATCTAAACGTGGTGCAAAATTACACAATCGAGCGTCCAACGGCCTGTGCTACGGGACGTAATTCGCCGAGAAGTTTTGTGAATTCATCGTGGTGCAGCTGTTGAGCTGCATCGCTCTTGGCTACAGATGGATCTGGATGTACTTCGATGAGGAGGCCGTCCACGCCCATCGCCACACAGGCCTTGCTCAAGTCGGCAATGCCATAGCGGTATCCGAGCGCATGTGAAGGGTCAAGTATAATCGGCAAGTTGGTGTTTGCTTTTAGCCATGCAACACCGCAAAGGTCAAGTGTGAATCGCGTTTTCGTTTCAAAGGTTCGGATGCCGCGTTCACAGAGCATCACATTCGGGTTGCCACCGGAAAGGATGAACTCTGCCGCTTGAACAAACTCTTGTAAGGTGGTACCGAAGCCCCGCTTTAGTAAGATCGGTTTTCTTGTCTTAGCACACGCTTTTAATATACCATGATCATACATGCTCTTCGCACCGATCTGTACCACATCTGCATGCTCAATCACATCGTCAACATGGGTTGCATCGCGCACTTCGCTTACAATGGTAAACCCATGCTGATCCCGCATTTTTGATAAGAGCTGCAGTCCCTCAAGTCCTAAACCTTGAAAGCTGTAAGGTGAGGTTCTCGGTTTGTAGCACCCACCGCGTAGGGCCTTGATGCCCAAGCCATGCATGAAGTCTGCGCTTGTGGTGATTTGTGCCTCAGACTCTACGGAACACGGACCAGAGATCACGATGGTGTTGTTTGTTTTTCCTCCAATTTGCACATCGCCCAATTGCACCGTGCGCACTTCATCGCGGTAGTGTTTGCTCGCCAGTTGAATGTCGCTGTCGCTTACCCAAAACGCATCGGTATACGCCTTTACCATTTCAGGCAGCGACTTGACCGAAGAAGAAGTAACAAGCACGAATTTGCCTTCTTGTTCAAAATGGATGGCTTTCAATGTTTCAGCCAACTGCTCAGCCTGGCTGCGATCTACGGATGCTTTTAAGTGTATGATCATTGGTCTATAATTCTCCTTTTACCAAGTTCAGGAAGGAAACTACTCCGCGGACATGTTTTTCTTCGTCCACAACAGGTAAGTAATTGATGGGGAAGTCAAATTGTTTCAAGTACATGAGCATATCGCTTACCGTGGTATTCGATTGGATGGTAATGGGCTCTCGATTGATCATCGCTGAAACCTGAATGCGATCCGGGTGTTCAACGTTTCTGAGCAGCTCGCGCCGTAGGTCTGCATTGCTGATGATGCCTTCGAGTTGTTGCTCTTCGTCTTCTAAAATGGTGAAGCCCAACTTGTAGGTTTCAATGCGTTCAAGTACGTCTTTTAACCCCCGTTCTGTTCTTCCGAGGATCGGGGTTTCCTCTCGATGCCGCATGAAGTCATTCACCACATAGTGACTTTCGATGTCGTGCGTCCTGAGGTCTAAAAGCGCTGCGCCGAGGGGCCTGTTCTTGAACAGGTAGGAACCAACTACTGCTGCATGCACGCCCATGTTTCTTAGGATGAAGCTTACCTCACCATTCACACCGCCATCTACATGGATCTGTTTACCTGGAAAGGCTTTCTTGAATTGCCGGATCTTTCGGAAGTTGATCTTGTCAAAGCTCCCACCGCTTTGTCCGGGAACCGTCGCCATCATCAACACAAAGTCATAATGCTCGGCAATGGGTTCAAAGACATCGATCTCCGTGTCTGAAATGATGCCTAATCCAACTTTGCTGGTGAGTCCGCCTTGATAGACATAACCGCCGAGCGACTCGTGTTGAAGGGTAACCAGCTCAATGTTAAGGGAGTTGATCACATCGAAGTACTGCTCCGGAGCGTCGGTGATCAGGTGAAGATCGATCGGCGTACGACTGTGCTGGCGAATGGTTCGGATGTCTTCAAAAACGCTTTCGTCATCACGGCAGTCGATGTGGATATAATCGATCCCATGCTGATCGAGGTCTTCTACCAATTCAGGTAAGGAACGTTCGTTGCTGGAGTATACCGATGCGGAGATCTTCATGGCGCTTGATCGGCGAAGTTAGCAGGAAAAGTACTTCTCACTAGGTTCTGCTTTTCGTCGAAGCGGATAAAAAGTCATGCGTAGGCAACTTTTTACGCATGGTTGACATCTATTGAGCAGATTTGCGCCAACCATGACCGACGAAGAGCTGATCAAAAAGTGCTTAGAAGGCAGTCAAATGGCGCAAAAAGCGTTGTTTGACAAGTTTTCGAGGAAGATGATGGCGGTGTGCACGCGATATGCTGCCAGCCGTGATCTGGCTGAAGATTGGCTGCAAGATGGCTTCATCAAGGTGTTTTCTAACTTGGAGAAATTCAAGTCAGAAGGAAGCTTTGAAGGATGGGTGCGACGAACCATGGTGAATACCTGTTTGGATCACATCCGAAAGATGAAGGCCGATTTTGCCGATGTGGATATCTCAGAAGCCGAGTACTTGTCTGTAGACGCGGAGAAGTCGCTCGGTAAGTTGAGGGCAGAGGAGATGATGAAGTTGATCGAAGGACTCCCTTCAGGCTATCGTACGGTTTTTAACCTGTACGTGATCGAGGGATATTCTCATAAAGAGATCGCAGAGGAGCTGGGAGTAACAGAGAGCACTTCGAAAACACAGTTTAAAAAAGCACGCACCCAACTGATGGAACTGATCGTAGATCGGGAAAACATCTGAGGGGAACAAAGAAGAACGAAACGATGGAAGATCGTCAAAACATAGAGCGCCTGTTCAAAGAGGCATTGGAACACCACGAAGTGGATGTAAGACCCGAGGTGTGGTCAAGCATCCAGCAATCATTTGCTGCACAGTCAAGCGCTGCTTCGGCATCGGCAGCTTCTGGTGCGGCTTCTTCAGTATTGACCAACGTGGTGGCTGGTATCGCTTTGGCAGGCTTGGCAACGGTGGCCACCATCAATGAGGTGCGCTATCATGAGGGGCAGCAAAGCTCGGTGAGCGCAACTACGGAGTCAAGCATCGAGGAAGTCAAGCTGCCGGCAGACCAACAGCAGCACGCAAGCTTTGATGAGCAGCCTGAAAACGAGGGTGTCCAAACAACACAAAGGCCACAGACCGAGAAGGTCAGTCCATCGGGAACAACAGTCGAATCCACTACCGAAAAGGACGCAGTACAAGGTGCCGCGGATGAAGCTCCTGCTTCTACCATGGCTCACACCAACCTGAATGATCAGGCTCAAGGAGAAACCAGAGAAGAAAACGCTGAGTCACAAGAAGCTCAAGCCACATCATCAGCCACAACTGCGCAGCAGTTAGAGGAATCGGAGGCTAAGCAGCGTGCTGGCGATGAGCCTAAAGCGAACCAAACACCTGCACCCAAGCCTGCAGTAGCAGAAAACGAAGCGCCAACGATTCAAGGTGAGGAAAGCCAGAAGAAGACCGTCGCTCGATTCACGCATGATGCGGTTCAAACCATCACGCCGAATGGCGACATGTACAATGAGTACTTCCAAGTAGAAGGACAGGATGTAGCAGACTTCAGCATTCGCATCATGACCCGAGAGGGAGCGGTGGTATTTGAATCACGCGACATCAACTTCCAATGGAATGGCCTGGATCGCTTTGGGAACCCAGTTCCAACGGGTACCTACTTCTATCAGATCGCCGCGGTGGGTACAGATGGGTTGCCCTATCAAGAAAAGAATGCCCGAGGTAGCATTCAAGTGATCAGAAATTAGGTCTATTCTCGAGCCATTGCATCCGCAAAGGTCATGATCAATTCAAACACCTGCTCGTAGTTCGTCATGGTGATGTTCTCTGGACGATCATGGATGTCATGGTAGTGCTTATACTCTCCCATGGTGTAAATGAAAAAGCTTGGAACTCCTTTCTCATAGAATGGATAATGGTCGCTGTTCGCTGCGGAACCGCGAGGATTCACCTTTGAAAGTTGACCCACTTCTTCATTGAGTTGCACTAAACGTTCAAACGCATCCGTAAAAATCTTTCCATTCACAGCAGTGATGCCCGTTCCGGCATCTGCCATGAGGTCGAGGTTGATCAAGAAATCGATGTCTTGAAGTTCGATCGGACTGTGATCAACGAAGTATTTCGAACCAACCAGTCCGGCCTCTTCGCCGCCAAACCATAGAAAAACGACGTTGTATTCAGGCGGGTTGTCTTTGTAATTCCGAGCAAGGTCTAACAACATAGCTGTGCCGCTTGCATTGTCGCTGGCACCCGGGATGTACGTGTCTGCACCCATGCGTCCGAGGTGGTCATAGTGTGCAGTGTAGATGATGGTTCTGTTCTTTTTACCAGGAATCTGCGCCATGACATTGAAGGAGCGATGATTTGATTTCCAGACTTGATCAACGTCGAGTTCTACCCGCTTTACCTTTTTCTTCAGGCGATCAGCTTCAACCTGAAACACCGTGGTACCCAGCATGCTTCTGCCCACCGACCAAGTGAGCTTCTTATCTGTTTTTACAATGTAAGCCTTTGCATTCAGCGGGTTCTCATAGATCCGAGCGATGAAGGATTGGTAGGCGATGTCTTCTTCTTGTGCATCCAGCACGACCACCGCGTTGTTCACCTTTTCTTTCTGGGCCAGTTTGAAGAGCTTCTCCTTCGACTTGCAATGGCGCTTTTTCAGGTTAAAGGCTTTGAATGAGCCTTCCTGTCCCAGCGAGCGCGGTTCGATGATGTAGTCTTCGCCCGTTTCGAGCTGTTCGCCGTTGATAGATAACTCCATCGCACCAGGAAAGGTGTTGACGCCTAACTCAAAGCCCTGAAGGTATTCGCCATTGATGGGCGTTAGCCCAAGCGTTTGGCACTGACGCTTCAAGAAATTTGCGGCTTTTACATCTCCCTCTTCCACATAACCACGTCCATGGTAGCGCGGTGCACAAAGGCTGTCGATTATCTCTTTTACATAGCCAACATCTTGCGCCAACAAGAGCTGACCACTGATCAACAACCAACTACTCAACAGCAGTTGCTTCATGCGAATCTTCTAGATACGAGGGTTTTGAATGCGGTGACGGCATCGTTCTCGTCATCCCACTGAAAGCGGATGGCCAGTTCTTCTTCCATCATTTTTTCGGCGTCAGCTAAGCTGTCGAGGTGATTCAATTCTTCCACGGCCTTGGTAAATGCGCTCATGTCTCCTTGAAACAACTCGTTCGCATAGAGGAAGCGTTCGTTCAACCCCATGGCCTTGCGGATATCATTGAGGGATGTACTAGCGGCGCGATCTCCAATGGTTTCTTTCTCACTCCATTGATCACCGCTTGCAGCAGGTGAAGGCTTCTTGTTGGCAAAGGCTTCGATGGTGCGCATGATGGCTTCATGATCTGGCTCTGGATCCGCAGGCTGCTCTTCTTCTGTTTCCTCTTCTGAACCGACCTCTTCATCTGTTGCTTGCGCGGATGACGATATCGTTGCTGTCTCTAGCTGCTCGGTATCGTCCTCTTCCTCTTCAACTTCTAATGCTTCTTCGGAGGGGGATGTCACATCTTCGTCAGCGATTTCAGGCGTCGCCTCTTCTTGAATGGGCTGAGGTTGGCTGGTTTGTTCTGGTTCCGTTTGTTCCTGTTCACTGATGGCGGCTTCCAAGGCTGCCCGAAGTGCATCTAAATCATCCTTGAGCAGTTGGATCTCGTCCTCCTTTTCGGCGATGCGCCGTTCCAATTGTTCTATGCGTACTGCAAGTTCCTTCATAAGATCACGTTCTACCTCTTAACGAAGATCAAAGATCATCATTGTTTTCGCGGCGACCGAAAGGTATAAGAATTATTCACGCATTACCTTAGTTTCGTTGCCCAACAAAGCAAGGCATGTTCCTCGAATACACAGGAGAAAAACGCGATAGGTACGGTTGGATCGAAGTGATCTGCGGCTCGATGTTTTCCGGAAAGACCGAGGAACTCATCCGAAGGATTAAGCGTGCAGAATTTGCCGGACAGAAAGTCGAAATCTTCAAACCCGAACTGGATGTGCGCTACGATGAGGAAGAGGTGGTTTCTCATGACGCGAATAGCATGATTTCCACGCCGGTAGAATCTTCCGGAAGCATCTTGATCCTTTCCAACAATGCGGAGGTTGTGGGGATCGATGAAGCACAGTTCTTCGATCCGGAGTTGGTGAGTGTTTGCAACCAGTTGGCCAATCAAGGCAAACGCGTTATTGTGGCGGGCTTGGACATGGATTACAAAGGCCGTCCGTTTGGCCCGATGCCCGGGATCTTAGCCATTGCGGAGTATGTGACCAAAGTGCATGCGATCTGCGTTGCTTGCGGCTCCTTGGCCAACCATTCGCATCGGGTGATCGACAGTGAGAAGCTCGTTGAGCTAGGTGAGGTCGGGGAATACAAGCCGCTGTGCAGGGCGTGCTTTAATGCGCAGATCAGACCATAGCTGAACAAATCATTCAGATTCCTATATTCGAGGGTTAACCATTAGGGAGCGGATTGAGGGCCACTTCCTGCAACTTATGAGGGATGTATTTGATGTATGTTGACGAAAGTGGTGATTGTGGAAAACTGAATAGCCCAACGCGTTTTTTTATTCTGTCCGCCATTGTTGTTCATGAGCTTCGATGGAGATCGACCCTAGAAGATTTAGTCGATTTCCGCAGAAAGCTGCGTGATGAAAAAGGGTTGAAGCTACGTGATGAGATTCATAGTTCTGAAATGATCAACCGACCGGGAGAACTACTAAGGATTAAGCGTAACGATAGACTGGACATTCTTAAAAAGTGTATCGATTGGCTGAATGCTCGAAATGACTTGAGTCTCTTCTCAGTTGTAATTGACAAAGACAGGTGTAGCAAAGATGTTTTCGAACTAGCGTGGACCACACTTATTCAAAGGTTCGAGAACACCTTGAATTACAACAATTTTAAAGGGCCTAGAAATCCCGATGATAAAGGCATTATTCTAAGCGATAATACAGAGGGATTGAAGCTACGAGCCCTACTCCGAAAGATGAGGCATTATAATACGATTCCGAATCGAGCAGATCTTTACGGGGATGGTTTCAGAAACCTAGTGCTCAGGTCAGTAGTGGAAGACCCCGTGTTTAGAGATTCAAAGTATTCCTTTTTGCACCAAATGTGTGATGTCGTAGCCTACTTCTGTAGACAGAAGTACGAGCCCAATGCATACGTGAAAAAGAAAGGAGGACATAAGTTCTATGATAGACTTTCATATGTCGCATGTCAGTCCGTAACCAAAAGGAATAATCTTGGAATTGTTGAGGCATAAAAAAAGGTAGCTCTCGCTACCGGGTGAATCCTACTGCAGAGACGGACTCTGTGTCAGATTCAAAGCAAAGATAATGATTTTCAGACTTTTCCTATATAATCTGAAACGCATATGAAATAGGGAGTTAGTGACAGAGGCTAAGCGCGAATTGCTCAGAAGATCAAAGCCCATATGCTTCGCTCATACCGCTCGATTCATCACCTTTGTCACCTATGAATTACACGATTGAGAGCATCGTAGACTTCTGTAAGGGCGAGCCACGCATCGTTTACCCTGGTTCCAAAGTGGGTCGCATCAACATCGACCATCGGATCACGCAACGGCGCAACGCCTTATTCGCAGCCCTCAAAGGATCACGGTTTGATGGGCATGATTTTATCCCGGAACTGCTTGATTTTGGGGTCCACCATTTTCTGGTTACCGATGCGGAAGTAGCGGAACGCTATGCAGATCAGGCGAATTTCATCATCGTTAAGGATGTGGTGAAAGCCTTGCAAATGATCGCCGCGGAGCACCGCGACAACTTTAATACGGAGATCATTGCCATTACGGGTTCCAACGGCAAGACCATCATCAAGGAATGGCTCAACATGCTCTTAGAACATGATTTTCGCGTGTGCAGAAGTCCAAAGAGTTATAACTCCCAGATCGGTGTTCCGCTCTCCGTATTTGAACTTTCTTCTAACGATACCCTGGGCATCTTCGAGGCCGGCATCTCGCAGCCAGATGAGATGCAGCGACTTTACACCATCCTCCAACCCAATTTCGGCATCTTTACCAACTTGGGCGATGCACACGCCGTCCACTTTGCATCGGATGGGCAAAAGCTCAAGGAGAAGTGGATACTGTTTGAAAGTGCCTATCGCGTGGTGGCGTGTAAAGACCAATCCTGGGTCAAATGGCTCTCAGAGGAACAACGTGAAAAGTGCTTTTTCTGGTCTACAGAAGACCCGACCGCTAAGGTCTTTGTCGCTTCATTGGTGAAAGGTAAAAGCAAGACCGAGTGTACGGTCCGCTTCAGAGAACAGGAGTACCGCTTTAAGATCCCTTTCACTGATCGAATGAGCATTGAGAATGCCATGCACTGCTTCGCAACGCTTTGCATGTTGGATAACCTCACCGATGAAGCCTTGGAACGCTTCGAGCATCTTGCACCGGTTTCCATGCGCATGGAGGTCAAACAAGGCGTTGAAGACTCTTTGTTGATCGATGACACCTACAATGCAGACCTGGAATCCTTGCGGGGAGCGATCGACCTCTTGGTATCGCATGCCGACCGAGATAAATGGGCGATCCTCACTGATTTTAGCGAGAACCTGGACCATGAAAAGACCTACCGCGAAGTAGCACAAATGCTGAAGCAGTCTGATGTGACCCAACTGATCGCTTTGGGGCCGTCGCTTTCCAAGTACCGCGATGTTTTTGCTCCTGTACCCGTGGCTTGCTATGAATCTACCGATTCCTTTTGGGAGAAACTCGATACGAAGACCCTTCGTCATAAGGCTATTTTGATCAAGGGCTCAAGGAAGTACAGGCTGGAGAAACTAGTGAATCGCCTCCAAGCGAAACAGCGGATCACCACCTTGGAGATCGACCTGAAGCACCTGGAAAAGAACCTGAAGTTCTTCCAATCGAAGCTGCAACCGAAGGTGAAGACGATGGTGATGGTCAAAGCCTTCGCTTACGGTAGCGGGAGCTTTGAGATCGCACACTTTTTTCAGAATCAACGGAGTGTTGACTATCTCGTAGTAGCTTACTCAGATGAAGGGGTCCTGTTACGCGAGAAGGGCATTACCATCCCGATCATGGTACTGAGTCCGAGTGCGTCTTCCTACGAAACCATGATCCAGCATAACATCGAACCGGAGATCTATTCGCTGCTCGAGTTGAAGGGCTTCCTGCGTGCAGCCAAGAGTATGCGGCACTTTTTCGACGTTTACCCGATCCACTTAAAACTCAACACTGGCATGAATCGACTGGGTTTCGAGCAGGAGGAACTTGAGAAGGCCTTGGAGCTGATCAAGACATCACCCTATGTTCTGGTCAGCACGGTTTTCACGCATCTATCCGCCACCGATGGCTCAGAACACGACGACTTTACCCACACACAAGTGAAACGGTTCAACGCTTTGAATGAGCTGGTGGTTAAGCGCTTGGGTTATCAACCTGATCGACACGTGTTGAATTCCAATGGCGTGCTGCGCTTTCCGGAGTATCATTTTGAGATCGTTCGTTTGGGTATTGGACTGTATGGATTCAGTGAAGACGCCCAAAACCGTTTCTTGGCAGCACTGGGTTCGCTGAAGAGCTACATCATACAGATTAGAAAGGTGCCTGCCGGTGAGAGTGTGGGCTACAGCAGAAAAGGGACGGCAGATCACCCACGTCGTATCGCTACGGTAGCACTGGGCTATGCAGACGGACTCGACCGCCGACTTGGGAATGGTAACTGGAGCATTCGCTGGCAAGGGGTTGATTGTCCTACCGTTGGTAACATCTGCATGGATATGACCATGATCGATGTCACAGATACCCAAGCGAGAGAGGGAGATGAAGTGATCGTGATGGAAGGCAAGGAAGACATCGTTCGCATGGCCGATTTGCTTGAAACGATTCCGTATGAGATCCTGACAAGCATCCCCGAGCGGGTACGAAGGGTATATTTACAGGAATAAGATGCATCCATTATCCGTCGTCATTATCACCCTCAACGAGGAGCGCAACATTGAACGCTGCATAAAAAGTGTTCAAGCGCTGGCAGATGAGGTGGTAGTGGTCGACTCCCTCTCAACGGATCGCACACGAGAGATCGCGCAACGACTTGGCGCCCGAGTGATCGAACAAGCCTTTCTCGGACACATCGAACAGAAGAATTTTGCGAAGGACCAAGCGAAGAACGATTGGGTGCTTTCTTTGGACGCAGACGAGGCATTGACTCAAGCGCTCGAAGCCTCTATAAGCTCTGTTTTGGAGAACCCCCAATACACAGGCTATCGCATGAATCGCCTGACGAATTTTTGTGGACAATGGATCAAGCATTCCGGGTGGTATCCAGACACCAAGCTGCGCCTGTTCCGAAAGGAAGCGGGTCGCTGGCAAGGAACCAATCCACATGACCGCTTCGATCTGGATGACAATGCACCCTCCGGTTTTTTGAAGGGGGATCTGCTGCATTATTCGTTCTACACCGTAGAGGAACACTTGGCGCAGATCGAGAAGTTCAGCAGCATCGCGGCAAAAGCAAAATTCGATAAAGGGGAATCGCTGCCTCCGATCATGCATCGGATCAAAGCGTTTGCGAAATTCTTCAAAGCGTATGTGCTCAAGCTGGGATTTCTAGACGGTTACTACGGTTGGGTAATCGCGCGGAACTCAGCGAAGGCCACCTATCTGAAGTACCAAAAGCTTCACCAACTCCAACGTCAAGCATCATGAAGGTCCTTCACATATCATCGCCTAAAACCTGGCGTGGGGGAGAGCAGCAACTGATCTACCTCGTTGAAGAGCTGATGGGCCAAGGCATGGAACAGTTGGTGATGTGCCCATTCAACGCAGAGGTCCACAAGTACTGCTTGAAACGACATATTCCACACATCACCTATTTCAAGGGCTTTTCTGGCAATCCAATGGTAGCTTTTCGGGTTTCTCATATCTGTAAGCGAGAGGGCATTGACCTGATCCACGTGCACGACAGCCATGCCCATAACTTTGCCGTGTTGAGCGCCGTTTTAACCAACAACCCGGTTCCGCTGATTGTGTCGAGACGCGTTGATTTTCCCGTGCGCGACTCCTCGTTTTCCTTGTACAAATACAACTACCCAAAGATTGCTAAGATCCTCTGTGTCTCTAAAGCGATCAAGACGATCATGGAGGAGTTCATCGAGGATAAGAGCAAGTTAGAGGTAGTCTATTCCGGGGTTGACCTTAAGAAATTTGAAGGCGTGGAACCGAGCTCAACCCTCAGGGCTGCGTTAAAGGTAAGCCATGACCTACCCCTGATTGGTAATGTAGCTGCATTGGCCCCCCACAAAGACTATTTCACTTTTGTAGATACCGCAAAGCATTTTCTTGATGCGGGAGGAAAGGCGCATTTCGTGGCGATCGGTGATGGGCCATCCCGCAAAGAAGTAGGGGCCTACATCGCAGACCAAGGAATGAACAAGCATATCACCTTACTGGGGTTTCGTACAGACGTGCTCTCCTTACTCGCATCGTTAGATGTTTTCCTGATTACCTCGGAAACCGAAGGCTTAGGCACCTCCATTCTGGATGCCTTGGCTTTGAAGCGACCGGTAGTTGCCACAGCAGCTGGAGGGATCGTTGAGGTGGTTGAACATGAGTTTACGGGCTTGTTGTGTCCGACCAAAGCCCCTAAGGAACTAGCCGCTGCATGTAAGCGCATGCTCGAAGACGACACACTGAGAGCGGCATGTCAGCAAGGGGGTTGGGAGAAGGTGCAGAAGTTTTCCAAGTCGGTAACTGCGGCGCAAACACGGGCGATCTACGAGTCGGTCTGTGGAGGTTGATCCTTTCCAGAGCCTCTTCCAAAAAGCAGCAGTGCGTTGAAGAATGCAAATAGGGTCACCCCATTCTGTGTTTCTAGGGTGTCTTCATTCAGCATACTGGCATACAGGATGATACTGAAACCGATGTACAAGAAGGAATTGGCTTTGCTGTTCAGCAAGAACGGCAGAAGTATGCTGGCGATGAAGGTGACCAAGCCAAGCAGTCCGAAGGAGATCGCGATGGCCAGGAATTGGTTGTGGGTGCGCAAGCGATATTCCGGGAGCAGTTTGATGTTCATCTTGTCGTACATCTCATCGAAGGAAAGGTTGATATCACCTGTTCCCACGCCGATCAGCCAATGTTCCTTGAAGATCTCCCAGCCGGTTTGCCAGAAGACGAGGCGCTGCGTTACCGAGTGACCTTGAACACGCTTCTCCTTCATCATCCGGTCGAATTCCCAAATGACGGTATATACGCGGTTGTCGATCGGATTACCGTAGATGAAACGTATGTTGGCAATGCCATTTTCCACCGCCTCGATGTCGGCGTCGGTGAGTGCGTTTACGCCCACTGAGTCTTTGTGCAATCCCTTGCTGGTGAGGTATCGGATGAGGGTGGCGTTAACGGCCTGACCACTCCGGTCTCGATCGGTCCAGAAGTTCAGCTCACTCCGCTTATTCCATTCTCGTTCCAACTCCTCCGGCGCGAGGTATAGGTTGATGTAATGCCCATTTTCGAGGTTCAAGCTGGTGGTGTCATGGGTGTATGCCTCGTTGCCTACCGTGTGGCTGGGAAGTTTGGAGAAGTCAGGCCGTTCATCAGGGTAAAAGGCATCTACCTGTAAAATGATGTAGAAGCCGACCAACAAGGGCGTGATCGTCAATGCAGTATATCCGATGGTTTTGAGTCTGTTGCTCCTGACAAAGCTCAAGGTGTAGAGCAACAAAAGGTAGCTGCAAAGCAGCCAGATCACAATGCCGGTCATCGATTGGAGGATAAAGACAAACACACTCAACCAGATCGCCAACAGCGTGTAGCTCAGTCGTGCGCCTGGGTTTTCATCTTCGTTCCAGGCTTGGTGGAGCAAGAACAAATAGGCCAGACAAACCATCAACGCATAGCGAATATGGCTGGTGAACAAGGAGATGGATCGGAAATCGATGTTTGGTTGATCCCTGATCTGCAGGTACTCATAGGTCGAGATGAAAGAGGTGAGGATAACCGTGGCAGAGAAGAGTCCGGTGATGAGTAAGAATTCCTTCCGCTTCAACGGGTCAGACAGTGCGATCACGATAGGGTAGAGCAGCAATGGAAGCTTTACGCGCAGGTCCTTGAAGGCAAAGGCGTAGTCACTCGTCCAGATCAGTCCAACGACATGAATCACATAAACGGCCACCAGAGCGATCACCAGCGGCGATGAGGTAAGCTTTTTCCACCGTTCCAAGTATCGACCTTCCAACAAGAAGTTTGCAGCAAGAACAATTCCCCCAATGCTCATGAAGGCTTTAGACAGCGGCAAGCCAACTGCCACGAGGCACAGAGACAATAAGAAGATCCACCGATGATGGGTTTCTTTCAGGAGCATGTAGGTTCAGTTCGGTTCGTTCAGGACTGTCAGTGGCTTCTTAGCCCTTTTTGATCTGACAGTCGTCACAGGTCCCTTCAAGAACGGACGTGTACCGTTCTTTATTGCCAAGCACTTCCAAGGAACGTTGAACGTCTGGATCATGTTTCATGAAGGCGCGCATACGTCCGGTTGAGAAGTAATAGCGACTGGCGATCTCGTTCTCCAAGATGATCTGGATCTCTTTGCGGAATTTGTACAGGTCTTCTTTTCGATCGCGCTCCAGTCCTTTTGCCAAAGCAGCGTATTCATCCTCAACTTCTGTCCAGAACTCATCTTCCTCGATGACTTCTTTCAATTCCTTCATCATTTCCGTGCTGCTTGTGCGGTATTCAAAGTCACGTGAAAGGGCGAATTCAACGAAGTCATCATACTCCTCATCGCTCATCGTGAATGCCTCTGGCGCGCCGATGCTGTCATGAGAGAAATAGTAATTGGTGGCATAGTCAAACAAGATGTTCTCACTCAACATCGTTGCCAATAGGTCGCTGTAAGGCTCCATGTCAACCACGAGGTCAGGAACGATGCCGTGACCGTCTTCCACCACGCGACCATTGCGCGTAGTGAAGGTGGTTACCAGTGAATCGGGGACCTCAGCTGCGCGGCCACGTTCATCTCGCTTTCCGTAGTCGATGCGCTGAATGCAGCGTCCGCTTGGGGTGTAGTACTTGGCGATGGTAAGTTTGAGGATGGAGTTGTAAGAGAGGTTGGTCGTGGTCTGCACCAAGCCCTTACCAAAGCTTTCTTGTCCAACAATCACCGCCCGATCCAGGTCTTGAAGCGTTCCTGAAACGATCTCTGAGGCAGAAGCCGAGCTTTCATCGATCATCACAACAAGCGGAATGTCGAGGTCGATTGGGTTGTTCAAGGCGCGATGCATGCTGTAGTGCTCTTTGAGTTTACCCTTGGTTTCTACCACCATCTCCCCTTTGGGGACAAAGAAGTTCACGATGTTCACCGCTTCATTCAGCAGTCCACCGCCATTTCCGCGAAGGTCGAGAATGAGCTTCTTCATGCCCTTCTCATTCTCGAGTTCATCATACGCTTCGCGCACCTCCCGACTAGCAGTTTGGGTGAACCCACGGAGGCTGATGTAGCCCACTTCATCGTCGATCATACCGTAGTAAGGCACATCATCCAACTTGATCTTCTCTCGAATGATGGTAGTGGTGATCTCTTCTTCGGTAGCTGGACGATAGACCGTCACTTCCACCTCAGAACCGGATTCACCCCGAAGCAGGTCGCTTAATTCAGAGGAGTTCTTTCCTTCTGCGTTGATGCTACCCACTTTCTTGATGACGTCTCCGGCCATCAACCCCGCCTTGACCGCCGGTGAATCTTCATAGGGTTCGGTGATCATCACATCTCCATCGCGGGTTCCGATCATGGCTCCGATACCCCCGTATTCGTGCGTGGTCATGAATTTGTAATCTTCGATGTCGGCTTCAGGAATGTAGTTTGTGTATGGATCCAAGGAGCGCAGCATAGCATCGATTCCGGTCTTAACAAGCTTGCCTGGATTGGTCTCTTCAACGTAGCTCACGTTGATCTCGCGGTAAACGCCGCTGAAGATGTCGAGGTTCTTCGATATCTCGAAATAGCTTTCTACGTAAGCGCTTCCGCCAATAGCAACTACGGCCAGTGCAGCGATGATCGTAAGTTTCTTCCAGTACTTCTTCATGTCATTCAAATTAAGGAACGGGGTCGTAGCCGCTGCCTCCCCAAGGGTGGCATGAGGCAAATCGTTTAATGGTAAGTCGAGCACCTTTCCAGGGACCGTGTTTTTTCAAGGCTTGAACTCCGTACTCTGAACACGTCGGAGTGTACCGGCAGGTGGCTGGAAAAAAAGGAGAGATGCCGCCTTGATAGAAACGGATCAAAAAGATGAAAAACTTAGCGATCATGCCCTAATTCCTGCTCGATGGAACGTAAAAGTAACACCATTTTATCACGAATGAGCTCATAAGAGATGTTATCACTTTTCAATGTGATGAACAGCAGCGCTAGGGGTAGGTCGTGCTCTGAAAGGATTTGCTCAAACGGGCCTGCGTGCTGGCGATAGGCCTCCCTCAACCAACGTTTGATCTGGTTGCGCTGAACCGCGGTCTTGTAGTGTTTTTTCGGAGCAACGAAACCCACTTGAACAGGTACGTTTGCAGGCAGATCCGCCGCGCTATACATGCACAATAGCGGATGCTTTAACTTTCGTGTGCCTTTGGAAAAAAGCGTTTCAAAGAGCTTCTTGTGCTTCAATCGACGCTTTTCGGGAAAGCTATGTTCGTGCTCGTTCACAGGAGCAAAAGTCTGAATTGTTGGCGGGATTACTTCGCGCTTTCCTTCACGTAAGCTTGAATAGCTGCCGTCATGGAAGGGTACTCAGGCGTAGGAGCGCTGCAATCCAAGCGAAGGTCGTGCTCTGCTATGGCCTTGTGGGTGGTAGCACCAAAGGCCGCAATGCGGGTCTCTCCTTGCTCAAAATCAGGGAAGTTGTGGAACAAGCTCTTGATTCCGCTCGGGCTGAAGAATACCAGCATATCGTACTTCACATCCTCGAGATCGCTAAGGTCGCTGATCACGGTTCGGTAGTAGATCGCTCGTGTGTATTTGATGTCAGCGCTGTCCAATTGGTTGGTGATGTCTTCCTTCAGCTTATCGGCAGAAGGTAACAAGAAACGCTCGTTGCCGTGCTTCTTGATCATTGGCATCAGGTCGGCAAATCTGCGCTCACCAACAAAGATCTTTCGCTTGCGGTACACCACATATTTCTGCAGGTAGTAAGCGATGGCTTCTGACATGCAGAAGTATTTCATGGTGTCTGGTACAGTAACACGTGACTCGCCGCAAAGGCGGAAGAAATGGTCAACGGCATTGCGTGATGTGAAGATCACAGCGTTGTGATCCAACACCTGGATGCGTTGCTTGCGAAACTCTTGAGCGGTGAGGCCTTCAACATGGATGAACGGACGGAAATCAATCTTCAACTTCATCTTGCTGGCGAGGTCGAAATAAGGCGACTTATCTCCTTCAGGCTTGGGTTGACTGACCAAGATGGTCTTGATTTTTTTCTTCTTCTTAGCTTCCGTGCTCATACCGATGTGCTCTTGTTTATGCTACTTGTCTCCAAACTGCCATCCCAACCATTACGGGGGGCAAAATTTCGAGCGCGCAAAGGTACAAAACATTATACAGTAGAGGCACGTGCATTTGTTGCTGGGTGACGCTAAAAAGCCGGAGGGAACGGATGATGTAGAACAAGAGGAAGAGTCCTAAACCGAGCAAACTCAACGGCCGTGTGAGGTAGGGCGGACCGAAGGCAATGGCGATGGAGATTGGCAAGACGATGAGGGCTAAAATGAAGTTGTTGAGCAGCCAATGGGTAGAATGCGATGAAAGCACTTTACGCAGATCAAAGAGGTAGGCCAGAAAGAGGTACCCAACACCACGAACAAGGGTAAGGCCGGCCAAGACCAAGGCGAAAAGCAGGAAGCGAAACGTGAACTGAAAGGTGTCGGCAATTCCCAGGTGTCCGAACGAAAGACTCAAGAAGATCGAGAGGATGCCAAGTACAGTAAAAAAGAGTGGTACGGCCACGCGGTTGAAGGCGCGTTCTTGCCTCAGTTGTTGATCGAGTAGAGAAGGGTTGATGAAGGCACGAATGAATACCCCGAGGCGCTGTCCCTCACTCTGACGAAGCACCCCCAAAATGAACAAGACCAACAAGATGAGAAGGAATTCTGCGTTTTGTCCGTTCGTTGTGCGTTCGATCCATTCCATGCGTTGACAAAGCTATGTGCTTCGTGAACAATTTCAGGCGAACAAACTTCTAAATTCGCACAAGCAATTGAAACAAGATGGCAAATCGAGAAGACCGCTTTCAGGGCGTAGACTATTACAACATTGATGACCTCCTGACCGAAGAACATAAACTGATCCGCGACAGCGCACGCGCATGGGTCAAAAAGGAGGTGAGTCCGATCATCGAGGAGGCGTATGAAAAGGCGGAGTTTCCTCGCCATTTGATCAGCGGGTTGGCGGAGATTGGGGCTTTTGGTCCCTACATTCCTGAAGAATACGGCGGGCCAGGGCTCGATCAGATCTCGTATGGTTTGTTGATGCAAGAGCTGGAGCGAGCAGACAGCGGCTTACGCAGTACGGCATCTGTGCAAAGCTCGTTGGTGATGTACCCAATCTATGCCTACGGCAACGAAGAACAGCGCAAGAAGTATTTACCAAAACTTGCGTCAGGTGAGATGGTAGGATGCTTTGGACTCACCGAACCGGATCACGGCAGCAATCCTGGTGGCATGACCACCAATTTCAAGGAAGATGGTGACCATGTGATTTTGAACGGCGCCAAGATGTGGATCTCCAATGCTCCGTTTGCAGACATCGCGGTGGTTTGGGCAAAGAACGAAGAAGGACGCATCCACGGTTTGATCGTTGAGCGTGGGATGGAAGGATTCTCTACCCCAACCATGCACGGTAAATGGTCACTGCGCGCAAGCGATACCGGGGAGTTGGTATTCGACAACGTACGCGTTCCAAAGGCGAACATTCTACCGAACAAGTCAGGTTTAGGAGCCCCATTGGGATGCTTGGACTCTGCACGCTATGGCATCAGCTGGGGTGCGATCGGCGCGGCAATGGATTGCTATGATACAGCGCTCAGGTACGCGAAGGAGCGGCAGCAATTCGGACGGCCTATTGCATCCTTCCAGTTGCAACAAAAGAAGCTGGCTGAGATGATCACAGAGATCACGAAAGCGCAGTTAATGGTCCTCCGCCTCGGACAGTTGAAGAACGAAGGAAAAGCCACCTCCGCACAGATTTCAATGGCGAAACGCAACAGCGTTGAGATCGCACTAAAGGTTGCAAGAGAAGCACGTCAAGTGCTGGGGGGAATGGGCATCACCAATGAGTACCCGATCATGCGTCACATGATGAACTTAGAGTCGGTGGTGACCTATGAAGGAACCCATGACATCCACTTGCTGATCACAGGCTTGGACATTACCGGGGAGAACGGGTTTAAGTAAGGGAACGAGCGCAGACTTGCAGTTTGCGTGAGTTTAGCTGCATTTCTCAAGCTGGGAGCATGGTTTGTAATTCTTTGGTTGATTTTACTTGGTGGACCTTTTATATCCAATCTCAGATCGCGGGGTATCCTGAAGCTGGATAAACTGCTTCAAGTACTCAAAAATGGCGGCGATCTTCTCGTCTTGACCAGCAACCGTTTTTTCCATCTGTTCTACCTTCAACAGGATGTCTTTATGGGTCAGGATCATCTCACGCATCTTGGTAAAGACACGGATGATCTGGATATTGACCTTGATGGCTATATCGCTGTTTAACACGCTTGAGAGCATTGCGACACCTTGTTCTGTAAAAACGAACGGCAGCGTTCTTCGACCTCCCCAACTTGAGGTCGCATTTTGCGACTTCAAGTTTTCCCATTGCTCGGATGTGAGCTGGAACATAAAGTCATCAGGAAAGCGGTACTGATTCCGTTTAACTTGTTCGTTAAGGCGCTTAGTTTCTACCCGATACAGTTCAGCTAGGTCACTATCCAACATGACCTTTTCGCCATTTACCAGATAGATTTTGTTCAGGATAGCTTCACTCGGAATGCTTACTTCTTTGCTCATCATGCTATAAGATGCTATTGAACGACTGTAGCAATGGCCCAAATCTAGCATGGACTTACCGTAAGCGCTTTGCGCTATGTGCGTAGATACTTCTCGTTGTTGGCGCAGAATCGGAATAGGAGTTTTGTTGCGGGAGAGAAATGAATGGAAAGCATGTCAGTGCTCGCCAAGAGCGCTTGTTATTTCTCTCGCTCAATGGTAAAGCGAACCAGCTGCTTTAGGGCTTCGCGTGATTCGTTTTCCGGGAGGGTGTCTAGGCCAGCCAGTGCTTCGTCAGCGATGGCGCGCATCTTTTTGTCGGCATACTCTATTCCGCCTGATTGCAGCACGAAGTCGATGACCTTGTTGACGTCTTTCTTCGACTTCTTGTTTCGCTTCACGATGCGTAGGGCCTCTTTTCCTTGGCCGTTCGGAATGTTGTTCACCGCGTAGATGAGCGGGAGTGTGCTCTTCTTCTCTTTGATATCGATTCCCGTCGGCTTGCCGATCTTACCACCTAGGCCGTAGTCAAAAAGGTCGTCCTTGATCTGGAAGGCGATGCCGATTTTTTCACCGATCAAGCGCATCTTTTCAATGGTTTCATCATCAGCACCAGCAGAGGCCGCACCACAGGCACAACAGCTCGCGATGAGTGTGGCGGTCTTCTGTCGAATGATCTCGAAATAAATGTCTTCATTCAAGTTCACACCTCTGCTCTTTTCGATCTGCAGCAGCTCTCCTTCGCTCATCTGCTCTACGGCACTGCTCACGATCTCCAATTGCTTGAACTCCTTGTTTCGTATGGCGAGCAGCAATCCGCGAGATAGAAGGTAATCGCCCACGAGTACGGCGATCTTGTTCTTCCAAAGCGCATTGATGGAAAAGAATCCTCGGCGTTCAAAGGCATCGTCTACCACGTCATCGTGCACCAAAGTGGCCGTGTGCAAAAGTTCGATCAACGCCGCGCCGCGGTGGGTGCTTTCATTGATGCCACCCATTGCTTTAGCCGTTAAGAAAACGAACATTGGACGGATCTGCTTTCCCTTGCGCTTTACGATGTAGTGGGTGATCTTATCCAACAAGGCCACATCGCTTTTCATCGACAAGCGGAACTTGTCTTCAAAGGTTTCCATGTCCTTCGCGATCGGGGCTTTTATTTGATCGATGACCTTCACGTGTTTCCCATTTCAGGGTTCAAACTTACACTAATTAAAACCCTGACTGAGGGCGCTTAGTTTAGAAAAATCGAACTTTCCGATGCGGTATTGATCGCCATCTTTTTGAAGGTAGAATGCCATGCGGTCATTCTGTGCCATTCCAGCTTTTGGGGTAAAGGCGAAATCGGCTTGTCGGTCTGCACTCATCTTCCCGCTTTGCAGTTTCCCGCTTTCATCCACGCGCACGAAACGCATGACCGACCTTGAGGCATTGTTCATGATGCGTTCTGCATTGGTGCCATCGTTCTTGTAATGATCGTTGTAGAAGACCCAAGCGAACCCGTCCTTCGGTAGGATCACTTCTCCGGAGTAAGAGCCGGGTTGATCATAGTCGAGCTGTCGCTTCTTGATGGTTACCGATCGAGCGGGTTTTGCGGGGTTCTCAAAACTTATCCCATTGAAATGATACTGGTCTGTGCATTGCACAATGCCGGTGCTCGGATCTGCCGTACAGATTTGATCATGGTAGCGCTTCTCCATTACAACGTAACTGGTTCTACCGATTCGCACCACATCGTTGATGAACAGGTCGGCCACATAGCCATCCGTTTCGTTTTCGAATTCGTTGTGTACCGCCAAGGCGGATGGACTAAAGGCTCCTCCAAAACGCGTGTTGATGTTACGGCCATTCGGTAAGGTCGACACAAAGCTGAACCCGTTCGACTTTTCATTGATCAGCGGGTCTGCACTGTAGAGTGAAACGATGTTGACGCCCGAATCTGCGGTGGTGATGAGCATCTCCTGTGTGAAGAAGTCTGAACTGCTCATATCAAATTCTACCATAACCTTTTCAAAAGGGTCGAAGGAGTAGATGAGGTGCTTTTTGCGAAAGGGGGAGTTCAGCTGAATCCCGGTCTGCGCTCCAAAGTACAAGACCCCGCGCTCGTCGATGCTTGCACCCAACAATTGAGCGTCATCGCCATCAAAATTCAACGGCAGGTGAAAATGCATGTTGGTGTCCTCACCCTGAATGTAGGCATTGACCACCGCTTTTTTACCCGGTTTGAATGCCTCTTGCTGGCAAATCATCAGGTATGCGCCGTGGGGAGAGCGATGAAAGAACAAGGGATTCTTATTTATTACCTCGCGTTTCTTCGCGAGGTTGAAGTGTGTTTCTTGGATCCGCTGCAAGCTGTCTTTGGTTAGCTCGATCTGCAATAAGCTGAAATTCTTCAGGCTGTCTCTGCGGTGCCGAGAGAGGATGAAGAGCTCAGAACCGCGCTGCTCATAGCCGATCAAGCTACGGTCATTGTTGCCAAAAAGGAGCTCTGGCTTGTCGGAGAATTCATGGAAGAACCTACGCAAGAGCAAGGCGTCGCCGTAGCGCGTGAGCACGGCTGGCAAGCTGTCTTCCACCAAGATTAGCTTCAATACCTCTTCCGTTCGGGGGATGTTCAGCGAGCGACTGTATTGCACAAAAGCGTCTGTTTCTCGTGTCCAGCCCGTAAGCGGGAGACAAGACAACAGCACTATGTAGCAAAAGCTACGCATCCATGGAGGCAGCCACTTCATTCTTATTTGCCAATTGTCCGCAAGCCGCATCGATATCCTTTCCTCTACTCCTGCGGATATTGACTATAACGTCATTTTTCTCCAAATGTGCTGCAAAGGCATCTACTTTATCCGGGTCAGCTTGCTGAAACTCCCCATCGTCGATGGGGTTGTATTCAATTATGTTCACCCGGCCCGGCACCTTGCGATGGAACGCGATAAGCTCATCGGCATCGTTCAAGGTATCGTTGAAATCCTTGAAGATGATGTACTCGAAGGTGACTCGGTTCTTTGTGTTTTGGTGAAAGTATCCCAGAGCATCAGCAAGTTCGGCTAGGCTGTTTTGATCGTTAATCGGCATGATCTCACTGCGTTTCGCGTCGTTTGCAGCATGCAGCGAAAGCGCTAGACGGAACCGCACCTTGTCGTCAGCCAGCCGGCGGATCATCTTGGCAATGCCGGCGGTAGATACAGTGATCCGTTTGGGCGACATCCCAAGGCCGACATCGTTAGAAATGCGATCAATGGAGGTGAGCACATTTTTGTAGTTCAAGAGCGGCTCACCCATGCCCATGTAAACGATATTGGTCAGCGGCCTTTGGTAGTATTTCCAAGCCATGGCCTTCACCGCAACCACTTGATCAAAGATCTCGTCGGGTTCCAAGTTCCGCATCCGCTTGAGCTTTCCGGTAGCACAAAATTTACAGCTTAACGAACAGCCCACTTGTGAACTGATGCATGCGGTCATTCGGTCCTTTGCCGGGATCAACACCCCTTCAACCACTTTTCCATCATGCAGTTGCAAGGCAAGCTTAACGGTGCCGTCTTCGCTCAACTGCTCTTCAGCAATCTCTAGCGCGTGGATCTTGAAGTGCTCTTCCAAGATGGGGCGGAGATCCTTCGGGAGGTTGGTCATTTCATCGAATGACTTCATCTGCTTTTGCCAAAGCCATTGCTCCACTTGTTCGGCCCGATAACGGGGCTGATCGTGTTCCTTGAAGAATGCGATGAGTTCCTCTGTGCTCAATGAGCGAATGTTGCGCTTTACTTCTGGCATAGCCACAAAGTTATGCTTCATCCGCGGGCCATACCCAAGATCGCCTCGGCTATTTTCAGATCGGCTTGAGTCGTGATCTTCAGGTTGGTTGGCTCCCCTTCAACGAGATGAACAGAATGACCGTGCGCTTCAAACACGGTGGCGTCGTCTGTGAAACTGTCTTGAGCTTCACCCTTATAGCACGGTTTCAGGGTTGCCAGCTGAAAGCATTGTGGAGTTTGTACTTCCACCACACCTTCTCTCAACATCGCTGTGCTTCGATCGCCTTCCACTTTACGTAAGCTCTGGGTAACAGGTACAATAGGCAGTGCAGAGCCATGCTCTTTAGCAGCCTCAAAGCAGTGAACAATCAGTTCTTCGCTCACCAACGGACGAACCCCATCATGAATGGCAACCAACCCCTCATCTTCGCAAGCGTCGAGTCCATTCTTCACAGAATCGTATCGGGTTGCTCCGCCGGTTACGACGGTATGAGGAAGGTCAAAACCCATTTGCATGCAGAGGTTCCTCCAGGTTTGCTGCTCCTGCTCGGGTAGCACAACGATCAGGGTGATATCATCCACCGCTAGCGCAAAGCGCTCCAGGGTGTGCATGAGGATGGGGGCGTCTAGCAGCAAAAGAAATTGCTTGGGAAGGTCGCTTTTCATGCGACTGCCCTTGCCTCCGGCAACAATTACGGCGTAGTGTTTCACAAATGTCCGCTAAACGGGATTAGGTAAGGATGAGCATCGCGTCGCCATAGCTGTAGAAGCGGTACTTCTCTTTGATGGCTTGCTGATAGGCTTCCATGATCAGGTCATAACCCCCAAAGGCAGAGATCATCATCAATAGCGTTGACTCAGGAACATGGAAGTTCGTAATCATCGCGTTGGCTACGCTGAATTCGTAAGGAGGGAAGATGAACTTGTTGGTCCAGCCGCTGTAAGGCTTCAGCATTTTATCGGTGGAGAAACTGGTCTCCATCGCTCGCATAGAAGTGGTTCCAACGGCGCAAATCCGACGCTTGTTCTTCTTGGCGTTATTCACGATGTCGCAACAATCCTCTGGGATCTCGATCTGCTCAGAGTCCATCTTGTGCTTGGTGAGGTCTTCTACTTCAACGGTACGGAAGGTTCCTAATCCGACATGAAGCGTAAGCTTAGCGAAATCCACCCCTTGAAGCTCCAAGCGCTTCAATACTTCGCGGCTGAAATGGAGTCCGGCTGTAGGCGCAGCAACAGCACCTTCATTTTGTGCGTAGATGGTCTGGTAACGCTCTTCGTCTTCTGGCTCGGCTTCCCGCTCAATGTACTTTGGAAGCGGCGTGTTTCCTAAGTTCATCAGGGTTTCACGGAACTCCTCGTAGCTTCCGTCAAACAAGAACCGTAGGGTTCGTCCACGTGAAGTGGTGTTGTCAATAACCTCCGCAACCAATGAGTCATCCTCACCGAAGTAGAGTTTATTTCCGATTCGGATCTTTCGTGCAGGGTCAACCAATACGTCCCACAAGCGGCTTTCACGGTTCAATTCACGGAGCAAGAACACTTCGATCTTCGCGCCGGTCTTTTCCTTATTACCGAAAAGGCGAGCGGGGAACACCTTGGTATCGTTCAACACCATTACGTCGCCTTCATCGAAATAGTTCACTACGTCCTTGAACACTTTGTGCTCGATCGTGCCCTCTTTGGCGTTCACCACCATCATGCGCGACTCGTCTCGATGCTCAGCAGGATATTTAGCGATAAGTTCTTTCGGAAGATCGAATTTGAATTGAGAAAGCTTCATAAACCTTGGTGTTTGAGTATTCTTAGCCCTAAAAAAGGGTTGCAAAAATAAAATTTCAAAGCGCTTTTGCTAATGCTTATTCGAGAAGCAGTTCCATGCTTCTTGAATTGCTTCACGGGCTTCGTCTATGCCGTACGCATTTTCCAACAGCATGTCGCCGATTTTTGTTCTCTTCAAACGGGTCAAGTGCGCTCCGCTTCCTACGGCTTTTCCGAAGTCATGTGCTAAGCTACGGACGTAGGTTCCCTTGCTACAATCAAGGGTAAAAGCGATCTCTGGGAAGTTGGTGCAATCGAGATCAAAGCGTTCAATACGTATCTGTGCGGATTTCATATTCACCTCCTTGCCTTTACGCGCAAGCTCATAAGCCTTTTTCCCGTCGATCTTCTTAGCCGAGAAGGCAGGAGGAACTTGTTCGATCGTTCCTACGAACTGCCTCGCCACAGATTGCAGTTCTTCTGGGTCATTTGCAGGGAGATCATATGCAGCATCGACCTCCGTTTCGAGGTCATAGGATGGGGTAGTAGCTCCCAGTTTGAAGGTTCCGGTGTACTGCTTGTCTAAGCCCATGTATGATTCGATGGACTTGGTGTGTTTGCCTACACAGATGATCATCAAGCCAGAAGCGAGTGGGTCTAGCGTTCCTGCGTGTCCAACCTTGATCTTCTTGCGCCCTGTGATGTGCTTAGCTGCATAGCGCAACTTGTTGACCACATCAAAGGAGGTCCACTCCAAGGGTTTGTTGACCAATAAGGTAAATCCGAAGGCTTCTTGATTCTCCATGTACGCTTATCCCAGCAAAATGGCAGCAATGCCCACCACAAAACAGTAGTAGCTGAAGTACTTGAGTTGACTCTTTTTGACCAGTGCAATCATCCATCTACAGGCGATTAGTCCCGCAACAAAGGCCGCGATTGCACCGACGGCAAGCGGGAGCACATCCATGCCGGCCATTGCAGATCCGCCGTCTAACAGGTCTTTAGCCATCTTGCCGAAGATCAGGGGAACCACCATCAAAAAAGAGAAGCGTGCAGCTCGTTCTCGATCGATACCGAGCAGAACGGATGTAGAGATCGTAGCTCCGCTTCTGCTGATTCCCGGAAGGATGGCGATGGCCTGTGCCACCCCGATGATCACGGCATTTCCAAAACTCACCGAACGTTCGGTTTTCTTTGCACGATCTGCAAGGAAGAGCAACATCCCCGTAGCGATCAGCATGATACCAACGAGTACCACCTGGTGAGAAAACAGCGCTTCAATCTGGTCGTTGAAGGCCACGCCGATGATGGCCGCTGGAAGCATACTGAGGATGATCTTGACCGAGAATTTGGCTTCATCGTTCCATTTGAATTGAAACAAGCCTTTGAAGATCTCGATGACCTCTCTACGGAAGACAACCAAGGTACTCAGGGCGGTAGCGAAATGCAGCACCACGGTCATCATCAGACTTTCTTCGGGAAGGCTGTTATCACCCAAAAGGGATTTCGCCAGTTCTAAGTGGCCACTGCTGCTTACGGGCAGGAATTCGGTCAGGCCTTGGATGACGCCAAGGATGATCGCCTCAAAGATGCTCAAGGTCTATTTCTTTATGATGCCCCACATCACGATGCCGTACCCAGCCAAAATGGCGATCGGCGCGATGTACATGCGACGAAAACTAAAGATATCAGGGCTATAGGAGGTAACGTTGTCGGCTCCACCGCCGCTCATGAGAAAGAATCCGATGACCACCACGACTACGCCAATGCCGATCAACATGAAATTCTTTTTACCCAGGTGGAATTCTTGCAAGTTGTTGTTTTCGCTCATCTTCAATACAATTTATCACTACGTGTACGAATGAATTTCCGCACGGCTAAACTGGTAGAGATCCACGAAATTACAATTCCCAATGCCAATACGATCACAAATAGATACGCCAAGATCTCGATGTCTTGGATCTGGAAGAGATCAGGAAGGTAGCGTTGCGAGTAGTACATCACGCCCATGATCAATAAGATCGCGATCAGCGCGCTGTAGATCCCGTGTACGATGCCTTTTTGAACAAAGGGTCTGCGAATGAAGGTTTGTGTGGCTCCTACCAATTGCATGCTTTTAATGAGAAAACGCTTGCTGTAGATAGAGAGGCGTATACTGTTGTTAATTAATGCAATGGCAACTATTAATAAAAGCAAAGAAAAACCGAGCATGAGCGCACCAACGCGCTGGATGTTGTCTTGAACCATCTGCACCAGCGATTCTTCATAGTTGATCTCCTTGATCTTTGAACTCTTCGATAACTGAGCCTTGATCTGTGCCAAGCTGTCTGCGTGGGCATAGTCTGCGTTCACTTTTACCTCTATGCTCGCAAGCAGGGGGTTGTAGTCAAGGTATTGCATGAAGTCCTCGCCGAGGTCTTTCTTCAATACCTCCACCGCTTGGTCTTTTGAGATGTAGGTGGTTTGGGCAGTGTAGTCTGAAATGTCGATGGCTTTTTGGAGGCGTTGAATGTCTACCTCTTTGATGTCATCGTGCAAGTAGATCGTGAACCCTATGTTCTCTTTTACTTGTGTGCTCAGTTTCTGCGCATAAAGCATCACCAAGCCCAAAAGGCCCAAGGTGAACAATACCAATGAAACACTCAGGATCACGGAGAGGTAAGAACCGCGTAACCGTCGACGTTGAAATTTTTCTTCCGCTTTTTCCGCCATATAAGCGAAACTAGAGATTTGCTATGCCCACAGAAAAGATGCGATTGAAAATAATGAACAATCGAACGTCGGTATTGCGGATCAATTGATCTGATCGCCGCGCAAGATGCGGTAGCGTTTGCGTGCTTCTACTACGAATAGACTTCCAGGAAAGTCTGTTAAGACCTGTTCGTAGATGCCCATGGCCTTTTCTCGGTTGTTGAGCGACTGCTCGTAAAGCCTCCCAGCCTCCATCAAGGCATTATCAGCGAGGATGTCGCTGGGGTAAGTTTCGGCAACCAGCAAGAACTTTTCGGCAGCGGATTCATAGTTTCCCCTTTCCATGTCGATGGATGCGCGTTGAAACAGGATGTTGTCTGCCAATTCATGACCCGGGAAGTTTCGTTCGATCAGGTCGAGTAGATAAATCGCACTGTCGTACTTGTGTTGCGCGAGGAGTAATTCGGAATGGGCAAAGGTGGCCAAGGCTTCGGTGGTGGTATCCAAACCCGTATTCTCTGAGATGAAGGTGGCCAGCTCCATCGCGTCATTGGCGATGAGTTTTGAGGTGGACCCTTTCAACACATCTAGCTGTGCTTCCGCCCAACCGAAATCTCCGGAGTAGTAGAAGACCTTGGCATTGTTCAGCTTCGCTTGGAAGCCGATCTCATCGTACTTGAAGCGCTTTTCCACCTGGCCATAGAGCAATGAGGCTTCCCAAATGCGTCCGTTCAGCACATGGATGTTTGCCAACTCCATCTTCAGTGCAGCTTGTTGTTGCTCGTTCAGGCCGCCGATATTCAACGATGCCTCTAGAAGTTCAGCGGCCTCTTTGCTGGCATTCGGATCGTATTTACCCGCGTAGAACGCTTGGATATGGGCTAAATCACGGATTACCTCCCAAGTACTTGCGCGCTTACCGAATTCATCCAGGGCATCCCGATAAGCATTGATCAATGCTTGTAACTCTTCTGTGGTAAAGGAGGTGTGGACCACCTGTTCCTTCAGTGCTCTTAACTTGCCCGTCACGGCTTCACTGTAGTAATAATCGCCAGGACCTTTCTCTGCCACGTAGCTAAAGCCGTCTGCGGCCACGTCGTACTGGAAATTCTCAAGGGCGGTACGCGCAAGGCTCATCACTCGACCACCATCCTCACGATTTCGCTTATCTAGGGCCTTCACCTGCACCAGTGCCGCATCATATCGGTCCTGTCTTACCAGCATCCACACGAGCATCTGCGCATAGATATCATCGTCTGGACGTTTCTGCACACGCTCCATCAACGCCTCTTCGAGCACCGCATTGTACTGGTTCTGCTCATCAAACCCAATCACCCGATTCAAGGTATTCTGAACGCTTTGCAGGTAACCTTTGCTCACCAACAATACATCGAGGTATTCATTGATCATTCCTTCGATATCGCCTTTTTGACCCAGTACCTGAGCAATCTGAAAATGGAATGGATAGCTGTCGCCCATCATCTTCCGACCCTTGTAAAAGACCTCCAAAGCGCGGTCGGCGTCATTGAGTTCAGAGAAGGCCTTTCCAAGATCAACGATCTGATTGATCGATGCCTCGTTGAGGTCCTTGATCAGTTTGTCGAAATGCTTATCGGCCTTGGACTCGTCTCCCGCACGCTTGTAAACCCTGCCGATGTCCACTTGATAACCGAGGTTCTGCGGCGCCAGTTTCGCTTGCTTTTCGGCCAGCTTTTCAGCCTCCTTGAATTCTTCTAAGGCGAGCAGGCAGTTCAGGTAGTATTGGTAGTGGTCGTCGCTCGGGCGCTCATCATACAAGCGCTCATAGTACAGCAAGGCCTTGTCGAATTCGCCTTGCCGATAGTAATAGGCTGCCAACTGTTCATCGGTGGTGGCCTGGATCGTGGCTTCTTGGGCGAAGACGGACGGGCCTACCAACAAAAAGAGCAGTAGGAGAAGACTATTTACGTACTGGTTCATCCGAGTATATCACCGCTTTGATGGAGTCTAAAAGGCCATCAACGGTGGGTTTGTACTTTTCGTATCGACTGTTGCTGTAGTCGTAGTTTGATTTCAGTTCATCGCTGGCTTTCACCAGGGCGTCAATGGAGCGCGCTTCCGTTTGGAAATAGCCTTTGAACTCTTCCTCACTGTAAAAACTGTTCTCCACATCCTTGCGCAAGGTTTTCAGTTGCTCTTGGCTGTAGTTGTATTCATTCGATACTTCTTTGTATTGCGACTGTGCCTTCTTGATGTATTTGGTAGTGCGCATGAGGTCGCCAAAGGCCAAACCCTGCTTTTTCGGAAGGGTGTCTTCTACGTTGTCCCAGACCCAAGTGCTCAGGTGGTCGATCTCGCTTCTGCGGTTTTCTAAAAGCTGCTCATCGAGTGACTGCAGCTGTTCTCCCACATAATTCAGGTGTACGCCAAGGCTATCGATCTTCTCTAGGCGTTCTTTCTTCACTTGCATGTTGCATGAGCTGAAGGTGATCAAGCTCAATGCACTCAGAATTACAACGATGTTTTTCATGCTTGAATGGTTTCAAACTTAGTATAAGGTACCAATGCTTGTGGTATAACAATGCGTTCGCCATCAAAGTTGTTCTCCAACAAACCAGCAACGATCCTCGGAAGGGCCAATGCGCTACCGTTGAGGGTATGGGCTTGGTATTTCTTGCCATCCGCTCCTTTAACGCGCAGCTTCATGCGGTTACTTTGATACGTTTCAAAGTTGGAAACAGAGCTCACTTCTAGCCAGCGCTCTTGTCCGGCTGAGAAGATCTCCAGGTCATAGGTGAGGGCAGAGGTAAAGCCCATGTCGCCGCCACAAAGCTTGAGCACGCGGTAGGGCAACTCCAGTTGTTGCAATAGTCCCTCTACGTACTTCACCATGTGCTCAATGGTTTCGTAAGAACGATCCGGTTTTTCAATCTGAACGATCTCCACCTTATCGAATTGATGAAGGCGGTTCAAACCACGAACGTCTTTGCCATACGATCCCGCTTCTCTTCGGAAGCATGGCGTGTAGCCGACGTTTTTGATCGGAAGGCTAGCCTCATCCAAGATCATATCGCGGTACATATTCGTGATCGGAACTTCTGCTGTTGGAATGAGGAAGAGGTCATCTTCTGTGGCTTGATACATCTGCCCGTCCTTGTCGGGAAGCTGACCGGTGCCGAAACCAGAGTCGGCATTGATCATCAATGGAGGAATCACTTCGGTGTAACCTGCCTCCTCGGCTTGGTCAAGGAAGAATTGAATCAACGCACGTTGCAGTTTGGCGCCTTTTCCAGTATAGATCGGGAAACCTGCTCCGGTGATCTTTACACCGGTTTCAAAATCGATCAGCTTGAAGCGCTCCGTCAGTTCCCAGTGCGGGGTGGCTTGTGGGTTGGCAACCGCCTCTCCATGCCTGCGCACCTCTTCGTTGTCATTGCTGTCTTTGCCTGCTGGCACGCTGCTATGCGGCGTATTTGGGATAGCGGATAGCGCGTCATTCAAGCTGCGCTCCAGTTGCTTCAGCTTGGCGTCAAGTTCTTGGTTGGTGGCTTTGAGTTCTCCTGTCTTTGCTTTGGCAGCGTTAGCTTCCTCGTGCTTACCTGCCTTGTAAAGCGCACCAATTTCGGCAGATACCTTCTTGGCCTCTGCGAGGTTCTGGTCCAAAAGTACCTGGGTAGCCCTGCGTTCTTCGTCAATGGCGATGGCCTCATCGATCTGCTTGGTGGCGTTGATGGCGCGTTTTTCCAAGGCGGCGATCACCTTGTCTCGGTGAGCGCGAATATGTGCGATTGCTAGCATGCTGTGAAACTAATTATGGATGGGGATATGATGAAAGGAATGCGCATAAAAAATCCCGAACCGCTGGAAGCGTGCTCGGGATCTTTCGTTATCGTTTGAAAGGAGTTATGCTTCCGCTTTTGGAACCACAGAAACGTACGACTTGTTTCCTCCCTTTTTTCTGAATTCTACGGTACCATCGGTCAATGCGAACAAGGTATGGTCTTTACCCATTCCTACGTTCTCACCTGGGTGATGCTGTGTACCACGCTGACGAACGATGATGTTTCCAGCAATGGCGTCTTGACCTCCGAAGATCTTTACGCCAAGGCGTTTACTTTCTGATTCACGTCCGTTTTTAGAACTACCTACACCTTTTTTGTGTGCCATGTTTTCTAAATTTTATTCGATCAACTTAAGGCTTCGATCAACTCAGCCTTCTTCATGGAAGAATATCCGGTGATGTTCTTCTCTTTTGCTAGGTCCTTTAATTCTGCAACGGTCATGCTGCTCAAATCAGCAGAAGCCTCTTTCGCTTCCTCCTTCTTCGGAGCTTCTTCTTGCTTCGCTGCAGGTGCTTCGGCCTTAGGAGCAGCTTTCTCTGCTTTCGCAGCTGGCTTGGCTCCGCTCGCCTTAATTTCACTGATCTGGATCTCTGTCAATGCTTGACGGTGTCCATTTTTCTTTTGGTAACCTTTTCTGCGCTTCTTTTTGAAGACGATTACCTTATCACCCTGAAGGTGTTCCAAAACGGTTGCACTAACTTGTGCACCGCTGATAGCTGGGGCGCCAATGTTTACCTTACCGTTGTCGTCGATCAATAAAACCCTGTCAAATGACACGGTCTTTCCTTTATCGGCGTCTAAGCGGTGAACGTAAACCTTCTGGTCTTTCTCTACTTTGAACTGTTGCCCTGCTATATCTACAATTGCGTACATAGCGTTATTTTTACTTTCTAAAAGGGGCGCAAAAGTAATGCTTTCCGAGTTATCAACAAACTATAATGTGAATAACCTGAAATGAATCGGAAAGACAGGATAACCACCGCACTCATTGTGCTGGTGGCGGTCGGTGGGTTGGGCATCTTCCTCCGCTCAGAGGGGTGGTCCTATGCCTACCTGCTCATCGGCATCGGTTTTCTTGGCTTTCCTGCGCTCTACGGCTACATCAGTTGGCCTGTAGGCAAACGTCTGCCTGATCGGGAATGGGTCGGGATCATTTCGGTTATGCTTTTGTTTGCCTTGATCATTCTCTTGCGATGATGCTGTGCAGACCTACCTTTAGCCGCTGATACCGCATGAACACACTCCTAACCCTACCGCTTCGCTTTTTCAGTGGGTCTTTGCCAGCCGCATTCGGGTAGCGCTGGCATTCGTGCTGATTTTTTTTGTTTGTGACACTTTACGGATTAACGGAAAAGTTTTGGGATACCGATGAATTGCAGAGCTACCTCATTGGACTTTGTGCCTATGCCGCGGGCGAATGGCCGGCATGGGCCCCCGACTCCATGTATAAAGTGCCTTCTCGACTTGCCGGCGGACTCATGGGCTCCATCATCATGTTGGCACTGAACATCCTTACGATTCCTGAAGCGCCAGTGGTTTTGCTTAATCTTTTGTCGTTTGCCGCCTTGCTTTTCCTTGGGTGGTTTTTGACGCGCCGCCTTGAACGCCTGCCGAAGTGGCTGGTATGGATGTATGTGTTGACCTCACCATGGACCCTGCACTTTTCTACCTACATTATAAACCCATCCTTTGTCTTACTTGGAGCTGTGTGCTTTTTTGTTCCATGGATGGATCGAACGCTTTGGGCGGGGAGGTCCATATTGGACATGCGACTCGCCTATGCCTTGATGGGGTTCGCGCTGATGTGGGTCTTTCAAGTGCATATGTCGTGGGTGCTGATCGGTCCGTTTGGGATATGGCTCATGCTGAAGGAGCGCTATACGATTCGATCATTTGCATCCGCGACGATCTCCTTCTTGGTGGTGCAATACTTGCATCCATTACGTTGATCCTTACACTGGATGCGTTGTGGAACGACCCACTGGGTGGCACAGAGAACAACGTGGTGTTTAATGCCAGGAACTTGCTCTACTTCCCTGAGTTCTTGGGACGCTATTTTGCCATGGGAACCATCGAGATTGCGCGGTATACCTCACACATCGAGTTGCTGTTTCAGCAGATCGATGTCCAGCCTTGGGCAGTGCCATCGGCCGTCGTACTGATCATTGCAAGTGCTTTGCAGGTGGTCTTTCTCGTCTACTTTCTTCTGTTGAACCGAGATAAAGAGGCGCAAACCATCAAGCGCCTACTCTTGATCTCTGCTGCCATCGTCTTTGCCAGTTTCTTGTTTTCCATCAAGCCTCCGATCTCTTACACCTTCTACTTCACTTTTCCATTGATCTTGACCCTAAGCTTATCTGCTTATGCCTTCTATATCGATCGTTGGCGACTGAAAGAATGGTTCAGTTGGATCTTCATGCTCTCCATCCTGTTTCACCTGACGCATATGCTGTTCGGGTTCAATTTTAAGTCGATCTATATTGACCGTACTGGGCCAGCTTGGCCATCCAACATAAGGAGTACCTCTTGATGGGAGCGAGAAGGGTTGCCTATTTTGAGAAACCTGATCTGAGTGAGCTGTTCAGTACAGAAGGGGGTGTGCTGAGCTCCTCCTTCGAGTATCTGCACGATGCCACACGTCCGCAGTTCATTTCAGATCGCCGAGCATCAACCGGTGAGTATGCTTTGGTCATGATAGACCGGGCGCCGTACTCCCCATCCTTCCGAATGCAAATGGAAGCAGGGGTAAATGCACTGAAGGGTTCTTTCAGCTATTGGTCGCTCTACCCAGATAGCATCACCCTGGTAACCGAACGAAAGGCGGACCAGTTTTGGAAGGCAACGCGTATTCATTTGGAGGAAAGCACTGCTGATCAGTGGCAGGAGCAATCCTTTGAGCTGTCCTTACCAGTGGATGAGCGTGGTGAGCCGTTCAAAATGTATTTGTGGAAAGACAGTGAATCCATGAATTTGATCTACATCGATGCGCTGATGCTAGTGCCGCTACATACGATCAGCGAAGTAGATCAGCGGCAGTAGAAAGGCGATCAACAGCAAGATGATCGCATCCAAGCGTTCCTTAATGGTTCCGCGCAGAATGAAGATGATCATCCCGATCAGGTCGGTAAAGAACGCAAGGAAAGCTGCTGTTAGTGCTGTCATCATGTACGGAACGTAAGAGAGGTCAGCATGAGGTGCACTCGCCTTCATTTCGGCCTCCGTTGGGGGCTCCGGCATCAGCAAAATTGCACCTAACTCAATCGCTATGAGCAACAGGGCCAAGACGGTAAGGGGATGTTTCCAAGACACTTTCACAGCGTAAAAATGCAAAATGCTACCTGAACAGACGGTTATAGAGTTTTCCGGGAGCTCCCGAATTGATCAGGAAGATACCCGCAAGGATCAGCAATAAGAACAATCCTTGACCCAGATCAAAGGCCTCCCCATCGATGATCCCCCAGCCCAAGGCAACCACCGGGATCAAATAGGTCACCGAGCTGGCGAATACGGCTGTGGTCTCTTTGATAAGTCGATTGAAGATGATCACAGCGATTGCCGTGCCCACGATGCCCAGCAACGACAGGTAGAGTACCCCTTCCCATGCCTCGGGTTGGGCGGTTAATGTTACAACGAAGTCGGTTCCGGCCAGCAAGTAGATGGCCACGGGTGGACCAACCAATAAGAAGGAAAGTGATGTGATGTGCGTAGGCTTCACATCATGCAAATAGTGCTTGATGATGTTGACGCCAATTCCATAGCAAGCAGAGGCAATCACCACCAAGGTGGCGTACTTTCCGTAAGTGCCGAACGCCAGCAGATGATCAAACCCGATCAGTCCTAACGCTCCGATCAAGGCCAGGATCACCCCTGCGATCTGGAAGCGGACCATCGCTGCACGAAAGAAGAGGATGCCGATGAGTAAGGTGAACAGGGAGGTCAGCGAGTTCAGCATTCCGCTGAGTGAACTAGGGATTTCCGTTTGGGCAATAGCGAACAAGAATGCGGGAATGGCGTTACCAAACAATCCTGTAGCGAAAAGGGCTTTCACATTTCCTTTGAAGGAAGAAAGGTTTTGCAGCGCCAGAGGCATCAAGACCAGCATCGCCACGCTGATGCGATAGGCTGCGACTTCCTCTGCAGTGAAGAAGAGCAGCGCTTTTTTCATCAGGATGAAGGAGCTTCCCCAAGTGAATGCAAGGAGGGCCAGTGTGACCCATTGAACGGAAGAAAGTTTAAAATTGATTTGCATGCTTGGATAAGGCGCCAAAAGTAACCTTTGCTTAACCGCTTCGAATAACTTATGTTGAGACCATGAAAGTTTATACCAAAAAGGGAGACCAAGGCCAAACCGGTATTCTCGGAGGCACTCGTCTTCCAAAGCACCACCTGCGCATCGAATCCTATGGCACGGTAGATGAATTGAACGCCTTCATCGGTGTGCTACGCGACGGCATCGATATTGAACAACATCGCAACGACCTGAAGAAGGTCCAAGACGAGCTGTTCACCATCGGTTCGCAGTTGGCCTCCGACCCAGAGAAGAACAAGATGAAGCTTCCGATGATCGATGAAAAGGAGATCGCTTACTTGGAGGAGCGCATGGACGCCATGGATGCCGAGCTTCCAGAGATGCGTTCGTTTGTTTTGCCTGGTGGACATCCATCCGTATCCAACGCGCACGTTTGTAGATGCGTCTGCCGTAGAGCCGAGCGTTTGTGCTCAGCACTGTCAGAAAACGAAGCGGTTAACCCTTTGATTTTGCAATATTTAAATCGCCTTTCTGACTACTTTTTCGTCTTATCGCGTCATTTAACGATGAAATTAGGCGTGGAAGAGGTGCCTTGGCAGATCAGGGTATCGGATAAATAATTGAAAAACAACAAAATAAGCCCGTGAAAATACCGCTTGCACGGATGCGTCAAAATGATATTTTTGCGGCTTGACATAACCCTTTTAATCAGAAGGAGAAATGTATTGGACATTAGAACTTGCATCATACTTAGAAGATGCCCCTTGGCCAGCTACAAAAGACGAGCTGATCGACTTCGCGATGCGTACGGGCGCACCGCTTGAGGTTGTTGAGAATTTGCAGGCATTAGAGGATGAAGGAGAGAGCTATGAGACCATCGAGGATATCTGGCCGGATTATCCCACCAAGGATGATTTCTTCTTTAACGAAGATGAGTACTGACAATACCCCAAACGAAGAAACAGCCCTTCCATCGAAGGGCTTTTTTGTATCCTAAAATGGCATGAAACTCACCCCTGATTTGCCGTAACTTCGCACCTTTTCTGAGAAATGTGGCAGAATGGCAGGCAAAGAACGCTTGGCAAGACCATTGCTCCTGATCAGATTCAATTATTGACCCATGTTAGACGTAGTAAACAACCTCCTCAATAAGGTCTTCGGAAACAAAAGCGACAAAGACATCAAGGCGATCCAGCCGATGGTCGAAGAGATCAACCAGCACTACGCTGCGTTCTCTAAGCTGACGAACGATGAACTAAGAGGTAAGACCAAAGCATTTCAAGATAAAATCAATGCAGCTGTAGCTGACGAACGTGCAGCCATTGAAAACCACAAGAAAGAACTCGAAGACGACAACATCGAGATCTACCAGAAAGAGGAGATCTATGAGAAGATCGATGCTATTGAGAAGGTCTTGACGGAAAAGCTCGAAGAAGTGCTGAAAGAGATCCTTCCAGAAGCGTTCGCTGTGGTGAAAGAAACCGCACGCCGTTGGAAAGACGATGGTGCCATTGAAGTGACGGCCACAGAATGGGACGAGCAGCTAGCTGCTGAACGCAACCACATCAAGTTAGAAAACGGAAAGGCCATTTGGCTCAACCGATGGGATGCAGCGGGCAATGAGATCACCTGGGACATGTTGCATTACGATGTTCAGTTGATCGGTGGTATCGTGCTGCACGAAGGAAAGATTGCTGAGATGGCGACGGGTGAAGGAAAGACCCTTGTGGCTACATTACCCGTTTACTTGAACGCATTAACAGGCCGCGGTGTGCATGTGGTAACGGTAAACGATTACCTCGCTCGACGTGACTCGGAATGGATGGGTCCGCTCTTTGAATTTCATGGTTTAAGTGTTGACTGCATCGACAAGCATCGTCCAAACAGCGAGGAGCGCAGAAAAGCCTACAAGAAGGACATCATCTACGGAACCAACAACGAATTTGGTTTCGATTATTTGCGAGACAACATGTCGAGCCGCACCCAAGACCTCGTGCAGCGTGAGCACAACTACGCTATCGTGGATGAGGTGGATTCGGTCTTGATCGATGATGCGCGAACGCCTTTGATCATCTCTGGTCCTACCCCAAAAGGTGATCAGCAGGAATACCTCACCTTGAAACCACGCGTTGAGCGTCTGGTAGCAGCACAACGGAAGTTGATCACAGAGCGACTTTCCGAGGCGAAGAAGCTCCTTAACTCAGATTCAGAGAATACACCTGACAAGAAGCAGCTCGATGCTAACTTGAAAAAGGGAGGCGAAGAGCTGTTGCGCTCCTACCGCGGTTTACCAAAGAACAAGGCCCTCATCAAATACTTGAGTGAGCCTGGTATCAAGACCACCTTGCAGAAGACCGAGAACTTCTACATGCAAGATCAAAGCAAGGAGATGTACAAGATCGATGATGAGCTCTTCTTCGTGATCGATGAGAAGCAGAACAGCATTGAATTGACAGAAAAAGGCATCGATCTGATTACCGATCAAGGCGATGACCCGAGCTTCTTCATCATGCCAGACATCAGCTCTGAGCTTTCTGATCTTGAACAACGAATTCCGGACAAGGAGGAGCGTGCCAAGGTGAAAGACCGATTGATCAGCGACTATGCAGAGAAAGCAGAACGCATCCACGCGGTGAATCAGCTCTTGAAGGCCTACGCGATGTTCGAGAAGGATGTTGAATACGTGGTCATGGACGGCAAGGTGAAGATTGTTGACGAGCAGACCGGTCGTGTAATGGAAGGTCGCCGTTATTCAGATGGATTGCACCAGGCCATTGAGACCAAAGAAAATGTGAAGGTAGAGGCCGCTACGCAGACCTATGCAACGGTGACGCTTCAGAACTACTTCCGGATGTACAACAAGCTCTCTGGTATGACCGGTACAGCAGAAACGGAAGCAGGTGAATTCTGGGAGATCTACAAGCTCGATGTGGTGGTCATTCCAACGAACCGTCCGATCCAGCGCAACGATCAAGAAGACTTGGTATTCAAAACGGCGCGTGAGAAGTTCAACGCGGTGATCGATGAAGTGGAGAAACTACGAAATGCAGGTAGACCAATCTTGGTGGGTACCACTTCAGTTGAAATTTCTGAACTCTTGAGCCGCATGTTGAAGATGCGCAAGATCCCTCATCAGGTATTGAACGCGAAACTGCACCAGAAAGAAGCAGAAGTAGTTGCTGAGGCAGGTAAGCCTGGAACCGTGACCATCGCTACCAACATGGCCGGACGTGGTACCGACATCAAGCTCGGTGAAGGCGTGAAGGGGTCAGGTGGTTTAGCCATCATCGGCACAGAACGCCATGAGTCTCGACGTGTAGACCGACAGCTGCGTGGTCGGGCGGGTCGACAAGGAGATCCGGGGTCATCGCAGTTCTTCGTGTCTTTGGAAGACAACTTGATGCGTTTGTTCGGCTCAGAGCGGATCGCAAAACTCATGGACCGTATGGGCCTTGAAGAAGGTGAGGTCATCCAGCATAGCATGGTGAGCAAGAGTATTGAGCGAGCGCAGAAGAAAGTAGAGGAGAACAACTTCGGTATCCGAAAGAACCTTTTGGAGTATGATGATGTGATGAACTCACAGCGTGAGGTGATCTACAAAAAACGTCGCTATGCCTTGTTCGGTGAACGCATGGGCGTGGAGACGATGAACGCCATCCACGATGTTTGTGCTGCCTTGGTTCGCAATACCCAAGAGCTACGAGATTACGAGAACTTCGAGATGGAACTTTTCACTACCTTGACCATTGAGTCGCCGGTGGACGAGGAGGGATTCTTGAATCGATCTACAGAGGAGTTGACCGACAAGGTCTTCCAGAAAGCAATGGAGCATTACGATCAGAAGAACCGTGTGCTGGCGCAACTGGCACTTCCTGTGATCACGCGTGTACATGCTACCCAAGGGGAGCAGTACAAGAACATCGAGGTTCCGATCACGGATGGAAAGAAAGCCCTTCCGTTAGTGGTGAACATGGAAGAAGCCATCGCAAAAGAAGGGCGCAACCTTCGACTTGAATTGGAGAAGGCCAGTACCCTTGCCATGATCGACCTGCATTGGAAGGATCACTTGCGTGAGATGGATGACCTCCGCCAAAGCGTGCAGAATGCCCGCTATGAGCAGAAGGATCCGTTGTTGATCTACAAGTTTGAGTCGTTCAAACTCTTTGAGCAATTGCTGGAAAAGATCAACCATGACATCGTGAGTTTCCTCTTCCGCGCATCTTTACCGATGCAACAAGAGGCACAAGCAACGCAAGGAAAGCAGGCTGATCCCTCGCTTGAGCAGGTATCTGCCACCCGCAGAGATGTTACGCCGAATCCAAATGAAGCACAGAACGTCAGCACCAACGCTCCTCAAAGTGAGATGAAGAAAGAACCCGTCAAGGTGGCGAAGAAGCCTGGTCGAAACGACAAGGTAGAAGTGCGCGACCTGAAAACGGGCGACGTCAAGGTGGTGAAATACAAGGTTGCCGAGCAGAAAGTCGAGCAGGGTTTCTGGGAGATTCTTCAGGTCATAGAAGACTAGGCCTCGTTCAGTCGATTTGGAAGAAATGGAAGCCTCCTTCTTCGTTGAGGAATTGGGCGTTTGGATATTCTTCAATGAAGCGTTCTAGGCGATTCACCTTTACCGATACCATGATAGGTTTTTGACTCCCATCCAATGCGTGTTCATCCATGTTGTGTGACGTGCTTGGTTGGATCCGCCCGTAGAAGTAGTGCGCATAGCTCTTGTATCCGTAGGTCTCTAAGTAGACGTCTTCACCCTGCTGAGCTTCAAAGAAGGCTATGGCAGATCGTTGGCTGATCGACTCAATGATGGGCACGATCAACGGCATGGTCAAGAAGATGGTCAAGGCTGTTCCCATGCACAGTATGCGAACACCAGAATGCAATTGCCGTCTCATGGTACGAAGTGTAAGGATCAACACGGTGGCAAAGACTACTCCCACCAGCCATTCACCACCAAAACCATCAACTGTTGCTTCGAGGTTTCCCACAACAAAAGGGTCTTTGATCAGGTGCACCCACTTCGCTCGAAACTGGATCAGCAGCGGAACAGTTAACAGGGCAAATGCAATCAACCCACCTTGCGCTGACACCCAGATATGTTGCCACCTTGGTAGTCGTTTCCGTGATTGAATACGTTCATGAATGAAGAGTGCGGCAAGGTAGGAAAGGGGGAGGTAAGACATGGAGCTGTAGTGGACGATCTTGGTGGTAACGATGGAGAACAAGATCATCACCACCCAGAAGGTGAACTTCATCCAAAGCGAAAGGCGATCGTGATCACCTTGAAACCTTCTGCTAAAGGTAGGAATTGCAAATACAGAGAGCGGAAAGCAGCCAAGCAATACCACGAGAAAATGATAGTAGATCGGTTGTTTATGTCCGGCCACAGGGTTCAAGAATAGGTCAACCTGATAAGTGATGAACTCTACAAGGAACCACGGTCCGTTTTGGAGTGTTTCTAACCCAAACCAAAGGAAGGTAACGGATAGTGCAACCAAAGCATAGGTGGCAATGACTCCGAAGCTGGCCGGACGCCTGAAGCGTGACCAAACCCACCACGTCAGAAAGGTGAGAAGGAAGAGTAAGAAGCCAACGGGTCCTTTTGTGAGGATCGCAAGACCGGTGAAAATTCCGGCTGCAACGGCGTATTTGAATCGGCCATAAGCCTTCTCCTCAATGATCAAATAGAGGAAATAGATCGAGAGAAAGATGAAAAGGTTGAACCATGGATCGATGATGCCTGATTTGAAATAGAGGTGAGGTAGAAAGCTTCCTACATAAAGCAGAGCCCACAGGATACCGAAGTCTCTTCCATGATGGTGCGCACCGATCAAATAAAACACTTGTAGCGTGAGGATACCGGCGATCGCATTGGGGAGTCGGGCAGCAAACTCATTGACGCCAAAAAGCTTCATCGAAAGCACTTGCATCCAGAAAAAGAGGGGCGGTTTCTCCCAAAATGGCTCAAAGTTGATCTGTACTTGGAACCAGTTCCCCGTGATCATCATCTCCCGGGCACTCTCCGCAAAATTGATCTCATCCCAATCGAACAGGTGAACCTGTCCCAGAAAAGGAATGAACAGCACTAATCCTAGCAGGAAGAGCAGTATGTGGTCACGTAGATTCACCCCGAAAACGGTTTTCGATCCATTCGATCAGTCCTTTTGAGCCCCAGGTCTTTGGATACAACCAAAAGAATGCAATAGAGGTCACGGTAGTTCCTATGATGCTTCCAGCAAAAATATCCTCAAAGAAATGCTGACTGATGTAAACCCGAGAAAAAGCGACTAAAAGAGCGAGGCTGAAGCACACCAGTTGCCAAGCTGGCTTCCTGAAGATGAAGGCGAGCAATAGAAAGATGCTGAATGCAGCCGTAGCATGTCCCGAGGGGAAGGAGAAGTTGCCGTGAAGTTCTACGCCTTCTACAAAATGCAGGTCAGCGATCTGTTCAAAGACCTTCGATGGGCGCTTGATCTCGAAGAAGACCTGTCGTTTCAATAGTTGCGTAAGCATTCCTGAGCCGGCCAAGCCGATGAGTCCAACCACGCCATACCTGATCCGATAGACCATGGCGAGCAGAACGATGAATGCACCAAAAACGCCATCACCCATGTAGGTGAGGTAGCGAAAGAATACATCTGCCCACGCATGGTGATGTGCATTAAACCAAAGGTGAAGGGTGTTTCTTTCAGTAAAAGCCGTCACCAACGCCGCCGTACTGATCCACACCAAAAAGGGAAAGAAAAAGTAACGGTACCACTGCAGAAAGGGGCTCATTATGGGGCTTGAAATATGCGAGGTTTTGATAATCCCCACTTCGTGAGTCGATAGAGCATCGAGTAGTAGAGCACTCCGAGTCCGTATTTGGAACTGCGAGAGAAATTGATGGAGGAAGCTTCTTCGAAGTATTTGGTTGGACAGGTCACCTCCGCGATTTCAAAACCAGCGTAGAAGATCTGGCAGAGCATCTGGTTGTCAAACACAAAGTCATCTGAATTCGCGTCAAAATTGATGCTTTGAAGCACTTCTTTGGAGAAGGCGCGATAGCCGGTATGGTACTCGCTGAGTTTTTGTCCGATCAGTACGTTCTGCGTAAACGTAAGGAAGCGGTTGGCGATGTATTTGTACATCGGCATGCCTCCTCTCAAGGCTCCTTTACCAAGGATCCGACTCGCTAAAACGCACTCGTATAAACCACTAGCGATGATGTCGGCAATGGCAGGAATCAATAGCGGGGTGTATTGGTAATCAGGGTGTACCATGATGGTGATGTCAGCATCCAACTCCAGCGCCTTGCGGTAACATGACTTCTGGTTTCCGCCGTATCCTTTGTTCTGCTTGTGGGTGATCACGTGCTTGATGCCAATCTCCTTGGCAAGCTTGGAGGTGTTGTCAGAGCTCTTATCATCCACCAATACCACTTCATCTACAATATCAAATGGAATCTCGTCATACGTGGTCTTGAGTGTCTTCTCTGCATTGTAAGCAGGCATGACAACAACAACTTTCTTTCCTCTGATCATGGGGCGAAAATAGGGAAGTAGCTTGCAAACCTGACGCTAGGTCGATCAATGAATCAACAATACATGCTGGGTATTACAGATCACATCGCTTTTCTCAGCACTTCGCACAGTTATTCCTACCTGATTTGCCTAATTTGGACGCAGGCGCTCGTCCATTTCTGGTTTGAGGCTTGTCTAACCTCTGCAAAATGTTGCTGAGATCCACTTTATTGGCCATCTTCTTAATCGTTGGCCCGCTGATGCTGCGGGGTCAAGACGATCTAGACAGCCTTTGGGGCGTTTGGGAGAACATGGAGCTCCACGATACGGTGAGGGCGGAAGTGCTTGGACCGATATTCAAGAAGTTCCTCTATACGCAGCCCGATAGCGCATTTAGTATCGCCTCCATGCAACTTGTATTGGCTGAAAAGCTAGCTCACCAGAAGCTCATTGCCCAAGCTCAGATCAACCAAGGTAGGGCTCGACTGCACCAAAGTAGGTTCAAGGAGGCCATGGAATATTTCCAATTGGGACTCGCGACCGCCAGAGTGGTTCGATTTGCTTCTGGCGAAGCTTCGGCCTTGAATAACATGGGCATCGTACTAGAAAGTACCGGCGACTATGCAAGATCGATCGATCATTACATGCAAAGCCTCAAAATCAGAGAGGAGGAGGGCAATAAGCAGGGGGGGCTGCCGGTTGCTTAATCAACATTGGGCTCGTGTATTGGAGCCAAGACGACCCGGGACGTGCATTGGAGTATAACCTGCAGAGTCTCGCCATCAAGGAAGAGATAGGACATCAATGGGGAATTGCCATAAATCTGAACAATATTGGACTGATCTATAAGGACTTGGGGCGGCTTGAAGAGGCGAAAGAAAGTCACGAGCGCAGCTTGGCTATCTACTAAGCACAGAAGGATAAACACGGCGAAGCTTCCGCATTGAGCAACCTAGGACTTGCCTATCAAGGCATGGGCTCATTCAGGAAAGCGATAGCGCTGTACGAGCAAAGTCTTGACATGTTCGAAGAGATCGATTTTCCTCAAGGGATTGCGATAAACTTGATCAATTTAGGACAATCCTATGCGGGTCTTGGAGATTTGCCAAGAGCAAGGGACTACAGCGAGCGAGGCCTTGATCTCGCTACGGATCTCGGGGCAGCTATCGAAGCAAGAGGAGCAGCGGAATCCTTATGGATTATCGAAAAAGACCTTGGGAACTATAAACGAGCACTCGAGGTGTACGAAAGGTTCATCAGCATAAAAGACAGTATTGAAAGTCAAGAGAATCAACAAGTGATCATTAGGCAAGAGTTCAGGTATGCCTATGAAAAGCAAGCCGCAGCGGATAGCGTTCAGGCAGCGGAAGCAAAAAAGGTTATGGATGCTCAACTAGCCGCACAAGAAGCGCAACTTGAAAAGGAAAAGTCACAATGTTATGCCCTTTGGGGTGGACTGGGGCTCTTGGCCATGTTTTGAGGGGTGATGTTCAACCGTTTTCAGGTTACGCGGAAGCAGAAAGACATCATTTCAGGTCAAAAGGAACTGGTGGAGCACCAGAAAAGTGAGGTAGATCTCGCCCATGCCCAGCTGACGGAGAAGAATAAGGAAATCCTAGATTCCATTGTCTATGCCAAGCGTATACAGCAGGCTATTCTGCCGCCTGATAAGCTCTTTAAATCCTACTTGAAAGACAGCTTTGTCCTGTATATTCCAAAAGATGTGGTCGCCGGTGATTTCTATTGGATGGAGACGGTAGAACGTCCCCTCTTGGGAGGGATTCAGGGGGGGGCTACTGAGAATCCTAAAAGACCTCACCACCCTGCCGCGTTAGAGATTGGTGAAACTCACGGGGCTGCCAACGCCGGAGACGGGGAGCTCATTCTTTGGACCGCAGCTGATTGTACCGGACACGGTGTGCCTGGAGCCATGGTTTCTGTGGTTTGTGTGAATGGTTTGAATCGAGCTGTAAGGGAATTCGGCCTCCGTGACCCTGCGGAGATCCTCGAAAAGACACGAGAATTGGTCATTCGAGAGTTCGAAAAGAGTGAAGAGGATGTAAAGGATGGAATGGACATCTCGTTGTGTGTTTTGGATACCAAGACAAGAAAACTACACTGGGCCGGAGCGCATAACCCACTTTGGATTGCTACGACCCGTGATATACCAGAACTCAGTCAAGATGATGAGCACAGTTCTGACCGTCATCGAAAGATGGAGGGCGATGGCCTCGCTATGTTTGAAGTAAGGGCAGATAAACAGCCGATCGGCAAGCATATCAACATGGGTCCATTTACCAAGCGTGAATTGCAGCTTCATCCAGGGGACACCCTGTACACTTTCACCGATGGTTTCCCTGACCAGTTTGGCGGCGAACGCGGTAAGAAGTTCAAGTCAGGAAGTTTTAAGCGAACACTGCTGCGTTTGTCATCAGAACCTATCGAAGAACAAGGTTTGCTGCTCCAAAAAGCCTTTGAAGCCTGGCGCGGTGAGCACGAACAGGTTGATGACGTTTGCGTCATAGGCGTTAGGATATGACAAAGGGCTCATCCAGTAAAGGATTTCGCCCGTCCATTTAGAAAGTAGTTTACTGAGTGAATCGGGCAATGCACTTCCTACCCTGCCCAATCATCCCGATCCAAGCTGCGGTATTGAATGGCTTCCGCCAGATGGCTGGTTTGAATCTGCTCGGATGCATCCAGGTCTGCTATGGTCCGTGCAACCTTCAGTATGCGGTCATAGGCACGGGCGGATAGCCCAAGTCGTTCCATCGCTGTTTTCAAAATGGCTTGTCCGCTTTCGTCAATAGAGCAGTGCCGATTGATCATTTGCTTGCTCATCTGGGCGTTGGCGTAAACGCCTTCACTTCCCTCAAAGCGCTGTTCTTGTTGCTGACGGGCCTGAATGACCCTTTTCCGCACCGCTTCGCTGGGTTCTCCTTTTCTTTTGTCAGACAGCTCTTCGAAGTTCACCGGGGTGACTTCAATGTGGATATCAATGCGATCGAGCAGAGGGCCGCTCACTTTGTTCAGGTATTTCTGCACTGTGCCGGGCGGACAAACACAATCCTTCTCTGGGTGGTTGTAGAAGCCACACGGACAAGGGTTCATGGAGGCAACCAGCATGAATGAAGCAGGAAAGTCAACAGAGATCTTTGCGCGTGAGATCGTTACCCGACGTTCTTCCATGGGCTGGCGCATCACCTCTAGTACAGTCCGCTTGAACTCGGGTAACTCATCCAAGAAAAGTACCCCGTTGTGTGCCAATGAGATCTCACCAGGCTGCGGGAAGCCCCCACCGCCAACAAGTGCGACATCTGAAATCGTGTGATGAGGAGATCGGTACGGCCTCGTAGTGATCAAGCCACTGCCGCCAGTAGTGCGGCCCACCACCGAATGAATCTTAGTGGTCTCCAAGGCCTCTTTCAGGTTCATGGGAGGCAGAATGGTTGGAAGCCGCTTCGCCAACATTGTCTTCCCTGCCCCAGGCGGACCGATCAGGATGACGTTATGTCCACCTGCTGCAGCAATTTCTAAGGCACGTTTGATGTTCTCTTGTCCTTTCACATCTGCAAAGTCCACCTCAAAAGCATCAAGCCTCTGGTAGAACGCCGTCTTGGCATCGAACGTGGTTATAGGTAGCTCTTGCTCTCTTTCAAAATGCGCGATTACTTCTTGGATCGTAGCTGCACCGCGCACTTCGAGTCCGTCTACAATGGCTGCTTCCTGTGCATTCTCCGCGGGAAGAATGATGCCTTTGAATCCTTCTGTTTTGGCCTGCAAGGTGATCGGCAGGACCCCTTTGATCGGACGAAGCCGTCCGTCTAGTGCCAACTCACCCATGATGATGTGGTCGCTCACCTGTTCACTATTGATCTGCTCAGATGCAGCAAGGATGCCGATGGCGAGCGTGAGGTCATACGATGAGCCTTCTTTTCGAATATCGGCAGGTGCCATATTGATCGTGATCTGCTTACCAGGGATTTTGTAGCCGGAATGTTTCAGTGCGGCGTCGATCCGTTGTTGGCTTTCTTTTACGGCACTATCCGGTAGTCCAACCAAGTAGAAGTTAATGCCTGATGCAATGTTTACCTCAACCGTGATGGTGGTGGCATCAACCCCGTGCACGGCGCTTCCGTATGTCTTGATGAGCATAGCTGCTTTTTGAGCTGGAAAATAGGAGTGGTTGCTAGCAGGTTTCAAACGGATATGACATGAAGATGCTAATATCAGTTGCGCAAATCCTTAACCTCATTAACGCGCTTTATTTCGGGAGGCACTTACCTTCAACCTTCATTTCTGCGATGGTTTGAAAGAGGGAATGCTCTATAGTATGTGTTGGGAAGATCATGAGGTGATCGAAGCGCTTGTTCAAGCGGGTGACCGTGTTGCGATGGATTGTGGGATGGCGACAGCGCTTTTATTTTGGCTATATCCTGTGGAAGCCAACAAGATCAATGCTGCGCAAGTGATGGTTCTCAATGCAGTCATAGAATGTAGGTTTTGGGAAAGGTACTATTCTCCACCCCTTGATCCGTTTGTAAACGGACATACCTACTCTGCCATCGTCATGCTCTTCGCTTGCTCAAAGGCATCCAAACCGCAATCGAGGAATGACTTGTATTCCTCTACATCTGGTGTATATCCCACTGGAACATTCAAGAGCTTTTCATCCGGAGTCATCAGCACGTAGTATGGCTGACTGTTGTTGCGGAAGGTCTCCGTTTGGAGGGTCGCCCATTTGTTTCCGATGGTCTTGATCTTCTTCTTTCTTCCCGTATTGGTCTGGTACTCGAACTGATCTTCTTCCGGAAGTTCCTTTCGGTCATCCACATAAAGACTGATCAATACATAATCATCGTTCAAGCGGTTGTAGATCTCAGGTTTCACCCACACGTTTTCTTCCATGCGTCGGCAGTTCACACACGCCCAGCCCGTGAAGTCGATCATGATGGGTTTGTTGTTCGCCTTCGCATACGCGAGTCCTTCTTCATAGTCTTTGAAGCAATTGATGTCTAGCGGACAGTTCGAATCCTTCTCATACACGCTGTAGAACAGTGGAGGAGGGAAGCCACTGAGCAATTGCAGGTTGGCGTATTTGGTGTTTGTTAGTCCTGGAAGCAAGTACACCACGAAAGCGATCACCATAGCTGCCAGGCCTTTTCTACCCAATCCGATCTTTTCGTTCGGATTGTCATGCGGGAAGCGGATCAAGCCTAGTAAGTACAGGGCTAAACCGATGCCGATCACGATCCACAAACCGAAGAAGATCTCGCGCTTCAGCAAGCCCCAATGCTCTACCAAGTCTGCGTTGGAAAGGAACTTTACAGCAAGGGCGAGTTCAACAAATCCGAGCACCACCTTCACGGTATTCAACCAGCTGCCAGAGCGAGGAAGAGAGTTCAACCAGCCTGGGAAGGCCGCAAACAGTCCGAACGGAAGCGCCAAGGCGAGGCCAAAGCCGGCCATACCTGCAGACAATTGGAAGGCACCTCCATCTGAAGTCAAGGAACCCGCCAGCAACGAACCTAAGATCGGTCCGGTACAACTGAAGGATACGATCGCCAAGGTAAGTGCCATGAAGAAGATCCCCAAAAGTCCACCGATGTTGGATGCACTATCCACCTTGTTCGCCACTCCACTTGGAAGGGTAAGTTCATAGTAGCCGAAGAAGGAAATAGCAAAAGCTACGAAGATCACAAAGAAGGATACGTTCAGCCACACGTTGGTGGAGATGGTGTTGAGGATCTCCGGGTCCACGCTGTCCATCAAGTGAAACGGCAGTGAGAGCAGGATGTAAATCATGAAGATGCTGAAGCCATAGAGGAAGGCGTTCATGAGTCCCTTTGCTTTGTTCTCGCTGCTCTTGGTGAAGAAGCTAACGGTAAGGGGAATCATCGGGAAAACGCAAGGAGTAAGCAGCGCAACAAGTCCACCGAGGAATCCTAGGAGGAAAATGGATAGGTAGCCGCCTCCACCCTCACTGCTGTCGCCATGGTCTTCATCGCCACAAGCATTCATTGGGTTGTCCAAGTCAATGGATCCGATCTTCAATTGCGAAACGGCATCTCCAGCAGCAGCTGATGTTGTTGCTGAAAGGTCATCTGCTTCGATCAACTTGCCCGTAGTCGCATCGATCGTGAAGGTGACCGATTCTGGTGGTAGGCATTTTTCATCATCGCAGGTCATAAAGTAAACCTCGCCTTCGATGTTCTCATCTCCATTGACGCGGAAGTCTTGCTCCAAGATCATCGTATTGGAGTAGAAATTTAGGTCCATCATGAAGTTTGGGTCATACTCGCTGATCATTTTACCGATCTCACGAACTTCACCGACCTTTTCAAATGAACCTTTCAACAATGCGAAGTCCGTTGCAACAGGACCATCTTCTTCTGGCAAATCCTTGGAATACACATGCCAATGCTCCTCAATCGAAGCGATGGCTCTTACCGTGATCAATCCATCTTCTTTTTGTTCTGTATCAAACCGCCAGCTCACGGGCTGATAGACCTCCGAAGTTTCGCCCGCGATACCTTCTGTGGTCGGCACTTCCTCTGCGGTCGAAGTCGATGCGTCTTGATCGGCTTTTGTTGGCGCTGCTCCGGGCTTCAGAGCCTTTTCAATATCGAAGCTGAAGTCGATGTACTCCGGAGGCAAGCATTTGGTGTCGTCACAGGTCATGTAGGTCAACTCTCCAGTCACCTTTGCCATGTCTGCCGTGAGCTTCACCTTTTGGGTCAAGGTTACTTTCTTCTCGAACCAGGATAGTTCCATATCAAAGTTCGGATCGTACTCTTTGTGAGCCTTTGGTTCTACAATGCCATCCACCAACTTCGCTCCTGAAAGCTCGTCGAAGATTACCTCCGTAGGAATGGGGCCCATATCGCTTTCGAGCTTCGTGGCGTACACGTGCCAACCCTCCTCAATGTTAGCGGTGAACTCAAGAATAGCATGTTCATCGCCGTCTAAGCGGTGCGAAAAGCTCCATTTTACCGGATCGTAAACCTGCGCTGTCGCTTGAAAACCAATGATCAAGATCCCTATGATCGCGAATAACCTACCCATTCTTTGCTTGTATTTGTAAGTGTACAAAAATAGACAAGGCCCACGTTTGCCGTAAGAAAGCCGTCGGATTGTTTGGATTCTTAACCTCCGGATTGGCAGCGATTTTTAACACTTCTACCGAGGATGCTATGAAAAAGGGCGCCCCATGAAAATCGTGAAGCGCCCAACCTACACCTACTACCCAACTAGTGAGTTTCGTTCCAAGCTTACAGGTGCAATTCTCGGTCGCCTGCAAGTTTGTATGCCAATCTTGTTTTCAAATAGTACATCACGGGTACGATCACCAGCGTTAAGAAGGTCGCGAAGGTTAAACCGAAGATCACGGTCCAGCTCATCGGCCCCCAGAACATCACGTTATCGCCACCCACGTAGATCTTTGGATCGTATTCTGTGAGGAGGGAAATGAAATCGATGTTCAAGCCAATCGCAAGTGGGATCAGTCCTAGGACGGTTGTAATTGCTGTCAACAATACCGGACGTAAACGTTTCTTTCCTCCTTCAACGATGCAATCGATCATTTCATCGATGGGCAGTTTTGCATTTTCTGGAAGTCCGAGCCGCTCTCGTCTGCGGTCCATGATCAGCTTGGTATAGTCGATAAGAACAATCGCATTGTTAACTACGATACCTGCCAGGGAAATGATACCGATCATTGTCATGATCACCACGAAATCCATTTGGAAGATAACCAGTCCGAGGAACACACCAATCAAGCTTAATACCACCGATCCAACAATGATAAATGGCGTAATGGCCGAGTTGAATTGGGTCACGAGGATCAAGAAGATCAAGAAAACAGCGATCATCAAGGCAGTACTCAAGAATGCCATTTCTTCTGCTTGGTCCTCTTGTTGACCGGTAAACTTGAGGGTTATGTCTTCCGGCATTTCATAGCCTTCCAATGTGCTCTTGATCTCCGCAACGACTTCGTTTGCATTATAGCTCTCAAGTACGTTGGAAGTGATGGTAATCAAACGGGTTTGGTCCTTTCGCTTCACCGCGCTGAAGGTGGTCGAGTTATTCGCTTCGGCCACTGATGATATCGGAACCTGCTGGATCCGTCCATTGGTCTGGTCACGGAAGGTAATGAGCTGGTTCATCATCGCGTCTTCATCGTAGCGGAAGCGATCCTGTAGGCGGATCATGATCGGATAGTCGTCTTCACCTTCCTTGTAGCTCGATACTTCCAATCCGAACAGGGAGTTACGTAAGGTCTGTCCGATCTGTGCAGTAGAAAGATTGAAGCGACGCGCCTTTGCACGGTCGATATCGATCGGCATCTCTGGCTTGCCCATTTCTACATCCAACTTGAGTTCTTCAATTCCGCCGATGTTGCGGTCGTTGATGAAGTTCTTCACCTCCTCGGCTTCTGTAAGCAATGCCTCATAGTCATCACCGGCCACTTCGATGTTGATCGGTTTGGCTTGCGGTGGACCAGCGGGATCTTTATCCACGGTGATCTGAACTCCAGGCGTACCTGCCACCAAAGAACGGATCTCATCCATCACCTTGTTGGTGCTTACCCCACGTCGGTACTGGAATTGTACGAAGGATACGGTGATCCGAGCTTTATGCGGAGTTGCAGCCATGGATGGACCCTCATTCGGGTCACTCGTGCCTTCACCTACTTGAGCAATGATCGATTCTACCAAGAAGTTATTTACGCGCTTGATGCCATTCTGTTCTGTGGTGTCCTGGAACTGGCTGGCGTAATCGATGATCTTGTTCTCGATGTCCTTGGTGATGATATTCACCTCCTCGATGTCAGTACCGATTGGTGCTTCGATGAACACATTGACGTAGTTGGGCATGTTGGAGGGGAAGAAGACTACCTTCGGCATGAAGAGTCCGAGCAATATTCCTGAGAATACCAGCAAACCGATGGTTCCGAAGAAGTAGTAAAGCGGATTCTTTTTACGGAAAACGTGACGAAGCGTGCGCTCATACAAGTCCTCCAATGCCGGAAGGAAGGTGTTTTGAAAGTACTTCGTTCCAGGTGTCAGGAAGAATTTCGTGGTCAACACCAAGATGCCAGATAGGATGACGAGGTTTCCGAGCCAAGTCGCTGCAAACGAAAGCGCGATACCAATGGAGATCAAAATCGAAGCTATCTTGATGGCGCGTTTCGCTTTCATAGGCTTCTCTTCCAGTTTCATGTACATCGATGTTAGCACGGGGTTGATGACCAAGGCCACAAACAGACTCGATCCCAGAACGATCATCAAGGTTACCGGCAGGTAGAACATGAATTCTCCCATCAGTCCGGGCCAAACGATGAGCGGGGTAAAGGCCGCAAGCGTAGTTGCCGTAGATGCGATGATTGGCCAAGCAACTTCGCCAACGCCGTACTTGGCAGCTTCAATGGCGTCGTAGCCTTCGTCCATCAATCGATAGACATTCTCTACCACTACGATACCGTTATCCACCAGCATCCCCAGCGCGAGTACGAGAGAGAAAAGTACCATCATGTTCAAGGTCACGCCCATCACGCTTAAGATGAAGAAGGCGATGAACATAGACATTGGGATGGCGACTCCAACGAAGAGGGCGTTTCGGAGTCCAAGGAAGAAGAGCAGCACGGTGATCACGAGGATCATACCGAAGATGATGCTGTTTTCCAACTCGCTCACTTGGGTTCGGGTTTGCTTCGACTGATCCCCGGTGATGGTGATCTCGAGGTTGTTCGGGAACACATTGGCCTTCGCTTCCTCGAGTATCTCTTGGATCTGATCGGAGGCGTTGATGAGGTTCTCACCTGCGCGTTTCTTCACATCAACCATCACCACGGGTTTGGTGTACTGTCGAGCAAAGCTCTCCGGCTCCTCATATTCGAAGGTCACTTCTGCGATGTCGCGTAGGTAAACGATGTTTTGCTTTTCCCGCTTTACGATCACATTGCCAAGTTCGTCTGGACTTTGCAAGTCACCCACCACGCGAACGGTTCTACGCATATCTCCTTGCAGCATAGAGCCTGCAGAAATGGTTACGTTCTCTTGGTTGATTGCATTCGCGATGTCATTGAAGCTCAGCTCGTTGGCCTGCAGTGCGAAGAGGTCAACGTTGACCTTCATCTCCTTGTCTTGAACGCCACGGATGTCCACCTCGGTGATCTCCCCCAGCTTCTCGATTTTTTCTTCGAGGTACTCTGCGTATTGATTGAGCTGTTCCAAACTAAAGTCACCACTGAGGTTGATGTTCATGATCGGACTCAACTCGGAGATGTTGAGTTCAAAAACATTCGGGTCTGCGGGTAGATCTCGTGGGAATTCAGGGTCACCCATGGCGATATCTACCTTGTCTTTCACCTTGCCAAGGGCTTCTTCAGGGGTTACGCTGAAATCAAATTCGATAAATATGGTCGAATAACCCTCCACAGAGGTAGAGGTCATCTTGTCGATGCCCGAGATGGCCCCGATCTCTTTTTCCAGCGGACGGGTCACCAGTTTTTCAATGTCTACGGCAGAGTTACCTGGATAGGGCGTGCCCACATAGATCTGCGGAACCACTACTTCTGGGAAGCTTTCTCGTGGCATGTTGATGTACGACACCAATCCCGCAATGATCATGATGAACAGCACCACTAAGACCGTCATCCGGTTATTGATACTGGCGGTACTTAGTCCGAACAGTCGTTTATGGCTTTCTTTTTCTTGCATGTTCTGTTGTGCTTAAAACAGTGTTTATTGGTCAACCTTGATCATATCGCCCTCCTTGATGGAGCGTGCACCTTTGTCGATCAACACCTCTCCGCCACTCAATCCTTTCAGTACTTCAACGCGATCATCTTGGCTCATGCCGGTTTCGATCATCACTTTCTTGGCTTGATCACCTTCAATGGTGTACACGAACGACTCTCCAAGCGGCGTCATTTGAACCAGTGAAACAGGAATCACTACCGTACTGTCTGCAACGTAGTCACGAATGGTAAGTTCACCGAGCAAGTTTGGCTTCAAAGCCTCTTTTGTGTTGTTGAGTCCAACCTTGATCTTGAATGTACGGTTGTTCGGGTTGATGAATTCACCGATGCGCTTGATCTGGCTTTGTTCGCGGTGACCTAGGCTTGGGAAGAAGACCTCAACAGAATCACCTTCTTTGATCTTGCCGAGGTAGCGCTCGGTTACATCGGATTTGATGTACATGTTCTCGTTGTTGATCAAGCGAATCGCTGGCATTTGAGGTGCCGCCATCTCGCCTTCTTTAGGCATGATCTCATCCACGATGCCCGCGAAGGGTGCCACAATGGTGTAAAGGCTGCGTTGACTCTTCAGGGTTTCAAGGTTTTCTTGAAGCGATTCATAATTGTTCTTGGCTTCGAGGTATTGGATCTCAGACCCTACCTTCTGTTCCCACAGTTTCTCTTGCTTCCTAAACACCGTTTCGGCAAGTTTGAGGCGTGATTCCAGTTCATCGATCTGGTTGCTCACGATCCTACTATCAAGTGTCATCAATACTTCTCCTTTGCTCACGCGATCACCTTCTTTCACGCGGATAGAGGTGATCTTGCCCCCTACTTCTGGAAAGATTTGAGCGTTTTGATCGGTTTCAACCACACCTTGAATGGTGAAGAAGTGCTCAAAGCGCTCTGGTTGGGTAGTGAGCGTTGTTACCGATGTGATGCGCAATCGGGCATTGGTATCGAGTTGGGCGATTTCCTGTTCCAAGTCTGCGATCTGAGCGGTAAGGTCTGAACGCAGGTTCTTCAGCGAGTCTCGCTTGGCCTTCATGCTGCTCAAGTCATCGTTGGCTGCAGGTCCTCCGCATGAAGCAAGGGCAACGGCAGAGATGATGGTTATGATGGATAAACGCATGTTCAAGGATGCTTTTAAGTTGGTGACGTTTTTCATGATTAGTATTTACCAAGAGCCTTATCGAGCTCCAGCTTCGCGTTAAAGAGTTCTTGAGAGGTACTGATGTATGCCGTAAGGGTCTGGAGGTATTGAGATTCCGCTTGCGCGAAGTCGAGGCTTGATGCCAGGCCTTCCTTATATTTTACCTCAGTGGTTTGCTTGATGGTTTCAGCCAAGTCAAGGTTGTCTTCCGCGATCTTCAAGTTCTCCAGAGCGCTGTTGAAGTTCTGTTTCGCCGTGAGCGCCTGTGTTTTCAGATTTTGAGAAAGCATGCGCTTCTGGCTTTGTGTCTTTTCAAGTTCTAGCTTGGCTTGCTTCGTTTTGAAGTAGCGCATACCCGAAGAGAAGATGGGCACATTGAGTTGCAAGCCAACGATGGTGGTTGGGTAAAACTCGTTCTCAAACAATTCATTGAACTCTTGACTGAAACCGTTCTGGCTGTGTGTGAAAAAAGCCGCCAGTTGCGGCATGTTCTTCGTGCGTTCGGCAGATAAGGAAAGCTTCGATAGCTCTTCGCCTTGGGTAACGGTTCGGTAGTCGATGTGGTTTTCCAGGTTGAATGCCGGATCGATGGTTTCTCGGCCGATGGTCTCCATCAAGGCGTCAAAATCGTCGGTCAGGGTAATGGCTTGATCATACGGGAGTCCCATTTGCAAACGCAGCAGTTGCTCCATTTGCTCGCGTCTGCGCAAAACCACTTGAGCTTGATACTCGAGGTTGGCGAGCGATAAACGTACTTGATCGAAATCCTGCTTCTCCATGAAACCCACTTCATACATGGATTGGGTCTCACTTACACTTTGCTGTAACGTCTTTTTATTCTCGAGCAGAGTAGTGTAGGTTTTACCAAGTGAGGCGGCTGCGAAATAGGTTTGAGCCACCATATTGCGCACCTCGATCTCACTTTTTTCTTTGGCGAGCATTGCGTAGTTCAGATAGGCTTTGGATGCCTTGAGCCCGACAAAATAGGAGCCATCAAAAAGCAATTGACTGGCGTTGATACCTGCAGTAGCAGAGTAGGGAAGCCCGAACTGAAACTCCTGTAGGTCATTCGGGTCTGGTGCTGGAATGCCAGGAATTCCAAGGTCGAATGGAGGCGCCACCTGTACAGGGATGTCAATGAAGTAGTTGGCGGTAGCCTCACCACTGATCTGGGGCAGTCCGATCGCGGTTGTTTCCTTCACCTTGGCCTCGGATATTTCCACATCAAGGTCGGCTTGTTTCAGCTGTTCATTGTGCTTGAGCGCAAATGCGATCGCTTCTTCTAGGCTATACGATTGTGCATTTGCCACCGTGCCTACGAACAGAATGATGCATGCTATAATGGTTGATCTCATCTCTTAGAGTTGGATGTTTTCCTGTTTGACTTTCTTCCTTAAATACTTCAATCCCTTTTCACTAGCAATGCCACGGATATGATAGCGCATGAGCTCGAGGTGTATCGTTTTGAAATTGTAACGGTCTGGAGGAAATACTTGACCGTCTGAGCACATGTCCATTTTCGCCGCATAGAGTCTGGAAATCACGTACGAATCAATGTTATTTCGATACAACTCCTGTTCAATTCCTTTCTGAATGTTGTCTTCAATACACCCGGCAACGAAGTCCGTTCGAAACGCTTCGAAGATTCCCCATGCTTTGGGATGATACTTCTGCATATCATAGTTGATCGAGGGGTGGATCTGACCGAACTTCTTGCTGATCTCTTTGGTCAGTTCGAACAAAAGGTCGATCGCGTTGGGATACTGTTCGCACAACCGGTTGGTCAAGGCCTTTTCGTGTGCAACAATGGCAGACATCACTTGCTCAACCAAGTCGTTCTTATCGCTCACGTAGAGGTAAAGCGTTTTCTTGCTCACACCAAGTTGCCGAGCGATGTCGTCCATGGTCATGCTCTTGATGCCAAAACGCATGAAGAGCTCGGCCGTTTTGCCCAGCAATTCTATTCCACGTTCGTCCATCTCTTTCAACATGGCTGCAAATGTAATTGATGTATCAACATAGGAAACAAAAAATAACGAAAACGTTTCCAATGTGTTGAACGGTTCCATTTCGAGATGAGTGGTGAGTCATGGTATTGGCGAGAAAATTGTAACATTCAGCGCACTTCACAACTCCAAACCTTAGACGTAATAGCTTGAAATCAATGTTATAAACGCCTTTGGACTGTGCTTTATGCTGGTCGGTACATCATGTAAGCGCGGCTGCATGAAGGATGTTCCTTGCGTAGACAACTATGACCCGAAAGCAGAGAAAGAGGGAGACTGTCTTGTATGCACGGTCTTCGGAGTCTATAATTACTGTCCTGAAGCCGATGAGGATAATGGTAACTGCTTGTTCGTTAGGGAATTCTACACAGACGTTATCAGCGAAGGCTGGGTAGATGTTTGGGTGGCAGACTCTGCAGACAACAGCAATGTTGAGCAATTGAGGTACACAGGTCGCATCTCTTCCTTTCCGACTCAAATTCCTGATTGTGAACAGTCAGACAGCTCGCTCACGGTGGTTCGTCCAGCAGGCGAATACTATTACGAGGTGGAAACCGAAACCGGAAAGCTTGAATGGGGATGGGTGGTCTACCGAGAAGAGGGTTGCAGATTACTCGATGTTTTGTAGGCATTCCTGCCAAAGAAGTACAGCTTCATTCGCACTTACTTCGTTCTTTTGCAGCCTAATTTGATGACAAGGTATGGATATCAAGGCATTGATCGATCGTGAGCCGATCGGAGAGAAGGTGACCATCAAGGGTTGGGTACGGACGTTTCGCAGCAACCGGTTCATTGCACTGAACGATGGATCTACGGTGAAGAACCTACAAGCTGTCGTTGACTTTGAGCAGCAGCCTGAAGACCTATTACGACGCATCACCACTGGCGCTTGCTTGGCGCTCACGGGTACAATCGCTGAGTCGCAGGGACGAGGACAGAACATTGACTTGATGGTAGAGCAGATTGAGGTGTTGGGCGATGCCAGCGCAGAGGCCTACCCACTTCAGCCGAAGAAGCATTCTCTGGAGTTCTTGCGAGAGATCGCACACCTACGTCCGCGAACCCAGACCTTTGGCGCGGTATTCCGCATTCGGCATGCCCTCCAATTCGCAATTCACAAGTACTTCAATGACAATGGCTTTTTCATGGTGCATACCCCGATCATCACGGGTTCCGATGCGGAAGGAGCGGGTGAGATGTTCCGGGTAACTACGCTTGACCCAAAGCAGCCTCCAAAGACCGAGGAAGGAGAAGTGAATTGGAAGGAGGATTTCTTTGGAAAGGAAACCAACCTCACGGTTTCTGGTCAATTGGAAGGTGAATTGTTTGCGCTTGGATTGGGCAAGATCTACACCTTTGGACCAACCTTCAGAGCCGAAAACTCCAACACCACTCGTCACTTGGCCGAGTTCTGGATGATCGAGCCAGAGGTGGCCTTCAATGACCTTTTTGACAACATGGAGCTGGCGGAGGATTGTCTGAAATACGTGATCCGATATGTACTGGAGCATTGTGAGGATGACCTGAACTTCCTAGCAGAGCGACAGCAGAATGAAGAGAAAGGCTTAGCCCAAGACAAGCGAAGTATACCGTTGATGGATAAGCTGAGGAGTGTGGTCGACAACGAGTTCGTTCGTTGCAGTTATACCGAAGCCATCGAAATCCTTCGGAATTCAAAACCGAATAAGAAGAAGAAATTTCAATACGTCATTGACGAGTGGGGCGCAGACCTTCAGAGTGAGCATGAGCGCTACTTGGTAGAGAAGCACTTTGGCAAGCCGGTAATCTTGTACGACTACCCTGCTAAGATCAAAGCCTTCTACATGCGCTTGAACGACGATGGAAAGACCGTTCGCGCCATGGACATCCTTTTTCCGGGTATCGGAGAAATTGTTGGCGGCTCCCAGCGGGAAGAGCGTTATGATGTGTTGAAGCAAAAAGTGGAGGAGTTCGGAATTGAAGAAGAATCGATGTGGTGGTACCTCGAAACACGTAAGTTCGGTACCTGTGTGCACAGCGGTTTCGGATTGGGTTTTGAACGTTTGATCAGTTTTGTGACGGGCATGGGCAATGTGCGGGATGTGATTCCTTTCCCACGAACGCCGAAAAACGCGGAATTTTAATATTTTCCAGCGTCGAAGCAGAAGCTTCGATCCGGTGCTATGGCCTTAAAACAAACCTTACAACAGAAGCTCCTACAAAAGCTAAGTCCACAGCAAATTCAGCTGATGAAGATGCTGCAGCTGCCTACCATTGCCTTGGAGGCCCGGATCAAGGATGAGATCGAGTCTAACCCCGCACTGGAAGAAGGTAAGGAGGCAAGCACCGATGACTACGATGATTACCAAGGCGAAGAAACCGATGATCGAAGCGAAGCGGAGAAGGAATTCGACTTCAGCGATTATATGGACGATGATGACACGCCCGGTTATCGCTACGAGGCGAACAATTATTCCCGCGACGATGAAGACAGTCGGGTTCCCATTGGCACTACAAGTACTTTTCATGAACGCCTTACCGATCAACTGCACATGCGTCGGCTGTCTGATACCGAGGAGGCAATCTGCGAACACCTTATCGGAAGTCTAGATGACAGTGGATACCTCCGCAGAGAGGTTACTGCGGTGGTAGATGACCTGGCTTTTTCTCAGAGCATCATGACCACGGAGGAGGAAGTAGAGCGCTTGTTGGTTGAGCAGGTTCAAGACATGGATCCTGCGGGAGTAGGTGCACGTGACTTGCAAGAATGCCTTCTGATTCAGATCAAGCGAAAGCCATCTGATGTGGCGGTCAAAACAGCCACTGTGATCCTTGAGCGCTTCTACATGGAGTTTGTGAAGAAGCACTACGATAAGATCATCCAGCGCCTTGAGATTGAAGAAGAGGATTTAAGAGACGCAATTGAAGAGATTACCCACTTGAACCCGAAGCCGGGCAACAGCCTGAACGAGACGGCACGTCCGATTGAGCAGGTGATTCCCGACTTTACGTTGATCATGGACGAGGATGATATTCAAGTACAACTCAATAGCCGTAACGCTCCAGAGCTTCGCATTTCCAACAAATACATGGAGATGATGGAAGACTTTGCGCGCATCAAAGGGAAACCCAACAAGGCCCAGCGTGATGCGATGCAGTTCGTAAAGCAAAAGATCGACAGTGCCAAGTGGTTTGTAGACGCCATCAAGCAACGGCAGAATACCTTGATCCGTACCATGGAAGCCATTGTATCCTACCAGCGCGCTTATTTTGAAACGGGTGACGAAACCAAGCTCAAACCCATGATCTTGAAAGACATTGCAGACAAGATCGGCATGGACATCAGTACGGTGAGCCGGGTGTCGAACAGCAAGTACGTCCAAACGTCTTATGGCACATTCCCACTCAAGTATTTCTTCTCTGAATCATTGACCAATGAAGAAGGAGAGGAGGTGAGTACGCGCGAGGTGAAGAAGATCCTTTCTGACTTGATTGAGAAGGAAGACAAAAAGAAACCGTTGACAGACGACCGATTGGCCAAGGAACTAAAGGCGAAAGGTTATAATATTGCCAGACGAACCGTTGCCAAATACAGGGAACAGTTAGATATCCCCGTAGCCCGTCTACGGAAGGAACTATGAAGAAAGCCGCGATCATAACCTCCTATGTGTTCCATCCCATCTTTTTACCGACGGCGGGTCTGATCTTCGTTTTCAGTCTGAACACCTACATCTCCCAAACCACCCCGATGAACAAGCAGTACTTTGTGATTGCTTGGATCTTCGTGAATACCGTGATCATCCCACTGTTGTTTACCATGTTTTTGCGATGGAAGAAGGTGATTGACTCTATTCAACTGCATTCCAGAAAAGATCGCTTGGTTCCGTTTGCCTTCGCGATGTTCCTTTACTTCACGAACTACTACTTGATGAAGGATGTGCCCTTGCCCCAAGTACTCTACTCCATTTTTCTTGGTAGTAGCATTGCCGTTACGGCCTCCTTTTTCATCACCTTTTACACCAAGATCAGCATCCATATGATTGGGATGGGTGGATTAACCGCAGCCATTTATGGCGTAGCCCAAGTCTATGACCTACCGATTGTAGGTATGGTGATGCTGGGTATGATTGCCAGCGGAATCGTAGGAAGTGCCCGCTATATTCTAGATTCGCACTCCTTGCGACAGATTTATATGGGATGGGGATTGGGGTTCTTAGCAGTCTATTTGCCCCTGGTCAACAACTGGGGATAGACGCAATTCAGAGCTTTTGCACATTCATGAACTGAATGCCCCACTGTAAGGGGTGAGTATCGGTGCGCGTTAGGATAATCATACCCATGTCGGTGTAGAAATGTGCCAACAAAAACTCACCGATCTGAAGGCTGTATTGCGCACGCATTTGTCCCATCTGCTTAATGATGTCGCGAACACCACCTGATCGCCGAGTACTTCACGGACCTCTGCATTTTTTGTATTCTGGGTCATGGTACCCGCCTCAATGTCTACCTTGATGGTGGAAGGGTTGGTGGTGCTGGTCTCAATGGGTTGGCCTTTGTAGTTGATCTTCAACTGGCTTGACTCAAAAGAGTGGATCTTGTCTTGTGCATAGCCGAAGCTGCTTGCCAAAAAAATCAGAAGTGTCATGATTGGTCTTCATCTGATGATCGAATTTCGATTGCATCAAATGTAATCAACTTTAGAAAGATACTCCTCTGCTTGATCAAGGTAGGCTTTTCGCTTTTCTGCGTCCATTTTATCCCACGTGCGGTACATCATGGAGATGCGCGGATTATTACCAAGCTTATCCCGATGTCGCACATGGAAATGCCAATAGAGGCTATTCAGCGGACATGCACCTTCACCGGTCTTTTTCTTATGATCATAGTGGCAATTACTGCAATGGTCGCCCATCTTGTGCACGTAACTGGCTCCAGAAACATAAGGCTTGGTTCCAACGATGCCCCCATCTGCATACTGGCTCATCCCACGGGTGTTTGTGATCTCCACCCATTCAATCGCATCGATGTAGATACCGAGGTACCAAGCATCCACTTCGTCTGGATCGCATCCTGCCAACAACGCGAAGTTCCCTGTCAGCATAAGACGTTGAATGTGGTGCGCATAGGCATGATCCAAGGAGCCTTGAATCGCATGTCGCATGCATGCCATCTTGGTGTCGCCGGTCCAATACCATTTCGGAAGAGGTTGGTTGTGCTCAAAGAAGTTCATCTCGGCAAAGTCGGGCATCTTCCACCAGTAAACACCTCGCATGAATTCACGCCAGCCGATGATCTGCCGAACAAAACCTTCCAATTGTGAGAAGTCAACCTCCTCCTGATTCGCCCGCCAATGCTCGATCGCTGCATCCACCACCTCCTTGGGTGAGATCATCTTCAAATTCATACTGAAGGAAATCCGTGCATGGTAAAGGCTCCACTCCCGTTGGCTCATTGCATCTTGGAAGTCGCCGAAGTAGCGGAAGCAAACGTCTAAGAAATGCTGGAGCAGTTCAATGCTTTCTGCACGATTGATGGGCCAGATGAAGGCAGAGGCAGCAACCTTTCCAAAGGTTTCTACACCTGAAGCTTTCAGCTCATCCTCGATCGAGCTTAGGTCGTGGCTGAAAAGAAAGGGTTTCTCTACCTTCCAATCTTTGGGGAGTTTCTTTCGATTCGACGCATCGTAGTTCCACTGACCGGTCAACGGTTCACCGTTATCCATCAATACGTCGTGCTTCTTCCGCATGTTGCGGTAGAAGTATTCCATGACCAGCTGCTTTCTGTCATGAAACATCTCTTTCAGCTCCAAACGCTCCGTGTAAAAATGCTCTGTATCGCATGCTGATGTTGGAATAGAGAGTTTCTTGCAGAGCTCATTCAGGGCTTGATCGAGCCTCCATTCATCGGGCAGCAGGTACTCAAAGCGATCAAATTGGTGTTCTTTGATGAGCCTCGAAACGTTGGCTGCAATGGACTGCTCATTGTTCTCGTCGTTGAGTTTGAGGTAGATGGTCTGATGTCCTTGCTCAGCAAGTCCTTGCTCAAAGGCGCGCATAGCGGCAAAGAAGCCGAGCACTTTTTGGGTGTGGTGCTTCGTGTAGTCTGTCTCTGACCTGCACTCCATCAAGACATAAGTAACGGCTGAGCTTTTTTCTTGGAACCACGAATGCTGGCTGTTGAGCTGATCGCCCAAAATGAGTCGGAGTGTTTTTGCCATGGATTTGAAACATCTACACCAGCTGCATTGTTTGGCAAAGCATGGGAATAGGACCACTCCAAATCGCTGGTGTTGACTACGGTTCGAAGTTCGCCGGTACTACCGCTATCGCATGGCTTGCAGATGGAGGTATTCACTTGGCACAGTCGGTCAAGAAGGGTGATGCCGATGCTTGGCTCATGGATCAATTGCTTACACTTCATGTGAAGATCATGTTTATTGATGCGCCCTTGAGTTTGCCAAGTGTGTACAGTAACCCAGACCGGGCTGATGGAGACGACTATTTCTACCGGGCTGCTGACCGAGCAGCTGGAGCGATGTCGCCCATGTTCATCGGTGGATTAACCGCCAGGGCGATGCGACTGACAGAAGCATTACTTCCAATGGAAAGTGTGGAGGTCTACCCTAAGCTATTGGCTCAAGAGATGAACCTTACGGATATCGGCTACAAGCAAAAAGATGGTGATTTAAAAGCTTGTTGTGATCGAATAGAAGAAGCCCTGAACGTTCCGTTCGAAGGGGTTCCTGATAATTGGCACGCATTAGATGCGGTATTAGCCCTCTACACTGGAATACGATGGTTAGATGGACGTGCGAAGCGTTTTGGCGAGCTGGAAGAAGGTCTTATTTGGTTTTGAGCTTTTCGTAGACCAAGGTGAGGATGAAGAGGTAGCTCAGCAGGTACATGCTGTCTTCCGCGGGTATGGTTCCGATGCGAAGCCCCATGTTCTCTAAGTTGTTGTACCAAACGATCGGGGCCTCGGTGAAGCTGCCGGTGAGCCATCCGTTCATGATCAGAAAAGGAATCAGTGAAACGAAGTAGCCACGGAAGAACCTTCCTATCCAAGGACGCTTTAGGACAAAGAACTGCATGCCCATCAATGACGCGGTCAGGAAGAAGCAAATGCTCGTATACATCCGATCTAAGAAATAAGCTCCCAGAAACAAGGTGGTTACCAGAAAGAAGAAGGTTATGGCTTGGTGACTGTTCTTGAACCAATCCCGTGGAAAAAAGTGGTTCATCACCTCATAGATGAACAGACACGCAAAGGGAACCGTCCAGAAGAAGTTATACTCTTCCAAAGGCAACCTGCCTATGTAAATGCCGAGCAGATAGTCTTCATTGAACCCCCACACGCCAAAGGCGGTGAAGAGCTCATCCCAGGCCAAATAGATGCCGCTTGCGACAGCTGTTCCCGTTAAGATCGCTTTCCATTGCGAAAGGAATCGGATCCTGCGCTCATAGCTCTGTGCCAAAGGGTAGGCGATCGTAAGGAGGTTGATCAGCAAGTATTGGTAGTGATCATCGATCATCTGCTGCGCATTGCTTCCTTGAAATACTTCATCGGTACCAAGAGCATGCCGAAGCACTCCCCGTCTTCCTTGCCGAGGTGCTTGTGGTGCACCTTGTGCGCTTTTCTGATGGCTCGGAAATACACATTATCGGTGCGTTTGAACCAGGGTAAGCGTTGGTGAATAAAAACATCATGTACCAAAAAGTAGGCAAGTCCATACACCGCGATCCCTAAGCCTACAAAAACCCTCCAATCGTTTCCACCCATCATTCCAAACATGATGAAGAGCCAACTCGGTACAGCGAAGATTAGGAAGAACACGTCGTTCTTCTCAAAGAAGCCCGGTTCGTGTTGGTGGTGGTCCTTGTGGAAATACCACCCCAGACCATGCATGACGTACTTGTGCATGAACCACGCCATGAACTCCATGAAGAAGAAGGTTGCTATGGTAATACTGATGTTGGTGATCATTGTGGCAGGAGATTCAATATTCCGAAAAATACCAATTGGGTAGCATAAACAGCAATGGCAACCTGAGTGTTCAGTTGCCAACGCACCCGCTGCCACATGAAAGCTAAGCCGGATGCCACAACAAACCAAGCCACATAGTTTTCTAAGGGCGGATGGGTCAATGCCCACTCCCAGAAGTCGTACTTGATGGCAATGGGTTCGATGAAATAATCGAGGAATACCATCAAGCCTCCCGCCACCAATGCTGTGGTTGCATCGCTCAAGCCGAACCTGCGGGCAATAGCTACGGAGCCGTAGAGTAGGATGAACCAATTGATGCCGATGATCAGTGGTGTATTGAGCCACTGCCAGCCCAGCACATGTTCATAGATGTATTCACCGAATGGAAAACCAGTGTTAACCCCAACAACTTCGATGAAGAATCCTCCGGCCCAAGTAGCGGGGATCAACCACCAATTCCTCCAATCCACATGCGCAAAAAGGATGCATCCAAAGGTGATCAGTAGATTCAAAGGGGTAAGTTCCAAGAAGGAGCTTGCATCGCCAAAAACGATACCACCTATGCCTACCAAGTGAAAGATAATGAGCACTGCAATCGCGATATTGGTCTTGTTCTTAAGCATGTGCCGGGTTTTTTCGCTGTATGAGTTCTGAAGTGATCTTGGCCGATAGCAAGGAAAGTGGTATGCCTCCACCGGGATGAACGCTGCCTCCACAGAAGTAGAGGCCCTTCAATTTGGAAGAGCGATTCGGGTGCCTCAGAAAAGCAGCGAACTGACTGTTTGAACTGTTTCCGTAAAGCGCACCCTTGAAGCTCAAGGTATCTTGTTCGATGTCTTTCGGATTCCAGATCCGCTCCTCTTCGATCAAAGGCTCAATAGCCGTGTTGAGGTGCCTTGAAAGCTTCTCCAGAACCTGTTTGCGCACCTTCTGCTGGATCTTTGGCCAATCTTGATCTTGGTGGTGAGGGGCGTTCACCATCACGAACCAATTCTCGGCTCCGTCAGGAGCATCTGATGGATTCATTTTACTTGAGATGTGGATGTAAACCGTCGGATCATCGATCAAATCGGTACGCTCAAAGAGTGCGGTAAACTCTTCTTTATAGCGCTCACTGAAGAAAATATTGTGCAGACCAAGCGCTTCGAATGTTCGTTTAATTCCCCAATAAAACACAAGCGCAGAGCTTGAGCGTTCTTGCTTCAGGATGCGCTCAGGCGGTGAGACATCCTTCAACAAGCGCTGATAAACGAAATGAATGTCCATGTTGCTGATCACCAGGTCGAAGCCTTGGGTTTTGCCGTTTACCACAAGGCCTGTGATGGACCTTCCGTCATGAAGAATGCGATCCACCCGATGATTGAAGTGAAAGTGCACATCCATGTCCTTGGCCAAACGATAAACGGAGCGGGCGATCTCTTCCATGCCTCCTTTCGGAAAGAAGGTTCCAAAACCGTGTTCCAGCCAAGGAATGACATTCAGGATGCCTGGCGCTTTATAAGGGTCGGAGCCATTATACGTGGCGAATCTGTCGAAGAGTTGCACCAAGTGCGGCTCACCGATTCGAACGCGATTGGCTTCATGCATGCTTTTGAAGAGATCATATTGCGTGATCTTGAGAAAGGCTTTCACGGTTTCTTTATTCAACCATGTGCCCGCTTCATGAAGCGATTGTTCCAAAAAGATCTTGCCTGAGTGCTGGTAAATCTGACGGATATGATTAAAGTAGTCCGTAAGCTCTTCCGCAGGCACGTTGAACACACGTTCTGCTTCTTTCGCGAAAAGTTCGGGGTCGCTAGGTGCGCGCAACTGCTTGCCGTCTTCCCAGAAATATCGGCACGCTTCGTTGGATCGTTCGTAATTGAAGTAATCTTGAGGTGATTTTCCAGCGATCTTGAAGAGCTCATCTACAAAATGAGGCATAGTAAACAGGGAGGGACCGCCATCAAAGCGATAAGCCCCGAGGGATTTTCGATGAAGCTTGCCACCTGGATAACCATTCGCTTCAAATACGTGCACATCATGACCGGCTGCACGCATGCGCACTGCTGAGGCCAAGCCTCCGATTCCTGCTCCTATGATCCCTACGTTCATGTGTGATGGTTCGAACACCCAAAGAAACAAGGATTTTCACGTAAAGTTTCCGTCAAGCGCTCAAAAGGAACCTATTCGCTCTTGGACTGTTTTTATGATTAGGATGAATAAACTCACGAAGTTTTTTGTTGGAAGCATCATCTTGCTGGTTGCTTTTGTTTTACTCTCTGCTCCTGATGTAAAGAGGGTGAAGCGAGCCCTTGCTGATTTTCATGTGAACGCATCTGACCGTTTGTATTTCAAGAACCTCCGTCAGTACTATTATCGGAGTTCAACCACCAAGGGAGAGCAATTCGAAGTTTTCACCCTGAAGCAAGCAGATACGGACCTTCAAAGTCCGCTCCGTTTCAAAATCCTCAACAACTGGCGTATGGATGAGGCTTACATCATGCTTACCGATACTGCTGATGTTACTTTAGGGAAGGTGATATTGGACGGAACTGTTATGGAGCCATGGGATCTTCAGAACTTGGATGGCGAAGGACACATGCAGTTGGCGATGGACCTTTTTGAACATCTGCAAGATGATGGTAATCGTTGTTTTTATGATCACCCGGACCTTGGTAGAATGGAGCTATGGAGCGATAAGGCTGAGCGCCAGCGAACGCTTACTGTTTTGAAAGACTACTTTAAGCTGGTAGGTGCGCTATGAATGATCTTTGAGCTTAATGGGCAAGGTGACGATGAACTCAGTACCCTCTCCTTCTTTGGAAAACGCATTGATGGAGCCGTTTAGGCTATTGATATACTTGATCACCATACGGAGCCCTAGTCCTGCACCGTATTCATTGTTGGTTCCCAGAGTTGAACCCTTCTTATCCGTGTTCAAGATGCTCCGGAGCTGTTGGCTAGACATCCCTATACCATGGTCCTTGATGTGTGTGACCACCACGTCTTTCTCACGCTCATAAGAGATCTCGATCGAGCTATCATGCGTGGAATACTTGATCGCGTTGGAGAGGAGGTTCCTGAAGATCAAAGAAACGGCCATTCGATCGGTCTCTGCGTCGATCTTGGAGTGTGACTGGATGTAGATGCGAATGTTTTTGAGGTCAGCAAGTGATTTCGATATGCTTTCTACTTCCTCCAGCACATCTGCCCATTGGAATTTGAGCTTGTAGGGCGTGTAGCCATCTTTTTGTGAAATGGCCCAACCAACGAAGGAGTCGAACATCAACGAGACGTCGGCACTTTGGCGGTAGAGGTCTTTGGCGAGGGTATTGAATTCAGCACGATTCATTTCCTCTGATTGGAGCAGTTCGAGTGATAGCTTAATATTATTCAAAGGTCCCCTGAAGTCATGGCTGATCATGGAGATGATGCGTTGGTTCACGGCATTCATCTCTTCCAGTGTTCGTGTCATCCGCAGGTGTTGGTACCAATAGTAATAGAAGAATCCAGCGAGCATGAGCGCGAGCGCCAAACCGATGGAAACATTGATGATTCGGAGGTTTTTTCGTTCAAGCTCTAAGGATTGACGTTCCGCTTCATACTGCAATCGAGTAATCTTTTCCTTGTTGCTCTGCTCGTAGCGATCTACTTCTACTTGCAGTGTCTTCAAGGCCTCTTCTTTTCCTTGTAAAGCCAGCTTCAATTCAAGAAAGTCATCGAAGTAGGCTAGCGCTTGTTTGGGGTTGGACTTTGCATATATTTTGATCAGGCCTTCGATCGCATTCATTTCTTCTAACTCATCTGCGTAGTCTCGTGCGATTCCCAGCGCCCGCTTGAAACGCGCCTCCGCAGTATCGACCCTACCCCTTTCAAAATCAACGTTTGCGATATTATTCAAGGCTTCTGCCACTCTCGTTTGAAAGTTGAGTTGCTGAAAAAGGTCTTTTGCTAAACTGGAGTACATCACCGCACTGTCTAGTTGACCAAGCTTTTTGTAAACCAGTCCGAGATTACCCAGAGGATAAGCGATCTCTGGGTTGCCGGGTGAAAGACGCTCAAAGGCTTGTACTGATTTTTCTAGGAAGAACATCGCCGAATCCAGCTCATCGATGCGATAATAGGACCACGCAGTGCTGTTGTAATGGTGTGCTCGTTCCTTGAGTGGCGGTCCGCCCGGAAGGTTTAGCGCTTTCAACACGTAGTGCTTAGACCGCTCATAGTCGTTGATGAAGTCATAAGCGTCAGAAAAGGTACAATAGAGATCAAACAGCCTTGGGATGTTGTCGGTAGCAAGGTAGTGCTGTTCCGCTTGCAAATAGTTGTCAATGACCTCAGGGATCCGATCGAAGTATTGATGCAGATCACCGAGTTCTAGAAAGAAGTCACCAGACCACGCTGGATGATTGTTTTTAAGGAGGCGGGCACTCTCAATATCGGATAGCCACATGCGCTCAGATCCCTCAACACACTCGGTGAATCGGGCGCGGTAGAGGTAGGCGTGCATGAGCAAGGAGTCTTCTTGAGCTTTAACACAAGCATCTAGGAATTGCTGAGATTGAATGACGCCTTTATCGCATTCAACATACAAGGAATAGTCTTCCAGTGCCTGAAGGAAAACTCGTTTTTGAATCCTAATGCTCGGTTGGGTTCGCTCGATGACTTTGAATGCCGAGTCGTAGGCTGCAATCATTTCGTTGTAAAGCCCTAGGTTACTTCCAATTGTTGCTTTTGTAAGCCAGTACAGGGTGTTGAGCTCTGGCGACGGAGACATGCGATAGACCAATTTTTCCAAGCAACGTTCGGCGCTATCGATCATGGTGTAGCTTGCGAAAGCATGGCACTGCTCGCATTTGAAGACTGCATTCTTATGGTTAGCCTTGGCCTGGCGTCTGAGGGAGTCTAGTTCAGCATTCTGCCCTTGGCTATCCAATAGAAGCGCAAGCATGAATACGATGCTCAGCAAAACTCGAAGATGGCTTGACCTAGGCTGTTCCACAAGGTAAAGATAGGCGAATGCCTAACGTTCTCAATAGTTGGTTATTTCAACCACAAACGCTGAAAGACTTGATCAGGGTCATAACGCTCTGATTGCGTCTTCGGATTGAAGTAGCGGTCGGGTCGAGGGTCGTTTCCCACGCCTGCGATATATTGCCAGTTGCCGTAGTTGCTCGCAGCATCATAATCTATCAATACCGATTCAAAGTAAGCGGCACCAAAGCGCCAATCGCAGTTCAGATCATTGATTAAATAACTGGCCACTACCTGTCGGCCGCGATTACTCATAAAGCCCGTCTCCTTGATCTCCCGCATATTGGCGTTGACGAAGTCATTCTTCGTTGCTCCATTTATCCATGACATAAGCCGTTTCTCATCATGGGTCCAATTTGTGGCTTCGCCTTGTATTCCAGAGGCCAGAAAGAGTTTTCGTCCGTGCTTTATCAACATGAACTGAAAGAAGTCTCTCCAGATCAATTCGAAGATCAGCCAGTAGGTACTGTTGTTTTTTCTGCGTTCCCGTTCATAGTGTTTCACTTCGTGGTATACCTCCCGAGCAGAGATGCATCCAAGGCTAAGCCATGCGGATAGTTTCGAACTGTAGTCTGTCCCGACCAAGCCGTTTCGGGTTTCTTTGTAACTGGTAATCAGGTTGCTTTCCCAGAGGTAATGCTTGAGCCTTTCTTTGGCAGCCATGCGTCCGCCTTTGAATGGAAACGCAGAACGGTTATCGACCTCTTTCGCCATGCCATCTAGCGCCGGTGGTGGAAGGATTGATGCATCAACGTCAACAAGGTTCTTGAAGCCTGGCGCAGGCAGCGATGATCGAACATCCGCATATTTTTCCACTTTCTTACGGAAAGGGGTATAAACTTCGGGAGCATCGTTCCAATCAAACGGGAGGTCGTCTTTATGGTACAGGCATTGGTCGTGAATGGTCCGTACGTCAAAGTCGCACGCTTTCAACATCTGTTCTTGATCACGTTCCTCTGTCCCGATGGCCTCTGCGCAGTAGATGATGTCGCATTCATAGACTCCCTGAAGGTCTTCGAAAACAGCAGGGAGTTCGCCTTGCTCGATGATCAGGCCACCACCGTGCTTCGAAAGTTCCTCCTTAAGGTCTTGGAGGCTTTCCCATAAGAATTTCTTTCTGAAAGCGCCCATCCGCTCAAATCCCAAAAAGGGTCGCAGCGCGACTGCTTCATCGAATACATAAACGGGGATTAAAGCATCGCATGCTTCTGCTGCCCGCGTAAGTGCCAGGTTATCTTCCAGCCGTAGGTCATTTCTGAACCAATAAAATGCGCTTTTCATTTGAGCTTCTTTGCTGTTCTTCGGCAGCGTTCGCTGCAGTATTTCACTTGGTCCCAATCACGTGCCCATTTTTTTCGCCAGCTGAAGGGACGTTCACATACCAAGCATATCTTTTCAGGAAGGTTCTGCTTACGCATAGAGCTTAAACAAAGCTGTTCAGTGATGGTTTGAGACATAAAACCGATTCATTGGAGCAACAGCTAACAGCAGAAGAAATTGATCGCATCATCGAGATGGCATGGGAAGACCGCACACCGTTTGAAGCCATTACTTTCCAGTTTGGTTTGCAGGAGCAGGAGGTTATTGAGTTGATGCGTCGAGAAATGAAACCATCCAGTTTTCGCATGTGGCGGAAACGGGTTTCTGGTCGGGCTACGAAGCATCGGAAGCTGCGATTCTTCGATGAAGGTAGGCACAAGTCGACACGCCAGCGACACATCAGCAACAACAAGATTTCCAAGCGATAATATCGCTACTTTGGACCCATGAATCGAGCTAGCCGCCAGAAGGCTGATCACCTGTACCTCTTTCTTGCTACCCTGTTCATCACTGCGCTGATCGTCTGCAACCTGATCGCAAATAAGTTCATTGTACTTGACCTTGGATTCAAAGAATTTAGGATTTCTGCGGGGGTCCTACCTTATCCCATTACGTTTTTGATTACAGACATCCTCTCGGAGATCTATGGTCGGAAAAAGACCAACCGCGTGGTGATGATGGGTTTTGCAGCACTTGTTTTTACCTTGTTCATCCTTTGGCTTGGAAGCATGTTCCCAGCCATTGACTCCTCTCCTGTTTCTGATGAATTATATGAAACGGCCTACGGTAACTCTTGGCGTGTTATCATGTCGTCTATGGTAGCTTACCTTGTAGCCCAACTCGTGGATGTGAGGTTGTTTCATTTTTGGAAAGACCTCACAGGAGGAAAGCACCTTTGGCTTCGCAATAATGCTTCTACGGTTTTATCTCAGCTTGTAGACACCACCTTGGTGGTATGTGTATTGTTCGTTGGAACGATGGAGTGGAAAGATATCGGTGCGCTGATCTATGATGGTTGGTTGTTCAAAGCGGGTACTGCTTTGCTCGATACACCCTTGCTCTATATGGCCACATGGTTGGTCAGGAAACGCTTGAAACTGAAGTTCGGGCAGGAGGTCTGATCGATCAATATTGGAGCACTTTACAGACGGATTCGTCACCGATCCGTACAAGATAAAGTCCCGAGGTGGGTAATTGGATTTTAATTGCATTCGGTCCCACGGGTTCAGAGACGAAGGTGCTGGCTCTACCAGTAAGGTCAAACACTTCTACGGACTGGTTTTCACTCTGTTCACTTTTGATCCATATTCCATCTGGCATGGTTTTACAGATGACGGAAGGCGTTGTGCGCTTTTCCTCTTTTCCAATGACCACATGGTTCTTCACCCGAATGCTGCGGCTATAGGTACAGCCATTTACATCTTCCACGTTGGCTTCGTAATCGCCTGCTGATAGACCATAGGCGGTATCGGTGGTTTGCATGAGGCTATCATTCCATTGAACCGCATACGGAGCAACCCCACCGTCAATCTCCACCCAAGCACTTCCAAGACCAGCAAGGTTAGTGTCTGGTGTAGATTCAGCCCAAACGAAAAGGTCTTCGGGCTCCGTGAGAATGAAGGTGGTGTCTTCCTTACAGTCATTGGGGTCGGTTACCGTTATGGCGTGTTGTCCGGCAGGAAGGCTTTCAGGATTGCCAGAAGCACCATTCGACCATTCATAGGTAAACGCGCCGTAGCCCCCAGAGCCTAGAACTTCTACAACGGAGGATTCTCCATAGCATGGAATCTCATCAAACGCCAGGTCAATGGTAATGGGGTTCAGGCTGTCTGGGCCTAGAAGCAGGAAGGTGTCAGTTATTGGGCAGAATCCGGCGTTTGTTACGGTGAGTACATAAGCTCCCGGCTCCAAACTACCCAACGAGTCTGTGTTGGATCCTGTGCTCCAGAAGTAGAAGTAGTCGTTGTTGGAGTTGGAGGGGATGATTCTTAGGCTGCCGTTATTGAAGCAGTTGGGGTGATGAATATTCACTGTATAATTTGGCAACAGCTTGGCGGTTACCGACACCGGCTTGGTAGAAGCACTGGAGTAACCAAACTGATTTGTCACGGTAACATCGTATACCCCAGGAGAGGTTACCACAATGCTATCATCGGTAGAACCATTTGACCACGAAACAAATTCATAATCGCCGTCTACCCTCAAGACGATCTCTTCACCTGGACAAAGTACCAGTTGGTGATCTAAATAATCGTCAACAAGGATCACCGGAAAGGGCGTTGCACTGCCGCATTCATTGAGTGTGATGGTTTGGTCTGGCTTGATGCCGTAAAGCATGGTATCATTGCCAAGTGGCCAGATAACGTGCAGCGAGTCGAGGGTTGGACCGCTGAAAATAGGAATGATTTCTCGATCGCTGTTTTGACTGGTGAAGGACTGCGTTGAGTGCTTCATCCAAACGCGCTTTTCGCCTCCATCGTAAGCATAGAGCATTGCACCGAATGCATCTCGGTTGGATTGGCACCCCTCCAGTTGGATAGAGAAGCGGGGCGTGTTTGTTTCAGATGTGTTCAGCCAAACAGAGGATGGATTGTTCGATGAGTTCAAGGCAGCAAGGTCGTGCAACCTGTCGTTATTGAAGTCGAATAACCCATTGCTGAAGGAATAGATGGAGTCACCATCTAGGGTGTCGTTGTCGAAATAGTTCGTGCCATCATTGATGTACAAGATGCTTGGCATTCCGTTTTGAAATGGCACGTTGATACCGGAAACGTAGAGGTCGTTATCTCCATCAAATTCTGCATCAAAGAAGCTGTTTCCCCAACCAAAACCGGTTGGATAATGCAGGTTGTGCGTTTCTGCTACCTCTGAATAGGTGCCATCGCCATTATTGCGGAGCAAGATTGTTTCAAAGGACCTGCCGGTCACGTGGATATCCAAATCGGCGTCACCATCGTAGTCGCCTACGCCCAATCCCATGGAGTTGAGTTCTTGATAGGTGCCATTGGTGTAGCTCACTTCCGTAAAGGTACTGTCGCCGTTATTCTTGTACATCAGATTACCGGTATTGGCATCATTCGACTCGTAGAAATCCATCCACCCATCGTTGTTGAAGTCAATGGCAACGAACATGAAGGTAATATCGATGCTATCGCAGGCTCCAGATGAAGCGGAGATGTCTTCGAAGGTGTGATTGGGTGTTTGAAAGAACAATCGGTTTGGACTCACCATATTATGCGAAGCCACCAAGAGATCGAGCAAACCATCGTTATTGAAATCTGTGAAGAGAGCTCCTTCATGCACCGTTCCATTCATCCCTCCGAGTCCGATCGAACTGGTTACATCTGTGAATGTTCCACTCGAATCTCCTTTTAGCATAAATACACCGCCTGTATCGGAGACCTTGAAAAAATCAAGAAAGCCATCGTTGTCATAGTCAACCCAAACGGCAAACTGATCATGCTTTGGTGCGCCGAGTTGAAGGTCTATTTCCTGGAAATAGCCGTATTCGTTCATGTATACCTTCAGCTGCGAAGCTCCGTCCGTACACATCACAAGGTCGTCCCATCCATCCCGATTAAAGTCGCGTAGCGTAAGTCCAGAAGCATAGGCGGGCAAGGCACTGAAGGTAGAGTTCACACCTACAGAGTCACTCATCCAAATGAACGAAGCCTCTTGGGCAGTTAAGTGCGTCCCCGTGCTGATGAACAAGGTTAACAACCAAGGTAGAATGAATAGCCTCAAGGTATTCAACATTTCGGGATTTTCATTATGGAGTTACTACCCTGCACACGGCCGTTTCATCGATTCGAACCAAATGAACTCCCTTGGAGGACGTGGCGATCTCTACAGAGTTCAAGCCGTTTTGCTGCCATTGAAAGGGGATTGACCGGCCAAGTAGATCATATACTTCTACACGCTCAATAGGAGCGATTGGAGCTAAACCATAAACCTCGATACGGTCCTGATTCCAAATGCATTTCACGTCCTTCATTCGCAGTTGACTCATACCCAGTACAACGTGGTTTCGTACTTTAAAGTTTCGGTAAAAATCACAGCCATTATCATCCATTACATAGGCTACATAGTCTCCTGCAGACAGTCCAAACGCAGTATCTCCGGTTTGTTGAAGCGGGTCGTTCCAAGTGGTCAGGTAGGGGGGTGTGCCACCATCTATCTCTACCCAGGCTTTTCCAAGGGATGAATCATTGGTGTCTGGAATGCTTTCGGCCCAAACAAATAGCGACGGGGGCTCACTCAAGGTGAACGTTGTATCAATGGTGCAGTCTTGCGGATCGGTCAGTGTTAGGGTGTATACACCCGCAGATAAAAGTTGATTGCTACCTGTACTTCCATTTGACCACTCGAAGGTGAGCGGACCATATCCGCCGGTACCATGAACCTGAACGAGCGTATTACTGTCATAACACAAAATAGGCTGAAAGTCTATTGTTGCTTGGATAGGGTTCAAACTGTCGGGTCCAGACAGTATAAAGTTTTGTACTACTGGACAGAAACCACCGTTGTCTACCGTAACGGTATATGTTCCCGGTTCCAGATTGAAAAGGGTGTCTTCGCTGGATGTAGGAGTCCATTGGATGCCGAGGTCGGCCGCAGGATTGAAATCAAACAGGCCAATCACTCCATTATTGAAGCAGTTAGGTTGCTCCATGTAAGCGTCGAAGGTTGGCGTAACACGGCTTTCTACAATTACTCCCTTGGTGCTTGCTCTTGTAACCCCCCACTGGTTGCTCACCGTAACATTGTATGTTCCGGCCTCATATACTACGATGCTATCGCTTGTAGCTCCGGTAGACCAGATCACGTTGTTGTAGCTCCCATCTACACGTAGTGTTATGGAGTCTCCGCTGCATAGTACCAACTTATGTTTAATGTAGTCGTCTACCAAAATGACAGCATACGGTGCGGCATCAGCGCATTCCGTGAGCTTGATTGTTTGGTCGGGTTGGATATTATAGAGCATGGTGTCATTACCGAGTGGCCAAATGATCTTCAATGAGTCGAGCACCGGTCCGTTGAGGATAGGAATGATTTGTTTATCGGTATTTTGAGACATGAACGACTGGGTCGAATGCACCATCCAAGCCCGAGTTTCTGGACCGTCAAATGCGAAAATCTGAGCCCCTATCGCCTCTCGGTTCGATGTACAGCCCTCCAGCTTGATCGAGAACCTAGGGGTAGAGGTTTGGGTGGTATTCTGCCAAATGGAGAAAGGGTTGTTTTCTGAGTTTTGTGAAGTGAGGTCTGGGAGGCGATCGTTATTAAAGTCGAATACCGCATTAGAGAAGGAATATAGGGAGTCGGCTCCTATGGTGTCACCGGTGAAGTATGCGTTTCCATCGTTCACATAGAGTAAACTAGGCACTCCATTTGCCAACGCGATTTTCATTCCTGAGATATAGATGTCATTATCGCCATCGAGATCAGCATCGAAGAAGTTGTTACCCCATCCGAACCCATTGTAGTAGTCGAGGTTATGTTCAACGCCAACTTCCGTGTACGTTCCGTCGCCATTGTTGCGCAAGAGCCTACTCTGAACATAGCGATCCGTGATATGGATATCAAAGTCGAGGTCACCATCAAAGTCTCCAACGCCTAACCCCATGGCGTCAAGTTCTTGATAGGTTCCATTTATTAGGCTCACGTCTGTAAAGGTGCTGTCACCGTTGTTTTTAAAGAATCGATTACCATCGCTGTAATCGTTCGCTTCGTAGAGGTCTAATAAGCCATCGTTGTTGTAGTCTATGGCTACCGCATGGAAGGTGTGATCTACGGTATCGCATACCCCAGACGTGGCCGATATGTCGACAAAGGTGTTTTGTGGCGTTTGAAAATAGAGCTTGTTGGGTGCGGCAAAGCTGTGGGTCCCAATAAAGAGGTCTAGCAGGCCGTCGTTGTTCAGGTCGGCAAAAACACCACCTTCACGTCTTACCCCATTCAGTCCTGAAAGTCCCACGGCTGCTGTAATATTGGTGAAGCCTCCCGTAGAATCTCCTTTGAGCAAACGCACACCTGCTGTATCCTTCGACTCAAAGTAATCCAAGTAACCATCGTTATCATAATCGATCCAAATCACATAATTCCCGTGCTCTGGAGTGGTTGGGATGGGAGAGACTTCTTCAAATGTCCCGTAGTAGTTTTTGTAGTAGATCACAGGAGCATTCTCGTCTGTGCAGAATACAATGTCATCCCAACCATCACTGTCAAAGTCCCTAACACTTAGTCCGGATGCATAATGCGGACCGGTACTGTAGGATTGAATTACCCCCAAACTATCGCTCATCCAAATGAAGCTGGGCTGCTGGGCGAGTGCGACCTGATTCCAACCCCATAGGAAGGCACAGCACACCAAAAGCCTTGATGCCCAAGGTGTCATGCGTAATCCATGTGTTTTCATAGGTTCTTCGGAGACCATCAGAAGATCATTGTTTTGGGTTCGATTAAGACGAATAGATCAAAAAAGTCGATTAATCGATCAAAAGTAACGCTCAATAATGAAATAAGCTAATGAAATCGAAGTGTTTGGGGGTTAGAAGAAGGTAGGTGGGGTGGGCTATGGTTTGCGGCTACCTCAGGACTTTACAAGCGAAGTGATCGTTTACATGAATGATCGAGACGCCTCGGTGCTGCACGTCCACCAAAAAGTTCCCTTCTCCCAAGGAAGTGGTCGTATGGCCTATGCGCCTTCCTAATACATCAATCACACGGATATCGCTCGGTTCTATTCCTTGCCTCAGGTCGGTTTCAAGCAGCACGCTTCCATACTGTTCAACGCATTTGAAAGGGGATGCTTGGACTCTGGTAACACCTAGGGTCATACGGTTTCGTACTTCTACATGGCGCTCATAGCGGCATGCACTCCGGTCTACCACTCGAGCGATGTAATCCCCTGCAAAGAGATGAAAAGCGGTATCGGTGGTTTGCTCTAGGCGATCATTCCACTGAATCGCATACGGACGAGTTCCCCTATCGATCTCAACCCAAGCCTTGCCGAATCCTTTTAAGTTGGTATCAGGAATGGTTTCTGCCCAAACAAAAGCAGCTTCGGGCTCCGACATCCGAAATGCTGTATCTCGAAAGCACCCGTTCGGGTCTGTCAGGGTAAGTTGGTAGGCTCCCGCACCTAAGCGCTGTTCTGGTCCAGTTGATCCATTGGGCCGATTCATATGACCCATCTACCCGCAAGGTGATTGCTTCTCCAGGGCAGAGCACCAGCTCGTGTTCCGAGTAATCTTCAACGAGAATCACGGGATATGGAGCAGCATCTCCACACTCCGTCAGACGGATCGTTTGGTTAGGTTTTACGTTGTAGGGGGTGGTGTCACCGCCCAGAGGCCAATCGATATGCAGGGAGTCGAGGGTATTGCCGTTCAGAATGGGAATGATCTGTCTTTGCGCATTTTGTCCACTCTAAGACTGGGTGGAGTGGGTCATCCAAGCCCTACTCTCTTGGCCATCATAAGCTGTGATGGTGGAACTGATCGCATCTCTGTTTGAAGAACAGCCCACCAACCGAATCGAAAACCTCGGGGTGCTGATGGGGGTGGTATTCGACCAGACCGAGTTTGGAATGTTGTCCGCATTCAAGGAAACGATGTCGGGTTTCCTGACATTGTTGAAATCGAAAATCGCGTTGGTGCCGGAATAGAGGGAATCATTCTCTAAGGTGTCTGGATTGAACCAAGCTTGTCCATTATTTACATAGAGCAAGCTAGGAAGCGCACTGAAAAATGGGAAGTGTGTACCTGATATGTACATGTCATGGTCTCCATCGAGATCGGCGTCAAAGAAGTTGTTTCCCCAACCGAATCCACCAACATATTCAAGGTTGTGTTGCCCACCAACTTCCGTGTAAGTTCCATCACCGTTGTTTCGTAGCAGCTTGCTGTCTGTAAACCGATCGGTGATGTGAATGTCAAAGTCGAGGTCACCATCAAAATCACCTACACCGAGGCCCATCGCATCGAGTTCCATATGGGTGCCGTTGGTGAAGCTCACTTCGGTGAAGGTGCTGTCTCCATTGTTTTTGTAGAAAAGGTTGCCGTCGTAGTTATCATTTGCTTCGTAGAAGTCTAACCACCCATCGTTGTTGTAATCTACCGCCACTGCGTGAAAGGTGAATTAGGAGCTGTCGCAAGCACCGGACGAAGTGGATACGTCTACAAATTGATGGTTGCTATTCTGAAAGAGAAGTGAGTTAGGTGCGGTATACGCATAAACACCTCTAAAGAGGTCCAACAACCCATCTTTATTGAAATCCGCTGCTAATCCCCCTTCCCTTATTGCGGACGGCAGCGTGTTTAAGCCAACGCTTGCGGTAACATCGTTGAACTGGCCAATGCTGTCCTGGTTAGCAAGGAATGCACCGGTATTGTTGTTAATGCCGAAACAGTCCAAGTCACCATCGTTATCATAGTCGATCCAGATGATGTAGTTGCCGTGGCCACTGTAGTCTATACCAAGATCTACCTCCTCAAAGTAGCCGTAGCGGTTCTGGAAGAACCGCGGGGGATCTCCCGGACCGGTACAAAAGGTGATGTCATCCCAACCATCTTGATTGAAATCGACCAAGGAGAGGCCTGAGGGAGGAAATGCTACTTCGCTGTGCGTGGCGAACATACCTACCTCAGCTTGAACGTTTTGAAAGGTAGACAGTTGGCCAAAGAGGGAAGAAAAATAAACGATTTAGAACAGGAGAAGCCAGGTCTGTATCCTATGCGCTTTTATGAGATAAATCAACCACATTGACTCCTGCTTTGCCGGTAGGTTCAATAGAACCCAATGAATGGAAGTTACCACAGCGCTCATGACTCAGGTCTACGGTTGTACGACCTTGCACGCTTGCTGGTCATCGATATGAATGATGAAGACACCCCGCTGAACAATGCCTAGTTCGATCCGTGAAGGGTCTGTAGCTTTCGAATCAAAGGGTACCAGTTTGCCAAGTGCATCATAGACCTTAATGTCACGGATATCGAGGTCTGGTTGCGCTGGGTTATGGATCACAACCGCTCCATTTTCTACCGTGCACTTCAGCTTGCTAATAGCCGCTGAGCGAAGTCCCAATACAATCCTATTCTTCACCTCTACTTCCCGTTGGTAGTCACACCCGTTGGCATCATGTACAAGGGCCGTGTATTTGCCAAACCGGAGGTTATAGGCGGTGTCTCCCGATTGGGAAAGGCTGTCGTCCCAGGCCACTTGATAAGGAGCAACACCTCCATCTATTTCTACCCAAGCCAGACCTTTTGCCTCGCCGTTGGTGTCTGGAATAGATTCGGCCCAGACGAAGAGGGGGTCGGGCTCAGTGATGATGAATGCCGTGTCATTTGAACAACCATTGGTGTCAGAAACGGTCACGCTATGGTTACCTGCTTCTAGGGATTGCACGGATCCCGTATCGCCCGTTGACCATTGATAGTGCAGAGCGCTGTAGCCTCCAGAGCCCAATGCGTGCACTTCGGTGGTTCCGCCGTTGCAAAGTAAGGGGGCGCTTTCAATATCAATCAGGATCGGGTTTAGACTGTCAGGTCCAACCAATAGGAAAGAGTCTGTTAGTCCGCATTCTCCTGCATTGCTGATGCTTAAGGAGTACAAACCAGGTGTTAGGTCGAAGATCGAATCCGTTGTTGCCCCTGTAGACCATTCATAGATGTAGGGCTTAGACGGGTCATTCGGACGGATGGCTATGTAGCCATTATTGAAGCACAAGGGGTCTTGCTTGAATGCTTGGTAGTTTGGATGGCTGAATGCATTGATTACAATTGGTTTTGTGGCTGCACTCGATATTCCGAACTGGTTCGTGACGGTGACGTTGTACACACCAGCACTCGTGACATGAATCGTGTCGGTGGTCTGTCCGCTCGACCAAATAAGAGAAGAATAGTCTCCATCCACCGAAAGGGTGATTGTATCGCTAGGACAAAGCACCAGCTCATGCTCAGGATAGTCTTTAACCAAGATGACCGGGTAGGGTTGGGCGCTTCCACATTCCAGTAAATGGATCGTTTGATCAGGATCAATGCTGTACAAGGTGGTATCACCGCCCATGGGCCACTTTATGAGCAGTGAGTCGAGGGAAGTTCCATTGAGGATCGGGATAATCTGACGATCTGCGTTTTGCGAGCAGTATGACTGCGTTGAGTGCACCATCCAGATGCGTTTATCGGGACCGTCGTAAGCGAGCATTTGCGCTCCTATGGCATCCCGATTGGAGGTGCATCCTTCGAGTTTAATGCTAAACCGTTTGGCGTTGGTTGCCGTTGTATTCTTCCAGACAGAATGAGGATTGTTATCAGAGTTCAATGAAACGATGTCTGGGAGCCGATCGTTATTGAAGTCAAAGATGGCGTTTGAGAAGGAAAACAAGGAATCTTCTTCAAGGGTGTCAGCAGTGAAGTTGGCTTGGCCATCATTCACGTACAAATGGCTGGGAAGCCCGTCTAGAAAAGGAATCTTAATACCGGAGACGTAAATGTCGTTATCGCCATCGAGGTCCGCATCAAACCAGTTATTACCCCACCCAAAACCATCGATGTAGTCTAGGTTATGTTGAGCTGCTACCTCTGTGAAGGTACCGTCTCCATTGTTGCGAAGCAGCATGCTGTGATTGAATCGATCTGAAATATGAATATCGAAATCCAAGTCGCCATCGAAGTCACCAACGCCCAGCCCCATCGCGTCCAGCTCTTGATAAGTTCCGTTGGTATAGCTGATTTCGGTAAATGTGCTGTCGCCGTTGTTCTTGTAGAACATGTTGCCATTGTAGAAATCATTGGCCTCGTAGAAATCCATCCATCCATCGTTATTGTAATCAAAGGCGATGGCATGGAAAGTGTGGTCAAGGCTATCGCATGCATTGGACGTTTCAGACACATCTACAAAAGCATGATTGCTGTTCTGGAAGAACAAAGAATTGGGCGCGCCGAATTCATAAACGCTGATGAAAAAGTCGAGGAGTCCGTCATTGTTGAAATCCGCTAGCACTCCACCTTCACGTTCAATGGTTGGAATCATATTCAAGCCAACATTAGCGGTCACATCATCAAGGTTCCCTACGCTATCTGTGCGCTTTACGTACGGACCGGTATTGTTGTTAACTCCGATGCAATCGAGGTCGCCGTCGTTATCGTAATCCACCCAAACAATGTAGTTTCCGTGGACAGGCACAACGAATCCTTTGTCTACTTCCTTAAACGTTCCAAAGTAGTTTTTGAAGAAGCGAGGTGGCGAGGCCAAGTCGGTGCAAACACTGATATCGTCCCAGCCGTCTTGATCGAAATCCCGCACAGAAAGACCAGAGGCATAAAAAGGAACGGCACTGTAAGAAATGTCTATACCCACAGCGGTATTCACTTGCTCAAAGGTGGGTTGCTGTCCACTGCTCCAAAATGGAATGAGACAACTCAACAGTGCTATGGTGCTTATTCTAGACAGCATGGTCGATGAAGGAGCCCAAAGAACAGATAAATATCTCAAAAAGTTCGATGGGTGACGCGAAATTAACGATGAAATCTGTTTATGCTGTGGAAATGCAAAAGAAATAGGTGTTTGCTTCGTTGAAAACCTCAGCTTGTTTGATTACATTGACAATCTGAGTACTTTTGCACATTGAAGGTCATTATTTAGACAAAATCTAAATAAACCACGAACCAATTGAAGCACAAAATGTTTGAACGCTATGATCAAGGTAAGTGATAACGCAAAAAAGCAGGTTGACAAGCTGAAGGCAGATCAAGAAGTGTCTGCAGAAGCTTTCATTCGTGTGGGTGTCAAAGGAGGAGGTTGCTCTGGTTTGACCTACGTGTTAGATTTTGATACCGATCTCAAAGAAGACGACAAGTTGTTCGAAGACAAAGGCGTGAAGATCGTTGTTGACAAGAAGAGCTTCCTCTACCTGGTTGGGACAGAGTTGGATTTCTCTGGTGGACTCAATGGAAAGGGATTTGCCTTCATCAACCCGAACGCAAGTAGAACCTGTGGATGTGGAGAGAGCTTCTCCATCTGATTCAACCCCATAACTACGCAGAAATGGCTTATACAGAAGCAGAATTAGCAAAAGAACTAGAACACAAAAAATACGAGTTTGGCTTCGTTTCAAACTTCGAGTCGGATAAGGCTCCGAAAGGACTGAGCGAAGACATTATCCGATTCATTTCCGCCAAGAAGAACGAACCGGAGTGGCTGTTGGAGTATCGACTCAATGCATACAGGCAATGGCTGTCTATGGAGGAGCCGGAGTGGGCCCATGTGAAATATCCCAAGGTTGATTTCCAAGACATCTATTACTACTCAGCGCCAAAGACCAAAAAGAAGCTCAATAGCCTCGATGAAGTAGACCCTGAACTGAAGCGCATGTATGAGCGCTTAGGCATCAGCACGGAAGAGCAGAAGCGTTTAGCCGGAGTTGCAGTAGATGTTGTTGTCGACAGCGTTAGCGTAGAAACTTCGTTCAAAGACAAGCTGGCAGAATTGGGCATCATCTTTTGTTCTTTTTCTGAAGCCGTACAAGAACATCCTGAATTGGTTAGGAAATACCTTGGTAAGGTGGTTCCTCCAAACGATAATTATTACGCAGCATTGAATTCAGCCGTCTTCACCGATGGCTCCTTCTGCTACATCCCGAAAGGGGTGAGGTGTCCGATGGAATTGAGCACTTACTTCCGGATCAATGAGGCACAAACCGGTCAGTTCGAACGTACATTGGTCGTTGCCGATCAAGGAAGTTACGTAAGCTACCTCGAAGGCTGCACCGCACCGATGCGCGATGAGAATCAACTTCACGCCGCTGTGGTAGAACTCATTACCATGGATGACGCGGAGATCAAGTACAGTACCGTTCAAAACTGGTATCCAGGCGATGAGAATGGTAAAGGGGGTATCTACAACTTCGTAACAAAACGCGGCCTTTGTGAAGGCAATAACTCCAAGATCAGCTGGACCCAAGTAGAAACGGGCTCGGCAATCACATGGAAGTACCCGAGCTGTGTCTTGAAAGGAGACAACACCGTTGGTGAGTTCTATTCAGTGGCTGTCACGAACAACCACCAGCAAGCAGACACAGGAACCAAGATGATCCACATCGGTAAAAACACCAAAAGCACGATCATCTCTAAAGGTATATCAGCTGGACTCAGTAACAACAGCTACCGAGGACTGGTAAAAGTGCTCCCGAAAGCGTCTAATGCCCGCAACTTTAGCCAGTGCGATTCCCTCTTGCTGGGTGACCGCTGTGGCGCGCACACCTTCCCTTACATTGAAACGCAGAACAGCACCGCGAAAGTGGAGCATGAGGCAACGACCTCGAAGATCGGTGAAGACCAGATCTTCTACTGCTTGCAGCGTGGAATCGATGAAGAGAAAGCCGTAAGCCTGATCGTTAACGGCTATGCGAAAGAAGTACTGAACAAACTCCCAATGGAGTTCGCCATTGAAGCGCAGAAACTGCTCAGCATCTCCCTTGAGGGAAGCGTGGGCTGATCTGAAATGTCAGCACCATCCAAATATCACCAACTCAGCTGGCTGCTGTTGCTCATACCGATTTACGTATTCTTATTCGTGAAGCTCGGCAGTGCACACATCCGTCTATGGGATGAAGGTTGGTTTGCCGTGCATGCGGTTGAAATGATGCAGCAAGGAAGTTGGTTTGTGTCCTATTTCGATGGGGTACCCAGCGTTACCTCCTCTAAGCCCCCTTTGCAAACATGGTTGCAGATCGGAAGTATGCAGCTGTTCGGGATGAACGAACTGGCGCTAAGAATTCCAAGTGCACTTGCAGCTGGAGCAGTGGTGTTGCTGATGTTCTTCTTCACTAAAAAACAACTCGACGAGTCCTTTGCATGGAAAACGGCATTAGTGCTGTTGACCTCCATCGGATTCATCGGTTTTCACACCGCACGAGGTGCAGAAGCCGACGCATTGCTAACCCTCTTTCTGGTCCTTCAAGCGATGACCTTCTTTCTATTTGCCCAACAGCGTTCACCCAAGTGGATGTGGGCCTTGGGTTTGTTCGTCGCACTTGGCTTCTGGACCAAATCTGTTGCTACGTTTTTGTTCATTCCTGGCATGTTGGCCTATGTAGCCTTATTTGATCGTCCACTGTTAGGAGCGCTCATCGGCTCTCCCCATACCTACGGTGCCATCGTCTTGGCAGTGGCAGGAATCGCATTGTATGTCATTATCAGAGAACAAGCCCAGCCGGGTTACTTGGCGATGTTCTTTAAATCAAACGTGGGCAGATACACCCGAACGGTGGGACACGATCAGCCATTGAGCTATTACCTACGTCATTTCTTGGATGGCCGGTATGCCTTCTGGATCGGCTTTGCCTTCTTTGGAATGGTTTTGGCCTTTATGCAACGCGATAAGGTGGCTCCGTGGGTGCTGTATACTTCCATGATGGCATTGACCTACATCCTTGTGGTATCCTTTTCGAAATCAAAGCTCCCATGGTATGACATGCCCTTCTATCCGATGGCATCCGTGAGTACCGCATTCAGCCTGAGGGAACTTGTAAGATCACAACGCGGACTACGCCGGACCATCCTTCTTGTGGCGGTGTTCTTGTTCCCTGCATACCAAATGTTTGCTCATACCCAAGCCAACAGACTTAACCTGCAGGAAATGGCCTTTGAGGCACAGGAGATCTACCTTTCCAAAGCACTAAGAAGCAATACAGATCTGGATCAAACGTGGGTGATTCATGACCACTTTGAAGGGTCCTTACTCTTCTACCGCCATGCTTTTGAGAACAGAAATCAATCCTTGCGGTTAACCAATAACATTGAATCCGTATCCACCGGAGATCGCATACTGATCTCCAATGAAGAATGGATCGCATCATTAAACGAGCGTTTTGACCTCGATAGTTTAGACGGCTATCGCAATGCCATCCTATATCAGGTTGGAACGCCCAATCAGACCATCAATTAAGAACCACAGATAAACGAATAGCAATGAGCGATTTTTTGAAAATCAGAAACCTCCGAGCATCCATCGAGGGCAATCAAATCCTTAAGGGGATCGATCTGGACATCAACCCGGGAGAAGTACATGCCATCATGGGTCCGAACGGTAGCGGAAAGAGCACCCTGAGTGCCGTTCTTGCGGGACGAGATGATTACGAAGTAGAGGCCGATGAGGTATCCTTTCTTGGTAAAGACCTGCTGGAGCTTGAACCGGAAGAGCGGTCTAGAGAAGGACTGTTCCTCGCTTTCCAATATCCGGTCGAGATCCCTGGCGTGAGTAACATCAACTTTTTAAAGGCAGCCATCAATGCAAAGCGCCAACATCAAGGGCTAGACGAAATCTCTGCCAAGGATTTCATGGCCTTGGTGAAGGAAAAACAAGCCTTGGTAGAATTGAAGCAATCCCTCGCCAACCGATCGGTGAATGAAGGCTTTTCAGGAGGAGAGAAGAAACGAAATGAGATCTTTCAAATGGCGATGTTGGAGCCAAGGTTGGGCATCCTTGATGAAACCGATTCAGGCCTCGACATCGATGCCTTGAAGATCGTTGCTAACGGCATGAATAAGCTGAAGAACAAAGACAATGCATTCGTGGTAATCACCCACTACCAGCGCCTGCTCAACTATATCGTTCCAGATTTCGTGCATGTGCTGTACAATGGACGCATCGTAAAGTCTGGCGATAAAACTTTAGCGCTCGAACTCGAAGAAAAGGGCTACGATTGGATCACCAAGGAAGTTGAATCGGTATAAGTCAACACCATGTCGAATAAAAAGCAATTCTTAGATCAATTCGATCACCTCGCAGCAACCCTGCCGTTGCAAGGGGCGGCTCGGGCGGCCATTCACACTGGTCTAGATTTCCCGACCACCCGAGATGAGTACTGGAAGTACACGCGTGTGAATGGCATCTTGAATGCCACCTACGCCATCAATGATGCCAAGCTTGGTGATGTAAGTCAGCATCAATTGAATGGACTGGATGCGTACTATGCTGTTTTCGTTAACGGCGTTTTTGCACCCGAACATTCTTCTCAGCAGCTACCTGAGGGTCTTGAGATCACTTCGATCGCCGCCGCACAAGGCGCGCGCCGTGAACTGCTTTTAGAGCACCTTGGTCAGCACACCGATGTGAAGAAGCATGCCTTCAATGCGCTGAATACGAGCTATTTCAAAGATGGTGTCTTCATTACAGTAGATAAAGACAGGGTTGTAGAAAAGCCTGTTGTTATGCTTCATGTGTCCACCGGTGAGGGCAGCGCCAGTAATGTGCGAAACCTCATTCATATTGGATCGTACGCACAAGCAGAGTTCTTGATGCAGTATGAAGGCGAGGCGAACAATCAGAGCTTCACCAACGCGCTCACTGAGATCATCGCTGAAGAAGGGGCGAAAGGGATGTGCTACCTGCTACAGAACGAAGGCGATGGCAGTAAGCAGGTCAACACCACTCAGGTGGTGCAGAAGCGGAACAGCACGTTCAGCGTGGTTACCTTGACCAAGTCGGGCGAATTGGTGCGCAACAACCTTAATTTCTCCATTACGGAAGAAGGGTGTGAGAGCAATATGTATGGAATCTACTTCACTTCAGGTAAGCAGCATGTAGATAACCATACCTACGCAGATCACCTCAAGCCACATTGCAACAGCAACGAGCTTTACAAAGGTGTGATGACGGGTCGCTCTACCGGAGTTTTCAACGGTAAGATCATGGTGCATAAGGATGCGCAGCAAACCAATGCGTTCCAGAGCAACCAGAACATCTTGCTTACCGATACGGCGTCCGTCAATACCAAGCCGGAGTTGGAGATCTATGCGGATGATGTGAAGTGTTCGCATGGCTGTACCATTGGCCAGCTGGATGAAGAGGCCATGTTCTACTTGCAAAGTCGAGGCCTCGGCAAGGAAGCGGCCACCAAACTTCTCATCCAAGCCTTTGCGGGTGATGTGCTTGAGTTCATTGCATGTGATGCTCTCCGCGACGACATGGAGGACTTCATTCAACAAAAATTCAAAGAGTTAGATGCTTGATGTATTGCCGATAAGAGCGGAGTTTCCCATCCTTGAACAAGAGGTGAATGGAAAACCGTTGATCTATTTCGATAACGCTGCATCCTCCCAAAAACCCAGGGAGGTGGTGGAAGCCATTAAGCGCTATTATGAGCATGACCATGCTAACGTGCACCGGGGTGTACACCATTTGAGTCAACGGGCTACCGATCAATTCGAAGCGGTGCGCAAGAAGGCACAAGCGTTCATGAATGCTGCGCACGACCATGAGATTATTTTCACGCGCGGCGTCACAGAATCGATCAACCTGATCGCGAGCTCTTTCGGAAAGACCTACATCGAAGAAGGGGATGAGATCTTGATCTCTGCTATGGAACACCACAGCAACATCGTTCCCTGGCAAATGCTTTGTCAGGAGTGGGGGGCAGAACTGAAGGTGATTCCAATTGATGAAGAGGGCAACCTGATCATGGAACGCTTTGATGAATTGCTGAGCGGTAAAACCAAGTTGGTTGCTGTGAACCATGTCAGCAATACCCTTGGAACGGTGAACCCGATCCGCGAGATCATCGAGAAAGCCCATAAGGTGGCCGCAGCGGTTCTGATCGATGGAGCTCAGAGCGCACCACACATCAAAATCGATGTGCAAGACTTGGATGCGGACTTCTATTGCATCTCCTCGCACAAGATGTACGGTCCAACAGGTATTGGCGTACTCTATGGAAAAGAGCAATGGCTCAACGAAATGGTGCCCTACCACGGTGGCGGTGAGATGATCGAGACGGTGACCTTTGAGGAGACCACCTACAATGGCCTGCCCTTCAAATTTGAAGCAGGTACTCCTAACATCGCAGATACCATAGCCTTTGGTGCGGCCATCGACTTCATCGAGCGTATCGGAATCGAAGTGATCGCACATTGGGAGCGGGAGTTGCATAACCATGCCGTAGCACAAATGGCAGAGATCGAGGGTATGCGCTTTGTTGGCACCGCGGCTGAAAAGGCAGGCGTGATCTCTTTCTTGGTCGGAGATATTCACCCGTATGACTTGGGTGCGATTTTAGACCAACAAGGCATCGCTGTGCGCACCGGGCACCATTGCACGCAACCTTTGATGGACCGATACCAGATTCCGGGAACGGTAAGAGCCTCCTTTGCGGTGTACAACACCAAGCAAGAGGTGGATGATTTCGTCAAGGCGCTTAAGAAGGCCGTTACCTTGCTGTCTTGATTTTTGAACAAGGTCAGAAGCATATTCGAGTAGACTTTCGCATCTTTCGGCTTCCTAGAAAGCATGGCTAAGACTAAAACAGCATTCGTTTGCCAGAACTGTGGCACCAATACACCTAAGTGGATGGGTAAGTGCCCAGGCTGTGGCGAGTGGAATACCCTGATCGAGGAGGTGGTCTATAAGCCTTCGAAGAGCGGTAGTCGACGAAATTTCAGCGAGACCGTTTCCCGTAAGCCGGTTCCGATCACGGAGGTAAAAGCGGACGTAACTGAACGCTTGCAATTACCTGATGGTGAACTGCACCGTGTGCTGGGTGGTGGACTCGTGCCAGGAAGTGTAACCTTGATTGGTGGTGATCCCGGGATCGGGAAGTCAACCCTGCTGTTGCAGCTCGGACTGAACTACGCAGCGGCAAAGGTGCTCTATGTATCCGGTGAGGAAAGCGCCAACCAGATCAAGATGCGCGCTGAGCGCATTGGTAACCTGCATGATGGACTGCTGCTCTTGATCGACACCTCACTAGAGCGGGTGATGGAGCGCATTGAAGAAAGCAATCCTGACCTCGTCATCATCGATTCCATTCAGACACTTCAAAGCCCAGAGATCGACTCTGTGCCAGGTTCGGTTGCACAGATCCGAGAATGTACCGGCGAGCTGATCCAGTATGCGAAGGAGACCGATACACCGGTGGTCTTGATCGGACACATCACCAAGGAAGGCAATATCGCCGGACCGAAAGTGATGGAACACATGGTTGATGTAGTGCTTCAGTTTGAAGGAGATCGACAACATTTATATCGCCTGCTGCGTGCCAAGAAGAACCGTTTTGGCTCCACCAATGAATTGGGTATCTATGAAATGCAGGGCAGTGGACTGAAAGAGGTCACCGAACCGTCGCAGGCCTTGTTGTCTCACCGCGATGAGGGCTTGAGCGGCTCTGCCATTGCCGCTAGCATGGAAGGCGCCCGTCCGATGATGATCGAAGCACAGGCCTTGGTCAGCACGGCAGCGTATGGCACACCGCAGCGCACCACAACCGGCTTTGACCAGCGCAGGCTTCATATGTTACTCGCGGTGTTGGAGAAGCGTTGCGGCTTTGGCATCGGTCGGTTTGATGTCTTTGTGAACATGGCAGGAGGCATTCGGGTGGATGATCCGGCGATCGATCTGGCGGCAGTGTGTGCTGTCTTGTCGAGTTCGGAAGACTACCCCATTCCCGGACAAACCTGCTTTGCGGGCGAAGTGGGCTTGAGTGGAGAGATCAGGCCGGTGACCCGCATTGATCAACGCATCAGAGAAGCCGAGAAGCTGGGCTTTGAAGAGATCTACATTTCCGGTTATGGGTTAAAAGGATTGAACCTCAAGGACTTTTCCATCAGGGTGAAACCGGTCAAGCGCATGGATGAGGTATTCCAGCAGCTATTCGGCTGAGGGGTCCCCCTTCCACCACTTGCTGTGCCCGATGCGATACACCCCAATTCCTTCGTGATAGCCGATCGTATCTTGAATATGATACTGTAGAAAGGTTACGGCATGGAAAGATGTGTCAGGCACCACGGCGTATGCTGCACCCTTCGCAATGATCGGATCCAGTTGATCAGATTCATACACACCAGATAGCTGTGTCCAGCCCTTTCGCCGAAGGAAGTAAAGGCATTGATTAGAGCTAAAATCCTGCGCTACGAAGAACTTAGCATCATGATCGATTCCTTGTGCATCCAAATAATCAGCAATAGTGAAGAAGCCGTCTGAAGTATCAAGGTCGCGGTACCATCCATAATAGGTCTGCTTGTTGCGTTTCACGGCGTGAACAATGGAACCATAGGTCACCGCTGCACAAAGTGCAAAAGCGGTCCAATACAACCACGTCTTCCGCTTGAGCATCTCCCATTGGTCAAGGGCGATGCCGGCAGCAAGGTGAATGAAGAGGATGGGGAAGTAGATCGGAATGAAGTAGTAGTCGTGCTCAAAGAGGTTCACGTAAAAGAGTAAGAAGTAGGCCACAACTCCCAGGGTGTTCAAGCCGACCCAAAGCAGCCATTGCTTGGGAATGGATCGCCAGCGCAGCAGGATGATGAGCAAGCTGGCGAGTGCGGTCCACCGCATCCAAAGCGGAAAAACATCCACGATCCATTGCTTGAAGAAGTGGTCCCAGACCTTTTGCAGGTGAACTGCATCAGCATCCCAGATCGGGCGGATACCAGTAGCGAAATAGGAGCTGCTGAAGGCGGCATTGTATTGAGCAATGTAAACGTACCACGCGATCACCAAAACCGCTGCAATCACACTTCCAACCGTCCATCCAATCAGCTCCTTCCGCTTGTCTTTTTCGAAGAAGGCAAGGAGGTAGATGCTCCCGATCCACGCGAGAAAGGGGATGAGCATCGAGATCTTCACCCAGCCGGTGAGCACGAAAAAAAGGAAGGCCAGTAGGCGTTTAGAGCGATGCGGTGACGGGTATTCAGACAGGAGAAATGCAGTACCGATCAAGGCCAGTCCGAACCCACCGGCATCGGGCAGGAAGTTGGCGCTGTAGTAGATCAACGTGGGTGCAGCAACCGAGAGCAGAATGGCCAACACGCCCCATAGTTTTTGATCTAAGTAATTCCCCATCGACCAAAGCAGGACCATTAATCCCGTGCAGACCAAGGCGAAGTGGATCAATCGAATGATGCGGTCGTTCACTCCTGTCCAGTGATACAGGTTTCCGGCCGCAAAGTACACCAAGGGCATCTCGCCGCCAGCTTCACCTGCTCCATGCAGTTGGTTGTGAATGTGCGGGCGATGGATCGGATGCTCATCTTCATAAAAGAGCAGGGCCATACTCGCACCGTCGGTTTGGCGCCATTGGTGAATACCCCAAGGGGCCTTTTGAAGCAATTCACCCACCTTCATGTCTACGCTGAAGTACCCAAAGGTAAGCGCGAACAGTAAAAGTGAGAGCCAGCGTTGTTTCGCCGTTGTGAGCTTCATTGCATTCCTATCTTTGACCGCCGAATTTAAGCGAATCCCGTGGCTGAAGCGCATAGTATTGACCTTGTCGTACCTTTTTACAACCCTTCACCGGGTTGGGAGGTGACTGTAGAACAGCGCATGAAGGCCCTTCAGCAGGCCTATCAAACGCAGCATTTCAACCTTATTCTTGTAGACGACGGCTCGGTTGATCAACAGAACCTTGACCTCGCCTTTCAGCAGCTTGAGGCCTCAGGCACATTGGGATCCTTGATCCGCTTACCAAGGAATAGAGGTAAGGGTGCGGCGCTGCGGGCAGGGATCCAACAATCTACTGCGGCAATCACCTTGTTTACCGATGTAGATTTTCCATACGATATCCCAAGCATGGGGAAGGTGATTGCAGCCCTAGAGGAAGGAAATGATGTGGCACTCGGACACCGCGAGGAAGATTACTATGCTTCTGTTCCTTGGTTCAGAAAAGGCCTGAGTGAGTGGTTTAGGTTTATCCTAAAGAAGGTCTTGAATTTTCCAATTACCGATACACAGTGCGGCTTGAAAGGAATGAATGCGGCAGGACGTAGCGTCTTTTTGTCTACGCAGATCGACCGTTTTTTGGTAGATATGGAATTCATCAAGCTGTTGGTGAGCGATGACGGTTTGAAGGTTCAGCCCGTTGTTGTGCATTTAAGGGAGGGAGTAAAGTTTTCTAAGATGGGCTTTTCGGTGCTCCTTCAAGAGGGGTTCAACTTTGTGAAATTGTTGTTTCGCTAGCTTTAAGCTTTCTTTATTCACAGCAATTGGTTTCGTTTTTTAATTCCAAATGGTAATATTTGGAAGACCTACCTAAATAACCCATGAAAAACGCTCTCCTCAGTTTTGCATTCGCCTTTGCGTTGAATGCACTTTCCGCTCAACAGATATCCAATGCTAGCACCGCAGACTGCGCCATTCAGGTGGCTTTTGCAATTTCCGAAGGGGATGGCTTTGGAGAATACTCCATGACTCGTCTGGTGGATCTGGCGCCTGGGGATCGGTTCGATTTTAGGCACGAGGCCTTCGATAGCCGCCGGATCTACAGCAAGGTGCAGTTTGATGAGATCTTCATTGTGCGATTCAAGGAAAGCGGCATCACTCATTTTTTGAATGCTCGCGTTCAAGATGGTTATGAGGCCGTATTGAATGGCGGTTGTACCTTGGATCATCGTCCATTCGTGAAGAAAGATGGTCTATTGCTTCTTGACGCTTCTGCCAACTAGCTCATTCGCGCATCTGCGATCGGTATCCGGATATTTGCCAGGGTTCCCGAGGGCGTGGCGCTCATAGTTCACTTCGCCGTTTACGGCACTTGCTCGGCTGAAAATGTTGTGCATGCCGATCCCTTCACCTTGTTTCACGGCGTTCACTTCAAAACCGCTTCCGTCATCTTCAATCATTAAGATCAAATGGTGCTTGGTCTGGTAGAGTTGCATCGAAACGTTCTTAGCCCCGCTGTGCTTGATGATGTTGTTCACCATTTCCTGCGCAATACGATATAAACCAACCTCTACACTTGGCTTGAACCTGTCGTCTTCCAATCCAAAGTGTTCGAAGGAGTATTCCAAGGCATATGCACCCAAGGTTTTCTGCAGCATTTCTTCCAAGGCGGTTACCAGTCCACCGTCCATGAGCGCCCGAGGCATCATTTGGTGACTGATGTTTCGTGCCTCCTCCGCGGCAGCGTCGAGTTGTTCGATGTGGCCTTTGAAACGCTCCTTGCCTGCTTCATTCAATGCGCTATCGTTCAATACCTTTTGAATGTTCAGCTACAATACGGCGAGGCTTTGTACCAGTCCGTCATGGATCTCTTTGGCGATGCGCTGACGCTCCTCTTCCTGCACCAAAAGGTTTGTTTCCAGCATTTTCTTATTGAGACGTGCTTCGGTCTCTGCAATGGCAGCGGCAGCCAGTTGACGTTTGCGATCGTAAATGAACCAGCCTGAGATTGCGAGGATCAGCAATGCTCCAAGTAGTCCGTAGGTCCAAGCGCGTTGCTGGGCTAGGTTCAAGGCATCTTCTGCGCGTCGCTGGTTCAGTTCAGCAATGCGCTGCTCCTTCTTTGCTGATTCATATTGCGCTTCTAGCTCTGCTACCGTTTGCCGGCTTTCTTCGCCAAGCAAGGAATCACGAAGTAGGTAGGCTTCCGTGCTGTAATAGTAGGCGCTGTCTAATTGGTTGACTTCGTAGTAGTAGCGATGATAGTCTTTGCACAAGCCGAGCAGATCCAGACCAGAGTTGGTACTGTTGATCAAAATGCGAGCGCTGTCTAAGAGTGCTTTTGCTCGCGGATAGCGTTGCTTGTCCAGATAAAGCTCAGCGAGGTTCACATAGGTTTTTGAGAGGGCCTGCCGGTCTCGCATCGCGGTTCTGAACTCCAACGCCTGTTCAAAATTCTCCAGTGCTTCGTTGTCGTTACCCATGCGTTGTTGAATACGTCCTACGCTGTTGTACGCTCCAGCCAGTTACTCGGGACTCCCGTTACAGGCGATTAGCATGGCCTTGGCCGATGAGAAATAGTACAGGGCACTGCCATATTCCCCCACCGTTTCGTAAGCGTTCCCGAGGTTCACCAAGGTTCCTGCAGCTTCGGATGAATCGGGTATTTGCATTTTCATGTGGTAGGATCTGCGCAGGTATGTTCGCGCTTTATCGAGTTCTTGCAGGTTGTTGTGGATGATGCCGATGTTGTTCAGCAGCATGGCTTGACTCCGAATGTCATTCATCGCCTCACAAAGTCCGAGGGTTTGGATGTTGTAACGAAGTGCGTTCTGCAGGTCGCCGCGTTTCTGGGCGATGATGGCCAGTTTGTTCTGAATGGCCGCAATGCGCAGGGTGTCTTTGAGCTCCAAACGGATCCTCAGCGCTTGCTCCAGAAGCGTTTGAGCGGTGTCTAGGTTTCCTGTAAGAATATGGATGATGGAAAGGTCGTTATAGCCTTGTGCGATCGCTTGTGGATCTTGGATTTGTTTCGCTACGGAAATGGAGCGTTCACCATAATGAAACGCTGAATCCACTTCAACGAAGCGGTATTCCCAACACAGGTCGGCATAGATCTTGGCCCGTTCTTGTTCGGTGCTTGGAGCAGCGGCGCGCTTAAGGCTATCGATGAGGGAGGTCTGGGCTGAAGCAGAACGAAGCTCCGCTACCTCCACTACAGCCAGCAGGATGATAAATGTTAAGATTCGACGCATGATGATGCACCAAAACTAAGACAGCTGCCCGTTCACAGCCCTACGCACTTTACCCTAATTCGTTTACAAGGGAATATTCCCATGCTTCTTCTTTGGAAGCACATCCACCTTGTTTTCCAACATCTCAAATGCTCGGATGAGCTTCTCACGGGTATGTTCTGGCTTGATCACCTCGTCGATGTAACCCCGAGCTGCCGCATTGTAAGGATGAGCGAAGAGTTCAGCATATTCCTCTTCTTTCTCCTTGTGCTTCGCCGCTTTGTCTTCAGCCGCTGAGATCTCTTTGCGGAAGATGATCTCCGCTGCTCCCTTGGCACCCATCACCGCGATCTCGGCCGATGGCCAAGCGTAGTTCATATCGGCGCCGATGTGCTTCGAGTTCATCACATCATACGCACCACCGTAGGCCTTCCGTGTGATGACCGTAACGCGTGGCACGGTCGCTTCGCTGAACGCATAGAGCAGCTTCGCTCCGTTGGTGATGATGGCATTCCACTCTTGGTCGGTACCTGGTAGGAAGCCGGGAACGTCTTCCAACACAAGCAGCGGAATATTGAAGCTGTCGCAAAACCGAACAAAACGCGCCCCTTTCTTGGAGCTGTTCACGTCCAGCACGCCCGCCAAAACAGCAGGTTGGTTCGCAACCACTCCGATGGATCTGCCCGCAAGTCGAGCAAAGCCCACCACAATGTTCTCTGCATAGTCTTTGTGCACTTCCAAGAAGCTATCCGCATCCACCGTTCCGTTGATCACTTCTCGGATGTCATAGGGCTGGTTCGGGTTATCAGGAATGATGTCATTGAGGTTTGGTCTGCGTTCATCACCTGGTTCGTAGGGTAAGCGTGGTGCATCGTCTTCGCAGTTGGAAGGCATATAGCTCAGCAACTTCTTGAGGTGTTCGATTGCCTCCACTTCGTTCTCATAGGCAAAGTGGGTCACGCCCGACTTCGTAGCGTGCGTTTCTGCACCGCCAAGCTCTTCTGAAGAAACGTCTTCGTTGGTTACGGTTTTAACCACATTAGGTCCGGTAACGAACATGTAGCTTGTTTGCTCCACCATCAGGATGAAGTCGGTTAGTGCAGGAGAATAAACAGCACCACCAGCGCACGGACCCATGATTGCACTCAGCTGCGGGATAACGCCGCTCGCAAGTGTGTTCCGGTAGAAGATGTCTGCATAACCGCCAAGCGAAACCACTCCTTCTTGAATGCGCGCTCCACCTGAATCGTTCAATCCGATCACGGGAGCTCCATTCTTCATCGCGAGGTCCATGATCTTCACGATCTTCTCTGCATGGGCTTCTGCTAAGGATCCACCAAGCACCGTAAAGTCTTGAGAGAAGGCATAGACCAATCGGCCATTTACCTTGCCATAGCCTGTGATCACTCCATCGCCGTAGAATTTCTGCTTGTCGAGTCCGAAATTGGTACTGCGGTGCGTCACCAGCATGCCCATTTCTTCAAAGGTGCCTTTATCAAAGAGCAATTCGAGTCGCTCTCTGGCCGTTAGCTTTCCCTTTTCGTGTTGTTTCTTGATCCGTGCTTCACCGCCTCCTTGAAGGGCTTCGGCTTTTTTGGCGTCCAATGCTTCAAACTTCTCTTTCATGCGTTCAGGTTTTTCTGACCGGGCATAGCTCCCGGTCTGCAAGCGGCCAAATCTAACCATTATGACGTGTTAATCACCTCGATCAGTCGCTATACATTTACAGTCTGATGAATATCAAGTTTCGACCTGATCCATGGTTGTTAATTGCACTTCCCGCGTGGGTGTATTTGATCGTTCGGGCGGCATTGCTAGACCTCACATACGATGAGTGCTGGACCTTCTTAGGCTATGCGCAGGCACCGATTTGGGATGTGCTGGTCAATACCCACCCTGCGGCGAACAATCATGTCTTGCACAGCTTGCTGATGAAGGCAAGTGCTTTTCTGTTCGGTACGTCTCCTTTTGCCTTGCGTATCCCGGTGCTGTTGGGTTTTATGGCCTTTGCGCTTGCAGTTCATCAGCTCCTTCTAGGCCTGCCACGTGTGTGGCGATTATTCCTGATGGTTGCTCTGATTTATCAGCCCTACGTGCTCGATTATTTCGTTGCTGCTCGAGGCTATGGCATTGCATTGCCGGGGTTATTGTGGTCTATGGTCTTCTTGGTTCGGTACGCTCAACGGAGCGATGTGAAGCACCTTTGGATGGGAGGCTTTGCAAGCTTTCTCATGGCTTGGGCAAACTTCACGTACCTGCTTCCGTTTGTGGTGTGGTGGTTGCTTGCTTTAGGGTTCAGTTGGAAACACCGTAAGGTAAAGCCATTTGCTGCAGCTGCGCTCGGGTTTGCTGGCTTGGCGGTGTTGGTGTATGTGCCAGCGATCCTCCCGTTGATCGAAGCCAAGGAGTTATACTATGGTGCTGCTTCACTCAACGAAACGATCAGTTCTATTGGTGCACGATTTATCTACACGCTGAATGAGGCATCTTGGAAAGGATTGCTCTTTGCTGTTTTGCTGGGATTAAGTCCACTTGCATGGAAGCTCTGGGACAAGCAGCATTACCGTTTTGCAGCCATCGGGGCAGCATTGATACTCGGCTCACTCGTGCTCAACGTTTTGCAACATGTGATCATGGACGCCCCCTATCTCATTGATCGCACGGGGATCTTTTTGATTCCGCTGGGTTTGCTCGCCTTAGCAGGCGTGGGTTATTGGTTGCCCAAGAAGAGGAGCTCCGTGCTCGCTTATTTCTTGCTAGGAGCGGCTATTTTGAATGCAGCAATGGCGATGAACTTCACCCATCTCATCGATTTCAAAGACTACGCAGATGTTTCAAAGGCGATGGAATGGGTTGGGGAGCATGTAGAAACGCGCGAAGGTGAACAAGCGAAGATCGGGAAGTCTACGTATTTGAATGCTCCGATCAATTATTACAAGCAGGAATTAGAACTCGTTCAAGTTGCTCACAGTGGTTTGGAGTATTGCGATGCCGAGGCGTTGTATCGCGTCTACTACCTTTTTGCCCGGGACCTAGCGTGCGTGCAAGGCAAACCCGTGGATACGGTGGCTTACTATCCGGTTTCTGATACCTACCTTTTTGTGCAAAAAGAAGAAGGCCCCACCGGTCGGTGAAGCCTTCTTGCAACCTAACTAAACAGCGAATAATTTTTAGAACATCAGTTGTACACCTATGTCGAATGGTGTAAGGTCTACGGTGGTCTTGCCGCTTTGGAAAAGCGGGTTCAAACCATACTTCGCATAGATGTTGAGGGGACCATATCCAACCGCCGCAGTGGCGTGGAAGAGGAAGGGTGTAAGGTCAAAGTCTGAGCGTACCACAGGCTTGAAGGTGCTTCCGTTGAAGTCGTAGCGCTGCTTCATGCGTGAACCAATCCTCCAAGATACTTGTCCACCAACTGCCAATCGGAAGGCCTTGTCTTCATCCTTGTGGGTGCTGAACCCTAACATCAATGGCGCGGTCAAATAGTTGGCTTTCAGTTTATTTCGGGTGAAGTTGAGCGCTGTATTGGTATCGTAAGAAAACGGATCGGTGTTGATCAAGGTGGTGTTCTCGCTTTTCCAGGTGTAGTTTGCGAAGTGGAAACCTAAACCGGTCACCAATTCTACGTGCTGCTTGTACAAGCGGAAGTCTTTCTCAAGAAGGTTCAGGTCCCAGCTTACACTACGTCCGTAGTTCAACTCAAGGTTTTGATCCTGCGGAGGCAGAGGCAAACCATTGTTGTGCAGGTAACCGTTCACACCGATGCGGATCCCCGCCCAGTGGCTTACGTTGTCATCTTCGTCCTCATCCTTATCGTTGTCGTCATCTTCACCTTCTACCTCATCGATGACGATCGTTTCATTCTCTTCATCGTCGCTGAGCACGATGATCTTCATACCAGCTACTTTCACGATGGTACTGTCTTGATTCTTCTTTGGTGTAATCACTACTTCTACATCACTTGAGTCAGAAGCGGTGCTGTCTTTTTTGGTTTCTTGTGCGAAACTCAATTGGCCTGCTAGAAAGATCATGGCCAGTAGGGTAATAATTGCTTTCATGGTTTCTTTGTTTGGGAGTATGACGGCGGGGCTACCAATAAGTTACAACCCCACCAAAAAAATTACTGATCGTAGCTAACACGCTTAAAACCAAAGTTTCCAGCAAGGAATTCAATGGTCTTTCCACGACCTTCTTTTTCAGAAGCCGTCAAGGCAACGTCTTCTCGCTTGTTGATCGCTTGCAATAATCCTTCCCGGATCAAACCGGTGGTGGTCTGGGTCTTCTCGGGGTCTAATCCAAGCACTTTCTTTCCAACAAACTGATTCAGGTTCAATACCTCGGTATTGTTCGATGCATAAACCGGTTCCTGTGGGGAGGCTTCCAGGCCTTGGGGGATGGATGGCGAATAGGCCGCCAAACTTCGTTGTTCGACCTCACTTCGCGTCTTTACTTCAATTTCCGAAGCGTTCAATCGACCGATGGGTTGAGGCGTAGAGGTACTGCGCACCGTTGGGTTAGCACTTGCCAATCGAACGGTCTTAGTTGGCGTTGAAGAAGAAGAAGAGGATGTTGACTCCGCACTGCTTTTTGCATCTGGCTCGGCAGGAAGCTCGATCCAAGTCACATCATAGTCGGTTTCGCGTGGCATGTAGATGCTGGTGTTGGTCAAGGTGTTCAATACGGTATAACCTGCGAGCAATACCACGAGCGCTGCAGCAACGCGAAGGGCGGTTGGACGCGTAGCTTCCCACAAAGGAATGCTTCGCTTCAAGGCTTGCTTTTCAGGGTATACAACCTGGGCGTCAGGCTTCAAAACGGAGCGCTGGTACAGGTTGAACTCACCCTGGAGTTTTGGGTTCTTCGCGAGGAAGGCTTCTACCTCTGCCTGTTCTTCCCTTGCTAGGCTGTCATCTGCAGCTGCGCTGAAGTAGCTTTCGTAGGTATTTTCGTTCAAAGCGCCAACGGCTTCCACCTCCATCTTCAAGGCAGAAGCATCCATTTTTACAGCAGGATCAGCCTCCAAGGCAGAAACATCACGCATCGCATCCACCTCCTCGGCCGCATCGGGATGCAACGCAAGGAAAGCAGTGAACGCTACTTCATCTTCAGTACTCAGGGTGCCATCGATGTAGTCGATCACATATTCCTCGTAGTTCGATATGTTGATGTGTCCTTTCATATTACGTTCTCCATCTCGCCGATGTAAGCCTTCAATTTCTTTCGTCCACGGAAGATGTAAACCTTCACCTGCGACAAATTCAGCCCAGTGATGTCTGCGATCTCGTCGTAGTTATATCCTTCATAGTCGCGCAACAAGATCACACTGCGCTGGATCTCAGGCAGGGTGTTCAATGCTTCATGCAAGACCTCTTGAAGGTCGTGGTGTCCTTGTTCCACACTCCGGTTCATCGGAGTCTCCTCGATGTCTTGGTGAGGGTTGTCGTGTCGGAAGCCGTCGATGATCTTATGGTGTACGGTGGTGAACAAATAGCTCTTTATTTTATTGGGATCAACTTGATCCCTTCGCTCCCAGAGTTTAATGAACGCATCTTGTACCGCGTCCTTCGAACGATCTTCATCCTTGCACATGGAACGTGCAAATCGGAAGAGTCCGTCGGACCATTCATCCACGATCTGGTTATAGGTACGTGTGTTCAATTTTCACTCGGTTGCAGGGGTAGGACGCTGAGGTGGACTTAAAGTTACAGCACTTTCAAAAAAAAATTGCAAAAAGCCATAAACGCATTATCATCAGTATGTTTGCGTTGGATTTGATCATCAGAATTTATGTCTAAACGATACGCGGTTATAGGATTAGGTCAGTTCGGTAGAGCCATTGCAACCGTACTTGCTGGAAAGGGTGCTGAAGTGATCGCCATCGATAACAATGCAGCGCACATCGATTCCATTAAGGATGATGTAGCCCACGCCATCACGATGGATGCCACCGATAAGAAGGCGCTCATGGCCCATGGGGTGCAGGATGTTGACGCCGTCGTTCTGGCCATTGGTAAGCACTTTGAGGCCTTGTTACTCTGTGCAACCCATCTTTTGGAGATGAACGTGAACCGCATCATCGCCCGATCGCACGGCAGCCATCAGAAGATGATCCTGGAACGCATCGGTGTTACCGAGACCCTATCACCGGAAGACGAAGTTGGAAAGATCGTAGCCGAGCGTTTGCTCAATCCGAACATCCTCAGCTACCTAGAGCTTCCAGACGATTATGAGATCGTTGAGATCAAAGCGCCGAAGGGCATCATCAATAGATCTTTGGAAGACATCGGACTACGAGATAAGTACAAGCTTACCGTGATCACGATCAAGCGTGAATTCCAAGAGATGAAAGATGGCAAGAAAGTGGCTGAGCAACACGTGCTCGGGGTTCCAAGTTCTAAGACCACCATCACCGAGAACGACACCCTGATGGTGTTTGGATTGGTGAAGGATATTCAGCGATTCACCGATATCAACTGCTGATTTCCAATCCTGAAACCTGACGATAGCTTCCCTCGTAAGTGACGATACGCACATTTAATGAATATCGTATTCGTTAAATTCGTCGATCCTAACTAAACGAGTATGCACAAAAAGCTACGCTATTTTGCGGCACTTGCCGTGTTTTCTATTTCCCTACAACCCCTATTGGCGCAGCATTATTGCGGACAAGCAGTTGTCGAGAATGCGCTTCGCGCAAGCAATCCAGAACTGGCTTTTCAGGCGGATATCCTCGATTCAATCCTTACGCTTGAGGCCCAGAATATGCCGGAAGGTCAGCGTGAAGACAAGCGCATCATTCCGGTGGTGTTTCACATCATTCACCAGAACGGAGATGAGAACATCAACGATGACCAGATCCACTCTGCCATTCGTATCATGAATGAAGACTTCATTGCCATCAATGAAGAGTTGGAGGACGTGGTTCCCTTTTTTCAAGACCGGATTGGAAACACGAACATTGAATTGCGTTTGGCCACCATCGATCCTGATGGGAATCCTACAACCGGTATCGACCGCATTGAATCTGCGCAGACGAATGTTGGTACAGATGCCTCGAAATTGAATCCCTGGCCGCGAAGAGATTATTACAACATCTGGGTCACCAACGTGATTGGTGTGGGTGGAGCGGCCGCTTATGCTTACCGTCCGCCATTCGTACCTTCTGCCAGCGTGGATGGTGTTATTTCTAACCATCGATATGTAGGAAATATCGGAACCGCTTTTGCCAGCGGTGTGAAGACCTTGACCCATGAGACGGCGCACTTCCTGAACATCTTGCATACCTGGGGTGGATCGAATACGCCCGGACTTACAGGGAATTGTTCGATTGACGATTTTGTGGGTGACACACCGAATTGCATCGGAACGGGTAACAGCAGCTGTGACCTAGATGGCAATACATGTGGATCGCTTGACAATGTTCAGAATTTCATGGATTACTCTTCGTGCGAGTCCATGTTTACGCAAGGACAAGTAAACCGAATGCGTGCAGCGTTGAATTCAAGCACTGCGCAACGCAACCAATTGTGGCAAGATGACAACCTGGAACAAACGGGTACTTCTGGCTTACACGAAGCTCGATACTACGTGGAGCGCACGGCTGTTTGCCGAGGCCAGGAAGTGCAGTTCTTTGACGAGTCGCGTTACGATGCCAGCTCGTGGGATTGGGAGATCAGTGGACCTTCGACCTACACCTCGGACGAGCAGAACCCGGTTTTCACCTTTAACCATGCCGGAAGCTATACGGTGAAACTGACCGTGAGTAATGGAACAGAAACCGTGAGTATTGAAGATGAAATGGCCTTCACCGTGAGTAATGTCTACGGCGCAGGGATGCCATTCGAAGAGGATTTTCAAGATCCTAAACCCGGTTGGGCGATCGATATGAACGAGCGCTACGATGAGTATACTTGGGAATTGACCGATGTTGGCTACAATGACGATGCGAGCTTCAAGTTCAACAACATCGGAAATGACACGCGTAATAACCGTGACCTGGTTTTTGCAGGTTTGGACTTCAGAGGGATGACCGATGTTGACCTTGACTTTAGGGTGGCTTATGCACAATTCAGTCCGACCAATTCAGATGAGCTACGCGTGGAGTTTTCAGACGATTGTGGTGCTTCTTGGCGTACGATCGAAATTTTGAATTCGACCCAGATGAATGCGGGCAAGGATTTGACTTCATCTTCTTACGTGCCAGAGAGCAGTTCAGACTGGGAACGATTTTCCGTAAATAATATCCCCCTGACATGGTTGAACGAGCAAACCATGATTCGCTTCAAGTTCATACCTGGAGGCGGAAACAATGCCTACATCGATGACATCAACATCGATGGCTCTTATGAAGCAGTTCCTTATTTGGTTTACCCGGATAATGGCGCTCCCAGCATGAACAGTGATGTGGTGTTGGATTGGCGTTCGGTGCCAGGCGTGAGCTCCTACGAGCTGGAGGTGAGTACAACCTCTGACTTTACCAATGTGGTGGAGTCGGTCACCATAAATGCTACAGGTGATGCTTCTGACGCGGAAGACACCCAACATAAGGCCACGGCCTTAGAGAACGGACAGAAATACTACTGGAGGGTGCGTGCCAACGATGGCGGAACCTTAAGTGACTGGAGCGATGAATGGGTCTTCACAGTAGCCGAAGACGGCGTAGGTATGGAGGAGGCAGGAGCATCAAATGAACTGCTCGTTTACCCCAATCCAGCACAAGACATGTTGAACATTAAACTACCACAGCTTGTTTCGGATGCCCAGGTGGCGGTGATCAATGTGAATGGACAACTTGCCATTCAACGCCCGATCTCGTCTACTAATGAGCCAACTGAACAGCAAGTTGACCTCAACCACCTACCCAACGGCGTGTATTTCGTCAAAGTTGAGTCTAACGAACAAATGTGGTTCAAGCGATTTGTAATCAATCGCTGATCCCTGAAGGATAAAAGCATATGAAGAAGATCTTATCGATGGCTTTCGCGGGCCTTATCGCGTTCAGTACCAATGCCCAAGACCGTGGCAATTGGTGTGGATCAGATGCGCACTTACAAGAACTCTTGGATGCGGATCCAGCACAACGTGCCTATTTCGAGCAGAAGTTAGAAGAACAGATCGCGCGGACGGCCAGCGTTCAACGGAACGGGGAAACGGTCATTCTACCAACTGTTGTACATGTCTTGTATGCAGACTGCGATGCGAGCATCAGTGCTGCGCAAGTGAAGGATGGGATTCGCGTTTTGAACGAGGACATGATGCGTTTGAATGGAGATACTTCGGAAACCCGAGCTATTTTTAAGCCGCATGCTGCGGCAACGCCCATTGAATTTCGACTGGCCCAGATCGATCCGGATGGTAATCCTACCAATGGGATCACACGTACGTTGACCAATGCAGCCTTGAGTGCAGGGCAAAACGTGAAGAGCATCATCAATTGGCCTGCTAACGAGTATTTCAACATTTGGGTGGTGGAGAACATCGCAGGTGGCGGTGGAGGGACTATCCTTGGCTATGCACAGTTTCCAGGCAGTGGGAGCTGGGGAACCTATGGTATTGTAATCCGTGATGATATGTTCGGAACCATCGGTACGGCAACGGCTGACGGTCGAACATTGACCCATGAGGTAGGTCATTGCTTGAATCTCTTCCATACATTCCAGAGTGGATGCGGTGGAAACTGTAACACTTCTGGAGATCGCATTTGCGATACGCCTCCGGTAGTTACCTCATCTTGGGCTTGTGACTTTGGCATGAATACATGTGCGAATGATGCTTCAGGCAGCAATGCGTTTAACAGTAACGTAGTAGACCAGATCGAAAACTACATGAGCTATAACGACTGCCAGAACATGTTCACCAATGATCAGGCAGACCGTATGTTGGCGGTATTCAATACGCACACCGTATTGAATGAATTGGTGAGTGAAGAGAATTTAATCAATACAGGTGTGGGCGGCTTTCTTGCGGCAGATTTTGATCCGGAGCTCGACGTCGTAGTGGCGGATCGTCCAAGCACCTTTATTGACCTTACCCGCTATGAAGCGGAAGAATGGTCGTGGGATTTCGGTGCAAGCTCTTTTCCTCCTACATCAACCGATCAGAATCCAAGTGTGGCGATGATCGAGACGGGTATCCGCTCGATCACTTTGGATGTGAGTCGCGGTGGTGAAGACTTGAGCGTCACCAAGAACGTTTTGGTATGCAGCCAAGAGGGTCAATCGATTCCGTTCAGCGAAGACTTTGAGTCAGCCGGTAGCTTCCCAACCTTGTCTTGGATCACCAAGAACAACGATGCGGATGAGCATGGATTCGTAGTGACCAACCTTGCGGCCTACAGTGGTGAGCAGAGCATCATGATCGAGAATGAAGGAAAATGCGAGGCATACACGGATGAACTGATTTCTCAAACGATGGATTTCTCGCCCTTCAGTGAGGTAGAACTGACCTTCAAGGCAGCCTTTGCACGGCGCGATATCAACAGCACCGATTTCATGCGGGTGTATGTGAGTCGCGACTACGGTGAGTCTTGGCAGTTGGCAGGATTGAAAGGATCCACCAGCTTGGAGTCTGTCTCTGGCTTCAAGAATGGTTCGTGGGTGCCGGCCTCTCAGGACGAATGGAAGGAGCATAGCTTCGCCATTTTTCAAAGCAACCTAATGCGAGAAGGAATCTTAGTCAAGATCGAGTTTACCGCGGAGGGCGGAAACAACCTCTTCATTGACGACATCGCTTTCAACGGAGACTTTACAGGTGAGCTGCTGCTGAAGAGTCCGAAGGACGAAACCTACGGGCTGAAGAAAGACGTTTTATTGGATTGGAAAGCCGTAGGCGCTGCGCAATCCTATGAGTATCAATTGGATCAGGTGACCAGCTTTGACTCTGAAGCCTTGATCATGGGTACCACCACCTTCATCAACAGCTCTGCTGACAATGAGGATACCGAGGCATTTGTGGAAGACCTTGAATTGAATACGGTTTATTTCTGGCGCGTTCGTTACCAGCGCAACAACGGCGATTGGTCAGATTGGAGTGAAACTTGGGCTTTTCAAGTGAGTGCAGATGGCTTGAGCACGGGGGATGACCCAGTAGCGTCTGATTGGAAAGCATACCCCAATCCAGCTGATGATCGCATCACCATCGCATCAAATGCAGCCAGCTTGCAAAATGTGAGCGTTTATGATATCAGCGGACGTATGGTTCAGCAGGTGGATAACATCCATGCGAACACCTTCAACTTAGATGTTCAAGGACTGGATGCAGGGATGTACTTCTTGCAACTAACAGACAATAAAGGTCCGCAGAAAGCTATTCCGGTGATGGTGCGCTAGGGCGCGACTTCCGGATACTTACGAGATAGACTCCACTGAAGATCATCGCTGCCGAAAGGAGCTTGATCCAGTGGAGTTTTTCCATTTCTAAGGCGATGCTCAAGGTGCCGGCCAAGACCGGCTGAAGGTAGATGTAGGCGCTCACCACCGACGGACTCACCGTTTTCATGGCGTACACATTGAGGAAATAGACCAAGAAGGTCACGCAGATGATCACGTACATCACCCCCCAGAAGATTTCGATAGGCATATTGGCCCAATCCACCTCCAATGCTTGACTGTAGCCGAAAGGAAACACCATCACACAACCAAAGGTGAAGACCCACTTGATCACCGTCATGGGTTCATACTTGTTCATCAGCGGCTTCACGGTAACCAAGTAGATGCCGTAGCTGATGGCGTTGATGAGAATCATAGCATCCCCCAATGGGTCGCCGGCCTTCCACTCCAGCTCACTGTAACCCAAGAGCACCGGCAGGAGGATGAGCATCAAAGAACCCGCCAGCCCAAGCCCGATGCCCGCTACCTTGAAAACGGTTATACGTTCTTTCAAGATCACCGCAGCAGCCAGCAATACCAGCACCGGATTGCTGGTCATGATGACGCTTGCATTGAGCGGCGATGTAATGTTCAATCCATTGAAGAAGAAGAGCTGATTCAGGGCTACGCCGAACAGCGCTGCTTGGATAAAGCGCGGATAGTCTTCACGAGCGATCTTCTCCTTGGAAATGAAGCGGTGTACAATCCAGAACAGCGCCGTAGCTCCGAACACCCTGTAGAAGATGAATCCTGACGGACCGATGTATTCTGGCATGATGCCTTTGGCCACGATATAGTTGACGGCGTAGAATACACCAACGATGAACAGGACAATATGCGCTCGAGCAACGTTACTCATTGAGGCGTGCTTGAATGGCTTCTACGATCTTCTTGCTGTTGCCTACAAAAACATCCTCACCGATGATGTAGACCGGTCGCTTCAAGAAGGTGTACTCGTTCAAGATCAACTTGCGCCAAGCGGGCTCTTCTAGTTTTTGCTGGTTCAATCCATCCGCACGGAACTTCTGCGCCCGCTTGTTGAACAGGGCCTCATAGCTGCCTTCCTTCTCGGCCAGCATATCCAAGGTAACTGCATCGATGTGCTGTTTTTTGATGTCTTGCAGTTCAAAGCCATCCGTGCCCGTTTCATGCATGATGCGTTTACACGTATCGCAGGTGCTGAGGTAGAAGATCTTTTTCATCGTTAGAAATTTCGTCCTCAAAGTTAGTGCTTGAAATTTGGACGAAATCACCGGGATGTGCGGCTTTGATGCACGTTTTTGATCGAAGGCACTGACATGAAGTTCCCAAAATTGCGGGAGGGTTGGAGAACTCAGCGCGGACGCATTGCGGGAGGGGGTATCCAGCCGACGCGCGATGGGGCTTTGAGCGCAGGATACCGAAGGGCTCGAGTTCTCCGATTTTTTGGATACTTTTTTTTAAAAAAAAAGTATTGGACTGAGGGCCAATTGAAGCATGAGGTTCAAATCAGAAGTTGAGTTCATAAGTCTGCCTTAGCACTTTCTTCCCTGAACGTCAACAGATCCCGATAGCCATCGGGATGTGGGTTTCTTATTCACAGCTAGGTGTACGGATTGTACCTCCGCGCGATCATTTAATGCACTTCAAGCTCGAAGCAGAATGCAACAAAATTTGCCATAATCGAATCACGCTTCGCTTGCTTCTAAAGGTTTTCTTTGTAGCCCTAGCATGGCGAGAAAAAGCAATCCCATACGTCAACTGCTCAGTCCCGGTAAGATCTTTATCCCCATCGGTATCGGCCTGGCGATCGTGGCCTATTTCCTTATTCGTGACTTCAATGCGCAAAAGGAGGCGTTGAGCATGATCAATTGGACGTGGTCGTCTACCTTGTGGTTTGGTGTTGCCTTGCTTATGGTGGCCTTGCGCGATGTGGGCTACATGATCCGCATACGCATCCTTACCGATAAACAACTCAACTGGCGACAAGCCTTTGATGTGATCATGTTGTGGGAGTTTGCATCGTCTGTTACACCGAGCATCGTGGGCGGGTCCAGCATTGCGATCTTCATCGTGAACCGGGAGAAGATACCCCTCGGGCGGAGTACGGCCGTGGTGATGATCACCGCCTTCTTAGACGAACTGTTCTACGTGTTGATGGTGCCGCTGCTGCTGATCATCGTGGGATGGAGTGAGCTGTTCCCCGTAGCCTTGCAAAAGGAATTCTTTGGTGTAACCCTGGGTGCGCGTGAGATCTTTGTGGCGGGTTACGTCTTCATCCTCATCCTGATCACCCTGATCTGGCTCGGCATCTTCCGCTATCCTAAAGCAGCTAAGCGCTTATTGATATCCGTTTTCTCGATCCGCTTTTTGAAGCGCTGGCGGCGAGGTGCTATCGAAACGGGGAATGATCTGATCATTACAAGTGCAGAGCTCAAAGAGAAGCCATTCAGCTTCTGGGCGAAGGCATTCGTGGCGACGTTCTTATCCTGGACTGCTCGGTTCTGGGTGGTGAATTTCTTGATCCTCTCGTTTACCTTGGTAGACATCAGCCTGCTCGATCACTTCATGATCTACGCCCGGCAATTGGTGATGTGGGTGATCCTCTTGATCTCTCCGACTCCTGGCGGAAGTGGAGTAGCAGAGGTGGCGTTCAGCGGCTTCTTGCAGCAGTTCATCTCACCTGTAGGGTTGGCCATTTCCATCGGGGTGATTTGGCGGATCATCAGTTACTACCCCTACTTGTTGATGGGTGCCATCATCCTACCACGTTGGATCCAACGGGTTTATTTGGGCCGACGCTTGATCAAATTCAAGGTGCCAGAGCAATAGTCGTATAGCTCAAAACGTAGCGTTCCTTCTTCGGATCTCCGATGCCTCGCCAGTACATTTTATCATCTTCAAACCAGACGTGCCAGTCGCTGTCGTCATTCTCCACATCGCTGTCTAGAAAGAAGGTGCTAGCTTCCTCGTCAACGGTCCAAACTCCTTGGTTGGCCCCATAAGGTTCGCCATCACTGAAGAACTTACCGTCTTGGTGAAATTCGATCCACCGCTCATCTTGCGGGTCATGTTCGGAGGTCACATCATCATCGCCGAGCATGACGGTTTCCATGGCCCAGCGTCCGATCATTTGTTCGTGCAGACTTTGGGCAAGCAATAGGTTGGATGTGAGGGTAAATAAAGCGAGGCTGAGAAGGGTTTTCATATGCAGGATTTGGTCAAAAATAGAGGAATGCGTCAATGAACTACCGTTCACGAAATCGGAATGAGGGAACGGTGGAAAGCGAAAAGCCCCTACCATCACTGGCAGAGGCTTCTTCGTATGTGGAGATTAGGAATAGGTTCCTTATCGCTTGATGAAGCTCTTGGTCTCACCGGCTTCATTCTGGATGAAGTACAGTCCGGATACCAATGAAGCCACATCGATGGTGTTGGTGTTGGTCACGCTCATCACCGTGCGACCGCTGAGGTCAGCTACGGTATAGTTGCCGCGCTTGCTCACACGCAATACATCTGTTGTTGGGTTAGGGAAGATGCCCCAAGCAGCTTCCTGCTTGATCTCCTCACGTCCAACCACGCCGCTCAGTTCAAATACACTCACGGTACCGCTCACTTCGTTGGAAGTCACGATGTAGTAGTTTCCATCGCCGCTTGAAGCACTATCGATCACGATCACGTCTTCGCAACCGAGGTCACCGATGGCTTGTGAAGTTGGATCCATCACGCTGAAATCACGGTTGTTCACGTAGGTGATGTAGGTTGCATTCGCCGGATCGGTGATGTCGTACATGAACACACCGCCGATGCGCTCCAGTCCGATGAAGGCATACACCTTGTTCTCGATCTTTGCTACGGTAATGGCTTCTGGCTCAGGACCCTTGTTGTCTGAACGACCTTCGAAGTCATCGTTTTCATCGTTACCTGAGTTGAAGTCCTCTGGATACTCTTCTGCGGTGATCTGCTCGAAATCATCGCCTGAATCGAATACCACGTTGCCGTTGGCATCCCAGATGGTGAATGAACGTGCTCCGTAGGTGTAGATCTCATCGTAATCACCATCGCCGTCGGTATCACCGTCAGCCAAGGTTACGTTGATGCGACCTGCAACTGCTGGATCTTGAAGGGTTGCCGCATTCGGGAAGGCAGTTGGGTCAAGGGTGATGTCTTCCAAACGCTCTTCTTCGCTGTAGGCATCGTAATCACGAGCATCGCCTTCATTTGCTGTCAGAATGTAGGTTGAACCATTGATATCAACAGATGCGATTGCATCTGGAAGGTAAAGTCCAAGGAAGGGGTGAGTAGCGATGTTGATGCCGCCATCTTCGTCGCTTGGATCCAAACCGTTGCCGGCAGCGCTGTGATCTTTAGCTCCCAATGGAAGGATGTCTGTGATGGTGTTGTTGCTCAAGTTCACAACGGCAATCGCGTTGTTTTCTTGCAGACAAACAAAAGCCGTGCTGTTATCTTCTGAAATGGCTACGTACTCTGGTTCGAAATTGCTCGCTTCGCTGTGGGTTCCGCTGATCTTGATGTCATCGATCTGCCACAAAGCACCATCGCCACCACCTGTTCCGGTAGTTTGGTAAAGGAAAGCAATCGCTACCTCACCACCTGCGATGTATGAGGTGATATCGATGTCGCCTGCGTTGGTATCCAAATACCCACCTGGCGACCAAACCGCCTGAGCGGTCAAGGTGTCCCAAGAAGCGGTGGTTGGATTACCCATACCATCATAATCAGCTGAGATCAATACATCCAATGAACCCCCAGAGAAGTTCTTTGCACTGTTGAACGTAAAGCTTGCCGTAGTGAAGTTGCTGATGTCAACCACCTCAGAGATCAACCAATCGATGCTGTTGGTGTCATCACCAAATCCGTTCGCTTCAGCGAAGTAATCGTTGCTAAAATCATCGTAGTACCACTCACGGTCGCTCAACTCATTGTAAGTAACGAAGTTGTTCAGGGCCAAAGCCGTGTCTTGAAAGTCTTCGTTCAATGCGTAGATGTCTTCAGGACCGAAGATGCGTACACCCGCTAAAGAACCCGTGTAAGAACCGATCTCAACGAGGTCAACATCTCCTTGTGTAACGCTAGCCGCACCACCAGAAACATCGATGATGGCTACCGATCCCACAGGGTCAAAGGTCCAATCATCGCTTGGCTCACCTTCACATGCAGCTACAACGGTGTTACCATCGTGTGAGAAGGTTACCATATCAGGAAGGTGGCCTACCTCTACTTGTGAAAGGAATGTGCCTTCATGATCGAAGAATACGATCTTTCCGGGCGACTCGTCGATCTCAACGGCAACAGCGATCACGCCATCAAACGCGGATACACTATTCACACCATCGCCGTAAGCATCGATGTCGATCGTGCTCAACAAGCTCAGATTTGTTGGATCAGAGAAATCAAGAATTCCAACGCTATTTTCGTTTGCGTTGGTGAAGAAGAGTTTCTGTGAACCGGCATCGTAGGTTACGATCTCGGCAGCGCCTTCATCAAAGACACCGGTAAAATAGGTAGAGACGTACTCAATTCCTTGAGCGAATCCCATGATGCTCAAAAGAAGAGCGGATACGGTAAGGTAAATCTGTTTCATTGCATTCAAGTTTTGTGCAAAACTCTATGCAATGCTGCGCATGTGCCTTAGGGATTGGTTAACCTTCGACTAGGAATCAGTTAGCGGAATGTAACGTTAGCTTTACCTGCTTTAAGCCAAGGTTAATTAGAACGGCACAATGGATAAACCAATGGTAAGTGCGTTCTGCTGGGTGGTGCTGTTGTTTGGCTCAAAGAAAGGAGTCAAGGAGTAGAACGCCGATAGCATCAAGCTACCATATCCTACCCGTGCACTCACACCATAACGCCATTGGGTAATGTGCGGATAGTCGTAGGTCTTGATTTTGATCCCCTGGTTATCGATCAGCTTTTCGTGTGCTTGAAGCAGGTATCCCACCTTACCACCAACGGCAAACTTCCAACGGTAGCCTTTGCTGTTCTCATTGGTGCGGAAGCGCACTTCGATCGGGAGGTCAACGTAGTTCACAGAGATCTTTCCGCGATCCAAGATTGTATCACCCACTACGCGAAATTCAGAGTAGTTCACCCCGCCGGAATCATAGCGGCTTACCACGCTGTTCAAGTAGTAGTTGTGCGATTGGAAACCCAGTCCGATCGCAGCACTCACATTTCCGTTTTTATTCAGCGGATAATCGTAAAGAAGTCCCAAGTTGATCCCCCTGCTGTACCACTTCTGCTGCACCCCATTCGGCATACCCAGCAAGCGCTCCCAAGTGAGATCGATGTACATCAGGTCTTGGTGCGGCTTCTTGCTTTCTTGCGCAACGCTGTCCTTCGCGGTAGGTGTTTCAGTCGCATCGCTTTGAGCAAGGGATTGGAAACCAACGCTGAGCAGGATGGTTGCAATAAGAATGAAATGCTTCATGGTAAAATTTTCTGAGCGCAAAGGTAAGGCTTGATGCAGACCCCTTTCCGATTACAACGTTACATTCGTGTTATACGTCTATTGTACATGACATTTATTCAACGCATCGTCTTTGCAGTGAGCCTGAGCCTCGGTCTGTCGACCATTGCACACGCGCAGTTCAATTTGGGTTTTAGGCATTATGACGCCGTAAAGGTGATAGAGCAGGGCGATACCTTGACGATGCCTTGGGCAGGAGGATTCAATAATCCGCAGTTATCCATGGTCGACCTTGACTTTGACGGGGAGAAGGACTTGATCGCATATGAACGCGATGGCGAGATCCTGCGCGGATTCGCATGGGAGAGCGGCGATACCTACACGCCGCTCTTTGATCTCAACCGCATCCTTCCTGATGTAGGTGGGAGCTACGTACTCTTCCGCGATTATGATGGAGACGGCAAGAGCGATATTTTCTCGGCAGCCATCAGCAATACAGGACTCCGCGTGCATCGCAATGCGTCCACCGAAGAAGACCTGGTATTTGAAGAAGTTGAAGAACGCCTGTGGTTCAATGTGCCTGGAACAGGTAATCTGTACTTCTTCGTTCCGCCGAACGACCTTCCTGTTTTCCGCGATTTCAATGGTGACGGCGACATCGACATCCTCTTACAAGGCCAAACTGGATTCCTTTCCTATCCGGCATTGCTCTATTTTGAGAACCGTTCGCAGGAGTTGTACAACACTTCCGATAGCTTGGTGTATCGATTGGAGAACCCCTGTTGGGGAAGGATCCGTGAGTTCATCACGGCAAGTGGATGGTTGGAGTACCCGTGTGATACTTCCAATGTATTGCCCAACAACTACCAAGAGCGTAACAGGCATGGAGGCTCCACCTTCGCAGCCTTTGACGCAGATGGTAATGGGGCCTTAGACCTTGTTACAGGGGATGCTTATACCGGGTATTTGTCGGTGCTTTATAACACCAATGAAAATGTAGATGCGGTGGTTGACCTTTCGCTTTCTGACACCACCTTCCCATCGTCGGATGTGCCGGTTTTTGTACCGACCCTCACCGCAGCCTTCTTTGAAGACGTAGACCACGATGGAGTAGAGGACATGTTGGTGGCGCCGAATCAGCTGACCTCTCTGGCCAGTTTCTATTTGGATACCTCCATCAATGCCAAGGTAGATTGGTATTACCGCAACCATGGAACAGTAAGCAGCCCAGACCTCAAGTTGGAAAAGCAAGGCTTCCTCTCAGGTGAGATGATCGATGCCGGTGCGAAGTCGATGCCGGCGCTGGCAGATGTGAATGGGGATAGCCTCGTGGACCTGTTGATCGGCAACGAGGGTTACACGATCTACGGCGGCTCAGAAGCAGCGCGGATCCGTTTGTACTTGAATGTAGGTACCGATACCAATCCAGTATTCGAATTGCACGATGCAGACGTGGCGGGAATCGCTTCCTTGGATTTCGGCAATGTGCATCCCGCGCTAGCCGACCTCGATGACGATGGTGATCAAGACCTGATGATCGGAGATGAGAATGGACGATTACACTACTTCGAGAATCAAGGCACCGCTACCAATTATGATTTTCAGCTGACCGAGCCAGAGTATGCAGACATCGATGTTGACCTTGGGGCACACCCACAGTTCTTCGATCTAAGTGGAGACGGAATTGAAGACCTGGTGATTGGAGATTTTTATGGGCGGGTGCAATACCATGAGAACGCCGGAACAGCCACAGAACCGGATTTCAGCAAGAACCCGACCATCGAGCGGATCGGTGATATCTTGACCTTCAGTAAGCATGGGGGCGAGAGTACGCCATATTTTACGCGGAAACTAGACAGCCTTGGAACCAAGCTTTACCTCTTTTTGAGCAATGCAGACGGTACCATCTTGGTCTACGGACCCATTGAAGACCTGACCACCTTGGATGAGCCGATGACACCGGCAGATTCCATCATTGTGGATGCGACTTTTACGTCGCTTACAGGATCCAACCTGTTTGGAGATTTCAGGGATGAACTGATCATCGGTCAGCGCACGGGTGGACTCTTTGCTTTGCGTCGTGCAAAGGAGATCCCACTTGGGTATGCGGAGCCGATCGATCCCGCCGAATACAAGATTAAAGTGTATCCGAACCCCAGCAATGGAAGGTTCCGTGTAGCACTGCCAAAAGAGGTCGATCGAGCAGGTGAGCTAAAGGTGTTTGACCTGAACGGTAGGCTGAAACACAACGAATCTTTGGCTGAGGGAAGTGAGATGGAGATCGACCTAGCCGATTTGCCTGATGGTATCTATTTGCTCCAAGTCCAAACCAACAGCCACGTTTGGCATGAGCGTATCGTGAAGCAATGATCCGAATTACCACCCTCATTTTATTGATGGGTTTGAGCGTTGCCGCTTCAGCGCAATTCAACCTTGGTTTCATCCGGAACCCTTCCATCCCTTACCTCCAAGAAACTACGCTTCCGAATTATTCTACGGCTGGTGGACTGAACACCCCACAGTTCTCTCAGATCGAATTGAACGGAGACAGCACAATGGACCTCTTCATCTTCGATCGCTCGGTGGATGTGGTACGCACTTACTTCGTAGACCCAGTGAATGGGGTATACAAATACGCTCCTGAGTATGAGTCGCACTTTCCTGCTGACCTGAAGGAGTTTGTATTGCTACGCGATTACGACTGCGATGGTCGACAAGACATCTTCACATACCATCAGGCGGGTTTTCGGGTGTATCGCAATACCACGCCTCAAGGTGGCGACTTGACCTTTGAAAAAATAAGCGATCAGATCCGCAGCGACTACGGTTCCTTCGAATCGGCAGCCTTTGTATTGGCAGGCGATGTGCCGGCCATTGTGGATGTGGATGGTGATGGTGATCTGGACATCCTGACCTTTGGAACGGTGAACTCAGAGAGTACCATCGAGTACCATCGCAACCTTTCTATGGACCTCTACAACACCTGTGATAGCCTGATATTCGAAGTGGTTACCCAGTGCTGGGGAAATGTACAAGAGGCGGCCAATACGAGTACGCTCACCGCGATCAGCTGCAGGGGAATCGTTCCACCTACTTCCTCGCGCGATGAATTGCACCCAGGTTCCAGTGTGTTGCTGATCGATACCGATGGCGATGGCGATAAGGACTTGATCTTGGGCGATATCCAGACCGATCATGTGGTCTATGCAACGAACACGGGCGATCTTCAATCTGCCGTGATCGATGTGAACACCCAAACCACGCAGTTCCCGAATGCACAGGATCCTGTGAACATGCAGTACCTCGTTTCTGGATACGAGATCGATGTGGATGGAGATTCAATCCAAGACTTGCTGATGTCGGTGAACAACTCGATCGATAGCTCTGTGAATACCGAACACATTTGGTATTACCGAAACACTGCACCAAGCGGTGCACCAAATTACGTCTTGCAGCAAAAGGATTTTCTACTGGATGAACAGTTCGATGCCGGCGCAAATACCTCCGTTCAAACGGCTCAGCTCAATGTAGACAATCGTCGTGACCTCCTGATTGCGGTGGATTATCGCCGTGACCCCGATGGCAGTACAAAGAGTAGGATCTACCGCTATGATCAGCAACCGGGCGGCGTTATGCAGTTCATCGACGACGATTACGCCAACCTGAGCAACTTCAACTTTTCCTCTGCCCAACTGGCCATGGGTGATCTGGATGGTGATGGCGATGAGGATATGCTGATCGGAGATGCGGAAGGCTTTTTGCACTACTTCCGAAACGATCCGGTGAACGGGGATGCCAACCACAGTTTGGTAGCACCCCAATACATGGGTATCAGCACCATCGGTAACAACGCATCACCAGCCATAGCAGACATCAATGGCGATGGACTCTTAGACCTGATCGTCGGGGAACGCACCGGAATCCTCTCGTACTTTGAGAATACCGGAACGGCAAGTGTACCTCAGTTTCCTTCAAGTCCAACCATCAGCAACTTCGGCGATATCGATGTGAGTGAATTGTGCTGCACAGGATATGCTACTCCACAGGTCATGGATGACCCCGCTTTTGGTCCAGGCACCTACTTGGTGATCGGATCGGATGAGAAATGGATCCGCATCTTTGAGATCACAGAAGACCTCAGCGGAAGCTTTCCTTTGATCGACAGTATTTACGTAAATGCCGGCCGCATCGATCCACATTTGGTGCGCTTGTTTGATGAGGATGACGTCATCGGTCTTTTGGCAGGCGAAGCAGGTGGAGGACTGCTTTACTACTACCGCAATGGAGATTATCCGGTAGGAAGCAGAGCGCTGAATGCGACTCAAGCGCCTGTTGATTTCCAACTCTTTCCGAATCCCAGCCAGGGCAGCTGGACCATGGCCTTCGATGGTTTAGTGTCTGGTACAGTGCGGGTGTTCAACGCCCTCGGCAAGGAAGTGATGCGCGAGGAGATGTTGTTGGAGCGCTCGTTCACCTCATCTCTTCTCCTGCAGGGAGGCTACTACATCGTTTCATTCGAGGGGATTCATGGTAGATCCGTGAAACCTTTACTTATTTTGCGGTAGATTAAACGTGTTTACTCCATATTGATCGTCGTACTGATCATCCTTTTTGTGATCTTCATTTTGCAGAATGCAGAAACGGTAGACCTGACCTTCTTAGTGTGGGGCATCGAGATGCCAAAGGCCTTGCTGATGATGCTCTGTGCTGCACTCGGGTTCTTGATCGGCCTGTTGGTGTTCTCCTACCGGAAGGCAAAGCCGAAGGAAACATCACTGAACACTCCAGCCGCCCCTCTAGAGAAGAAAGAAGATACAGGCACTACTTCAGATAAACCGTCTTCGCATTGACGAAGGCGTGAATCCCTTCCGCGCTAAGCTCTCTTCCATATCCCGACCGCTTCACGCCACCAAAGGGTAGTCGAGGATCGCTTTTAACCAACTCATTGATGAAGACGGCGCCTTCATCGAAGCGCCACGCATGATCCAGAGCAGCTTCAGGTTCGCCGGTAAGAATACTTACACCTAGACCAAACGAAGAACGGTTGCTGAGCTCTATGGCTTCGTCGAGGTCTTTGATCTTAAGGAAGGGAACCACAGGTCCAAAGGTCTCTTCCTTGAAAACGGGCATGTCGAGACCCACATTGCCGAGTGCCGTTGGTTCATATCGGGCCCCATCGCGCTTACCGCCCATCAAACAGGTAGCTCCCATTGCTATGGAGCGCTCCACCTGTTCTTCCAATTTTTCAGCCAGGTCTACCCGTGCTAGCGGACCGATGTTCGCATCCCCACCCAAAGGGTCTGCAAAACGGAGGGTTTTCATCTTTTCCAGAAATGCGGCAACATAGTCTTCATAGATGCCTTCGGCGATGAGAAAGCGCTTGCCTGCGATGCAACTTTGTCCGCTGTTCAGAAAGCGGGCTTTGAAGCCGGTATCCACCGCTTGCTTCAGATCAGCATCCGCAAGCACGATCACCGCATTGCTCCCTCCGAGTTCCAATAAGCTTGGCTTAAGCGCTTTTCCTGCGGTAGCTGCAACCGCCTCACCAGCACGATCACTTCCGGTTAGAGAAACTCCTTTAATGATAGGATGGCGAATCAGGTCATTAGCGGCTTGATTATCGAGCAATACCGTTCTAAATACATCTTCAGGAACACCAGCTTCCAAAAAAAGCTCCTCAATGAGCAGGGCACAACGTGAAACGTTTGGGGCGTGTTTCAGAACGGCGGTATTACCCGCCATCAAGGTGGGTGCTGCAAAGCGAAAGACTTGCCAGAACGGGAAGTTCCACGGCATGATGGCGTAGATTACCCCAAGCGGGTCGTAGCGCACAAAGCTCTTGTTGCCGTCTGTTGCAATAGGACGGGGTTTCAATTGTTCTTCTGCCTGTTCGGCGTAGTAGCTGCATACCCACGCACACTTTTCAACCTCGGCAACCGCTTCAGCGATCGGCTTGCCCATTTCAAGGGTGATCACCTCAGCGCACCGGCGGTTGTTTGCTTTCAACACCGCTCCAACGCGCTGCAGATGCTCTGCTCGTTCTTGGATCGGTAGGGTTCTCCACTGTTGAAAGCGGAGTTGGGAGCGTTTCAGAACATCCTCTACACGATCAGGCGTATGTGGGGTGAATCGTTCCAGTTCTTCTAAGTTCCACGGATTGATTGAACGTATGCTCATGGTCTTGTTTTCATTCATTCCCCCCAATATAAGCAGCACAATCCGAAAAGGCTTCACATGGTGGTAACACTTCCTTCGGCACCAAGCATACATTTGCACGATGCTTTTTCTCTTCCTCAGATACTGGCTCAGTTTGGCGATGCGTGTGTGGTATCGGCGTGCTTACGTACATTTTGATGCTCCGCTTCCTATGGATGGTCCGATCATCTTTGCCTGTACGCACCCCAATTCTGCGGTAGACTACCTCTTGGCTCCACTAATCCATCGGATGCCTACCTACGTTTTGGTGCGGGGGGATGTGTTCGAGAAACCGCTTTTGAACAAGGTGTTTCGTGCGATCTTCATGCTGCCGGTTTACCGATTCCGTGATGGTTTTGCATCCATCAATAAGAACCAGGATAGTTTCAAGACGTGCTATGAGCATTTCGATAAGCAGGGTAGGGTGCTGATCTTTTCGGAAGGAATCTGCATTCAAGAAAAAGTGCTTCAGCCTTTGCGCAAAGGAACGGCTCGATTGGCCTTGAACTACCTTGCACAGCATGGCGGCGAGAAGGTCTACATCGTACCCATCTCTGGCAGCTACACACGTTTCAGGCATTTTCGTTCATCCATCATGGTAAACTATGGCAAGGCGATCGATGCCCGAGCATACATGGAGCTTTTTGAAGAGAACGCCAACAAAGCCTATGAACGTTTGACGGCGGATGTGGATGAGCAGTTGAGGAAGCAATACATCACCTTTCAGGATTATGCGGATGACTCAAGCGCTGAGCGTGTGATGATGGCGCACCGCCTAGAGCGAACTGCTCCAGGTGCTGCTTGGCGCGTCGATGACCGAAGCGTATTTGATGGAGAGAAATCATTGTCGGAGCGCTTGAATACAGCCCATGTAGATACCCGTGAAGTGCTTGAACTGTGTGAGCGCACGGGTATTGACCCCAATGACGATGGTGTGTTGAGCAGCTCTACTTCACCTTGGACTTCGCTGGTGTACTTGATGCTGGCCACACCGATTGTAGCTCTTGCTGCACTTACCGTGGTATTTCCATACCTGATGGGCAGGTGGATCGTGAATCGATGGATCAAAGACATCATCTTCGATAATACAGTGATGGTGATGGGTGGTACCGTGCTCTACGTACTGCAATTTGCTGTTTTGCTGATCGTAGGATTATCCACGATGGGTTGGTTAGGACTCGCCTTACCGTTCGTGGTGCTGATGATCACCATGGTCGGACTCGAAGTGATCGATCCATTCATCTTGCATTGGCGCAGATGGAAGCATCGTGCTCACCTTGATAAGCTTGAGGTGTTGGCGCAGAAAGTACGTGCCTTCACTTAGTCTTTTACCCGGGTCATCCCGATCACTTTGAACAGGAAGTCAGGCAGGGGTTTGTTCTTGCGTGCTTCACTCAGGGTGATGCGCCACCCAAGTTTCTTGGAGATGGTGATCTTATCGGTTTCCACGAGTTCAATCAACGTACCCTCTGGATCTTCTACATAGGCAAACCGTCCCGCCGCTTCGCCCATGGAGAAACTATCGCCTGTATCAATCGTGAAGGCATTGTTCAACGCATCGGCGCGTTGCTTGATGGCATCCATTTGGTTTACATCAAAGCAAAGGTGGATGAAGCCTTGGTCGCCCCAATACCGTCCCTTCATGTTGTGCTCCATCGGTTCAGCGGAGGTCACCTGCACCAGCTCGAGGAAGAAGTCGCCAAAGACCTTCGAGAAGGCACCGTTGTTGCGTTGACTCGGCGCGATGCGTACGCGTCGGTAGGTCTCGTCCCCTCCGGCTAGGCCTTTGAAGTCAGCGAAGACCCCGGTTTCATCCGACAGGACCTTATCGATCCCGAGTACCTTTCCGTAGAAATGAAGGGCTTTTTCCATATCGGTCACCCCGATAACCATGCCTTCTATACCCCCAAATGCGTCTTTTTTTCGCTTGTACCAGCTCTTGGACTCTGCTATGATGAATGGGTTTCCGAAGGGATCGGTTACATTGAACGCTGGGTTTCCGACCGGGTCCTTTCCAAGGTCACTTGGTTTCGATGCTTTCATTTGCGCGTGAGCTGAAATTGCCTTGTCGCACTTGATTCGGGTAATCAATAAACCAGGTCTGCGCAACGAAAAGGAAGGCTGATCAGCAGGTTTTCTGCTGGTATATTGCCAGATCTCCATTCCGCCGCCGCCGTTGAGGTTCATGGCTAGAATGGCGTGCCGTGATTGCACCTTATCTCCAGTGTATTGAGTCATTAAGGGTGCTTCTGCAGCCTCATCGAAAACCGGCACATCAAAGCCAAAGTTTTGGCGATACCAGCGGAAAGACTCGTGCACATTTGGGGTTCCAATACCGACTTGTTGTATACCGTTGATCATTTCAGTTAGGCTTGAATTTATGTACGATCGATCGGAAGATCGTGGGGAAGAAACGTTTTACAAAGATCAGAAGTTGTTCGCGTCCAAGATAGACTACTGCACGTTTTCGTTCGGCAGCGCGGATGATACGTTTTGCACAAATCGCTGGGTCGAGGCCAGCGTTGAGGCGATCGTCCATGGTACCCTGAGCGCTGCCATCGCTTGTCATCGCGTTGATCGACATGTTGGTGCGGACACGTCCGGGTAGGGCCATTAGGATATGAATGTTCTTGTTGTTTGCCTTCAGCTCTGCTTGAAGGGACTCAAAATAACCGTGCAAAGCGTGTTTGGATGCGGCATAAGAGGATCGAAGCGGAAAGCCAAACATTCCGGCCGGGGAACTCATGTTGATGATCATGCCTTCGTTTCGCTTCATCATTCGTGGGAGTACAGCTTTTGTGAGCGCAGTAGCGCCGAAGAAATTAGTCTCCATGATACGGCGCTCAGATGCTCGGTTAGCCTCCCATGTTAGTGCACGTTGACTGATGCCTGCATTGTTAATGAGTACGCTGACTTCAGCGATCATCATGGCGTTTTTTGACAGGATCTCATCGATTTCACTTGGATTAGATAAATCAATAACCAGGTTGCGGTGTTGTTCTGTGTGAGGGAGCGACCATCTCAAGGTTTCCAGCTCTTCTTGATTGCGTGCTGAAAGGATCAGTCGAGCACCAAACGGAGCCAGCTGGCGAGCGAAAGCTTTACCTATGCCGCTAGATGCTCCAGTGATCCAAACGACTTTATTATTCCAGAGGCTGCTCATCGGCTACAAACCAAGTATTTTTTTACGTTCCGTGGGCCAGGCAATTTAGCTTTCACCGAACAGGGGCTGTTAAAAACAGTAAGGATTCTTTTCGGTTATCTTTATCAATCGATGAATATGCGTTCGATCTATTGGCTGATCCTTATCGTGCTCTTTTCTGCCTGTCAGCAGGAAGGCAACCGCAGCTACGCCCAGCAGCCTCCTTCACATGAGGCGTACGATGCTTTGCTTAAAAAGTATGTAGACAGTGCGGGCGATGTGGATTATAAAGGCCTTCAAGCCGATAGCGTGAGCCTGAATGCCTATTTGCAGGTGCTATCTGCCCATCACCCCAACGAAAAGTGGACCAAAGATGAGCAATTGGCCTATTGGATCAATGCATACAATGCGTTCACCCTTCAACTGATCATCCGCAACTATCCCATCGGATCCATCAAGGACATCACCTTCGTGAATATTCCCTTGGTGCATTCCCCGTGGGACCTTGAATTCATTCAGATCGAAGACGAGACCTATGACTTGAACGACATTGAGCATGGCATCATCCGCAAGCAGTTTGAGGTACCGGAAATCCACTTTGCGCTGGTGTGTGCGGCACGTTCATGTCCACGTTTACGTCAGGAGGCTTATGTTGCCGAAAGCTTAGCAGAACAGTTGACAGACCAAGCCAAAGACTTTCTATCTGATCCCAGCAAGAACCTGATCACAAAGGATTTCGTGCAGCTATCCAAGCTCTTTACATGGTACCGTGGCGATTTCAAAACAGATGGTAGTTTGATCAACTATGTGCAGCGCTACGTGAACAAGCCCATTGATGCCAACGCACGCATTGGTTCCTTGCCTTACAATTGGAATTTGAACGCGCAAATGCGCTAGATTTTCACTAGTTTTCTGTCCTGAATCTAAGCCGGTCGAACTGATCGAACGATACCGCAAGAAAACCAACGAAGAGCTCGTCAAGGTGATTGAGTCGCCCGCAGATTACCAGCCTGAGGCGATCAAAGTGGCCAAACAGGTCTTGCGTTCCCGTAACTTAGAGCAGGCTGACCTTCTCAAGTTAGCCCGCGCCATTCAGACCGAGAAGATCGATCGCTACCTCGATGGCTTCTCCGTGGTCAATGACAAACTCGAGTTGCCGGAAAGCCACTTTTTGAATGAGGAAGAAATGAAGCTTCTTTTCAAGACCTGTTTCACCCGCTGGAAGGAGGAAAACGACGACATGATACCAGATAGTTCGCTCTACGTGCTTGGCGCTGGATTTGGATGATCATCAACGGAGAAAAGCCAGCCACGGCTATGCTGATCTTCGCGGGGGCACCGCTCTCACAGGTGATCTCTGGTATGATCTTGAAGAACACCATCGCAGATGCCAATTTGGCTCCGGATTCCTACGTATGGCAAATGGTGATCGGATTACTGGCCGGAGCCGCCATGGCTGGTTCAGCGATCTTCCAGGGAAGAACAGGCGCAAGGGCATGTGATGCCATCGCTGCGGGCGCAAATGACACCGCCAAGTACATCATGATCATCGGTATCGTAGAAACAGTGGCCTTGTTCGTGATGATCTTTACGATGACTGGTCTGCTGACGGGCTAGTAGCTGACCGCTAAGCATAAGAGGGGCGTCTGTGGTTGTAGACGCCTTCATTCTTTCTACAGCGAACCCAGAGCTATTAGCCTTCGAAGAGTTGGCAGGTTACATCGTATACCCTGTCGCCATTATAGGAGGTCCCTTCTAGGTATTCGCAGATTTCTTCTGCCTCTTTTTTAGTGTTACGCAGATCAGACTCAGAGGTGTAGGTATCGGGAAAGTCCTCTTGATTGGTGTACGTGAACTCACACGTGAAGTCCTTGGCGCAAGAACTCATGATCAAGGCTGAATCAGCGGCGAAAAGCCAAATGTGTGTTTTCATAGTTGTTGGTTTAGAATGAGAAGTCCGATAAAAGGAGATTAGAGAGGGAAGGCTGTTGTTTCTGATTAAACCAGTACTTGATCTCCGATATGATAAATCTACAACAGACATTCCGAATCATCGGTGTTTTAAAGGCTTAGATAAAAAGGATTTCCGTTTAGATAAGGAAAACAAAATTGAGTTCGATAGTAAACACAATTATCTCACGAAGATACGCGATAGGAGGCTTAAATGTATATTTCGGAAGATGAAAAAAGGGTTGTGAGCTTCAAGCTCTTAAAGAATGGAGTTTTGCACGAGATATTAATAAGCAAAGCATTAATCTGTCTCAAGCGCTAATCGATGAATAATTTTGGTTTTTTAGTGAGAGCACTCTCCGTTGGTCTCTTACTTTTCAGTCTGAGTGATACTTATCTTCACGCTCAAACTGGGAATATTTTTTTAAATTCAACCGGGATTGGTTCAGCTGCGGTTCTAGATCCAGGTAATGATGACTATATTACTTCCTCCGGAACAACTTTTACGTCGTCCATTATAGATGAGTCTGACGAGTTCGATGCTGTTTTCCACGAGATTTGGTGCTACGCGAACGAGCCTACAGGTGATTTGCAAACCGGCCCAAACTGCGGTTCAACGGAGATTGTTGATAATCCTAATACTGGAAAACATGCTGCTTATTATCGCTTCATTGATCCAGATAATATACTCGACAATGGCGATGAATTACTGGTTTTTAGAATAAGAATTGCATCAAACCCAGGTAATGCTGGTTTCGGTTATTCCATTTTATTGGATACAGATTTAGGGTTTGGGAATACCGGACCAGCTGCAGACTCAAACTATTTATCTGGTAATCCGGGTTTTGAATTTGAGGTTCTTTTTGGTTCAGGTAATAACAATGGTGTTGAGGTAAATGATGTTGATGGCGTATCAGCAGCTAATCAAGTAACGAACCTAGCTTCTTACTCAACAACCCAGCGGCATCAAAGATCCTATGCCTTGCTTTCTAATTGTGGGGGAACGCCGGTTTTCGTGGATTTTTACATTGATTTTAGTGACTTAGGCATCTCTGCCACTACGCCGTTGCGCATGGCTTTTGCTACTTCTTCATCTCCAAACTCTGCACTTGGAGGTTCGGCAAGTGACATAGGGGGAGTTGATGACGATAATTATGCGAGTGATGATGCGGCATTCGTAAACATCATCAATAACTCACCCATTATGAGTTTTGCTGGGGGCTACAATTGTGTTGCTACATATACAGTTTCTAATGACACTACGATTTGTTCGGGAGATAACATCACCCTCGGTGTTAACCTTACTTCGCCAGCAGCTGGTGTTACCTATGCTTGGTCTACTGGCGCAACAACTTCAAGCATCAGCGTTTCGCCGCTCACTTCCACAACATATACCGTTTCAGTTACAGATTCGGTTGGTACATGTGTGGATTCTGTGGTTGTAAACATCAATAATGGAGGACCTTGCGTTGCAACCGCTTGCGCAACCTACACAGATACATGCACAGCAGGCGATTCCACTTTTTATACGTTTACTTATACCTTGCTAAACGAAGATTTTGAGGTGGATAGTGATGGTTGGACTATAAATGGGAGTGTAACGCCAGCACCGAGGCACGAAGGAGGTCCGTCCTTAGGATCCAACTATTTTTTGGGTCGATATGCGAATGGGCAATGGATTCAAAAAACTTTTGATTTAAATAGTAAATCTCATCGCATAGCATTCGATATATACAGACTTGATTCTTGGGACAATGAAAATTTGTTGATTTATGTTGGTGATGGCACAACTTTGCTTTGTAGCATTCCATTAAGCGCGAATTCAGCAGGCCAAACATACACAGGTACTGTTAGTGGATACACCTATTCAATTGTTTCTACAACATCCTTTAACATTCCTTATAGCAATGCACCTACTAATGTTAATTGGAAGGAACAAATTTTAAGAGTTTATATTGATGTGCCTACAGGAGTTCAATCACTTACTTTGAAAATATCTTCTACGCTTAACTCAAGCGAATCAGATGAATCATGGGGATTAGACAATTTCAACATCACTTGTACACAGTTTGATGTGCCTGCTGGCGTTGATAGCGTTGACGTTTTTGTAGTTGGCGGTGGCGGCGGTGGCGCCACCGATGGTGGACCAGGTGGTGGCGGAGGAGAAATAAGGTATGGAAATATTGACGTTTCAGCTATTTCAACGCTTACTGCACTTCCTTCTAGAGGAGGTCGAGGTGATTATCAGTGGTGGGGAATAGATAATCAAGGTGATGCTTCTCAAGTTTACAATGGAAATTCATTGTTATACTCCGCAAATGGAGGCGAAGGAGGTGGATGGTTTACAATGACTACCGTTAATCAAGGCGGATCAGGTGGAATTGGTGGTACAGGGATTCAAGGCGCCAACGGAGGTGCAGGAGTGATGGGGAATTGTGCTGTTGGTGGAGCAGGTTCAAATGGCACAACTTCCGATATTTCGTGTATTAATACCTATTATTCCGGTGGCGGTGGCGGGGGTATCGGTGTTGATGTCAATAATGGCCCACCTTTCTTAGGTCCTTCTGGTGGTCTAGGTGGCGGTGGACGGGGTGCCAACTACCGTTTAGGTTTTGATGGTATTACTCCGATTACTGGTTCAACAAATGGTGGAAATGGAGCAGACGGTACCGGAGGTGGCGGCGGCGGTGGATCAGCGTGTAATTCAGGTACGACAAACTATGTTAATCAACGCACCGCAGGCGGCTTCGGTGGTTCAGGAACCGTTATTATTCGATATATCGAAGTTGCGCTTGGGGTTTCTGTTTCCGAATCTAGTCTGCCTTCATGTAATGGATTGAGCGATGGAGAGATAGTAGCAACTGCTACTGGTGGAGTAACTAACTACAACTTCTATTGGTCAAATAATGATTCAACGCTTAATACAGCCTCAACAACCGACACCTTAACAGGACTCACTGCTGGCATTTACACTGTAACAGTTGTAGATGCTAATGGGGATTCAGCACTAGCAAGCTTCACGCTAACCGAGCCTGCTGCATTGAATGTTGCCGCTACGGTTACCTCACAAGAAACCTGTATTGATGCCAATGATGGAAGCGTAACCTTGGCGGTGAACGGTGGAACAGTAGATTCAACGCAAACCTATGCCTTTGATGGGGGGGCTATCCCCGCAAACATCACAATCTATGGCAATGCTTCATTCGTAAGTACAGGTGGTGTTACTGGTGGTCGTATGCGCTTGGTTCCGAATTCATCTAGCGTTCAAGGTTCATTCTATCTCGATTCTTTGGTTAGCACAGAAAACCATTTAAATATTGGATTTGACTTTAAAATGGTATCAGATGGCGACGGTTTTCATATGGCACTAACTGATCTAGCCAATGCGCAAGCTACTCCTAATGGGGGTGAAGAAGAAATCGCCACAAACTCTACCTCTGTCGGTCTTGAATTAGCCTTTGAAGACATTGTCACCGACCGCGCATACCTTGCTTATAACAATGTTATTTTAGGCACCCACACTTTTGGAAGTGAAGTGCTTAATGGTCCTTGGCACCATGTGGATGTTTATTTAAACAACGGTCTTTGTACTGTAGTCTTTAATAACACCGATACCCTATTTGATGGCGTAACCTTAACTGGATTCACACCTCAGGATGCCTATGTAAAGTTTGCAGCCCGTAATGGTGCTGCTGCATCAGAGCAATCTATTGATAATTTAACAATAGGTAAGCCCCTGTTATTTAATTGGAGCAATGGTAGTATAGCGCAGAATTTGACAAGCCTTGCGCCTGGTACTTATTCAGTTACGGTTACTGATGCCAATGGATGTACAGACTCTACTTCGGTTAATATCATTGAGTATGTGTCACCTACTGTTCTGGCCTTGGACACTGTTACCACCTGTGCAGACGATTCCATTACCCTTACAGCTAGTGGGAATGGAACGTATTCTTGGAGTAATGGAGCAACAACAGCCTTCATTGATGTTCTTGCCTCAGGAATCTATTCAGTAACACTAACGGATACGAACTCCTGTCAGACCGTAGACTCTATTGCCGTGAGTATTCTGAATACGGCGAATGGCACCCAGGATTTGACCCTCTGCTTAGGCGAAGAAGTAGAAATAAGCGCGCCAAAGTTTAAGCCAAGTGGGTTATCTCCTGCTACTGCCTTAAGATCGCTCAATGACGCCAATGGATTGCCTTCAGGGGTTTATTGGTACATTATTGGTACCGATACTTTTCAAGTACAAGTTGATGGTGAAACCGATGGTGGTGGATGGGTTTTAGCTTTGAACTATGTTCATCAAGGAGGCACCAACCCGGCGTTGAATGTCTTTACTGACAAGTTACCATTGATTGGATCGAGCACCTTGGGCACGAATGAGTCAACTTCTCCCATTTTCTGGGGTCATGCTGGTAATGTTTTAATGGACAGTTTAAATCCTGAAGAAATCAGGTTTTATGGGGTTTCCTCCGCGCATAACAGGGTTTTAAATTTCAAAACGAGTCTGGCAGGTGCATTGAGCTATGTTCAGACTGGCCTCGGTTCAATGACTGGATTAAATAATGCCGCTAACTATACCTTGCTTGATGGTCATTCCGGATTTTTACCTGCACAGATGAATGCTTATTTTTCAAATGAAGGAAATAGTGCCTTAACCAACTTTCCATTTTATAAGTCAGGCTCGTACCACTGGGGTGTCAAGGGTGGTGGCTATCGTTGGGAGGTAGATGATTATCCAAGTAATGCATCAGTCAACACTATTCATAGGGTCTGGGTTAGAGGCGGCGATGTAAACGCCGGCGGTTTGCCAGCTACTTATGTATGGTCAACGGGAGATACTACAGCGAGTATCACTGTAACCCCCAATACCGCTACCCAATATACCGTAACTTTTACAGATGGTATTGGTACTTGTATTGATACGATTGAAGTTGCCGTTAGTAACCCCACTCTAAGCCTAGGCTTTGATACCACTGCCACATATAGCCAAGATAGTATAGTACTGGATGCAGGTGCGGGTTGGTCAACTTATAGCTGGTCAAGCGGTGAAACGACCCAAACAGCATCTATTACGGCTTCACAGGAAGTCATTATCACAGTTGGCGATTCAGTTGGTTGTGAGGTGAGTGATACCGTTGTAGTAAGTATTATCAATCTGAGCAACGCAACAGGAGATACTGCTATATGCGTGGGCGACTCTGTTGAATTGAATACTGGTTTAAATACTGGCCTTGATTTAACTGGCCTTGCTGCTTACTATAATTTTGAGAATGGCGCAACTGATCTTAGTCCAAATGCCAATAACTTAACAGTACTCGGGCCAACATTGGTAAATGATGTTTACGGTAATGCCTACAGCTTTGATGGTAATGATAGGCTTAATTTGCCTACCCAAACCGGGTTGCCATTGGGTAATACCCATTATACCATAACAGCCTATATCAAGCCAAGTGTGATGGGTGCCAGAGGTATCGTTGGTTGGGGTAGCTGGGGGCAGACCAATCGGGTGAATGCCTTCCGTCTAGCGAGCAATGGTATATACAACTATTGGTGGCTTAACGACATTTTTGCTCCTACTGCCAACTTATCTGGTCAATGGCATAAGGTAGCTGCAACATTTGATGGCACTACAAGAAGGATTTTCCTCAATGGAGTTCAGGTGGCACAGGATAGTCCTGCTGGAAAGAATACGAACTTTAATGATTTCAATATCGGACGAACCAATGGTAGTGAATGGTTCCTAGGATTAATTGATAACGTTTCTATTTGGACACGGGCTTTGAGCGTTGATGAAATCAATGCTGTTGACGGCACTGTAAGTGAGGTAAACTATACCTTCTTGTGGAGTACCGGCGATACGACAGCTAGCATTACAGTAGCCCCAACCACCCCAACCACTTATATTGTAACGGTATCTGATGGCTTTACAAGTACGGTTGATACAATTACAGTAGGTGCAAGTCAGCCCACGCTAACAGCAGATGTTACGCCAACAGATTGTGAGGGAACCCAAAATGGTACCATTACCACTACGGTAACAGGTGGTGCCCTTCCATACCAATATGCTTGGAGTAATGCAGCTACAAGCGCGAACTTAACTGCACTTGGAGTGGGTACTTACAATGTTACCATAACAGATAGTGCAGGCTGTTCAGTGGATTCAGCTTTTGTTATTTCTGATGTCGACACCATCGCTCCAACTGCATTAGCTGGAGAAACATTCCTCTACCTTGATGCAAATGGTGATGCCGTACTAACCTTCTTGGCTGCTGATAGCGGCTCAGTAGATAATTGTGGTATTGATTCTGTTTGGTTCTCTACAAGTGATTTTGATTGTGATGATATCGGTATTGCAACCATTCAGATGGCAGTATTTGATACTGCTGGTAATGGAGATACCACTTCGTTTATCTTACACATTGAAGATACCCTTGAACCCGTAGTTCTAGGACAAAACTTGACGATCTATTTGGATGCAAATGGTGATGCCTCTGTTACAGTAGCTCAGGTAAACAATGGTTCTACGGACAACTGTGGTATCGATACCTTGTACCTAAGCGATTACGATTTTGATTGTAATGATGTTGGTGCTAATAATGTGGTACTAACAGTGGAGGATCTTCATGGTAATGTGAAGTCTGAAACCTATACCATTACGGTTGAAGATACCATAGCTCCATTGGTAGTTGCGCAGAACCTGACGGTGTATTTAGATGCATCTGGGAATGCTACAATAACTCCGGCTCAAATCAACAATGGTTCGAGCGATAACTGTGGTATAAGTACTTATTCTTTGAGTGTTTCATCTTTCAATTGCGCCGATACAGGTTCTAATTCAGTGGTATTAACGGTGAATGATGTAAATGGTAATTCGGCCTCCATCACGGTGCTTGTTACTGTTTTAGATACTATTTCACCAACCATGGGTGCTCAAAGCCTTACTGTTTATCTTGATGGTAATGGCGATGCAAGTATTACAACTGCAATGGTTGATAATGGAACAACAGACAACTGTAGTATTGCCCAACTTACCTTAAGCGAAACCAATTTTGACTGCGCTGATGTAGGTCCAAACAATATCACGTTCACTGCAACAGATGTTAGTGGAAATTCAAACACGGCAACTGTAGTAGTAACCGTTTTGGATACTATTTCACCTTTGGTTTCTGGTCAAAACCTTACCGTTTACCTTGATGGAAATGGCGATGCAACCATCACTACAGCACAAGTATTAACCGCTTCTTCTGATAATTGTAACATGGATACGGTTTACTTAAGCGATTATGACTTTGACTGTGCGGATGTAGGTGCCAACACCATTACATTGACTGCTGAAGATGTGAATGGCAATACAAGCAGTGTTAATGTTACCATTACCGTACTTGATACCATTGCGCCAGTAGTTGCTGGTCAGAGTTTCTCTGTATGGCTCGACGCTAATGGTGTAGCAACCATTACTGCTGGAGAGGTGAACAATGGAAGCGCCGATAATTGTGGGATTGCTTCTTACTCATTGAGTACCTCAACCTTTAATTGTGCTGATACAGGTGCAAACACTGTATTCCTCAATGTAACTGATAATAGTGGCAATACAGGTTCTGGTATAGTAATCATCAATGTTTTAGATACCATGGCACCTACTGTGGTGGTTCAAAACCTCACCATCCACCTTGACGCGAATGGTGATGCAAGCATTACCACTGCGATGGTTGATGCGGGAACCACGGATAATTGTGGTATTGATCAACTGAGTTTGAGTGCTACAGATTTTAACTGTAGTGATGTAGGTATAAATAATGTGGTGTTCACAGCAGTTGATGTGAATGGAAATACAAGTATGGCCAATGTGGTAGTAACTATACTGGATACCATTTCACCAACCGCCATTGCACAAAACCTCACGCTCTATCTTGACGCGAGCGGCGTGGCTACTACCACACCTGCCTCCGTCAACAATGGATCATTTGATAATTGCGACATCAGTACGTTTACGTTGAGTCAGAGCGTCTTTGGATGTGAGGATGTAGGAATCAACGCTGTTGTTTTCACAGTAACCGATGAAAATGGTAACACGGATGATGTAACGGTTAATGTCGATGTACTGGATACCATATCACCAACTGTCTTAACCCAAAACATAACGGTTTACCTGGATAGTGCTGGCCAAGCAGACATCTTGCCGGTTGATATAGACGATGCATCTTTTGATAATTGTGCAATCGATTCAATGCTCGCGCAACCGAACGTCTTTAACTGTGGCGATACAGGAGTAAACACAGTTGTCCTTACCATTTGGGATGAGCATGGTAATGTTGATAGTGCTACAGCAGAGGTTACGGTTCTAGACACCTTTACGCCTTTTGTAGTAACAAATAACCTTGTTTTAACCCTCGATCCGAACGGTGAAGGTTTCATCACAGTTCAAGATATCGATAGCATTGTGAGTGATGCTTGTGGTATTGCCAGTATGTCTCTGGATATAGACTCGTTTGATTGCAATGATATAGGAGCTAATACGGTAACATTAACGGTGATTGATGTTAATGGTAACATTACTAATGCCACTTCGATAATTACTGTAATTGATACGGTAAATCCAACGGCGGTTGCTCAAAATTTAGTGGTTTATCTTGATAGTTCAGGTCTTGCTACAATAGATGCAAACATGGTAGATAGTGCCAGCTTTGATAATTGCGGTATCGATACCATGTTCCTATCTGAGAGCACTTTCACCTGTACCAATGTTGGTCTTAATACCCTCACCTTGTACGTTCAAGATGGATCTGGAAATTTAGATTCCACATCGTTCATTGTTGATGTCTTGGACACTATAAGTCCAACAATAGATATCCAAAACATTGTTGTTGCCTTAGATAGCAATGGAAGCGCTTCAATAAGTGTATTGGATGTGAATATTGGTACAGCAGATAATTGCGCATTGGACACATTGTACATGAGTCAGTACGACGTCAATTGCAATGAACTTGGTTCAAATACCCTTATGTTCTACGCTGTGGATGTTTATGGTAATACAGATAGCGCATCGTTTACCGTAACTGTTATTGATACAATCGCTCCAGTATTAAGTGTAGAGGATACTGTCCTTTACTTGAATGCATCAGGCAGCATAAGCTTAGAAGCAGCTTGGTTTGATAATGGAAGTGCCGATAACTGTAGCATTGATTCAATCTATTTGAGTACGGTAGACCTTACTTGTGCTAATGTTGATACCAACATCATCACATTCTATGCTCAAGATCAATCAGGAAACGTTTCCAGCGTTGACGTGAACGTAACAGTTGTAGATACAACTGCTCCATCAATAACATGTCCTGTGTCATTCGCTACATGTGATACCATCGTAGAATTCGAATTACCGGTGGTTTTTGATGAGTGTGGAGTTGCAAACTTCAGTCAGACGTTTGGTCCTGCCTCAGGCGAATTCTTCCCAGAGGGCATAACTGCAGTCGGTTATGAAGTAGTGGATCAAAATGGCAATGTTGCAGTTTGCAGCTTTGATGTGGAGCGTTATCCTACACCGGTAATCAAAGCACCTGCAGACACCACAGTTTATTTTGCTGAGCCAATTTCGCTTGAACCAATGGATTCTTTGGTGGTAGATTATTTCTGGACGCCGAGCATTTATCTCAGTGCACAAGATGTAAAATCTCCAGATGCCAATCCAGAATCTGATATCACTTATATGGTTACAGGTACCAGCGCTTATGGCTGCGAGGTCTCAGATGAAATGAATATCACAGTGCTAAGTGAGTTGCGTTTTGCACAAGCATTCAGCCCGAATGGAGATGGTGAAAACGATGTCTTCTACATCGAGGGAATTCAAATGTACCCTGGATGCAAAGTGACCATCGTAAATAGGTATGGCCTTCGCGTGTTTGAGTCCCTAGGCTATCCTGATCCTTGGGATGGAACCTTTAAAGGTGCCGATTTACCAGTAGGTTCGTACTTCTTCGTAGTGGTTTTAGAAGAAGGAGGAGCTGAAATTTCAGGAACCATTACCATCATCAGATAATTTTTACTCAACAACAATGAAAAAGAGCATTTTTTGCTTTGCCTGCTTAGTATGCCTTTGGCCATTAACAGGTAAGTCACAACAAGATTTCCTTGCAGGTCAAACATTTGTGAACCCTGCATTGGTAAATCCGAGTTTAGCAGCTTTCAGTGATAACTGGGAGGCTGGTGTAATGGTTCGTAACCAATGGATTGGTCATGAAAACAGTCCTAGCACACAGATTTTTTCACTTAGTGGAACAATTGGTAAACCAAATTCAAGGAGGGCTTCTTCTGGAAGAATCAGGTTAAATCGTGCTACTGATTTTGCCGGTAATAAGAAGCTTTTTCACGGTGTGGCTTTCAATTTGATCAATGATGAGGTAGGAGCCTTTGGAAGAATGGATGCGCAACTGCATTGGTCTCCAATGGTAAGGTTAGGCCGCAAAGTTTATGCAGGCGTTGGTCCTACCTTGAGGTACTCAAGATTTCAAATCAATCCTCAGCGCGTTGATTTTTTAAGCGCCAATGATCGGGCTTGGACTGTAATCCAAAGTTCAGGTTTAACCCATGACGCAGTAGGCGTAAACTTTGACGGTGTAATTTTCACACCTAAGGCCTACTTAGGACTTTCCCTTCTTGATCCATTAAAGTCAACTTGGATAGATAGCCGTGAAAGCCAGTTGCTGGTGGATAGGGGTGTTCAAATCACTGCCGGTTACAACCATCGCTTGAATGGATATTTGGACCTTGATGGTGTTTTGACCAATAGGTTTGTTCAGGGAACTCCGTTGGCATTGGATGCTACAGCTCGATTGGTTTATCAAGATGCCGTTTGGATGGGGGTAGGTTACCGTGCTAACGCCGCCATATCATTTACTGTTGGTGGTTTACTCGTAAATCAGTTCCGTTGTTCATATGCAGTAGAAAGAAGTACGCTGAGCATATCTGGCCAGCTTGGTTGGTCTCATGAATTTTATCTGAGCTACGTTTTCCCGACGAAATCGAGTTTGAAGTTTTAATGTGTTGAGGGATAAATGAAACATTCGATGAAGAAATTAATTGCGCTATATACAGGTCTATTATTTGTTTCAGTTGCTTCCGCGCAGAATGCTAAAGTTGAAAAATGGGCCGGACAAGACTTATCTTCAGGCTTTAATAATGGCGCCCCTATTGGACTGGCTAGTCAAAATATCGTTTATTTCGTTGCGCCTCTATTCGACGCGAATGCTGGCAATGCTATGGACAAGATTGCATATGCTACCAAAAATGCCAATGGAACATGGTCACAATCGGTTCATTTAAAAAGTCCTTTGAATGATGAATTCAACAATACGGTAGTCGGTGTAGATAGCACTGGAATGAAACTTTATTTACTTGGTCGTTATAAAAAGAACCCAAGTGCACGAGTGGGGATTTCTGTTAGTACCCTTGTGAATGGTTATTGGTCTGCACCTAAAAAGGTAAAACTTAAAGGGCTAAGTCCTGTAAGCGAATATTACTCGTTGTACGTCACTCCTGATGAAAAATATGTTTTTGCAACCTTCCAGAAGAGCTTTTCCGGTGCAGAGGATATCTATTTTGCAAATCGTGAAAGCAAAGACGATAAGTTCTCAAAGCTGAAGCGTCTATCTGCACCGGTTAATTCAGAGCGCTCAGAAATATCTCCTTTTTTTGAAGCTGCTACTGCAACCCTTTATTTCGCGCGAGAGATAGGCGAGGGCGACTCTGCTAATTATGACCTCTTTTCAAGTAAGGCTTTGACTGATGATTTGAAATCATGGTCTGAGCCAGAACCATTAACCGCACTCAACTCTCCTGGATTTGAAGCCTATTATTGGAGAGATATGGATGGTCTTGCATTTTTTACATCAGATCAATTCAATTTTGGTAAAACAGATGTTTTAACCTACGATGAACGTCCTGCCTTAGAACTCATGGCAAAAGCAGAGGTTCCTGATAATGGACTAGGTGAGGCTTCTAGTTTGAGAAAAAGTGTAGGCAATACTGCCCCGTCATCAGAAAATTTTAGCATGATAAAAATCCTGGATAGGGATGAAATGCTCATTGATTTAAGCTCTGCAGAGGACGAAACACCTGCATTTGATTTGAATGCGGTTTTGAAAGACACCAACGGTAACACCTTGCCGCAAGGTGTGGTTTTCAATGTTAAAAACGGTGCAGGCAGCGTCTTGCGTTCTGAAGTCACCGATGAGAATGGTGCTGTTAAGGTCACAGATATCCCGTTGGTTAACGATTTGCAATTTGAAATTGCGGATGAGGCCTATCAAAAGGTTCAGATGGAAGTGCTCAATAAAAAGGGAGAAGCTACAGCTAGTGCAAGCATGGATGAGATTAAGGAATTCATATATGAAAAACTCGAGGCTGAACAAGCTGCGATTGCCTTGATTAAAAACTTGGAAGATCCGAGGTTACCAAAAGACATGATTAGCAAATTCCTTTCTGGTGAGATGGAAACCCTGAGTATGGATAAAGATTTGGCCAACACACAAGGATTGGTGCCAGTTGTATCGGATGAGACGCAAGTTGTGATGTCGATAAGAGGTCTAAAGGGTTTGCCTGTACTTGACCGTGTTGAGTTCATTGATGATAATGGAAACGTGGTAAAAACACTCTATCCAACTGATAATAAGCTTGCATATCAAGATGTTGAAGACGTAAAATGTCAATGGATTCGCATCAATGGTGGTGCACTTATGGCCTTGGATAATCAAATCAGATATTTGCGTGCCGAAGACGTATTTGAAATTATATGCTCACCTATAGAAGACCCCAATACCCTTGCAGACATAGAGGCGAAGGTTTTAGCACGTGAAAGAGAAGCAAGGAACGCCATTGCTGCATCTGAGAATACGGATACAAAAAGCACGGAGGATGCTGATGCAAAAGGCGATCTAATTGCCAGTGTCGATAGGACTGGCAAATCTGTTCAAGCCAATGACGCGAGCAATGGAAATAAGGCTACAGACGCTAATGGTAATCAAGGCTTGACTGGCTTGAAAGGCTCAAATGATGGTAGCGCTGAAGAACAACCAAACGCTACGATTGAAAGTGTAAACGATAGTGAAGTAGCGAATCATTCAGGTTCATCTAAGAATACCGAAGGGTTTGAGAATGAGCTAGCTTCCTCATCAGACAAAGAAATGAATGCGCAGGCAGATGATTCAGGTTCGCAGCAAGTGAAAGTTGCTGGTGTTGAGGATACGGAGCTGAGAGCTTCAAAACTGGCGGGTAATGCAGACGGTGATAAGCAGGTGATTGATTTCCATTATGACATCTACTTCGGTTTTGATCAGTCTACATTGGATGAG
>CAJXNO010000002.1 GCA_913057205.1 uncultured Flavobacteriales bacterium
ACGGTAACCGATGACAACGGGTGTACCGATACCGAAACAGTAACCATCACCGAACCAGCTGCTTTGATCGCAACTGCAGTGGTTGATCAGAATGTAAGCTGTAACGGCGGCAATGATGGAGAGGCTATCGCAAGTGCTACAGGTGGTACGGCACCTTACAGCTTCGCATGGAGCTCGGGAGGCACTACGGCAACAGAGACCGGTCTCATGGCAGGAACCTACACGGTAACGATCACCGATGGTAATGCATGTACGGATACGGCAAGTGTAAGTATCACGGAACCTGTCCTGCTTGTTGCTAGTGCAGTGGTCGATCAGGATGTCAGTTGTAATGGTGGCAACGACGGTGAAGCAACCGCAAGTGCAACCGGTGGAACATCCCCCTACTCCTTTGCTTGGAGCTCAGGCGGCACGGCAGCAACGGAGACCGGACTTTCAGCAGGAATGTACACGGTCACCGTAACCGACGATAACGGCTGTACCGATACGGAAACCATCACCATAGTTGAGCCAACACTTCTGGTAGTACAAATCGATTCAAGCTCAACCATAAGCTGTTTTGGATTATTTGATGGTAGCGCCCACGCTTCTGCAACTGGGGGCTCCTCACCCTACAGCTTCCTCTGGAGCTCTGGCGCGAACACGGCTTCTGCCACTGGTTTGGGTGCGGCAACATTCACGGTTACCGTAACCGATAACAATGGATGCACCGATACCGCTCAGGTAACGATCACTGAGCCAGGTCAACTCGACGTGAGTGCCGCAGTAGATAGCAATGTGCTTTGCAATGGCGGTTCAAACGGACAGATCACTGCAACCGGCATCAGCGGAACTCCGCCGTACAGCTTCGCTTGGAGTTCAGGCGGTACTTCGGCCGTAGAATCCAATTTGAGCGCTGGAACCTATATCGTCACCATCACCGATGACAACGGTTGTACCGATACCACTTCAGCAACCATTACTGAACCTACGTTGTTGGTAGCTTCTGCTGTAGTGGATCAAAACGTTGGCTGTAACGGTGGAAATGACGGCGAAGCAACGGCGAGCGCCACAGGTGGCACTGCGCCATACAGCTTTGCGTGGAGTTCTGGAGGTTCTGCAGCCACTGAAACTGGGTTAGCTGCAGGTACCTACATGGTTTCAGTAACCGACGGTAACGGTTGTACCGATACTACTTCCGTAGTGATCACTGAACCTCTTGCCCTATCAGCAAGTGTTTCAACCATCGACGTGAGCTGCTTTGGTGCAGCAGATGGCTCACTTACGGCGAATGCAACTGGTGGTACATCTCCTTACACCTACCTCTGGTCCAATGCTTCAACCATGATGACCATCACCAATATGTCACCTGGAACATACACAGTGACGGTAACGGATGATAATGGTTGTACAACTACGAGCTCAGGCACCATAACACAGCCTGCGGTCCTCGTGGCAAGCATCGCCTTGGATTCAAACGTCAGCTGTAACGGCGGAAACGACGGTTCGGCTACCGCGAGTGCAACAGGAGGTACAACGCCTTACACCTTTGCTTGGAGCTCTGGTGGAAATGTGGCTACTGCGGCCAATCTATCTGCTGGTAACTACACCGTGACCATTACAGATGCTAATGGTTGTACCGATACGGAAACCATCACGATCACTGAGCCTACTCCACTGAGCATCACGCTTAACATCGATAGTTCGATCAGCTGTAACGGTGCTACAGATGGCGTAATCAGTGTAGCCGTGAGTGGTGGTACAAGTGGTTACAGCTTCCTTTGGTCAACAGGTGGAACAACCGCAAGCATCAATGGCCTTGGAGCAGGTAGTTACACCGTAACCGTAACCGATGCCAATGGATGTACAGACACAGCTGGATTGAACCTGACGGAGCCAGCGTTGCTTGTCGTAAGCATCGATTCAATCAATGAGGTAAGCTGCTACAATGGCAATGATGGAAGTGTGGTAACTGGATCTACAGGAGGTACGATGCCTTACACCTACGTTTGGAATAATGGCGCTACTACAGCGAATATCACTGGCCTGGCCGCAGGGACGTATACCGTCACCCTAACAGATGCCAATGGATGTACAAGTGCAATCGCCGCCATCGTACAAGAACCAGACTCGATCTCCAATGTCTTCACGACCCAGAATGTCTCGTGCAATGGAGGCAATAATGGAATCATCATCTCCGTGCCTTCCGGTGGTACTTCACCTTTCAGCTATGCTTGGAGTACAGGGGCAACGATCGACTCCATTGGTGGACTTACCGCAGGCAGTTATACCTTGACCATAACGGACGCGAATAACTGCAGCAACGTATTCACTACGACCCTCACAGAGCCATCTGCGCTTGACGTGCAGATCGTATTCACAGACTCCGTTGACTGTTCCGGCGACTCCACAGGAATCGCAGTTGCTATGGGCTCTGGAGGTACTGCTCCCTACTCCTACAGCTGGCCTGCTGGCTTTACATCGAACAACGATAGTTTGATTGGAGTGCCTGCAGGAAGTTATACGGTTACCATCACAGACAACAATGCTTGCGTAGTCTCTGCCGTCGCAGTTATCGAAGAGAATCCGGCGATTGTCATCTCCGTTGACTCTACGCTGGATGTGAACTGCGTAGGTGGTAATGATGGCTACGCCGCTGTTAGCGCCACAGGTGGGGTTGGCAACTTCAGCTTCGCTTGGCCAGATGGTGGCACAGGGGCTATGAACGACAGCTTGACGGTAGGCACGCATTGTGTCACCATTACCGATGGCCTCGGTTGTTCAGAAATAGCGTGTGTTACCTTATCAGAAACCAATCCGCTTCCTGTCTTCAGCATGTCTCCTGACACCAGTGTATGTGATACCGCATTCACCATAGCTGTAGACAGTGGATTCAACTACCTTTGGAATACAGGAGCAACAACTGCAAACTTGACGGTGAACGCATCTGGAACCTACACGGTCACCGTAACCGATAGCAACGGATGTGAAGCTTTCGAAGACGCAACCATCACCCTCTTCCCTGTGGTTAGTTTTGATGTGGACGTAGACTCCACCACTTGTGTTGCCAATACAGGAACCGCTAGTATCGTGAACTTGCTAGGCGGAGGTGGATACCTTTATGATTGGAGTACCGGTGATACCACTGCTTCCATTGACAGCCTTGGGCTTGGTGCTTATGCCGTAACCGTATCTGATAGCAATGGATGCTTCGCAAGCGATAGCTTCCAAATTGAACTGGCGAGTCAGCTTACCCTTTTAGCGGATGAGCAAGACATCACTTGTTTCGGTGCAAATGATGGCGCAGCTGCCGTGATTGCTAGTAATGGTGTACTCCCCTACAACTACGCCTGGTCAAATGGATCCCTGAACGACAGCATTGATAACTTGATGCCAGGATGGTACTTCATCACCGTGACGGACGGCGCAGGTTGTACGGCTACAGACAGCGTCTTGATCAACGAACCAGACTCCATCACCTTCTCCGTTGTTACCATGGATGCTGATTGCGGTGATTCCAATGGATATGCGGCTGTGATCAACATCGCACCGAGTAGCGTATATAGCTTCCAGTGGGATGATCCGTTTGCACAAACCACCGATACAGCGCAGATGATCCCTGCGGGAGTGTACAACGTAACGGTTACCGACTCCAACGGCTGCTCAAACAGCGCGCAGGCCATCGTGAATAACATCGGTGCACCAGCGTTGACGATGAGTGGACAGAACGAAAGCTGCGCAAACAGCAACGATGGCTTTGCAGCAGTAACTGCCGTAGGAGGAGCTCCATTCACCTATGCATGGAATGATCCTTTGGCACAAGTAACCGATACCGCATTCAGCTTGAGTGGTGGTACCTACTTCGTAACCGTGACCGATACCGCTGGGTGTATCAGCATCGATAGCATTACGTTGCAAACGAACTTCCCGGAAGCCATCCTTGCTTTGGGTGCTGACACCACCGTTTGTGCGAACGACTACCTTGTTGTGGCTCCATCCGGCTACAGCACCTACACATGGAATACCGGTTCGTTGAATGACAGCTTAACGGTCACCTCTACTGGCACCTATACCCTAGAGGTAACAGACAGCAATGGCTGTAGTGCAACAGACTCGATCGTGATCACCTTGAACGCTCCGATTGAATTCAGCAGTGTGCTGGTTAATACGGTATGTCAAGAAGACACCGGAAGCATCGCGCTTACCATTACATCTGGAAACGGTGGATATACCTTCAACTGGTCTACCGGTGATACCACATCGAGCATCGATAGCTTGAGCGCTGGAACCTACAGTGTAACCGTAAGTGATACCGTAGGATGCGATGTGAGTGAAGCCTTCAACTTGGTTGCACCAGATGCACCTGTCCTCACCCTCAATGGCACAGATGCTAACTGCTTCGGCGAGGCTGGAAACATCAGCTTCTTCGCTACCGGGGGTGCTGCACCTTACAGTTACGCTTGGAGCAATGGCAGCATAGGAGACCCTAATCCAGTAACGGCTGGAAGCTATGTGGTGACCTTGACCGATGATAGCGGTTGCGTAGTCATAGACTCCATCACCATAGCTGAACCGGCTGAGATCAGCATCGATATTGCTGCTGTACTTCCAAATTGTGGTGATAGCAACGGAAGCGTCCTGGCAACGGTGAGCAATACCCAAGGTCCTGTGAGCAGCTACTTGTGGAATGATGTACAGAACAGCTCCACCCCGGCCGTAGACTCTCTACCTGCTGGCTTCTATGTGGTGACGGTAACGGACTCGGCAGGTTGTAGTGCAATGGGCTCTATTGCCTTGAGCGATAGCGGTGCAGCGAACTTATCGCTCTTTGCAACGCAGAACGATTGTTCGAATGAGGCAGAGGCCTTTGCGGTTGTCAATGCAACGGGTGGAGCTCCGTTCACCTACCTATGGAATGACCTGATGCTCCAGACCACCGATACGGCGTTTAACTTGAGCAATGGAACCTATGCTGTTTCCGTAACCGACACCAACGGCTGTGTAGCAATGGCCGATACGCAGATCACTTCCATCAACGATGCGCCAGTGATTGACCTTGGACCTGATCGTACAGCATGCAATGGCTCTGAGACCATCTTGACTGCTGGTGGTGGCTTTGCAACCTACTTCTGGAATACAGGTGCCACTACCCCATCCATTGTTGCCTTTGGGTCGCAGGTTTACGGCCTGACCGTAACGGATGCTGCGGGATGCGCTGGATCGGATACCGTGAGTGTAGACTTCGTGAATCCTCCAGTAGTGGATCTTGGTCCAGACACCGTGGTTTGTGTGGATGACCTGGTACCAACGGTCACCTTATCAGCTGGCGAGGGCTTCTTGAGCTACCAATGGTCTACCAACGACACAACGTCCAGCATCCAGATCAACTCGGGTGGCTTATACGGGGTAACCGTGAGCAACGCGCCAGAGTGCTTTGGCAGCGATCATCGTATCGTCGTGTTTGACACCTGCTTCAATGTTTCGTTGGAAGAGTTGATCGCAGATGGCGCTATTGGGTTGACGGTGTATCCGAACCCGAACCGTGGGGTATTTGATGTGAGTTTGGATAACATCCCGCTCCGCGATGCGAACATCTTGATTCGAAACACGACCGGACAGCTGTTCCAAGACATCGCTTTGGAAGACCATCCAGGTTCAAGTCAGGAAATTCATGTTGACCTGAGCATGGCACCGAAAGGAGTGTACGTATTGACCTTGATCACTGATGGTGTGCGGATAGACCGAAGGGTGATTGTTCAATAAATAGAAAGACACCTAAACTGAGAACCGATCAACGCTTGTCAATGGCATCGTTGGTCGGTTTTTTCTTTCCACCAAAGATCGATCGAAACAGATCGCCGAAGGTGTCGAACTCTCTTCTGTAAAACGCGCCCACACCTTGTGTATAAGGCGCTTGGTTAAGGTTGGTTGGATTGTAGTTGTTCGCCTCGTTGAAGACCCGCGCACGAAGCGATCCATCTTTGTTGATCTTGTATTCAATGTTGAATTCTCCAGCGAAGTTGTTCGAATTCTCCGTCCCTCCTTGTTCCCCTTGCACGCTTCCGTTCAATTCAACAAGCATACGGTCGTTTAGAAGCTCTCTCGAAATATTCAGCTCAGGCTGATCACCAACCATCACTCCAACATCCAGGTTCTCGAAATATTGAGAAATCCAGTTGCTGAATTGATTACTGATCATCTCATAGGCAGTACTCTGTCCTACACCCGAAAGGCTAGACACCCCACTCCCCTGTGCGAAGAAATTATTGGTCAAGAGGAGCGCAAACACCTGCTGGTTCATATCCTGATCTGAGGTAGTTCTTGGATTCAACAATTGATTGGCAAGGTCAGACTCCGGCAGCGTTGGGAGCTCCACGTCAAAAGTGATCACGGGCTCGGTAAGCGGTCCTTTCATGGTCAAGAGTACATCCACCGGCATCCGCTTCTTGTAGGCTTCACTCGTATCACCAACCGAAGCGGTCAGGTTAATGGGCGCAGCGCGCAGGTTGTATTTCGCAGTGAGGTCTACTTCAGCTTCTGTCGGCGATCCATTCCAGGTGATCTTACTACCCGGACTCACCGAGAATCGTTTATTGATCACGTTCTGAAGGGTGAACAAGTAATCACCACCGCTCATGGTATAGTCACCATACATATTGAAACTACCCCGGTTATCGATCTTCATCAGGATATCACCATTGCCGTGCACTTTGATCACGTCACCGATCTTCTGATCGAAGATGATCTGCACTTCTGCTTCATCATCCACCGTCAATTGAAAATCAAGGTTGAGCGCATTCAAGTCTTCAGCGATCACATTCTCATCCTTCTTCTCCACCACTTCAGTATCAGGCGGAGGAACAAAACGGATGTAATCCAGGTCACTGGCCTCATCAGATGAAGTCAAGGGAATAGAAAGCTTCGTATCCTTCTCCGTTTCAGCATTTACCACGATGTTGGTTTGTCCCTTGTAACCGCTTATGTCAATATCACCACTTACCCGAGCGGTTCCATAGTAAGCTTCATTCTGCACGGAGGTGGTATTCAGCGCTAAAAACTCTTCTGCATCAATGAAAATGTCGTAGTTGAAGTTTTGAAAGTTCTCATGAAACACGGTAGCGGTCAAGTACGCCTCGTTTCCATTCTCATCCCAGATCGGTACATAGTCTGATCCGATGAAACCATCGCTTATGTCAATCTTACCATCTGGGATGGTGTACTTCGTGTTTAAATAGCCCACCAAACCTTCAAATTCCTTCAGTTGAATCGATCCGTCTAGAATGGGCGCATTGATCATCCCTCCAACTTCAACGGTACCTTCAACATACCCACCTAGACCGGAGGCATACTCGCTTATGAATGGCTCAATGATCGCCACACGAAAGGCATCCAAGCTCAGTTCCAATTCCAATTGCTCGTCCTTCCGGTAGGGAAACACCTGTCCGTTCAAACGCACGTTTCTTGCTTGTTTATACTCCACATCTAAGCCCAGATCAATGGAACGTTCCTCAGAATTGAACGCCGTTACTCCATCCACATTTCCCACTTCTACATCATCTATCTGAAGCCCCCTGATCTGCAACAAGCTGTTGGCAATGTAGGCGCCATCGCGTTTTGAAAGCTTTACACTTCCCGTGAAGAAGCCTTCGAGTTTGTTCTGGTCGAAGCCAAAGTTGGAGAGGTAGCTGAGGTCGAGGTCCTTTACATCCAACTCAATCTGGTCGCTGGGTTTGCCCGAGACTTGTCCGTCACAAGCGATGAAACCGCGCTCACTCCTCACATCAAAGTCTTGGACGATGATGTAATTGGTATCTGCTTTCAGCGATGCCTTTGAGAAGCTCTCCCAAGTCTCTCCGGCAATGCGCGCGTAGAGTTCCTTCAGACGGAGGTTGTAGGGGTGTTCATCCGATCTAAACGCCAACAGCTTCACGCTTCCGCTATCGGCGAGTTCTGTTCGGTTAGACCAAAACAACTCCGATTCCAGCGAATCGTTTTTCAGTTGATTGCGAACGCCGAGGTTCTCTAAGAAGTAATCATTGGCCAAGCTGAACCTACTCGCATTGATCTCGTTGTAGAGTCTACCCTCTGATGGCGCCACGTGCACCGTCATGTCTTCTGCCTTGATCTCGTTGAGGTTCCAAGAAAGGCTATCAATGTTGAGTTCAAACGAGTGGTCGATGGTACGGATGTTCGCATTCAATCGCACATCACGCTGCAGGTTGAGATCAGGATGGATCAATCGGGTCAATTCTGTTCGCTGATCTACCGTCAGGCTGATTTGGAAGTTTTGATGTTCCTCTGCCGAAAGTGCTATCTGAGCGCCAGCATCGAGTTCGGGTGCGTAATACTGGAGGACATCCAAGAACGCCAAATGAATCACACTCAGGTTGGTTTGTCCTTCAACAATCAATCGAGCGAGCGGTGAATTGAGGGTGATCCGGTGTCCTTCTGGCACTAGTTTGTCGCGGAGCACAACCGTATCCAGCTCGAGGAGATAATCCTCATTCTCATATTGAAGCGCGGATACATAGAGGGTTCCACTTAAGGCATCCATACTAGAGCCTCCCATCTGAAGGTCAATGTTGGCACTGATGCTTCCGAAGGTATCTTGAGGAACCAAGTTCAATTGCCCGATTCGTATGTTGCTGAGCCTACTCACACAACTCACCTGTGGCACCGCTTCATTGAGGTCAATGGTACCGGTGAAATCCACCCTCGCATTTGGATCGTCTAGCGTAAGGTTTCCTTCCACTTGATTCTTCTCAAAGTGTCCATCAAGGGTAATGTTCTGATAGGCGTATCCCCTGATTGCGATGCTCCGAATCGTTCCATTCGCATCCAAATCAATGCGTGCAGGATCAAATTCCTCGCCTTGCACTTCTAAGTCAAAGCTTGAATTGCCCAGTCCGGCATCCACTATCAAACGTCCGAGATCAAGCGACTTGGAAGATAGACGTCCAGAATAACGGATGCGTTCACCCAGCTTTAGGTTCAAGTCGGTTTCTAATTTTCCTGCGATGGTATTGATGCTGCCGTAGGTGGTAAAATCATTCAAGAACCCAGAGAGTCTACCGCTGTAAGTAATGATTCCCCAATCATTCATCAGCTCTGGTAAGCCAATCGTGGTCATTTCCCCATCGGAAGGAATACCGAGCATCGAAATATCGGTGGGTGTAAACGATAACTGCGCGAGCTTGGCATCCATCATCATCTCATCAGGATCTGGGAGTCCTCTTACTTTCAGTCGCCCCTCAAGCCTTCCGCTACGGGCAAAGAACAAGGAATCAACATCCGCCCGTAGGCGGTCGATCGGGCCTTTAACCATGGCGGTGATCTCCAGCGGTGTCAGCAATCCATTCACCGTGGGAGCAAAAAAGGCGATGTCCTCAAAAAACACGCTTGAGTTGATCAGTTGCGCATCCAACTCCACCTCTGAAATAAAATCATTGAACGCACCGTAGTCACTGAAGTGCATGCCATAAGACCCTTCCAAGATGGATCGGTTGGTTATGAGGGCCATTTCATCGAGGCTGATCAAGGTATCGCTGACCAGGGCCTCGGCGTTCAAACACCTGAGTTGAAGACCACTTCGCTCCTTGAAGTGCAAACCACGCAATTCCGCACGGAGGACATCTGAAAACGATACATCTGTGATGCGCCCAGAGAGTCCCTCTACGCTGATGTGATTAAAATCGACCTCTCCCTCACCTTTGGCAGTTGCGTTCCGATCCTCATAACGAAAGCGCAGTCGATCAAGGATCAACTCATCGCATGCAAGTAAAAAATTGGATGATGCAGCGGTATCGCTATCCGAGGCAAACGCATCCAACAAGAACTGCATATTGAGCGCTTCCTCACCAACGGGCCTGTAAAGGTTGAAGTAGGCATTCCTCAACTCCACTTCATCCAGGTTTACTGAAGGTCGCTCTCGATCAAAAGAGGTTAGATCTACCCGCAATACATCCACATACAGCAGGGTATCCTGTGCCTGATCGCGGATCAAGAGATCATGAAGTCGAAGCGTTTTAATCGGTTCCAAGTAGATGGCACCGAGGGATATTTCAGCCTCGACATATTGAGCGGCCAAGCCTAGGCTGCGCTGCACCGCCCACGATTGCACGGAAGGAATGAGTAAAAGTCCTGCCAGAACGAAGGGTAGCAACAATACCATTACAGGGAGCAGTATCCACACCCTCCATCCCTTTTTGGTAGATTTGCGCTCCTTTTTTTCCACTGAACTGATGGGTCAAAATTACAGGAAAGCTTGAAGCCGATAACGATACTGGGAATTGAGTCCTCTTGCGACGAGACCTCGGCGGCCGTTTTACGCGATCGTCGAGTATTGAGCAACGTGATCGCCAACCAAGAGGTACACGAAGCCTATGGCGGTGTGGTTCCAGAACTCGCGTCCCGTGCACACCAGAGCAACATTTTACCTGTAGTGGATAGCGCCATAGCGCGTGCCGGCATTCAAAAGCAGGAGATCGATGCGATCGCTTATACCACTGGGCCTGGACTGATCGGCGCACTGATGGTGGGCAGTTCCTTTGCTAAAGGTCTCTCCATCGCCTTGCAACGGCCGCTTGTTGAGGTGCATCACATGCAAGCTCACGTCTTGGCACACTTCATCAACGATGATGATCAACGGATGCCGGAGCTGCCTTTTCTCTGTTTGACGGTGAGCGGTGGACATACCCAGATTGTTTTGGTTCGCTCTCCGCTGGAACAAGAAGTGATCGGTAGCACCTTAGATGATGCGGCTGGAGAAGCCTTTGATAAGTCTGCAAAGATCTTAGGGCTCCCCTATCCAGGCGGTCCATTGGTAGATCAACATGCGAAAGACGGTGACCCAGAGCGGTTCTCCTTTCCAATTGCAGACATCTCGGGATTGGATTATAGCTTCAGCGGATTGAAAACAGCCATCCTTTACAAGGTGCGCGATGGTCTAAAACAGGATTCGAACTTTGTGAAAGCCAACCTGAACGATCTGTGTGCGAGTATTCAACATACGATCGTAAACACCTTACTCCTGAAGCTGAAAAAAGCCATCGAAGAAACCGGCATCAAGCATGTTGCGCTTGCGGGAGGTGTTTCTGCCAATTCCTTATTAAGAAGTCGTATCTTAGAACTTGAGGGCAACGGATGTAAAGCCTACGTACCAAAGTTTGAGTTTTGTACCGACAATGCAGCGATGATTGGCATCTATGGGCACTACAAGTTCATACAAGGAAGTTTTGGCCGACTCGATACGGCGCCACGTGCACGTTGGGCTTTTTAGCTTAATGCTGCTGTTTACTTTCCTGCCCCATTCTTCGCGCTCTCAACGGTCGCACCCAGATCTGCATGATCAAAACCTGAAGGAACTCCCCGATGTTAAGCGGGTTTACCTGAAGACCAATCCATTCACCATCCTCACCGGACCCATCATCAACACCTCTGAATACCGACTGGGTGTTGAGATCGTTGGTGGAGAGCGTTTTAGCTATGAACTTCAAGGAAGCTACCTCGGTAAGTGGGTTTTGCTGAACTCCAACCTGGTAGACGATACCCTTCGAGGTTTTGCCCAATCCATCGAGTTTCCGGGACTTCGCTTACAGGGAGCGCTGCGCTATTACTTCTTTAAAAATGAAATCCCGGACCGCTTTGAAGACTACTACCTACCGAGTGGACTTTACGTGAGTTTACACGCCAGCTATGCCATGGCAAGCCTGCAGTTTCAAGGTCAGCCACTACCACGTCAAGATTGGACCAACTTCCAGCTTATGGTGCGCTTAGGCTATCAAGTAGTGAGCCACGACCATCTCGGGTTTGAGGTCTTCACTGGTTTGGGATACAAAGAGAATACTGCGGTAGACTTTGACATTCGAGGCAGGCGAACCGTGCTTGATTTAGAAGAAACCATCGGTGAAGGATTAGGCACCTACATCGCATCTCCGATCAAATTTGCTTTTGGCTTTTCATTCTTGTTTGGTGTTTTTTAAGGTTATTTGCGCCAACCCTATGAGCACATATGAGTAACCTGAACCTAGAATTCATCAAGACCAACGTTAGCGATGACCCAGACTTCATTAAGGAGTTGCTCGAGGTCTTTCTGAACAGTCTTGACACCGATGTACCTGCACTTGAAGCCGCCATTGAAAAGGGTGAACACGACGGTATTCGAAAAGCCGCCCACAAGGTCAAGTCAGGTTTCCGAAGCCTTGGCATGGAAGAAATGACCACCTATCTACAGGAACTGGAGGATATGGGCAAACAAGAAAAGCCTTTGGAAGAGATCGAACTGAAATACAAAGGTTTTTTAGATGGACTTCCAGAAGTAAAGTCGGAAGTGCGCGGCTTTATTGATTAGGATCGCAATACCTAGCGAGGCCTACTCCCCTTTTCCTGAAGCCTCTGTGAGTGCATCAAAGAAAGCGAGCAAGGCTTCTTTTTCATCTTCTTGCAGCGAAAGCGAACGGATACGTTCATCTTGATTCGTTACACCGTCACCACCTTTATTGTAGTGCTCAATCACTGCTTCAAGGCTAGCAAAGCGTCCATCGTGCATGTAAGGCGCAGTCAGTGCGATGTTTCTGAGCGATGGAACTTTAAACTTTCCACGATCGGCCTCATTCAAGGTCAAACGCATCAACCCTGGATCTGTATCGCGTGGTTTCAAGCCATTGTGCTCAAGCGCAAAGGAACTTAACAAGACACCGCTATGGCAGCTGCTGCATGCCAGCCGATCGCTCGTGAAAAGTGCATAGCCCTGTTGCTGTAGTGGTGTCAGCGCCGTGGAATCACCGAGTAAGTACGCGTCAAACGGGGCATCTCCACCGATGAGGGTACGTTCATAGGCAGCAATGGCGCGCGTCAGCGTGAATGGTGTAGCCGATTGTCCAAAAACCTCTTGAAACCTTGCCCGATAGGTACTGTCTTGATTCAGGCGCTCACATGCCAGCACGATGTTGTGTGCCATTTCCGTTTCACCTTCCAGCGGTGAGAGCACTTGTAGCTCCAGGGTAGGCACGGCACCTTCTCGCATGAAGATCGGGTGAAAGCCGATGTTCATCAATGATGGAGAATTCCGTTCGGTAACCGCTCCCTTCACACCTTGGCTAACCGCAAGCACATCGCTGAATGCCTTTGAAGGCAAGTGGCAACTGGCACAGGATACAGAGCCATCGACAGAGAGCGATGGATCAAAGAACAATTGCTTCCCCAATTCCACTTTGGCCACGGTCAAGGGGTTGTCCTTCGGGATCACCATGTCTGGGAAGTGTGAAGGGATGGCTAGCTCGAAGGGAACATGATTTTCTTGGAGCGTAACAAGGTTATCCTCCTTCTGCTCCGTTTCGGTAGAGCAAGCGACCAGCAAAAGAACACTGGTTAAAACGAATGCACCGAAGGTTTTCTTCACTCTTGGTTGATCTTCAAGCCAGCCACAAAATTGTCGGTAAAGCGGCTCGCCAAATCAAAGTCTTCTTGGGTATCGGTGGTATGGGTGATGTGCTCTTCCTTCAGCAAGATGCTCGCGCCTTCAGCATACCAGATATCGTTCCAGTCCAAGCTTAATGTCAATGCCGCTTGATCACCCGAGGCGAGCGAAAGACTAATGGGATAGACGGGCGAAGTCCGGTACAGGTCATCCAAACCCGTGTGAATCAAGATATCATGATCAAAGCTACCCGTACCTGTGTCCGATTCTGCTTCCAAGATGATGAATCGGTACATCGTTGCCCAATTCCAATACATGTTGCTAAAGGCGCTCAAGGGGTCTTCGTTAGCGTAAGTGGTTGGGTCCTCATCGTTGATGTCTGCCGGTATTCCCACTCCGAATTGAATCCCTGTGTAGTCACCTGAAGGCAAGGTGAAACTCACTTCACGGGTCCACTGTGGATTGTTAAGCGATGGATCAATGGGTTTGTAATCAAACAGGACCACCTCATCCACTTCCTCCGTACTTCCATCGGCTTTCACAAGAACAAGGTTACTGAGGTAGAACTTCAGCGTCAACAAACGATGCTGGTATCCCATCACATCGGTAAACGGAGCCTGAAAAGCAAGCTCTTCACTTCCGTTTTCCAGGTCAAAAGACAAGGTGATTTCAGCCACATCAGGCGGTTTGGGTGGATCGATCGGTCCACCGTTTCCACAACCCGAAAAAGAAGTAAGCGCAACCAACGCAGCAACCAAGGTTAGGCCTGTAATCCATTGATATGTCTGCTTCAGCTGCATGGTAGTGTCTTAGTTCGATGCTTGAACGGAGAACATCTCTGTAGCGTTGGTGGTAACCTTTTCAGCCAGCGGTAGGTTGTTCATGGTATGGGTCACCCACTCCGTGGTGAAGTCAACGTCGTTAAAAATGGTAGCCAAGTCCACTTTTACATCAAGTCGCATCTTGCCATCAGACAACACCAAGGGTTCTGTTTCTAAGGCAACCCGGCGCAAAAGCTGGTTCAAACCGGTGTGGTACTCAAACTTAGCATCAACGGCTCCATCCGCATTCTCAGAGGCATCCAATCGTCCATCAATAGAAACAAAACGATAACCAGTAGCCCAAGACCAATACATGGTGGGTACTTGAGGCATGAACGGACCTGCTTCTTGTGTGGTGGGGTCCAATGAGTCGTTTCTGCATGCATCTACACCAACGTTAAAGCGTAGACCGGTGATCTCAAAATCGTCGTTCGGGAGCACCTCCACCGAGTAGATACGCTGATCGTTCTTGAGCAAATGCGCATCCTTCGACCGTTCTAGGCAGTCCACCGAATCCGACAAGGTCTGGTACTTATCCCCCACCTTGATCGCCATTTCGGTCAGATAGATCCCAAAATGCTCGATGGTTACGAAGCGTCCGTCTTCTCTTATGAATTTATTCTCCCCACTCAGCGACAGCTCTTCATCACCAAAATACGGATGGAAAGCCACCTCCAAGGTTACCGGTGCGTATACACACGCTTCTGAATCTGTGCCCTCAGGATCATAATTAAAGGCAAAAGGTTGATCGCAACCATCATTCTTACACGCCTGTGTCATCAAGGCAAGTGCAAGCAGTACAAGAGAAAGTCGTTTCATGCTATCCGTTTTAGTTCATCGTCTGTTCATCCCAATAGACGTCGAAGTTGTGCCCAACGTTGAGTCGAATGGATCGTCAATGTTAAAGAATTAAGTAATCCTTACGTGTAACCAAGATCACAGATGAACGCATTTCACCGTACAACGTTCATTTTATAATTATTCGTTAACGGCTGCAAAACTTGCTCATATTTTGAATTGTTTTGACGCCACAACTAAGCATTCTATGAGAACACTTACGAGCGTTTTTACCTTTTTACTCCTAGCAAGCGCTGCTTTTGCGCAAGCCCCCATCACCAACTACGAATACAAATTCAAGGTAAGCGGATTGCCGGACAGTATTGACAGTGCGGTTTACGTGGCCAACTACTTTGGCGGGAAGCAGTACTACTATGATACCTTGACCATCGATAAGAATGGAAGCTTCACCATGACGGGCGACAGCATTCCAGGGGGGATCTACTCTATCATCATGTGGGACCGCAAATCCTACTTTGAGTTCGTAGTGAACGAACCGAAGATCGAGATGGAGACCGAGTTCAACGACTACATCAACAAAATGAAGGTGAAGACCTCTGCGGAGAACACCAACTTTTATGAATACCTGCGCTACGTAAATGAAAAGTCGGAGTTGGCCAATAGCCTAAAAAACAGGGTCAAAACGGCTGAAGGAAAAGAAAAGGACAAAGCACAAGAGGAGTTGATGGGCATCGACAAGGATGTGATTGCTTACAAGAAACAATTCATGGCAGACCATCCGGACCTTTTCATCTCCAAGGTATTCCAGGCATCTGCCGAGCCGGAGGTTCCTGAATACAAGGAGATCAAGAACGAGCAAGAGCGTAACAAGCGCCGTTATTTGGAATTCAAGGCCCAGTACCTCGAAGGAGTGGACCTAACAGATGACCGCCTGCTTCGCACCCCTGTACTTCACAACAAACTGAACTACTACATCACCAAACTGACTCCGCAGGTGCCCGACAGCATCATCGCTGCAGCCGACATGCTGGTAGGTATGGCAAGTGGTAATAAGGAAGTAAGCAAGTACATCATTCACACCATTACCAGTAAGTACGAAGACTCCAAGATCATGGGCATGGATGCGGTATTGATCCACATGGGTGAGACCTACTACTGTCCAGATAAAGCCTGGTGGTTGAGCGATGAGAAGCTAGAGAAATTCTGCGAGCGCGTAGGCGCGATGTCGCCCCTCATGATCGGCAAACCCGCACCGAATTTGATTTTATTGGATACCACAGGAAACTGGAAAAACCTTTATGCAACCGATGCGAACTACACCGTACTGTATTTCTGGGATTCCGGTTGTGGACATTGTAAAAAGGTAACTCCAAAACTGAAAGACTTCTACGACGAGTACAAAGCGAAAGGTGTTGAGGTATATGCGGTAGGTACTGAATTCGAAAACGATGATTGGAAGAAGTACATCCACAAAAACGGTTTGAATTGGATCAACGTTTCAGATACGCCAGAGGCAAACGAGAATGCTTACGAATTGATCCAAGGGGGCAAGACGACCCTTGAAAGCTTGAACTTCCGCGACACTTACGATATCTTCAGCACACCGAAGGTGTTCTTGTTAGACAAAGACAAGAAGATTGTAGCCACAAAGCTATCACCCGAGCAGATCGGCGATTTCATCGATGATCAATTGGCTCAGGCGGGTCCAACGAAAGACAAGAAGACCTCAAAGAAGTCCGAAAAGTGATCGAGGGAATCGGATAGAGAAATCTTCCTTGGCTTGAGGTAGACCGAGCCAAACAAGACCAAAAAAGAAAAGATCGAGCGTTACCTGTACGTCTCGGTCTTTTTTTATTTCCGTCCACGCACGTTCCATCCCCGGCGAATGATAGATGTCGTGAAAGATCATCACCCCTCCGACAGCCATGCGTTCCTTCAGTTTAAGGAAGTAGCGCATGGTAGGCTCATACGCATGGTCACCATCAAGAAAAACCCAATCGTAATGCAGCGAAGCATCCTTCAAGACCTCATCAAAACGATTGCATGTGATGTTGGCATTCTCAATACCTAGTATTTTCAGAGAATCCGAAGCATGGTCAGCCAAAGCAGGATTACCCTCTACCCCAACAAAGCTGCCTTTCGAAAAACCCGTTGCCATATAGCTCAGCGACTTCCCGAGGTTAGTTCCCAGCTCCAAGGCCTTCATCGGCTTGAGATACGCCGCCAAACGATGCAAGAGCTCAGCTTGAACGTCGGGCATCGCACTGGTCTTGGCGTAATCAGCCACCGAGCGGATGGTCTCCTTCCCTTGTCCATGATCCATCCCCTTAAGCAAACGAGCATCACGCTTCAATGCCGAGAAATGACGTTCAACACGTGCATCTACGGCAGGCGCATGGGCATAAACACACTGATCCACCAAGCTATATATGAAAGGCGAATGCAATCCATGTCGAGACTTGGACCGCCAGCGGTGAGCAAGAAAAGCAAAAGCCGGATGCATACGCAAAAGTAGAAAGCCATCACACGCATGACATTCCTATGAATAAATAGGACATTAATTATTAATTTCGCCGCCCGTTCTTAAAAACTATGTTTCTCTAAAATGCCCAGGTGCCCCGATAGTTATCGGGAGTAGACACGGGGTAAGAGAATATGCCCAGGTGGTGAACCCCGATAGTTATCGGGGGGTAGACACGGGGTAAAAGAATATGCCCAGGTGGTGAAATTGGTAGACACGCCATCTTGAGGGGGTGGTGCACTACGTGCATGCTGGTTCGAGTCCAGTCCTGGGCACCGAAGGTGACAAGGAGCCGTTGCGAAAGCAGCGGCTTTTTTGTTGGCCAAAGGACAACAATAACTGGAGGAGAAGTTTATCCCGATGACTATCGGGAAGTCCAGTCTTGGGCACTATCTGATTGTAGCTCCCCCCCAATCGTGGGACAGGAATCAGCCAAAGTTAGGTTAGATTGAATTATCGTTTTCAAGCTGATTGGGTTGCGTTTCCGTCTGGAAGTAAATTGTTCGTGCGGCCTCCTTCCTTCTTCCATGACTGAAGTGGTTGGAACACTGAGAATATAGCTCCGGACCGTTTTGATACATATCGGAAGCTATCAGCCAAGGCGCACTCCCATCTCTATACACCTATCTCCTAGCCCCTAGCTCCTCCATTCTCTTCCATCCTATAGGAAAACTAGACTATCTTAGCCGTCGATGTTATCCAAGAAAGCGAAATATGCCATTCATGCCTTGATCCACCTTGCGCGGCGCAAGGAAGACGGACCTATCCTCATCAGTTCAATCGCGGAGGAAGAAAACATTCCCCAAAAGTTCCTAGAAGCCATCCTGCTTGATCTGAAGAAGGATGGTGTGCTGGCCAGTAAGAAAGGAAAAGGTGGTGGCTACTACCTCATCAAAGATCCGGAGGAAGTGAACATGGCGGATGTGATGCGTTTGTTTGATGGAGCCATCGCCTTTTTGCCGTGTGTTACCCACAAGTATTACGAACGCTGCGAGGAATGCAAGGATGAAGAAACCTGTGGCATTCGCGACGCCTTTTTACAAGTACGCAACGCTACCGTTGATATCCTTAAAGCCTCTACCCTCGCCAAGGTTATTGAGCGCGAAGCTGCGCTCAAAAAAGAATAACCCAGACAATACTCTACTAAGTTTATAGAGTTTATATATTTGTCGGATGTTTCAACGCATCATCTTCGTCCTCTCTGTTGTTTTCATCCATCAAGCAGCACGTTCTCAGAACGTGGATCAGCGCTTGCTTTGGCTGAGGTACTACAACACGTTGAACATCACCGACCGCTTAGCAATCCACACCGAGATTGAGGAGCGACGCTATTTCTTGCCCGATCGGCAGCACCAACGACTGCTACCGCGGATTGGAGCCCAATACAAGATGAACGAAACCGTCTACGGGAACATTGGATTCACCTATTTTCAGGCCTACGCCCCCAACGATCCGAAGCAGCCTGCTCAATTGAGATTGGAACTTCGACCGCATCAATACATCGAGTTCGATCATTACCACGGACGACTGAGGTTCCAGCAACGATTCATGACGGAGCAACGCTTCCTGGAGCAAGCTTCTGGTGATTATCATTTCAACTTCCGGCTAAGGATCTTAAACGCAGTGCTGATCGACTTTCTGCAAGGTTTCACCGCCTACGAAAAATCTCGAATGTCCATCCATTTGCAAAATGAAACGATGCTGCAAGCAGGACAAGTGATCACCAATGAGTATTTTGATCAAACACGCTTCTATGCAGGTATTGACAGCCGCTGGAGCAAGCATTGGCGACTCGACCTTGGCGCCATGCTTTGGTTGCAGCAAGTGCCAGCCAGCACCGTCTATTTCCGTCGATTCATTACACGTATTACCTTACACCATTATTTCTCGCTGAACAATGCTTGATGTATTGACCATAGATGCATGGATCACCTTGGCCGTGATCGCAGGGGCGGTGGTTCTTTTTGTGACCGAGAAACTGTCCATTGACCTGGTAGCCCTCCTGATCATCTTGAGTTTGGTCCTCACCGGCGTGATCTCCCCTACGGAAGGCATGGAAGGCTTCTCTAACCCAGCTACGATGACCGTGGCCTTCATGTTCGTGATCTCGGCGGCGATCTTGAAGACGGGTTCACTGCAATACGTTGCGATACAACTCACCAAGACCTTTAGAAACCATTACCAACGCGGCGTCATCCTGCTCATGTTGGTCGTAAGCGCCGTTTCTGCCTTCATCAACAACACACCGGTAGTTGCGGTGATGATCCCAGTAACCACCCAGATTGCCAAGAACGCGGGTCGCTCAGCTTCTAAGCTATTGATTCCCGTGAGCTATGCGAGCATCTTCGGTGGAACCTGTACCGCCATCGGCACCTCTACCAACCTGATGGTGAGCGGTATTGCGGAACAGAATGGACTGGAACCCTTCTCCATGTTCGATCTGAGTCCGATGGGCTTGATCTTCGTTTTGGTGGGATCCTTATTCATGATCTTTATCGGGCAACGCCTCTTGCCTAACCGTAGCAGTGCGCAGGAGGATGAGTTGGAAGACAGCTTGATCGATTACCTGGCGGAAATCGAGATCTTGGATGACTCCGAGTTGGATCAAAAAACCATCCTCTCCTCCCCTTTGGTGAAGGAACTTGATATGGAAATCTTGGAGCTACGCAGAAATGGCTCCGTGATGAACCTGCCACAAGGTGATACCGTGATGATGCGGGGCGACATCTTGAAGGTGCGCTGTAATGTAGAGAAGATCCGTCAACTCAAAGACCAGATGAAGGTGCGCGTGATGCCCTTCACCGACGATGACGAGCTCGATGAAGGTGCTGAGCGCAGCTCATTTGTGGAGCTGGTGATCCCAACGAACTCCCCGCTCGAAGGAAAGACTTTGCGCGCCTTCGACTTCAGGCGACGCTTCCGTGCTGCTCCGTTGGCGATACGTCACCGAGAGGAAGTATTGCGCGACAAGCTACAAGACGTAGTACTCCGTTCAGGCGATGTGATCTTGGTGGAGATGAAGTCGCACTTCTTGGAGCAGTGGCGCACCACGAACCGCAACCAGAACACCCCCTTCATCATCTTGAGCGAGCAGGGTATCACCAACTTCGACCGAAAGCGTTTTTGGATCGTACTGGCTGTGATCCTTGGGGTGGTGATCACCTCATCCACCGGCTTGATCCCGATCGTTTTCAGCACCATGTTGGGCGTGGTTACCTTGGTGGTGACGGGCTGCCTGAACATGAAAGAGGTCTACAGAAGCATTCAGTGGCCGATCGTTTTCCTCTTGGCTGGAGCGCTCAGTTTAGGAGTAGCAATGGCCAATTCCGGACTAGCGCATCACATAGCCGAAGCTTTGGTAACCCACCTGAGTCAATTCGGTCCAGTCGTGATCCTCTCCGGCCTCTACTTGCTGACCAGCCTGCTCACCGAAACGATGAGCAACAATGCCACAGCGGCTTTGATAGCGCCGATCGCGATCGCTACGGCGCATCAGCTGGATGTATCGCCCATCCCCTTTTTGATGGCGACGATGTTTGCGGCCTCCGCGAGTTTCATGACACCGATCGGTTACCAAACCAACACGATGATCTACTCCGCAGGAGGCTACAAATTCACCGATTTCTTGAAGGTCGGGGTATGGCTCAACCTCTTGTTCTGGTTGTTGAGCACCCTATTGATCCCCTTCTTCTTTCCGTTCTAAGCGATCTCTCCGCAATCTTCAATGCGGATCTTCTTGCTGGTTTGTCCGCTGCGTGAACCCAACTCCTCAATAGCAGAAACCACTTCCATGCCGCTGGTCACTTTGCCGAAAACCACGTGTCGGCCATCCAACCAATCCGTAACGATGGTGGTAATGAAGAATTGGCTTCCGTTGGTATTTGGTCCCGCGTTGGCCATGCTCAGGAGTCCTGGCTCATCGTGCTTCAATTCAAAGTTCTCATCGGGGAACTTATCGCCATAGATCGATTTCCCTCCTGTGCCGTTATGGTTGGTGAAGTCTCCACCTTGCAGCATGAATTCTGGGATGACGCGATGGAAGGTACTTCCCTTATATCCAAAGCCCTTTTCTCCAGTGCAGAGCGCACGGAAGTTTTCAGCGGTCTTGGGTGCCACATCGGCACGCAATTCAAATTCAATTCGTCCCAGTGCTTCGCCGTCTGCGGTCACCTCAAAAAAACATTTCGGATTGCTCATCAATAAAAATTTTGGCGAATATCGGAAAGTTGAACAGTACCCCATCCCACTTTCGCTGAATTGAATCGACCTACGCCAGCTCAAGCCATCTGAGTCCTAGCTGCGTTTCCCGCTCCGAGTTCAAATGCTATCAATCGTTTACAAACGCTTGTTTTCGATAGTAAACAGTTACGTACCGATTCTTTTTCCACCCGCTCTCTTCTTTTGTGCCATCGTTCTTTCGTTTTCGTGGCTTCATTCATCCGCCAGCGGAGTTATGGATAGCCAGCAACGCAGGTTCGCAAGGTTGAGATGGAGGCGCGAATGGATTGAGCCCTGCGCAAACGAAAGTCGATGCATTCAATAAACATTAACATCAAATTTTAGACGTCATGAACGCATTGAGAAATAAAGTACAGTTGATCGGACATCTGGGTATGGATCCAGACATCAAGAACTTCGATAAGGATCGCAAGCTTGCACGGATCTCCATCGCTACCAATGAAGTGTATTACAACAACAAGGGTGAGCGTGTAGAAGACACCCAATGGCACAACTTGGTCATGTGGGGCAAGGTTGCCGACCTAGCGGAGAAGTACCTTAAAAAGGGACAGGAGATTGCCATCGAAGGCAAGCTTGTGAACCGCAGCTGGGAAACCGAGAACGGCGACAAGCGCTACGCCACCGAGGTGGTTGTGAGCGAAGTGGTCATGCTCGGCAAGAAGGAAGCGGTGGCCTGATCGGTCCGCCGGTCCTTCGGATTGAGGAAGAGTCGCTGTCAGACAATGGCGACTCTCTTTCATCTTATAACAACGAGGTTGATGGAGATGAGAAATATTTGAGAATCGTTTGAGTATCTTTAGGAGAATGAAGGGAACGATATCCAAAAAGAACTTACTTAAGAGTATCGACGACTTGCCTGATGAGTTATCTGTTGAACAGCTTTTCGATTGTATTCGATTGCTTCAGAAGATCGAACAAGGGCAAAGCGATGTCAATAGCCATAACCATCTCTCCACTGCTGACCTCCGAAAGCAGATGGGAAAATGGTTGAAATAAGATGGTCTTTACAATTACAGATTGACTTGTAGGAAATAGCAGAATTCATTGGCAAAGACTCGATGAAATTTGCACGACTAACCGTAGATAGTCTCATTGAAAGAACCGAGTTCCTGCATGATGATTCATTCTCTGGCCACGTTGTCCCTGAAGTTGGTATAGAAGAAATACGTGAATTGATCTATGGCCATTATCGTATTATCTATCACCTTCATTCAAAGGACATTTTCATTTTAACTGTTTACCATTCTGCAATGCAGTTTAAAAGAAGTAAGCTCATTCAAAGAAATCATGGTGATCCAAGCGATGGAGACGAGGACCTGACGCACTGGTCATTGCCCCCACCTCTACTCTGAGCATCTTCACCTCTACTCAGAACTGCTTAAGAACTTTGAATCTCCACCCTCAAAAACCGTGGTTTACCCGCAAGGTCGAGTTTGAAGGTGGCCGTTGCATTCGCTCCTAGCGTACGCGCGACCAAGGTTTCAAGCTCCCCTTGTTCCTGGGCGTGGGTCTCGAAATAAACCCTTCGAACACCAGAGGTGCGGGCCTTCGCCAGTATCGCCTCGAAGAACTGCAGCGGGTGATCCTCAAACAAGGCCAGGTGAGGTTCGTGTGCCAGTACGCGGTCTTCCATGAACTTTTGCTGATGCGCTGGAATATAGGGTGGATTGCTCACCCAGATGCTTCCCCAATCGAATACCTCATCATCACCTAGGACATCCGCTTGAACGAAATCAATCGGTAAATGAAGTATGGCCGCATTTCCTCGAGCTACGTCCAAGGCGCCTTCCGATACGTCGCAAGCGCGCAGCTGCCATTGGGGGCGCTGTGACTTCAATGCGAGCGCAATGCAACCTGAACCTGTACCGATATCCAATACCCGCTCTTCAGATAGACCTTCGCTGTTCAATACCCATTCCACCAACTCTTCGGTTTCTGGACGTGGGATCAATACCCGTGCATCCACCTGAAGCTCCAATCCGAAAAAGAGCGTTTTTCCAAAAATGTATTGTACTGGCTCTTGCTGTTGTAAGCGCTCAATAACCTTTTCCCAACGGCTCAATCTCGCTTCATCCATCTCATCTTCATCGTGCAGGTAGGCTTGTGCCCTGCCCCAACCTTCCAGCTCCTCAACGCACCAGTGGTACAGCGTCTGGAGCTCACCCTGTTTGTAGTGCTTGGTCAAGCGCTGGTAAAATACCTGTCGAAACGCACCGAAGTTCATCCTGCGATATTACAGCTATTGCGAACCAATTAACGCCACCTTTGTCTAAATATCCCGATATGCAGAAGGACCTTATTTATGACTCCGAGTATTGGCAAGGACGCTGGGAAGAGCAACAAACCGGCTGGGACATCGGCTATGCCTCCCCTCCGATAACCGAATACTTCACCACCATTGATCGAGACGCTCGAATCCTGATTCCTGGTTGCGGAAATGGCTGGGAGGGGCAACACCTCTTCGAGCAAGGCTTTAGAAACATCACCCTGCTCGATTTGGCACCAGCAGCAGTGGAATTGATGAAGCATCGCATGCCTGATGCACCTGCGGAAATGATCCAACACGGCGACTTCTTTGAACACACAGGCAGCTACGATTACATCGTTGAGCAGACCTTCTTCTGCGCTTTACACCCGAGCCAAAGACAAGACTACATCGAAAAGGCTAATGAGCTATTAACGGCCGATGGAAAACTCGTTGGTGTGCTTTTTGACACGCATTTTGGTTTCGATCATCCACCTTTTGGGGGCAGCAAGTCTGAATATGAACCGCTGTTTGAGCATCACTTCGAGCTCTTGCATTTTGAACGTTGTAGCAACAGCATTGGTCCTCGACAAGGACGGGAGCTTTTCATCGAGTGTAAACCGAAAGAAGCTTGAGTGCTAAATCGCCCGCGGAACAGGCACCAGTTGAACGTCACGTACCCGAAGAAGTCCATCTAAAAAGGAAAGCTCCACCTTCATGCTCAGCTCTACAGAGACTTCCGCTCCATACTGCTTAACCACCCAATCCTTGAGGCTCATTTTGGTTTCTTCAGGATACACCTCAAAGTACGCAGGCCTGAAATTGCCCAGGCTGTCCGTGTAAAGCTTCAAGTGATCAATCGACCCTCCTGCGTCTTGAAAATGCAAGTAGAACCGTTTGGCATCTCCCCTTCGCTTGGCGGTGATCGGATCAAAGACCTGGGTCCCCATGGCGAGGTGGCTTGCGCTGATATCGAGTTCTGACCCTTGGCCGCTTAGATTGAATGTGATGACCAAGGCGCTTGCTTTATCCGCAGAGAATGAATTGTCGATCACCGTATCCCTCACTTTTCCGGTATAGATATCTTCTACCATAACGGTATCGAACACCTTCAAGGCTTCCAACAAAGCCTTCGGATCGAGTGCATTGTCTTTATCCATTCCACCGAAAATATCAGGAGCTAACACCTGTACTTCCCCAGAAAAAGCCATCGCAAAAAGCTCATCAGAGAGCGCATTGAGCGACTGATCACTTTCAAAGGAAGTCACCTGCAACACATCGCGATCGGCAATCGATGTATCCGGCTTTAATCGAATGACCCACTGCGCAGACCAGTCTACCGGGCGCTCTAGATCATCTGCGCTTGTTTTTCTGTTTTCTTCTGCGCACGACAGGGTTCCCACAATGAGTAAGAACATCCAAAAAACACGGAGATAGCTCATCATTTTGACATAGATTGATTGTTCCAAATGAATACAGCAAAGTCATCAAACTGTTCCATCGCTCCCTTCCAGCGATTAAAAGAACCCAAAAAGCCTTCTGCTAACGCCGCATTGGAGACATCTGAAAGCTTCAACAGCAATTCGGTGAGTTTCTCTTCTGGAAAGGTCTTGGTTCCTGCTTCGTTCAATTGCTCAAAGACGCGTTCAGGAACACAAGTGATGCGCGCATCATGGGTAATGTCTCCATGCATACCCTCCGCCGCGTTCCTGGCCTTCAACCGCTGAATGCTTGAACCTACTGAAGTATGCACCACCATACCATCAAATGCGAGCCAACTTTGTTGGTTCATGTTCAAACAAAGCAACCAGTCCAATGAACGAAGACCTTTGAGGTGAGCGGTTAAGCCCTGAGCGCATGCAGTCCAAGTGGATAATACTTGATCTGGTGTCATTCCAGGGCGCAACTGCTGCCTGAATGCGAGGTAGAGTTCAGCGGTAACCGCTTGTGCCGCTGCCCCACTCAGTCCTACATCTAGAAGAATAACGATATCCGCATCCATTGTGCGCAAGGTTCTAACCGACTTTGAGTAAACGGCCTCTCCTTTCTGAATGGACTGATATTGATCCACAAAGCCAGATAACACCTCTTCTAAGGGCTGCTCTCGATCAGAACGAAAACGACGTATGCTCTCCATGTAGCGATGATCCAACTTACGTTCTCCGATGAGCTCTTGGGTGCGTTGGTCCAGCTCAATGAATGCCTGTTCCTTTTGCTCGATGCGCTCGGCAAGCCTGTTTCTGTCTTCCAATAAGGCCACGGTTCTGTAGCGATCCATGAAAAAGATCGCAAAGACGATCACTAAGAAAAGTAGGGTGTAGAACCACCAAGTCCTGTAAAAAGGAGGCGCGATCTCAAAGGGTAGCACCTGAAAGTTAGAGGTGCAAACACCGCTGTTATTACAGGCCTTCAGTTCAAACTGATAAGAGCCGATCGGCAAGGCATGATAAGAAATGCTTTGTGGTTTATCCAAGCTTCTCCAATTCTCATGTAACCCTTTGAGGCGGTAGAAGTAGCAATTCTTCTCTGGGTTCATCAAGGAGGCGCCTTCAAAACGCACTGTTAGTTCATTGTTCTCTCCGAAGGTTGATGTAGAACGTTCCGCAGCGAGCAAATCATGGGCCCCTAAAAAGGCCTGTGTAACCTGTAACGTCGGTTCAAATGGGTTGGTCTGGAGCTCCTCTGGCTGAAGGTTAACCACGCCCATGAGCGTGCCCATCCAGATACCAGTTCTGGGGTGATAGACCATTGCACCTGGATTCACCTCAACGCCCGTAAAGCCATCGCTTTCTAAGAAGAGCTTATACTCATCAAGAGCTGGGTAGTACACCGCAAGGTCGCCGTTATTTCCCATCCAGATCGAGCCTTGTTCATCAATCGCCAAGGCGAAAGATGATGACACTTCGATGTCTGCCTTACCCTGTAGGCGTTCAAAGCCTTCACCTTTGAGAACATAAACACCATCATCGTAGGTGGCGACCCAAAGCTGTCCTTGTTGATCAAACGCTGCATCCATGATCACATTGGGTGTGCCATCTTCACGCAACGCATAACGCTTAAACTTCCCCTCCTTGAACCGTACGAGGTCGCTGCCTAAGGCGCTGATCCAAGTCTCATTGTTCAGGTGATTGTAGTAAATACCAGAGATCCGATTGCCCGATAGACCTGTGCGGGTAGTGATCTTTTCTACCAAGCTCAATTGCAAGGGGTCGATGACCACGATACCATCATCGGTCCCCACCCAAAGGTATCCGTTCACCAGTGCAATGCAGCGTGCCTCTTCCTCCAGAGCCTCCACCTCAATCAACGCATCACTCGCAGATCGATATGCCCATAGCCGACCATCATCGGTAATGGCATAGATGCTCTGTTGCTGGTCACTGCAGAGCTGAAATACCTCGTTTTCTTTTAATCCAACCAAAACCGCATCGGCGAGCTGAGCTTCATTTCCGAGCGCATATTTCACCCAGCCTTTCGATGTTGCAGCGTGCAGCTGATCCATTAAGATGACCACATCCCAAACCATGTTCTCAGGCAGTCCATAACTTCGATCAAATCGTTTGAAGGCCTCGCCTAAGTATTGGTCTAGACCCGCAGCCGTTGCTATCCAAACGATGCCTTCACGGTCTACAAAAACAGCGCGCGTCTCATCATAACTCAGGCCATTCGAGCGCCTCAATTGCGCCACCTCACCCGATGCAGGCGTAAACCTGAATGCTCCCGCGCTGCGAGTAGCAAGCCAGATGTTTCCATAGAGGTCCACCGCAGCGTCTTCAACCGCTAAATCCGTTGGAAGCGCTACAGGTCGCGTTTGAAGCCCTTCTTCATCCATACCGGTCAGCTCCAACCACCCTTTCGATGTTTGAACTAGATAGTGACCTTCGTTCCATTCAAAAACAAACTGAAGTGGATCTGCGTCACTTTCAAATACCCATTCCCAATTGCGTTCAGCTGCGCCGAGGGAGAGATCAAGTCGCAAAACGCCAGCGTCGATGACCACAAAGACTTGTTCATTGCGAGACCACAAATCGATGACCCGCGCCGTTTCGTCAATGGGTAATACCATACGTTCGAGTCCATTTGAGTCTAACAGAAAGACTTGGCCCGACTCATTTAAAATGTAAAGGTCATCACCTTCTGGTGCGAGTTTCTTGATGCTAGAAAACTCCATGGCTTCAGCCAGTTCGTAACGCTGAAAAGAATCCAGGCGGGGGGTGATCTTTGTGAGGTTACCCGTCCAATGTCCCACCCAGATCTCGTTGCCATTGGATGCTAAACAGGACACCGAACTTTCGGCCAGACCATGTGCCACGCCAATGGTCTCAAAGCTATAGCCATCGTATTCCACCAGTCCAGCCAGTGTTCCAACGAGTAGATTACCATTCTGCTGCTGCGCTATGCATTCGATCCTGCTCGGAAAGACCGATTTATCTAAGCCGAAATGCTTGATGGGATGGATCTGTGCCGAAAGTGAAACTGCACATACCCAAACGAAACTAAATACCAACCAATGCCTTAACCTGCTCATACTCCTGTTCTGCTATTTCTTCACCATTCTTGCTGCAAGTGACCACCTCAAAAAGAAGCCAATCATAGCTCGCGCGAACATATTCAATCCGTTTTCCATTTTCAGAAACAAGCAGCCGTTCTTCTGATAGCCATATCCCTTCGCTTGTTCTGAAATCAATGACTTGAATGCTTGGTGTAACGTTGGAGGTAGCGCTCGACCGGCTTGCACCCATTGAGCTCAGTCGTTCTTGCTTTGCGGCACGTGCTTCTGCGAGCAAGGTTTGCTCCTTTTCATGTTGCTCCGCCCATTCCTGGCGGGCCCGTTTCGATTGCTGAATCTCTTCCTGCATACGATCATCCTCCTGCTGCAAGGCCGAACGCTGGTCTTCCCAACTATTGCGCTGTTTAGATCTACTGATTACCTGAACCTCTTCCTCCCTTGCATGGTGACGTTTCTGAGCATCAATATCCAGCACCACATCGTCTTCTTCTTTCAGCGACGCCTTCTCTACCTTCCGCTCCGGAGGTGTTTCTGCAGCCTCTGCTCCAACCGGCTCATCCACAGGAACCTCCTCTGTAAATGCATCAAACGTACGCTCCTCGCGTTCCAACGATTCCGAATCCTCGATTGGTGCTTCCCCAGCCGCAAATCGCTGTTGAATCTCTGCATGCAGCCTCTTGATCTGAGCGATCGCCTTGGTATTCGGTACAAAACTGAAGGCGTCCTCACCTTTGCCCGTCTTTTTCACTACCCCAATGCTCGCCTTGAACGGCTGATCATCTATTCGACTGAAGCGTTGGAACATACTCATGTTCAAGGTCACTTCATACACCGTCTCCGGCAGTTCTTCGAACATTCGGGTATCGATATCAATGGAAACAGGGAACATGAAGGGACGCGTGAAGACCAAAACGTACTGCTTATCGAAAGGAATCTCTGTTTCGTACTTACCTCGCCGATTCACGGCCAGGGTTCGCAAGACCTTACCGTCCTCTACTACCTTGATGGAGACCTGATCCAATCCCGCACCCTCATGACTCACTTCTCCGGACAGGCGCACCTGAGCCCAGCCACTGAAGCCAGCTGTAACGAGCATGAAGAAGAGTGCAATTGATCGCATCGATGATGGTCTGAAGGCTAAAAGTAATAAAGCCGCGCATCCTGCATCACATAACTTGGATTTCTACCTTTGAGCCTCATTCAAGTGAGCATGAAAACGATCATTCTTGACGCTTCTCGGATCAGTCGCATCACGCAGCGCATTGCTTATCAAGTGATGGAGCATTGCTATCAACAAGACCGCATTACCCTTATTGGATTGGAGCCGAGAGGAACGTGGGTGGCTGATCAAGTGAGCAAGGTATTAAAGGACCTCGCACCTTTTCAGGTCGACCAGCTATCACTGAACATTGACCATGCAGATGCACTCGAGCAAGATCAAGCGTTGATAAAAGATCGCTATGTGATCTTGGTGGACGATGTGATAAAGTCTGGAAACACGATGATGCAAGCTGCTGGAGCCATCATGCAGTATGAACCTCATTACCTCATCACGGCGTCACTCGTAGACCGTAAACATCGCCGGTATCCGATTCAGAGCGATTTCACCGGCTTGAGTTTGGCAACTACGATTCAAGAACATATCCGTTTGTTGATCGATCCCGAGCCTACGATCTTTCTTGAATGATACCCACGAGGTGGTCGGATAGCTCCTTTGGCTTCATTTGCATAACGTTTACAATCAAGTGCGCCTTTTTGTAAAACGTACTGCGTTCATCTAAGAGCTCCTGTAGGTAATTCACCAAGGTCTCCCCCTTCTTAGACCTGATTAAGGGACGTTCAACCGAAGCCGTTTCCAATCGTTTTGCCAAGGCCCCCGCTGGCGCATCCAACCAAATGCTCAATCCTTGGTCGAGCATGAGATCAGCATGATCGCTGAAACATGGTGTACCGCCACCTGTTGAGACCACGATCTTCTGTTGGCCATTCAGTTTGGCTAAGCATGACTTTTCTAGCGTTCTGAAGTAGGCCTCGCCTTCACGTTCAAAAATCAATGAAATGGAGCGCCCCTCCGTATTCTCGATCATGTCATCAAGGTCTACCCACTCCCATCCTAAGCTGGCTGCGATGCGCTTACCATAAGTGCTCTTACCAGCGCCCATCATACCCCAGAGGTAGATCTTGTTGACAGGACCATCAAATTGTAAAAAGGGAGCGAAGGAAATATGCATTTTATTTGAACCTTTGAATTGCTATGAAGGTAACGGCCACCGAAGTTAATGACAAGGTTACTATTGAGGCGTTTCGGAAGTTACCCTTTACGTTGTACAGGGATGATCCGAACTGGATTCCTCATATGCGTCAGGATGTAGAGGCCGTCTTTGATCCTAAGCAAAACAAATTCTTTCGGCATGGGGAAGCCATCCGATGGATCTTCAAGAACGATGAAGGCAAAGTGGTTGGAAGAGTGGCCGCGTTCATCAATGAAAAACAGGCCCGAACCTTTCCGCAGCCCACAGGAGGCATGGGCTTTTTTGAGTCCATCAACAACCAAGAAGTAGCCTTTCAAATCTTCGACACCTGCAAGCGATGGCTACAAGAACGAGGGATGGAAGCAATGGATGGACCGATCAATTTCGGCGAGAAGGATCGATTCTGGGGCTTGATCACGGAGAACTTCGATATGCCTCCCTACTACGGCCAGAACTATAATCCGGCGCATTATGTGGACTTTTTCGAGGCCTATGGCTTTCAGATCTATTACAACCAGCTGATCTTCTTCAGAAAGGTAGAAGACCCGCTCCAGGAAAAGTTCCACGAGCGCTACCTTAAGATCAAGAACGATCCGAACTACCATTGTGAGCACATCAATAAGCGCAACTTGAGCAAGTACGCGGAAGATTTTAGAACGGTATACAATCGAGCATGGGTAACCCATAACAACTTTAAAGGCATGTCTAAGACACAGGCCATGAGCATCATGAAAAAGCTCAAACCCGTCTTGGATGAACGCCTGATATGGTTCGTGTACTTTAAAGGAACTCCGGTTGGCTTTTACATCTCTTTACCCGAATTGAATGAGATCTTCAAGAAAGTGGGCGATAACTTGAATGCTTCGGGAAAGCTCAAGTTCTTCGTGTACAAAACACTCGGTATATGCCGAAACTCATTTGGCGTAGCTTTCGGAATCGATCCTGATCATCAAGCCAAAGGGATTGAAGGCTTCATGTTTCAGCACATGGCTGAAGTGATCCAACGCAAGAAACTTTACGACGGCATCATCATCACGTGGATCGGTGATTTCAATCCGAAAATGATCGCCATCATTCGTTCGCTTGGAGGCTCAAAGATCAGGCAGATGGCTACCTACCGTAAACTCTTCGACCCAAATGCCACCTTTGAACGATCTCCAATCATTGAGCGCTAAATGGCGCAATGAATCGTAACATTGCAGCCGAATTCAATCAGGTGTCTAAAAACAGTCCATTTCCGAAGGTCAAAGTAGCCATTGCGCTGCTCTGCTACAACAACAAAGACCTGCTTGAGCGTTTCCTTCCCGGACTGCTCACGACCATCCCGAAAAGCAAGGACTACGGACTGTTCGTGATCGACAATGCATCCTCGGATGACACCCAAGACTACCTGGCGCAATTCAAGGATCAACTCCATGTGATCACCATTGAAGTGAATAAGGGCTTCACCAATGGCTATGCACGTGGCTTGGCTCAGATCAATGCCGACATCTTCTGTCTACTCAGCAGCGACGTGGAAGTGAGTCCAGGGTGGATCGAACCGGTTGTTGCCCAATTCGAGCAGGATGCCAAGGTTGCCGTAGTGCAGCCAAAGATCAAGAGTTGGCATGAGAAGTCCCATTTTGAATACGCTGGTGCCAGCGGTGGCTTCATCGATGCCTTGTCTTTTCCGTTCTGTAGAGGGCGTATCTTTTATGATGTTGAAGAAGATCATGGGCAATACAATGAACCGATGGAGATCTTCTGGGCCTCGGGTGCATGTTTCTTCATTCGTGCCCATGTGTATGAGGAAAGCGGTGGACTTGACAACGATTTCTACGCTCACATGGAAGAGATCGACCTGTGCTGGCGTTTGAAGAATCGCGGTTATAAGATCATGGTGTGTCCACAATCAGAAGTCTACCACATCGGTGGCGCCGTGATTGCTTATGGAAGTCCGGAAAAGACCTACCGTAATCACCGGAACAACCTGATCATGATGGTGAAGAACCTGCCGCCATCGGAGCTCTTCTGGAAGGTATTCCTTCGCTTATTGCTGGATGCACTGGCGTTCTGGAACATGGTGCTTCGCGGACAGGTACGCGCTTCATTTGCAATCATCCATGCCCATTGGAACTTCCTTTGGAACCTCCCGCGCTGGCTGAGGAAGCGACAGAAACTGCAATCGTACTGCGTAAAAAACTGCAACGACGCTGTATATCCACGGTCGATCATCTGGGATTACTTCGCGCGCGGAAAGCGCACCTTCGCTTCCTTGAATTGGAAACCCTAGGATCGTAAGAGGCAATCGATAGAAGAGCTTCCGATACAAATTCTTAACGCCTCCCCTATCCTGCAGCTTTTATATTTGCGGTCAACACGAAACTCCCCTACATGAAGGTAGTCATATTCGCAGGCGGCAAAGGAACCCGAATCAGTGAGGAATCGCATCTCAAACCGAAACCCATGATCGAGATCGGTGGCAAGCCCATCCTGTGGCACATCATGAAGATGTACCAAGCCTTCGGTCATACCGAGTTCATCGTTTGTTGCGGATATAAAGGCTACGTGATCAAAGAGTATGTCTACCACTACTTTCTGCACAACTCAGACCTTACCATCGACTTGAGCAACAATGAGATGCAGATCCACAACAGCAATGCAGAACCGATCAAAGTAACCTTGGTAGACACGGGGCTCGATACGATGACCGCAGGTCGACTGAAGCGCGTTGAGCCTTACGTAAAGGGCGAACGCTTCATGCTCACCTATGGGGATGGGGTCGCCAACATTGACATGAAGGAACAATTGGCCTATCACGAGGAAAAGGGTGTTACCTGTACCATGACCATCGTACAGCCGGGAAGCCGATTCGGAATGATCGAATTGGACGAGAACAACATTGTAAAAGCTTTTGCCGAAAAGCCCAAGGAAGATGGAACGTGGATCAATGGAGGTTTCTTCATCTGCGAACCAGAGACCTTTGATTATTTGCCAGAAGATGCGGATGACGTGATGTGGGAACGCTATCCACTCGAAAAACTAACAGAAGCAGGTGCATTGGCCGCTTATCGCCATCATGGCTTTTGGAAGTGCATGGATACGTTGCGTGATAACATGGACCTCAACCGCATGTGGGACGAGGATCCTAAGTGGAAAAACTGGTAGCCCATGTCGATCAAAGAAGCTTTCAAGGGCAAGCGGGTATTCTTGACTGGTCATACCGGGTTCAAAGGTGCATGGCTGCTGCTCTTGCTGAAGGAATTAGGCGCTGAGGTCAAAGGCTACTCCCTAGCGCCTAAGCAAGACATTGACCTCTATCCAAGCATGGGTGGAGACGCTTATTGTGAGAGTGTCATCGCTGATATTCGGGACGGAGCACGGCTCGAAAAAGAAATACTAGACTTCCAACCTGACTTTGTGTTTCACCTCGCTGCCCAGGCATTGGTGATCGATGGTTATGCGAACCCCGTGGAGACTTACGAAACGAATGTGATGGGAACGATCCATGTGATCCAAGCCCTTCGCAAGCTTTCCAAGCCTTGTTGCAGTGTCTTGGTCACCACCGACAAGGTCTACGAGAACATGGAAACCGGCGAGGCTTATCCAGAAGATGCGCGTTTGGGCGGATACGACCCCTACAGCAGCTCTAAAGCATGTGCAGAGATCGCTATTGGCAGTTTCCGAAACTCGTTTCTCCACCCGGATAGATACAACGACCATCAGCAGAGTTTTGCTTCCGTGCGAAGCGGTAACGTGATTGGCGGTGGCGATTGGAGTGCGAATCGATTGGTGCCAGATATTGCACGGGCGCTGATCAAAGGAGATGACATTATCCTGCGGAATCCGAGCGCCACGCGTCCATGGCAACACGTGCTTGACCCGTTGATTGGATACTTGACCCTTGCCACTAACATGACCCAAGACCCTGTTCGTTTCGCTAGCGCGTACAACTTCGGGCCCGAGCCGGAAGATGAACGCGATGTGGAGTCGATGACCAAACTGGCCATTGACGTTTGGGGTAACGGAAGGTATCAAACACCGGAACTGAAAGATCAGCCCCATGAGGCGGGACAACTCAACCTAGCCATTGATAAGGCAAAGCGGGACCTGGACTGGTCGCCTCGCTTCACCTCGGCGGATGCGGTGAAGTGGACGATGGATTGGTACAAAGACGGTCGTGAAGCGCCGCATGATTATACCTTGAAGCAGATCCAGACCTACTTGAAGTATGTAGCATGAAGATTGAAAACACAGCTATACTTGGCGTTCACGTGCTTCATTTCTTTCATGCAGGCGATGATCGTGGAATGTTCGTGAAGCCCTATCATGCGCCTACTTTGATCCAGCATGGCTTGGTAAGCGATTACAAAGAGAGCTTCTACTCTACCAACCAACGTGGTGTGATCCGTGGGATGCATTTTCAATACCCACCGCATGACCACGCTAAGATCGTTTACTGCACATCTGGAAGCTTAACCGACGTTATTCTGGACCTCCGTCAGGGCTCACCTACCTATGGACAACATGTTTGCATTGAATTGAGCGGGAACAATTACAAGGGAGTTTACATGCCTAGTGGTGTTGCACATGGCTTTGCCGTGCATGAAGACAACACCTGCATGATCTACTTAACATCCACTCCGCACGCCCCTGAATACGATGGCGGAGTGCACATGGATTCCTTTGGTATGAAATGGCCCTATGATCAACCGATCACCTCTGATCGCGATCAACGATTCCCAACACTGGAAGCCCTTGAAAGCCCTTTTATCTATGCTTAAGATAATGCACTTTATAATACTGGTATTGTTTACTTTAACTTTAATTAAAGTAAGTCATGCAGAAGCGCCAACTTTGTCGCCAGAAGCCGAGGTCTCTGTGCTCACTTGCTCGCCTGGCGGTGAGCTTTACTCCCTTTTCGGACACAGCGCCATTCGCATACATGATCCGGTAAAGCACATCGATGTGGTGTTCAACTACGGCACCTTTAGCTTTGATGAAAACTTCTACTTCAACTTCGCGATGGGGCGGTTGAATTACAGCCTATCGATCCAAGGAATGGAGAACTTTCTGCGGGCCTACAAAATAGAAGACAGAAGTGTGGTAGAACAAGTGCTGCGTTTGGAGCCAGAGCAAAAGCAAAAGGTGGTTGATTATTTAGATTGGAACCACCTGCCAGAGAATCGCGAATACCTTTATGACTTCTTTTATGATAACTGTTCTTCACGGATCCGATTTGTCTTAGAACAGGCTTTGCCGGATGCAGATGTCGACTTTCAGGACCTGCAATATGAGTCGAAGCCTAGCTTCCGAGACATGATCGATGAATACTTGATCTATCATCCATGGGGCGACTTCGGGATCGATCTAGGGCTTGGACTCCCTTGCGACAAGGTTCCGAGCAGTGATGAGTATGTATTTCTTCCGAATGAGTTGGAGCGCGCGTTTGATCAGGCCAAGCTTGATGGTGCACCGCTCGTGATGCGGAAGGCTACCATGATCGAAGGATCACCGCTCCGTGCTTCGTTCAGCCTTTTTGATCCGAGTCCATTGATGTGGCTGTTGCTTGGACTCGTGGTGGTCTTCTCTACCCTAGGCTGGCGCAGAAAGCAGCTCTGGTGGGGAATCGATATGGCGTTATTCTTGATCATTGGAGCGGTTGGCCTGCTGGTTGCCTTCCTTTGGTTCGTGACCGATCATACGGCAACGGTGAACAACCTCAACATCCTCTGGGCTTGGCCAACGCACCTGATCGCCATCTTCTTCTTGATGATGCCGCGGGTGCGACGCACCTACATGATGATCTATGGAGGCGTGCTTGTACTTAGCTTATTGAGTTTTCCTTTTTTACCGCAAGCCTTGCACCTGGCTACGATTCCGTTGATGATCATCGGTATTGTACGCGCGGCATTGTATTGGCGGATTGGAAAGGTATAGTCCGTTTTACGGATTTGCGCAAAAATCTCGTTTTCCGCTTTTTTTCTTCGCAACTGACAGATGATCAAGTGATTATAGTTTAGCGCTATAAAATCATTTGATTATGCTACGAAAAATCACACCCTTTAAATCCGTCTTGGCGCTAGCGCTTGTGCTGACCTCATGCCAAGGCGCTCAAGACGTCGTATCTGAAAGCTGGTTACAGAAGCGAAAACATCGACCAGGATTTCACCTTAACATCGCACAGCTTCAGCGGAACACTTCGAAACCAAGCATCAATGCTCAAGCTGAACAGGGCTCCATTGCTAAGCTCCCACGAAGAAAAGGAGAACTAGCAATAGCGTCAACAAACCTCAGAGATAGCATCCGTTCTGCAACATGGATGATTGCGGAACATGGTGAACAAGATCAGTTGCATTCTGCGCCCCATCGAACGTACCTCGAAAAGAATGAAGCACCTAGCCTACAAGCAACAGCAGTGGAGCGAACGGAAGAACTCGAAGAGCTTGCTCAGCACCAAGAGGTCAACAAGAAAAAGCTCTTGCGCAGCAGCGGCATGCTTGGCCTCGGTTTAATGGCCTTGGTAAGCAGTTCGATTTTATCCGCTCTTCCTTTTATTCTATCCGTGCTTCTCTCTGTGCTTGGTGCACACATCTCATTGGTAAGCATTGCCTTGCTATCCATTCATTGGATAGAACGTAAGCGCTTAATGAAGGGATCTATGTTCTACACCGAGCAACGCATAAAGGATTGGACTGATTTCACCGTCTTGATGAAGAAGACACAGCTCGTTGGGACTATTCTCAGTGCGGTTCTTGGAGTGGTATCCATTGCATTAACCCTGAGCCCAGCACTCTTCATGTACGGCACTATGGTGAAGTCCATAATATTCCTTTTAGGATTAGGAACTACGATCGTTACTTTACTTGGAATTAGCGTTGGGAGCAGTGTTTCTCCCTACAGCTTTGAGGCCAAGCGTACTGCACGTCGATTGATCCTTTTGCCGCTGATTTCGGCTGCAATCGGTATCGGACTTCTTTCGCTTGTTTCTCTTATTCCTCAATTGATCTTCTAAGCGTATTGTCATGTCCAGCATCCTAAAACAAAAGGGCCTGCTCTTCTGGCTGGGGCTGGCCCTCCTCCTCACCTGCAATTCTTGCAAAACTTCAAACGATGTTGTATCGAATGGGTTCTTGCAGAAGCGGAAATACCGTCCAGGATTTCACTTGAACTGGATCAACTCGAACACTCCAGCACCTTCAGCATCCGGATCATCAAGCGCTTGGAAAAGGAACAATCTGGTGAACAAAGCTTTACTTGCAGACAGGAAACAGTCAAAGGCCCAACGTATTGAAGCCCAAACACAAAAGCCCATTATGGAGGCGAACCGAGGTGATGGAGCGAATAACCCTGTTTTATCTCACCGAAAACGAGTACCAAGTAAGGGAGCGGATAGCCTGCCTGATTTTCGTGAAAAGCGAACGGAGGAACTGAAAAAGATCAAAGAAGATAAGCGCGAGAACCTCTTATCCATTTTGAACAGTGCATTGATTGTTGCAGCCTCTTTAGCCATTATTATTCATCATATTCTTTCAGCAGGCATAGATCCAGTACTTGCTTTCTTCGCGATGGTTGCCAGTATTTCATTGCTCATAGGAGCGGTAATGCTCCTCTTATTCATCATTGAGCGCTTCGTCCTGAATCGCGACCGTATCCTCTTAAGTGAACGCTGGAAAACGCGTTGGAAGTGGTTTGTTCGTATTTCCAGATGGAGCACTACGGTACTCGGTCTTGGTTTTGTCACGAGCGTTGCATTTCTCGGTCTTTCCTTCATTTTCTTTCCGGATCTAGTGAACGCGTTACTCATCATCGTTAGCTCACTCACCATGTTGACCTTACTGGTAGCTTTCATTGGAAGTTTACTAGCCCTACCTGTAATCCATCGAATTGATGAGGTCGGCTCAGATCTAGGCAAGATGGTTGGTATGGCCGGTGTTGTCTTTGGGATACTTGGTACGGTATCCTTCATTGCAATGTATGTTGCCATATTCACCGCATTTTAGCCGCGCATGAACCGTCACGGGAACCTCACGCTATCGAACACATGGAACACATGCGTAAATATTCTTCTGATCACGAAAGAGTCGACCCGAATACCTTTATTTGATAGAACCTACGGAACGACTTATGAAGACTAAAAATCGGCCTATGCGCTTTTTCCCCTTGCTAACCTTGCTAGTTGTATTGGTCATGAGTGGATGCAAGACCAGCAATGACGTGGTTTCCGACGGACTCTTCCAGAAGCGGAAACACCGTCCAGGATACCACTTGAATTGGGCACAGCGCTCAAAACACCATCAGGCCGATGTCAAGGAAGAGCGTCGTCAATGGACATCAACGGATTCCACGTCCATGGATCCTCAAGACGAACGATCAGGTAGCCGTAAGCTCCAGCCACTCAAACGAATCTTATCTGCGGATACAGGACCACTTCACCCAAGTGTGCTTTCGCCAAGAAAGCTTAACCCATTGAAAAAGTGGCAAGGAAAATCACTGAGGGAAACAGCAGACGAGCGCAGCGAAGAATTGGAAGAGCTGCAGGATCACAAGATCCGGAATGAACGCAACCTAAACATCACGGGAATCCTAAGCGCACTCTCGCTTGCTGCTTACATTATATACTACGTAAGTATTTTAATGGCCGTGCCAATGGCACCCGCTTTGGGACTGGTGGTCATTCCATTTACGCTGCTCCTGCGCTACACGTTTCCGCTGCTGATCATCTACATCATAGAGCGGCTTAAGCTGAAGAATGACGAACTGTTCTTTAACGAGAAGCGCATTCGATTCTTTGAAGATACCACCCTTGCGATGAAGCGGGTGCAGCTCCTCACCTTCATCATATCGCTGCTGTCAGTGATTGGATTTATACTGGGTTTGCTTTACTTCCCAGCTGCTGCGTTGTTGTCACTACTGACCTTCGGGATATCCATCTTCATTCTTGGTTTGGCTTCTTGGATTGGAATTGTGACCGCGCTTGCCGTCAAGCGTTTTTCTCGAGATGCGAAGAGAGCGCTTATCCAACTTATCATCCTGCAAATCCTCGGTAATATACTGTTGGTTTTCATGGCCGTTCTATTCCTTTTGCTGCTGTTCGGAGCGCTTACAGGAGGTATTGTCATCTGATGTGGGTGCGTAGGTCTTTCCACCCCTTGCTGCTGGTTGCAGCCCTGTGCACACTTGTTTTTACTGGTTGCAAACACCAGCAAGATGTAGTTGGAAATGGCATCCTACAAAAGCGCAAACACCGGCCGGGATTGCACCTCAACCTGAAGCGGATCCATGAGAAGAAGCTTGCCCATATTGATGATGAAAAGGAAAAGCTCATTCAGCGAGATAGCAGCAGCCTGATTGGCAAGGCAGTGCGACAACAAGAAAGGGGCCAACCGGACCATAAAGCCTTGGTCGCAGATCGATCAAGCGAGGAAAGCTTATCATATGATGTAACAGCCTCTCGCAGTGGCGCGGTGAAAGGGAACCTACCAAGCATTAGAAAATCAGCAGATGAGCGAACGGAAACCTTGGAGGAACTTCGTGAGCACCAAGAAAGAAACAAGCGAAACCTAAAGATAACCGGCATCTTGTTTTCTACGCCTTTGATCGCGTGGATCCTTTTCAACATTGTAGCACTCTTAGGCATTCCGATTGCACCCATTTTAGGAATCGTATTTCTTGTATGCTTAGTTCTCCTGCGCTACACCATCCCACTCTTCATCATCTACTTGGTCGAGTACTTTGTACTGAAGAAGGGAAACATCTTCTTTAATGACCATAGGATTAAGGTGTTCGAAGGAATCAGTGTTTGGGCGAAACGCATCCAACTCATCGCCTTTGTGGTTATGATACTATCCGCAGTCGGAATTGTAGCTGGACTATTGTTCTTCCTACCGCTTACCATCTGGTCTTTCGTTGCTCTTTCTGTTGCTTACGTGTTGCTTTTGCTGACATCTTGGGTGGGCATTGTTGCGAGTTTGGCCTCTCGGCGTTATTCAACGGAATCGGCCAAGGCGTTATTTCAACTCATCGCCCTACAAATCACTTCTGGGCTCTTAGCGATTGTATTTCTTATCACCGCTGTGTTCCTGATCATTTTAGGTGTGCTCGCCGCATCGATCGTATGATTGACGAGCATCCGTTCTTGGGACGAACAGTAAAGTGATTAGCCTTCCTTTCGAGCGCTTAAAATAAGCTGCCACACGACCTGATTACCCTGTACATCCATCAAAACCTTTTCATCACCAATTAAGCAATGCTTTGTAATCTTGCATGCATGAAGGTTTTGATACTGGGAGCAAGCGGATTGGTTGGAGGCAACTGCCTCCATCACTTCATGGAACAAGGAGCTGAATGCCTTGGCACCCACTTCTCCTTTGCTACAGACGAGACGGTATACTTCAACACCTTGGCGTTGGATGATCCGCAAAACGGTGAGGTCATCGCCTTCAACCCAGATGTGATCGTTCACTGCGGTGCCCTGACCTGGGTAGATTACTGCGAAGAGAACCCCGAAGAGAGTTATGAAAAGACGGTACAGTCTACTAAGAATGCCGTTGACTTAGCTGAATCTCTGCAAGCGAAGTTGGTGTATTTGAGCACCGATTATGTCTTTGATGGCAAACGGGGCTTTTATGTGGAAACTGATGAAGTGAACCCGCTCAGCATCTATGGAAATCACAAGCTTGAAGCAGAGCAGATCGTGCAGCGATTTGAAGATCATTTGATCTGTAGGATCACGAACGTCTATGGCAACGAAGTACGCGGAAAGAACTTTATCGCACGCTTGGTGAGCAATATGCGAAAAGGAGACGCTATGGACCTGAAGCTTCCGATCGATCAATACGCAACTCCGGTGAATGCCTATGATGTGGCACGAGCCATTTACCTGCTCTTGACGGACGGACATACCGGGATCTTCCATTTTGCTGGCACGGATTATTTGAACCGTGTACAATTGGCAGAACGCATTATTCGTTATTTCGGTCACGAACAGGTACGCCTTTCGGCTGTTACTACAGACGAGTTGAATCCTCCTGCAACCCGGCCGCTGAACGGAGGGATGAGTGCCGCTAAATTCAATGCGCTTTATCCACACTTCAAATGGTCTAATGTGGATGACTACCTCAAACAATTGAACGAATTATCATAACATGAGCAATACAACGGAAGAAATGATCCGCGTGCCCTACGGAATGACGGTACACGGACAAGAAGAAATCGACGCGGTGGTGAAGGTCCTGCAGACCAGCACACAGATGGGGCCACACGTTCGATCGATGGAAGAACGGGTCGCTGAGCTGTTTGACAAGCCATATGGCATCATGCTGAACAGTGGTTCTTCTGCCAATTACTTGGCGGTAGAATTGATGGCACTGCCTGAAGGTAGCGAGGTCATTACGCCTGCCCTCACCTTCTCTACTACGGTTGCGCCATTGGTACGCAACAAGCTCATCCCTGCGTTTGTAGACGTAGAGGAAGGAACTTACAACTTGGATGCTGACCAGGTTGAAGCCATGATCACTTCAAAAACAAAGGCGCTGATGATCCCAAACTTGATCGGTAATCTGCCGGATTGGGAAAAGCTCCGCGCCATTGCTGACAAGCACAACTTGGTAGTGATTGAAGATTCTGCCGATACGCTTGGCGCTACCATCAATGGTAAGAGCAGCGGTAGCTTCTCTGACATGAGCATCACGAGCTTTTATGGCTCCCACGTGATCAATTGTGCAGGAAATGGAGGAATGTTAACCGTTCGCAATCCGGAGCATTATGAGCGCGGTAAGCTCTTGCGTTCTTGGGGACGTTCATCGAGCTTATTTGTAGAGTCTGAAGCCATTGAAAACCGCTTTAATGTAGAGGTAGATGGCATCCCCTACGATTCTAAATTCATCTTCGCTGAGCCCGGTTACAACATTGAGCCATCAGAAATGGGTGCAGCATTCGGGTTGGTACAATTGGACAAATTGGATCACAACATCAGCGAGCGGGAGAAGAATTACGATGAAATGCGCTCTTTCTTTGAACAGTACGAGGAATGGTTCATCTTGCCAAAGCAACTACCGAATAGCAGAACGGGTTGGCTGGCTATGGCACTGACCATTCGCGATGATGCTCCGTTCAAGCGCCCGGAAATGCAGATCTTCTTGGAGAAACGAAACATTCAAACCCGCACGGTATTCACGGGCAATATCCTGCGGCAGCCAGGCTTCCAAAACATCCCTGCAAAACGCAGTGATGCCGGATACGTTGAAGCTGACAAGGTCATGCGCGGTGGTATGTTGTTGGCCTGTCACCATGGTCTAACCCCTGCCATGAAAGACCACGTGAAAACGCAAGTAGAAGCATTCTTGAAGCAGTTCTAACAAGAACGATAAAGCGAAATCTTAGCTGCAAAAGCCTGATCAACACTGATCGGGCTTTATATTCCCAGAATTTAGGGCAAAAAAAAACCGGCCCGGGAGGGCCGGCTAGCGATCTAGATCGCCATGCTACGGATTGAGGATTATGTGGAAGCCTTTCGGCTATCTCTGTCTTTTTTTGACCGAACGAATATAGAACGAAATTCTTTGGCGCAAAGAATAGGTGAATTTAATGTTGTGAGTGTGTGAATTTTGATGGTAAATGGTTAATTGATTCGATTGGAGAGCTGATCCCGGTAAGATCTCGACACAGGAAGCTGTTCTCCATTCACTTCAACGTAGTTTCTAGCAAGGGTTTGAATGTGGTTGACGTTCACTGCATAGGAGCGATGAATCCTTAACAAGCTCTCTCGCGGATGTTCTTCCATGAAGCCGGTGAGCGACTGCCGAATCAAATACTTCCGGTCTTTGGTCACCACATCCACGTATATGTTATCGGCCTTCAAGTAATAGATTTCTTCAGGCTGAACGAGTACGGTACGGCGCCCTACTTTCAGCGGGATCACCTCACCCTGTTCAGAAGTTGCGTGCATCAATGCCATTTCTACTCCTGTATAGACATCTTCCTCGTTGAATGGCTTTAATACATATGCACCCGGCTTGGTCACCTTGGCCTGTTCAATGGTAGCCCGATCGGTGTAGGAGGTCAAGAACATGAATGGAATGTTGATTGACGATGCACGTTTGGCCAATTCAACACCTTCCATACCGCCTTCTAAGTTGATATCAAATACAGCGAAGTCAAACGATTGCTTAGCAAACGCCTCTTCGGCCGTTGCTACATCCAATGCTGTATGTACAACCTCATGCCCCATATCCTCCAACATGGTGCGTAGCATTTCAGCGATGAACGCTTCATCTTCTACAACCAGTACCTTTCTATTTTGCTTTGGAGCCATCACTTCAGCTTACGTTGAATGCGCGACAACAGTTCTGTTGTACTTCCATCAAACCGAACGGAAGAAGCTGAACCATTCCGCTTAGCGGTCATTTCATCCAGGATGGGCGCAGCCAGCTGTTTGCCGAGTTCTACTCCCCATTGATCAAAACTATAGATATTCCAGATCAATCCTTGAATGAATATTTTGTGTTCATATAAGGCGATCAACTGGCCCAATTGGTAGGCCCCCCATTCATCAAATAAGATACTTGAACTTGGATTGTTCCCTTCGAACACTTTAAAGGGCAAGATCTTGACCACTTCCTCTTCTTTCAGTCCTTCATTTCGTAGCTCCTTCTCCGCTTCCTTTACCGACTTTCCTTGCATCAATGCTTGTGATTGCGCCAAGAAATTCGCCAACAGCTTTTGGTGGTGATCGCCGTTTCCGTGTACCGGCTTGATGTAGGCGATGAAGTCTACCGGGATCAGTTTTGTGCCTTGATGCAGGAGCTGATAGAAGGCGTGCTGCCCATTCGTTCCGGGCTCGCCCCAAACGATCGGACCCGTGCTATAGCGTACAGGCACTCCAGCGCGGGTCATGGATTTTCCATTGCTCTCCATGTCGGCCTGTTGCAGGTAAGCTGGGAAACGACTGAGGTATTGGCTATATGGTAAGACTGCATGACTCTCTGCTTCAAAGAAGTTGTTGTACCAGATGCCCAGTAAAGCCATGATGGAAGGAATACTCTGACTCCCTTTGACCTTAACATGCTCATCCACTGCGTGCGCTCCCTCCAAGAGTTTGAAAAAGGCTTGGTCACCAATGGCCAACATGATCGGTAAGCCGATCGCACTCCATAAGGAGTACCTTCCACCGACCCAGTCCCAAAAGCGGAACATATTGCCGGGGTCAATACCAAAGGCGGTTACTGCAGCTTCATTGGTCGAAACGGCCACAAAATGCTTTGCAATCGCTTCCTCGTCTTCGATTTGTTGCAAGAACCACTCCCTTGCACTTTGTGCGTTGGTCATGGTTTCTTGTGTGGTAAAGGTTTTGGAGGCGATAATGAACAAAGTCTCCTCTGCCTTGATCTGCTTTAAGGTTTCAACCAGGTGCGCTTCATCCACATTGGAAACGAAGTGGAAACGCATGTTGCATTGGAACGCTTTGAGTGCTTCAACCGCCATTACAGGGCCCAGATCTGAACCACCTATACCGATATTGACCACGTGCTTGAAACGTTTGCCGGTAGCGCCCAAACGATCACCTTCTCTAACGGACGTACTGAAACGTGCCATTTGATCGAGCACTTCATTTACTTCGGGCATCAAATCCACTCCGCCTACCAACGTCTTACGGTTGCTTCGATTTCTCAGCGCGACGTGCAATACCGCGCGGTCTTCCGTTTCATTGATGGCTTCACCTTTGAACATGCGCTCAATTCCATCATTCACCTCACACTCCTTTGCGAGGTCCATCAAGGCATCCATTATTTCTTCATCGATGCGATGCTTGCTGTAGTCAAAGAACAGTCCGTCCCACTCTACGGAAAACTGCTTTGCACGCGAACGGTCAGCTTTAAACAGCTCTTTGATCGTCTGGGCTTGTTCTCCGGCAAGCTCATGCAGCGAGGCCCAGGCATTGGTTTTAGTAGGATCAATCTTCTTTAGCATCTAAGGTACAGAGTTCATTGCTCGTGCAACAAAAAAAGCCTCAGTGGTTCAATCCACCAAGGCTTTGGTAACAATTTTCGTGCTTGGACTATGCTTCAAGCTCGTGGATGAATAATCCGCTGCGAAGCTTAGGTTCAAACCAAGTCACCTTTGGAGGCATGATTAAGTCTGCATCGCTGATGTCTATCAACTGCTGCATGGAGACCGGATACATAGCGAAAGCAACCTTCATCTCACCGCTGTTGACCCGCTTCTCCAGTTCACCCAAACCGCGGATACCTCCCACGAAGTCGATGCGCTTATCGCGACGCAGGTCAACGATATCAAACATCGGCTCGAGAACTTGCTTTGACAGGATCGTCACATCAAGAACGCCTACTGGATCGTTATCATCATAGGTGTTGTCTTTTGCTGTGAGCTTATACCAAGTACCGTCTAAATACATACCAATGGTGTGTAAACGCTCTGGTTTGTACTGCGCGTCCTTCTTCTCCACCTCGAAGCTTTGCTCCAAACGCTGAAGAAACTCCTCAGAACTCAGGCCATTCAGATCGGTTACCACACGGTTATAATCAATGATCTTCAGTTGATTATCTGGGAAAAGCACCGCCATGAAGTAGTTGTAGCGCTTACCGTCGTTGGCATTGCCACCCGCTTCATCGCGAAACTCCTTTCCAACCAAGGCTCCTGCTGCGGTACGGTGGTGTCCGTCTGCCACGTAGATCGAAGGAACTTGGGCGTTGAATAGTTGCTCCACCTGAGCGATGTCCTGATCCTCACCAAGTACCCAAAGCGTATGTTGGATTCCATCTTTCGTGGTGATGTCATAAACCGGATCATTGGCCTTCTTCACTTTATCTACCAAGGCATCGATGGCGTCCACGTGCGGGTAGGAGAAGAACACCGGCTCTGCATTGATCTTTCCATATCGAACGTGGTTCTTGCGGTCTTCTTCTTTGTCTGGACGTGTAAGCTCGTGCTTCTTGATCACATTGTTGAAGTAATCATCAATGGCACAGCAACCCACGATCCCTGTTTGGGTATGCCCGTCCATGATCAATTCATACACGTAGTACTGCTCCTTGTCGTCTTTGAGCAAAACACCGTGCTCCTTCAACAAGCTGTAGTTCTCCCGACCTTTCTTGTAGATGGACTCATCATAATGGTCTTGATCATCCGGAAAGTCGATCTCTGGTTTGATCACGAGATAGAAGGAGACCGGATTACCGGCTGCTTCTTCTCTGGCTTCTGCAGCATTCAACACATCATATGGGCGGCATACCACGTCCGCCACCTTGTCTTCAGCCGGACGTACGGCCTTAAAGGGTTTTACAATACTCATCTTCCTAGAATTAAGGATTACTTCAAAAGAGAAATGATCTGATCTGCAAGCTCAACACCGATGCGATCTTGGGCTTCAATGGTGCTTCCACCGATATGTGGTGTGGCCAGCACCTTTGGGTGTGATAACAAATCTTCGCGTGCAGCTGGTTCGCCAACAAAGACATCCAGTGCGGCCGCCTTAACCTTACCACTGTTGAGTGCTTCCAGCAGGGCATCCTCATCGATGGATCCACCACGGGATGTATTTACCAAAGCAACGCCGTCTTTCAAGAGTGCTATTTCTGCTTTGCCGATCACCGGCGATCCATCTGCCTGTTTAGGCACGTGAAGGCTGATGTAGTCTGACTTTTTGAATAGCTCTTCCTTGCTTACGCGGTTAACAACCACCTCAACCGAATTCCCTCCGATCTTCATGGTCAACTTGGTGCTCGTATCTTCAGGCAGTGTGTTGTATACTACCTTCATTCCGCAGCCCAATGCATACTTGGCCAACTCCTGGCCAATACCTCCAAAACCAATAATTCCCAAGGTCTTACCTCTCAGTTCTAATCCTTTGCTGTACGACTTCTTGAGTCCTTTAAAATCTGCAGCACCCTCGCTTGGCATTTTGCGATACGCATCATAGGTAAAACGTGCTATATTGAAGAGTGATGCGATCGCCAATTCAGCAACAGACTGAGAGCTGGCTGCTGGGGTGTTGATCACATGTAAGCCTTTTTCGCGGGCATATTCCACATCAATGTTATCCATTCCAACCCCACCACGTCCGATGAGCTTCAGATTTGGACAGGCATCGATATGTTCTTTACGCACCTTGGTGGCAGATCGCACCAAAACGGCCACAAAGTCACCTTCATTGATGCCTTGGGCAAGCATGTCTTGTTCAACTTTATCTGTAACGACCTGAAAACCGTAGGCTTCCAGCTTCGCTTTACCGGCGGCTGAGATGCCGTCGTTTGCTAATACCTTCATGTTTGTGGATTGTGTTAGTGTTATCTTGGAATGCCAGGCTTATTCTTCTTCGAGCTCCGTTTCTGTCGCTTCTTCGAACGACTCGATGAGCGCCATCATCATGTTATGCACCTCTTCTTCCAGACTTTTCCTGGCGGCGGTCTTCAAGTCTGAGAGGTAGCCGTTAAGTTGCTCCTCCTCTCCTTTGTGATCGATCTCTTTGGCTTGATACTCGAACCGATTGATCTTATATGAGTAATCCTTGCGTTCTGCATCAAACTTGATGTGGTACTTCAACAAGCGATCTTCGTGCTTTCGTTTCACACCGAAGTATGCTTCTACCATGGGCTGGCTCACGTTAACCTCCACGTATCGCTCAGTAGAATCATCTACGAGCACCTCTACTTTGGCATTATCAAAATAGGTGTTCGCCCATTTGGTTAAACGCTTTTGAAGATCGCCAGAACCTGCACGTCGAACAGAATTCTCGCCGTAATACTCAAATTGCTTCTCGTCGTTCTTGGGTATTTGCGCAAAGGCCGTTGTACTCAAGAAACAAACGATAAGGCTCAAAAGGGTAAATCGCATACTATCCAAATTTTGATTCGAAGGTCTTCATTACATCCACCAAGGCCTCTACGCTCTCTAGTGGAAGCGCATTGTACATGCTAGCACGAAAACCACCTACCGATCGGTGCCCCTTGATACCGCTGATGTTCGCGTCCTTACACATGTCTAGGAATTGTTGATTCAATGCTTCATCAACTCCATCATTCAGTACAAAGCATCCATTCATGATCGATCGATCTTCAACTGCTGCGGTTCCTTTGAACAAGCTGTTGCGGTCTACTTCGCTGTACAGCGCATTGGCTTTCGCCGCATTGTTCTGACCGATGGTCTGCAAACCGGTCTTCTTGATCCATCGCAATACCAACATACTCACGTAAACAGCAAATACAGGAGGAGTGTTGAACATCGATTCCTTATCTGCGTGTGTTTTGAGGTCGAGCATGGTCGGGATATCAATGCTCGACTTGCCGATCGCATCCTTCTTAACGATATATAACGTGGTTCCTGCAGGTCCCATGTTCTTCTGTGCACCGGCATATATCAGGTCGAATTGCTTCGCATCCAGTGGACGACAGAAGATGTCTGACGACATATCGCACACCAAGGCCGCATCGGTCTTAGGTACTTCATGGTATTGGGTACCGAAGATGGTGTTGTTTGAGGTATAGTGCAGGAAGTCAATATCGCTCGGCACATCATATCCTTTAGGAATGTAATTGAAATTGGTATCTGCAGATGACGCCACCTCATGCATGCCGCCCAGCCACTTCGCCTCCTTGGCTGCTTTTTTCGCCCAAGCTCCTGTAACGATATAGCCGCCTTTCTTATGCTCACGCATCATGTTGTAGGCACTGGTCAAGAAACCAAGGCTAGCACCGCCCTGCAAGAAAAGTACTTCGTAGTCATCGCCTAGGTTGTAGATCTCCTTTACCAGGGCACACGCTTCGTCCATAACAGCAACAAAGTCCTTGCTTCGGTGTGAGATCTCCAATAAGGAAAGTCCGAGGCCATTGAAATCCTTTACTGCTTCTGAAGCTTCTTGAAATACCTCTTGAGGTAAAATGCTGGGACCAGCGCTGAAGTTATGAACCTTTGTCATCGTTGTTATATTGGTTTGTGGACGGCGAAATTGTGAAAATTTTATTGTTTCAGAAACGTTTTCCGGGAAGACTAACAATTTCGAAACATGCCGCGGACTCAAAGCTGCTGCTTTGCGCTCAAGGAGGCCTCTACACGCGTGCTGTCTGTGCGCAATTCCATCCGCAAGGAAAAACGGTTCAAGAGCATCTCGCCTTCACCTGATACTTCATACCCCTTCCAAGCTTGATCAGGTAGCTCAAAGCCCCAACGATCCGTGAAGCGAACGCGCAGCCCCTCCCCTTCTAACAGCATGTCTTCTGGGGGATTTTGAGCCCAACGCAGCTGAAAACTCAAGGTATCTAAAACGGTATCACCTTGAATCAACTCACCGCCATAACCGCCCTCATAAGTGGCAAGGATAGCTCGTTCACAGGCATCGCCCTCGTACCATTCGAAACAGTCGCAATCGCCGCGTTTACAAATGCCGTTCTCACAGCCATAGCGACACCGGCCACAAGCAGACATGAACAGGATCAGTAATATGTAGGCGATGCGATGCATGGATGAATAGCAGTTCTTTCTGGCGGAAGGCTTAGTGAATGATCAACTTCTTGACGTGTTCTGAATCATCGGAGCGAAGTACAAACCAATAAACGCCTGCAGGTATCGCTGAAAGGTCTAATGTACGGTCGGGTTCTAGCTGTTGCCAAATTCGCACGGTTCTGCCCAGCGCATCCCGCAAGACCACTTGCTCAATTACCGAGGCATCACCCTTCCATGACAAGCTCATCCGATCATCGGCAGGATTCGGATAGAGTTGGAATACCTCTTCCGCTCGCAGGTTGGTCACACCAAGCGCGGTATATGCAAAGCAAGCACTCATTGCTGAACATCCATTCTTCTCAACGATCAATGCATATTGTCCGCTACCGGGAGGCGCGAAAGACTGCCCACTATCTAAAACCACGGAGGGCGAGTCACAACTCACCCATTGGTAGCTAGCACTGTCTTCCAAAGCGATCAGCAGGCTATCGGTTTGTTTGATGGCTGTGTCTACCTCGTTTATGGTGAGGTGGATGGTCAAGATGGAATCGCAGCCATAACGGTTGGCGATGGTGTCTTGATAAACGCCGCTGCTATCCCAGGTTTGGTGCTGACTCGGACTCACAAACGAGAAGCAGGTGGCTGTATCGAGCTGGCCCGATGTTTCAATGCAGCTCAGCTTAAGGATGTAGGCATGCACATCACCCGATGGGGTCACGTTGAATGTGCCGCTTCCAGGATCAAAATCGGTTTGCTGGGCGAAGCGTCCAGTCAGGTAAATGTTTTCGCCCTCTGGCAACAGAACACTGTAAGGATAATTATCCCACCACCCCGATAATGATGCGCGTCCCAGCTTTCTTACCCAAAGATCGCGGCCCGTGGTATCGAAACGTGCGATAAACCCGTTCTCGCTGTTCCAATCACCCTGCAAAACCTGGATACCCACGTCCAATTCATCGTCAAAGGACCCCACCACGGTAAAGGTCTGTTGGTTTGGCGCCAAGGCGATGTCGAAGTAGCGTTCATATCCGTCGCCCCGCGATTCATGGATGCGCCGTTGATCACTGCCATCCGTTCGGAAGCGATAGATCGAAGACGAGTAGATATAGGTGCTGTAGGTAGCATCTTGACAAACCACATAGCAATTCCCTTGATCATCCACCGCAATCGACTCGCCTAGCTGTTCACTGGATGGAGAGTGTGCCCACTGATATGCGCCACTTCTTGTGAACTTGGCAACAAAGGCATCCGTCTCATAGGCATGTTGATGGTACAGCTCGCCTGATCCTTCGTTGTTCGGGTCAAAGTCTACGAACAAGCTGTAATAGCCGGTGAAGTAAATGTTGTTCATCGGATCGATCGTCAGTGCTCTGCCTTGCTCGTACGCAGATACATCCGTGCTACCGAAGCCGCGTGCCCACATCAGGTTTCCATTGTTATTCATCTTCATCAAGAAGATGTCAGAGAACCCATCCGCAGTGATGTTGGTGACGCCCGTTCCTGGATTGAAATCTACGGTTCCTCCAAAATAGCCCGTCAATGCGATGTGTTGATCTGGACCTACCGCAATAGCGATTGGCTCGTGGAAGCCGTTTCGAAAGGTTCGCACCCATACAAAGTCTCCGTCACTTTCGAGCTTCAACAGAAATCCATTCCACTCCGGACCTGAAGATATCTCCTGTGCTACACCTCCGTTCGGATCAAAGTCAATGGTATCTCGAAATGAACCCGCCACATACACATACCCTTGCGCATCTACTGCAATGCTGTTGGCATAGCAAAGGCCCGTCCCTTCGGTGAACTTTGCCCATACCAGATCGCCATCTTGATCATTCTTTTGGATCAAAGCCACCACGGGTGCCGTTGGATACATCAGTGGCTCACCGGCTGCTGGCCGGTAGCTACCCTGTGCATGACCAGTGATGTAAACATTTTCATCCTTATCAACCGTCGCATCCGTGAGGTCATTCGACGTATTCACGAGGCCACCCATGGTCCGCACCCAATCAAACGACTGCGCATTAAGGGTAGTGCTAGGTAGGAAAAGAAAGAGGAAGAAGAGGAATCTAGACAGCTTCATTGCATCTCCGTAATAAAGGTTCTTTTTCTTCAGACGAAACTAGGCAATAAAGGATGGCGCATTAAGCCAGTAACTGGATCCATTCCGTCTCCATCGATTGCTGCTTGTCTTTGGCATACCAGAGCTGCACTTGCTTAACGAATTCGGTATAGGGTGGCTTGGGTTCGTCTGCATGCTTGTAATCCATTACCAGTTTCTGCGCGGGTTCCGGTCTTGGACCCCACGTTGCTTTCACCTCCCAGTTCTTTGTGTCTATGAAGAGGATGATCGGAATGGAGCGTCCGCCGTTCGTAAGGTGCGCATCCATCAGCTCGAGGTTCTCATCCCGCAACACCGTCCGTACTTTAACCCCCGCTGCCGACCCCGCTTTCGCGATCACCGGTACGATCTGTGCCGCATCGCCACACCAACCTTCGGTGATGACCAAAACAGCCAGGTTCTCTGTTGATCTCATCTGCTCGAGCAAGGTATCGCTCGGGTTGCAGGTCTTTGCCAACCGCGCCATTCGCTTGGCGTTGAGATCGGTGTATTCTACCAATGCTTCGGTCTGGTTTGGACCTGTGGTCTTTCCTTCTGCCAACAGCGATTCGATCCGCTGCATGTAAGCGTCAAACGATTCGCCTTTTTCCCAGTATGCTTTGTAATCCATTATAGTGTTCATGTAGCTAATGACGATGCAAAGCTATCAACCTTACGTGTTTTGAGTGCGGAGAGTGAGAGCGGAGAGTGAGGACTTTATTCTTTGCTCTCTAACGATAGCTATTGGGACTCTCTCTCGATAACTATCGGGTTCTGTGGTCGTTGAGGTATCGATATTCTCAGAATAAATTACAGACTGTCCTCCGTTTCACTGTCAGTTCTGATGCATGTCTGTCCAATACTTTTTTTAGAAAAAAGTATCCAACCTGCCGCGCGGAACGCCGGGGAAAATGGAGAACTCAAGCCTATCGGAATCCTGCGCGCAGGGCCACATCGCGCGTCAGCTGGATTCGCCTGCCCGCTACGCTGCCGCACTGAGTTCTCCATCCTGCCCGCTTGTAGTGAAAGCTTTAAGATTTAATCTCCGACTAAAAACGAGCACCAAAGCAGTACATGAGGAGCGTGAGTACGAAGTGTGAGATCGAAGACTTTATTCTTCGCTCTCTTCTGTCACTCTCACTCTCATTCAGCTGCCGCGCTGAGTTCTCCATTCGGCCCGTGTGTTTTGGAAGCTTCAAGTTTTAATCTCCTATTAAAACGGTCTTTCCACGTCCTACATCCAGAAGGCCATCAAGGTCGGTAGGGCGTTAGTAAGAGATAGCTAGAAGCTAGAAGCTAGAAGCTAGTAGCCAGTCGCCATCAGCTATCAGGGAGAGTCTTAAGTCACCAGTCTTAAGTGGGAAAAGCCAGATGCCAGTAGCCAGTAGCCAGCTGAACGAAGTGAACTAACCGAGCGAAGCGAGTTCAACTAGGCGAAGTACTTATGCAGATAGGCTCATGACCGAAGGGAGTAAATCCCGCTCTGCGGGAAAGCAAACAGCCAAAAGCAAACAGCCAAGAGCTAGATGCTAGAAGCTAGAAGCAACCAGCAGCCAGCAGCACCACACCTCCGGTTTGCCTACCATGCATCCGCCAACTCCTCGCCTAGATATCCGGCAAGGGCTATGCCCATGCCGCTTAGTCCCGCGACAACCCAAATGCCTTCTGGGGTGCGGTGGACCATCGGTTGTTTGTTGCTGGTGAAGCCCATCGTTCCACTCCAGCGTTGTTCGATCTTGTAGCGCTGCCCGAAGAGCTTTATCAAGTACTCTTCTAAGGCCGACTGGATCTGATCCGTCAAGCCCTGTTCGGTGGTCTCCTCGCCTGCTTTGTTGAGGTTGCGTCCACCGCCAAACATGATACGATTGCCTAAGTCACGCAGGTAGTAGAAGCCTTCTTCGATGTGTAGGTTGCCGCGAAACTTTAGGTTTGGAATGGGTTCGGTGAGCAGGACTTGTCCCCTTCCTGGCTTCAATTCTATGGCTTCCAACAAGCGACCCGCAAAGGCATTGTTGGCTACGATGACGTGTTGACTCGTGAGCAGGAACGAACTGCGGACGCTGTCGTTCAGTTCGATCTCATAGCTGGAGCCTTGCTGGTTTACCGTTTCCACGGAGGTGCCGTTGATTATCTCTGCGCCCATTGAGGAGACGTAGTTCCTCAGGCTTTTCATGAGCTGGCCACTGTTCACCTGGCCTTCACCTTGAATGGAGATCAACTTGCCAGGCGCCTCGATCCCGAGGTCTGCTTTGCGATCCGTGGCATTGGCAAAGTAATCGGGTAGAAAATCGGCCACTACATCGTTCAGCGCTTCCAACTCCATCGCATCAAGTTGTCCTTCTTCTACAAGCTCATACCCACCGCTTTCTACATAGCCGATGGCAGCATCCGTCAACCGTTTGCGGGTAATCTGAATGCCCATCCAGCGTTTGAACACCAATTCACGGGCGGCATCCGCCCCCATCAGTTCCATGTCGGAGGCCAACTCGGTCGGACTCCCGAAACAGGCAAACCCTGCATTGCGCGTGCTGGCACCGTAAGGGAAGGCCGACCGTTCCAAGATCCGGATATTCCTATTCGGATCGCGCTCCAGGAAGCTTGCGGCAATGGACAAGCCTGTGATGCCACCGCCAATAATGGTGGTATCGGCATGCAGCAATTCCGATTGTTCCCAGAAACTGATCAAGTGCTAGAATGGATTGGTCGCGTGAACGCTCAACTCAGGAATGTAACCGCGGTCGTCCATCTCCAACGCGCCGATGATGGCGTGTGCGATCTCTTCTGAACGCAACTTGTTCTCGACCGCAGCGCGCTCCTTTCTTCCAGGCTGGTTGAAGGCGGTGGTCACCTCTGACGGATTGATGAGCATCACACGAATGTTATCACGTCGCAATTCCTGCTGCCAGCACTGGGTTAAGCCACGCAAAGCGAATTTAGACGAGCTGTAAACAGATCCATGCGCGTAGCCTTTCAGCGCCGCAGTCGATGCGATGTTCACAATGTTTCCGGAACGTTGCTCCATGAAAACCTTGGCTGCCGCCTGCCCCATCATGGCCGCTCCGAATACGTTCACCCGGTAGATTTCTTCGAAATCCTCCCAGGTTACTTCGTGCATCAGCTTGCTCCAACCGTGACCGGCATTGTTGATGAGTCCGTCCAGATTGCCAAAGGCGTCTAAGGTCTCCTTGATCGTTTTATCGATGTCGGCTTGTTGGCTGACATCGGCATGGATGGCAAGCGCGCCAACTTCATTGGCTACTCGCTCCAGTTTGTCTTTATCGCGACCGGTGATCGACACCTTGGCTCCTTTTTCTATGAGCAATGCCGCGGTTGCTTTTCCAATACCAGAGCTTCCTCCGGTTACGATGAATACCTTGTCTTTCAAATTCATATCATGCTGTGTTTTGTGGTTCAACGAATGAAGATCCATTCGCTGTCATTGCTGTGTTTTGGCGAGAAGGTATAGGATTCAAATCCTTTGAGGTCTTCTGGATCGGTGATTTTGTTTTTGACGATGTAAGATGCCATCTCGCCACGGGCATGCTTTGCATACATCATCACAACCTTCAGATCGTCGCCTTTCCGGTCTTTAAAAACTGGGGTGATCACCTTCGCATCCAATTGGTCTAATTTGACGGCCTTGGCATACTCGTTGCTCGCCAAGTTCACCACCACCTTTGAGCTGCTTTCTTCCAGCTCTTCCTTGAGGGTTGCCGTGAGCTTGTCTTGCCAGAAATCATACAGGTTCTTCTTTCTGCGCACCGGAAGCTTGATTCCCATTTCTAAGCGGTACGGACGTATGCGGTCCAAGGGACGCAGCACCCCGTGGAGTCCGCTCAAGATGCGCACGTGTTCCTGGGCAAAGACACGATCACCTTCGTTCCACTTGCTTGCATCCATGCCACGGTAAACCTCGCCGGTGAACGCATAGGCTGCTGGTCGGCTCGCCCCATCGGTGAAATCCGCTTCCCATTCCTGGTAGCGCAAGGCGTTGAGCTCGGTCAGATCCTTGCTCAGGTTCATCAAGCTGCTGAGTTTCTTTTTTGACAAGCCGCGCAGCTTGCTGATCAATTGCGCTGATTCCTCCTGAAAACGAGGCTGCGTATCGTGCATCTCTGGCAGATTTGATTCGTAGTCCAGAGATTTAGCGGGTGATAAGAGTACGATCATTTCGAATCAATCGGTTTCGTTCATTGTTGGTTCTGAGCTGGATTTACTCCAAGCCCGGTGGTTTCGGAGCTTCAGCGTCAAGCCACTGGAAGAACTGCTCTACTTCGTCGTAGTGATCCTTCATCCATGCCTCTGAAGCCATGTACACCTTATGGTGCATATAGTGGTAACAGGCCTCCATGTAGCCTTGTTTTGCAATGGCCGAGAAAAAGGGCACATAGTAGCTCGTCACCACATCCTTACGCGCTTCAAAATCAACCTCTCCTGCTTCAGTGAAGAAGGTCGTTAAGAGAACGATCTGATCGTTCAGCACTTTGTCTTTCGCGAGCAGGTCCTTAGCCATGAAGAAGGCCCTGTACTGCAAGTCAAGCGTACGCATCGGATCATTCCACGCATAGCCTTTGTCTTTATCCTTCCCTTTCTGCTTTTCTTCAACGCTGTGCTGTTCTAAGCCCTCCTGAAACTTCACGATCCGCTCTACCAAACGCGGCGTAAGCTCGTGCTCTGGCTCCAGCAGCATGAAAAAGTACAATGGATACAGCGCCTCCACCATCCGCTCACGAGCAGAACTAACCCGTGCCATACCTAAATGGCTGTCAGGATGATCTAACTCTTTCAAGATCGCTCGCTGGAAGGCATCGAAGGCTTCTTCATAACGTTCGGCCTCAAAGGCTGCAACGCCGAGGTTGTAGTTCAACAAGTAATAGTCACCGAAACGCTTGATGGCCTTGCGCAATACCCGCATCGACTTCTTGGGCTTGTTGCGTTCATCCCAGATGGTGCCGAGCAGGATGCTTCCCTGCACGCCGTGTTGCGAGTCCTCTTTTGCTGCCTTCTTCGCATACTTTACCGCAGTGGAGTTGTTCTCCATTTGGTAATGTGTGAGTGCGGTCTCATAGTTCAAGAAGCCGCTTTTCGGATCGATGGCGCGCGCCTTTTCGAATTCCAGCAGAGCCAGGTCATACCGACCATCATCATAGTGGGCTAAACCCCGATCCATGGCCGCGCGAAAGGCGCTGTCTACCGTGATGCTATCCTCCTGTGCTCCCACATGCGAGCATGTGAAGCCTAGGAACACAAACGATAAGATCAAGCGCTTGGCCATCGGAGTTACTAGCGCGTTGGAATGGCTTTCAAGGTATCCAGCAAGAGCGACCAAAACTTCTGTACAGAAGATACCTGACAGCATTCGTCTGGCGAGTGTGCACCGCGGATGTTGGGCCCGAAGCTGATCATTTCCATCTCTGGATAATTGGTTCCTAGGATGCCGCACTCCAGTCCGGCGTGGCACGCCATCACGTGTGGTTCATCGTTGAACTTCTTACGGTAGAGCTCTTGCATCACATGCACGATATCGGCTCCCGGACGCGGCGTCCAACCTGGATACGATCCTCCGAACTTCACAGTAGCACCGATCAATTCGAAGATGCTCTTGATCATGTTTGCTTCGTCCATCTTCTCCGTATCTACCGAGCTTCTCGTGAGGCATTGAACTTCATACTTTCCGTCGCGCACCAGCACACGTGCCAGGTTATTGGAGGTCTGTACCAAGTCTTCCATGTCTGGACTCATGCGGTAAATACCTACCGGACAAGCGTAGATGGCGCGGATGAAATCCATTTGAAAATCTGCCTTGAGCACCTTCTTGGGTGTTTCGATCGCTTGGGTAGAAATCTTGAAGTTGGGGTCTGTGGTGTTGTACTCTGCTTTCAGTTCTGCTTCGAAGGACTTGAGCCACTGCAAGAAGCCATCGTGCTGGGTAGACTCCACTCCCAATTCACACACCGATTCGCGTGGAATCGCATTTCGGAGTCCGCCGCCGTCAATGGCTGCCACGCTGATGTTGAATTCTTCAGCCGCTCTTGAAAGCAAGCGGTTCATGAGTTTATTGGCATTGCCAAGTCCCTTATGGATATCCATACCGGAGTGTCCGCCAGAAAGTCCGTTCAAGGTCACTTTCATGAAGCTCATGCCAGCAGGCGCATCCGTCTCCACATATAAGCCCGATGCAGAAACATCGATCCCTCCTGCGCAGCCGATCGTAAGTTCATCGTCATCTTCGGTGTCTAGGTTGAGCATGATGGAGGCGTCTAGGAGTCCGCCTTCCAAACCCATCGCGCCGGTCATTCCGGTTTCTTCATCGATGGTGAACAAGGCCTCCAAGGGAGGATGCTCAATGTCGTTAGACGAAAGCAAAGCCATGATGGCCGCTACTCCGATGCCGTTGTCTGCGCCAAGCGTGGTACCTTCTGCACGCACCCAATCGCCATCTACGTACATGCGGATACCTTCTTTGTCAAAGTCGAACTCCGTTGCATTGTTCTTCTGGTGCACCATGTCGAGGTGGCTCTGCAAAACCACTGTCTTGCGGTTTTCCATCCCTGGGGTAGCAGGCTTCTTCATGATCACGTTTCCCACCTTGTCTACCATGACCTCAAGCCCGAGCTTTCGTCCGAAGTCTTCCATGAAGGCGATGACACGTTCCTCTTTCTTGGAGGGACGCGGCACGGCGTTCAGGTCGGCAAAATGGTTCCAGAGGGTCTTTGGTTCGAGGCTTCTTACTGCTTCACTCATAGCTATTCATTCTTATTTGCTACAATGTTACAGGTTAGCCCGCAAGTGAAGGCTAGGCGTTAAGATTTCCTTGCACAAGTGATTCAAGGGAGCTGAGCCAAGCAATGGTATTCGGACCGGAACGCTGGCAGCGATAGCCGAATTGCGCCAATCGACCATGGGCGCGTTGGAGGTCATCGGCGCTCAGGTGCATGTCTTCAAAGACCACCAAAGCAGGCTGTATTTCCTCGAAGGGGAACATGCGGATCACCTCCCCATCAAAGCCTTCGGTATCGATCATCAGCAGGTCGGTTTTTTGGAGGATGGGGTACTTAGCGATCAAAGTGGGAAAGGAGATCACTGGAACATCAATGGCATCGATCCATTGGGCCGTATCCTTGGGTGGTTTGGCGCCGTTCTTTCGGATGCGCTTGTCCAGTCGGCCTTCGGCGATGAGTTGTTCGAGGGAGGCCTTATCGAAGCGACTCAAACCACTCGCCCATCGGTCATTGCTGAAGGAGATCTTGTAGAGTTTAGTGGTGCCGTCTTGTTCGCTCAAGGCGGCGTTCACAACATGGATATCCGGATGCGCGGCGTACATCTTTCGGGTGTAGTTGGCCACCACGTGCGGTTGAGGTTCAAGGAGAACGCCTTGCCAAGCATCGCGTTTGGCCCATTTCTGCACCGGATCGTGGGTGAAGCCATCGTTTGCCCCTACTTGCAATACGGTGAACTTCGTTTTGGTCTTTGACCAAGCATCGATCAGGGCATCAACGCTTCCAGGCTTGGGTTGATAGACATACCTTAGGTAGAACCGATAGCTCGGTCCGTTCTTGGCGGCCCAATTGAAACGCCATTGGTGCACAGCGTGTTTGATGGATGCGATCAAGGCCACTAGCGCGATGGTTTAGCGGCAGCCCTTCTATGGAAGTACAGTACCGCGGCAATGCTGATCAAAATGAGTGAGATGAACTGCGAATGCGAAAGGAGTCCATCGAAGAGGTATCCCCTCGCCTCGTCTCCACGAAACTCTTCAATAACGCCGCGTCCAACGCTGTAGAGCATCACATAGATGAGAAAGAGTTGTCCGGGAAAGCGATCCGGACGTTTATAGAGCCATTTCAAGAGCAAGAAGATCCCAAGCAAGAGCGTGACCGCATAGAGCTGCGAGGGGTGCAGGTGAACATTCAGCGGATCAGCCTGGCATGCGGGATCGGTGTACATCACACCCAAGACGCTATCGGTAGGCACACCGTGGCAGCAGCCCGCCAAAAAGCAGCCGATGCGTCCAAATCCATGCGCAATGATGGCGCTGAAGGCCGTAAGGTCAAGCATGCCCCAGATCGGCAGTTTCTTCTCTTTTAAGAACCAGATCACGGCAGGCACGGCGAAGAGCAAGGAACCAAAGAAGACAAAGCCGTTGCCCATATCATCGAGCATGAGTGATGGGTCACTAATGTAAAGCGAAGGATCCTCGAGGTAGAACAGCACCTTCCCTCCGATAAAGGCCATAGCGATGATCAGCAGCAAGAGCGAGCTGATGGTATCGGAACGTACGTTGTAATCCTTCTTAGCAAAAACAACCATGTGCCGATACGCCAAGAAGGCCCCGAGCACGATAAAGAACCCGTAGGAGAAGATGGTCAAGCCACCAAGTTCAAGCAGGATGGGATGCATGGGGCGAAGATAGTTGAGAGGAAAGACAAAAGAGGAAAGACGAAAGACAATAGACCAAAGGCTTGGGCTTGTTGGTTGGGATAGCTGTTTGCTGCTGGCTGCTGGCTGTTGGCTGTTTGCTTTCCCGCAGAGCGGGATTTACTCCCTTCGGTCATGAGCCTATCTGCATAAGTACTTCGCCTAGTTGAACTCGCTTCGCTCGGTTAGTTCACTTCGTTCAACTGGCTATTTGCTGTTCGCTTTTTGCTCTGTGATTGTATTGCGAGCTTTAGAGGGGTTTGCATCTCACTACGAATTAGGAACTAGCACTTATATCCTAGCTCCTAGCCCCTTTTAAAAACCTTCCTCAACCTCTCCAGCGTCTTCTTCTCGTATTTCCAGAAGAAGTTGAATTGTCCGAACAGAAAGCCGAAGCCAAGCAGGAGCACGTTGTAGACCGGGAGGATCAGGACAAAATAAAGCACGGACATCCACCATTGCTGCTCGGCATCACCTCGGATCCAGTCTAAGAGGGGTTCTTTGATGAATAGGACGGTGAAGCCGGTACACGCGAAAACCACAAGCACGATGATGACCTGCCAAATGGAATCGAGTCCCCAACGGGTTTTCAGTTTTGTAATCCAGCTCATGGTGTGGTGGTCAGCGAACTACTCTACCCAGTCAGCCACGAATAGGTTTGTTTCTCTGGTTCCGCCGTTGTTGCGGTTGGAACTGAAAACCAAATGCTTTCCGTTGTTAGAAAACACCGGGAAGGCGTCAAAGACATTATCGTGCGTGATCTGCTCCAGGTTGTTGCCCAGGGTATCGATCATGTACAGGTTGAAAGGATAACCACGCTCGGTGCCGTGGTTACTGGCAAAAATCACCTTGTCGCCATCCGGATGAAAGAACGGACACCAGTTCGCTTGTCCGAGGTTGGTCAACTTCTTAAGGTTGCTGCCATCTGCATTGCACATGTACAATTCCATCTCAGTGGGCATCACTAAGCCTTCGGCCAGCAGGTCTTTGTAAACCTTGATCTCTTCATCGGTCTTTGGTCTGCTTGACCGGAAGATCAGCTTCTCGCCGTCTGGAGAAAAGAAGGCACCTCCATCGTAACCCAATTCATCCGTGATCTGTACCACCTCACTTCCATCGATGTTCATGGTATACAACTCCAGGTCGCCAGAGCGGATTGAAGTGAATACGATCTTGTCACCTTTCGGTGAAACGGTGGCTTCTGCATCATAACCTGCCTCTTTGGTCAGGGTATCCAAGATGTTCCCTTGAAGGTCAGCCACGAAAATGTCGAAGGTTTCATAGATCGGCCATACGTACTTACCATCTTCACGTTTCTCAGGCTTGGCCGGACAGTTTGAATCTGCGAGGTGGGTTGAAGCGTAAACGATGGTTGTATCGCCCGGCAAGAAGTAGGAACACGTTGTTCTTCCCCAACCGGTGCTCACCATATCCGCTTGCTTTTCACCAAGCTGATCTTCTTTCCAACGGGTCACGTAGATCTGATCGCATTCTACATCCCATGCAGGATTGGTCGCTTGGAAGACAAGCATCTCATCATTGGTACTCCAATACGCTTCCGCATTATCGCCGCCGTAGGTCAACTGACGGATGTTGGTCAAATGCTTCTCGTCTGGATAGTGGATGATGTCTGTGACCGTTTCACCCGACCAGCCATCTTCGGCGCTCGCTTCGTTCTCTGCATTCCCTTTGCTGTTGGAATCACAGGCGGTGAGGAGGACCACCAAGCCAAGCGGAAAAAGTTTCTTCAACATTGCATCAATTTTGGAGCTGCAATGTTAATGTACAGCGATAAGAATCTGCGAAGTAGTTTCGCGACAAATTGAAGAAGACGATGAGAAAGTTCTTGGGCCTCGTTCTAGTGGTGATGATATCGCTTCCTGCAGATGCGCAGCCAGCCGGAGAAGCCTACGGCGAAAAGAAAGCGGTCAAAAGCATTGAGAAGGATGTGAAGACGCTGGCAGACGACAAGATGGAAGGTAGAGAAACCGGTACCCAAGGTGAGGCATTGGCTGCCGAGTACATCGCCAAGCGGATGGAAAAACTAGGACTGAAGCCGTACGGCATTGGTGGTTATTTTCAAACCTTCACCTTTACTCCCAGAGCAAATCCCCATGCACAAGAACCACCATCTTCCTCTGGACCGATCATGGGAAAGAACGTGATCGGCTATTGGGATAACGGAGCTGCGTACACCGTAGTTATTGGAGCACATTACGATCACCTGGGCAAAGGCGGTGAAGGCTCCCTGCACGCGGGTGAAGCCGCCATCCATAATGGTGCAGATGATAACGCAAGCGGTGTGGCAGCGATGCTCGAATTGGCGCGTATGCTATCGAAATCTGAAGACTTGAAGCAGAGCAACTACCTCTTCATCGCCTTCAGTGGCGAGGAGAAGGGCTTGTGGGGCAGCAAGAGTTTTGTTGCCAACCCAACCATACCACTGAATTCCGTGAACTACATGATCAACATGGACATGGTAGGCCGGCTGGACAGCAATAAACTAGCGATCAATGCCACGGGTACCTCCACGAAGTGGGAAGAAGCCCTGAAGGCCGCGAATACAGATGATCTGGAATTGGTACAAGGTGAGTCAGGCATAGGTCCATCGGATCACACCAGCTTCTACCTCGAGGACATCCCCGTGCTGCATTTTTTCACCGGCCAACACAGCGACTACCACAAACCCAGCGATGACACGGAGAAGGTCAACATGGAAGGCATAAAGGTCGTCAGTGATTTCATCTATCGCGTAATGGAGCACGTGCAGCTACATGGCAAGCTGGATCACCAAGCAACCAAAAGCAATGAGCAGGATACGCCACGCTTCAAGGTAACGCTCGGCGTGATGCCCGACTACATGTTTCAAGGAAACGGCATGCGCATCGACGGCATCATCCCTGATCGTCCGGCCGAAAAAGCCGGCCTGAAACGCGGCGATATCGTGATCAAAATGGGCGATGTAGAAATCAAAGACATGCAGACCTACATGCAAGGCCTAGGTCAGTTTGAAACGGGAGATAAAGCCACCGTGGTGGTGAAGCGAGGAAGCGAGGAGCTTGAGGTAGTTGTGGAGTTTTGATTGTGCAGGTATTTGGAACTAGGTATTAGGAACCGAGCGGAGCGAGCTCAACGATCACGCCTTAGCATGAGCGTTGGTTAGGTACAAGGTATTAGGAACCAATCCACGCCGCCAACGTGGACGATTCTAGCTCCTAGCCCCTCTTAAGACTTACGACTTAAGACTCCCCCTGATAGCCGATAGCCGACAGCCGACAGTCGATAGCTCCTATTCACACCCCCCTTCCTCGTCCAAACAGGCACGCTCAATCTCAATATCGCCTTCCTCTTCAGGTTTGCAGGCGAAATCGATCTGGGTAACGTTCAAGCGGATGTAACTGGACGCAATGGTCCGTATGGGCCAATCGCAAAATGACGTGTCATCCAATTGCTTCTCTAGTGCCCTGCCTTGGCATGCATCGTCTTCCAGATCCAATTGCTCGATGGCTTTGATCAAACAAGGCTTGCTGCTGGCTCCGCCAAGCGAGCCCAGAGTCAGTGCTTCTCCATTTGACCAGTCTACGGCTTGATCGTGTTGGTTTTGCTTAAAGCGTTTCATGCCATTGCTTCGCGTGGCGTGCAGGTGTTGATGATTGAAAAACGGCTCCCGATCATCAGGAAAGCCTACGCTGTGAATGTGCATGTCAACCTCGTGCGGGGTTGCAGCAAAATTGGCTTTGCTCATTCCTAGTCTGTTCCGGAGCAGCTCTAATAAGGCATCAGGACCTAAGAATGCATCATCGCTTATCGCTGGTAGCGCAGTCAGTGCTTCAAAACGGTTGGTGTCTTGGAATGCCTTGAGCCGATAGCCCTCACGAAACCTTGTCTCCAACAATATGGCGGCCGTATCGTTGGGGTGTGCCTCAAATACAGGGTATTCATGCACAATGAAATAGGTCAATGAATCGTCGCGAAAAACGCCCGCCTCAATAACGTATCGATAATTGAGGTGGCTTTGCGTAAAGGCCGATCCAGCCCAGAGAAAGATCAGCACAAACAAGTAGTTCTTAAGCATGAAACAAATCTACGGGGAACTTCGTATTTGCATCCAGTACCGTCAACTACTTATTTTTCAACGTGTTTAAGCACCTGACCCTACCCTGCTTCCTTATGCTGCTTTGCTGCGGAGCCGTGCCTTCATTGCACGCCCAAGACATGAGCAACTCCTTTGACTTTGCAGAGCGTCTAAGTCCGCTTGAAGTGGTGCACAACATGGATGACCTCCTACTCCCTACGCGCCTCGAGGCCATGGAGTCTGGTCGACTCAACGACTACCTTGCCTACCTCAACGTTGCCAAAAGCTTTGTGCATGCGGAGCGTTACCATGAAGCTCAGAAAGCCTACATCGAAACCGTGGGTGTGATCTGGAAGGATAAGGATCAAAGCAAACTGATCGCACAACTCGAGCGGGAGCTGACCAAGGCCGATGCGCAGATGATGACCGATCAGCGTCCCTCTGGACTGGATGAAAACTACCAACCGGTCCGTTCCAGCGATCGAAGGCAAGAACAATTTGCTTCGAGCTACTCACCGCAGAGCGCAGGCAACAAGATCGATGAGATGATGCAGTTCTTGATCGATGCGGTGTACCGTGATAAAGCTGCATAGTTGACCCTCGTGGGGGAATTGAAGTACTGCCGACACTTGGTTGAGATGGAGGAGTATGAAGCGGCACGAAAGGCCTATCACACAGCCATCCTTGCGCACCTTTATCCCAAGTGGACCGGTAGCCTGTTGGAAGACATCAACAAAGTAATCGCGCGAACGGAACCCTTCACCACACCTTCAGAAGCCAATCCTGGTATGTCATTGAGTCAAGCACAAGCCCTGGCTGAGGTGCGTAGCTTACTGATTCCGGTGATGGACTACTACGAAGGAAACATTCCACTAGAAGATGGCATCCGAAGGTTCATGGAACGCTTGGCGGAAGGCGACCTTAACGGTTCGTTCGAGTTGCTGGAACGCACCTTAGAACCCTTTGCTACGAACGACTGGATCGAAGGACGCAGTGAGCGTATGCGTATGATCCTGAACAGAGCCCAGCCAGAAAAGCCAAATGAAACCGTAGCTCCAATGGCTGAGCTAGCTATAAAGGCAGAAGACATCCGCTACAGTAAAGAAGAAATGGAAGGTAGAACCGTTGAACGCCTTCAACTCGAAGAGGCGCATGAAAACATGACCTACAAAAAAGTAAAGCACCGGTGGGGTGGTGTTTATTACTTCATCAATGATGAGCCTACGAAGGATACGGAATGGTTACGGGGGTGGAGGAGCTATCAGAACCAAGAAGGAATCTTGGATCCCGGTTTGGGATCTCCTACGGTCAAGCAGTACTGAGAATCACTTTTTCTTCGCTCTTGCGAGTTCCCCGTCGATGAGTGCCGCTTCCTAGAGGTAAGATCGTAGTGAATCAAAAGGGACATCCTTGAGACGCGCATAACGCACATAGTAAACGAACTTCCGCTCCCCTTTTTGTAGAAGCTGATCCGGGTCTATGAGCAGGTGTCCCTGCTGAAAACCAAACTCCACCCCTTCGTAACTTCTTTGCTTTCCCCAATACACGCCTCCCGGCCAGAGGTAGCAAATCCCTTTATGCTTACGGAAGAAGGGCACATTGTAAGATAGTTTCTCTGAGACTTCAGGGATACAATCAAAAACCAACTGCCGAGGCGCTTCCGTGATCTCACGTTCGTGCTCCGGCAGATGATCTAAACAGTCTTCAACGTTCCTGAATCGAACGTTCTGCATGGGCTTCCCCATAGGTGCTATGGCATGGGTTGCACGTTAAAGCTAACGGCTACCTTCTCCCATTTGAGGTTTACTTTATCCTTTCCTACTTCAAACATCATCTGTTCTTGGTGCTTGCCTGTTGTTGGCTTCACCTCTACGCGTAAGGCGTCCATGTCTGCATTGTACTTGTACGCTCCCCACTGCTTCGGATCCTTATTGAAGATGATGGTCCAGGTTTCCTCACCAGGGATGGTGAACAAAGCATAGGTTCCAGCTTCCAAAGCGTTATCACCTTCGATCATGATGTTCTTGTCTGTCGTAAAGCGGGTAGCTTCGTTTGCTCCGGTTCTCCATACTTTATCGTAAGGCACCAAATCTCCCCATACCGCCCGATCACGAACGGATGGTGCGTTGTACTCAATGGTGATCTTGGTATCGCCGATCATTCCCTCTGCGGTTTGTGGAGGACTCAATGGCTTGTCTTGTGCAAAAGCGGCACTTGAAAGGAGCAGTGCACTTGCGATGAAAATGTTCTTAAAGGTCATGTGATTTGAATTTTGAGCAAATTACGATTTATGTGATTAGGATGATGAAACCTCATCGCATGGCCGTTTGTTCGCTCGCCTCCATGTTGGCCTTATCCGCTAGGTATTGCTCCACGCGGTGGTCAGCCCAATTCCATTCTTTCCAAGAGCGTTCATCCTGGTATTCAGCAAATGCCGCCATCCGTTCCTGAAGACGTGCATGAAACTGTTCTGCGGATATGTATTGCGCTTCGTCTGGAAAGCGCTCGTTCCGCTTTTCCTCGATCTCCTTTAACCGCTCCAACGGTAGGTCTAAGTAAGGAAAGCTCTCAAAGTTCATCCGGATCAGGAAGTCGAAATGAACAAAAGCGGTATCGGCGTGGGCCATGTTGTAGCGTGCGATGAAGGGATCCCAGCTGATGCTTGCACTCAAGAGGAAGACCAACAATACCGCCATGGAATTGGTACGCAACAGGTAGTACAACCGCTTTCGATGCAGCACCTTCCAGAGCACCGTGAAGAGTCCAAAGAGCACCAAGGCTAAAAAGAACATCACCGCTATGCGCTTGTAGGCCAGGTTGAAGTATTCAATGTAATACAGGTTTCTCCGCACCACCGATAGCGCCAAAAACCCATTCTGAGCGATCCAGATGATGGTGAGCTTGCGCAGCAATGGACTGTGAAGAAAGTTGAGGTTACCCCGATAATAGTAAAGGGTAATGGCAATGGATATGAAGATGCTCAACACCAGCAACCAGGTGCCTTCATGTACAAATTGCTTGAGGTAGTCGCCGTTCCACTCAAATCCGATCCATACGTACCAAAGGTCAAACGCATTCAAGATCAGAAGCAATAGGTTCAATCCAAGGAGGAGGAAAATAGCAGATCGCCATTCGTGCTTAAGTCCCATGAGTGAAATCCCCTGCAGCACGGGTTGGCGTTGGCGCAACATGGTTTCCTGTTGTTTAGACTCCCATTGCTGCAATTGTTCCCAAGCAGCGGGCGTAAGGGCGTAAACGCTCATCACTAAGCCCAGCACAAACAAGGCCAGCCATTGCATGTTAACCATCCCTTTCACCCAAACGAAGAAAGAATGCATGTATGCACTGAAGTTCCCCAAATAGCTTTCAAACCATGGATTAGCGGCGCTGTAGATCCAAACGAAAAGCAAGATGATAAGAACCGGAGCCATGAAATAGTAGTACCGAAGGTATTTCCCGAGTTTGCTACTGGAATCCTTTTGAAAAAGGAACAGGTCTCTCAAGGTATTGATCGCAGCGAGCAGTGCCTGGGCAGCGGTTTGAAGCATCAAGGTGAAGGCCGAACGCAATTGCGGTGAACTGCTTGCAGAAACAAAGAAGCCACACCAAATGAGGCTCACAACAAAGGTCCAGCCACTAGGGTGTAACACTACAGAAACAGCCGAAAGCAAGACACCAGCTGCTCCCACATAGGTCAAGCGTTGAAATCGATCGCGGTACAAGAAGAACATGGAAACAACGGTAGCCAATACGAAGAGCAACCAGTTCAAGCCGGGATAGGCATCGAAGAACAAATAACTAAAGAGCAGGGCGAGCGAGAGGATGAAGACGAAACGCATACGGACAAGTTTGGGGTTGTATGCGCTCAATAACGTCATGCTGATCAGCTTAGTACATCGGTTTATCACTCCTTAACAGTCCAACCTTCCCCTTCTGTATACGTGGGTAGTTTGATTCCGTAGCGGTAGGTCAAATGACGGATCAAGAAGATCAAAATGATGGAGAATGGGATGTTGAACTCCTCTGGCACCTCGAACCAACGAAGGATGAAATACACCAGTCCACCGCTCGCTCCGGCCAGCGCGTAGATTTCTTTCCGCGTGAGTAGCATCGGTTTCTCGCCGGTGATCAAGTCTCGGATCAATCCGCCAAAAGTGGCCGTGATTGTACCCAACGAAATACTTATGAAAACGCTGTAGTTGTTCTCGATCCCCATTTGAATGCCGGCCATGGTAAAGAGTCCTAAACCGGCGGCATCAAACAGGTAGACAAAGTAGTTCAGCTTGTTCATGTACGGATTCAAGAAAATAGCCGAAAGCGCACCGATCACAATCGTGATGATTAACGCATTGTTGGCCATCCATTCCACCGGTGTATTGCCGATGAGCAGGTCACGCACCGTACCGCCACCGATCGAAGTGACAAAGGCCAAGACGAAAACTCCGAAGAGATCGAAACGTTTCTTGATGGCCAAGGTGGCCCCCGAGATGGAAAAAGCCAGGGTTCCCAGCGTATCCAACACGTCCAGCAGGTTCAAGCCAAAGATGGTCATGCCGCGAAGGTAGGTCTTTACCCCTTCCTTAATCGATGATTACCCGCTTCGTGGTGACGCCTTCAGCACTCCGAACCTGAAGGAAGTAATGCCCTGCATCCAAAGCCGCTACTTGAACGAGCGCTCGATTTCCTGAAAGCTGCACTTCCGTAGGATGTAAACGTCCAACCAAATCCAGCAATTGAACCGATTCAATCGCTTCTTGCGCCACTACGTTCAATTGATCTGTAGCAGGATTGGGGAATACGTTAACTTGATTGGCGCGCGGACCTTCATCTACGCCAAGGGGCCAGTTGCTCAATTGCACGTCTAATTGGGTCAACTTACCCAGCTCCAAGGTGACGTTCTCGATCACTTTATCGTAGTAACCTTCGGCGGATACACGCACGGTGTAGTTGCCACCGTTCAAGGTTCCCATGGCGTACTTCCCTACAATACTGCCCTCCACTTGCTGACTGTCTTCCACCAACTCGATCTCAGGGAAGAAGATGACATTACCGGTATGCTGATCGGTGACTTGACCTTCTAAATAGCATGCGCGCTGATAATCTGCCTCCAGCACATATAAACCCTTCTCAATATCCGTTGCGATGATTCGCCCAGAAGGCAACCAAGGATACGCCCCCCAACAGCCGTGAAAGCCTTGGTAATGGTAATCTGGAGAGGTGTCATAGCGACCAACCTCCACCATGTTGTTCGGTCGAGTTACATCAAGAATGCTCAGTCCGATCGTGTAATACGATGTGATCAAGAACTGATCCATGTAGTGCGTGTTGTGCGGGATGATACCGGTGTCGTTGGGCATCCACGTGTCTACTAAGGTTGGGTTCAGGGGTTCAGAAATGTCATAGGCTGCGATCTTTGCGTTGCGCACCTCATCCGTTGTGAATAGGTAGCGCGCATCGTCTGAATACCACATGTTGTGGGTGAACGCGCTCGGTGTTTTCCAAGAGGTGATGATCTGTGGGTTGCTCTTGTCGCTCACATCGATGGTCTGCGCTTCACCTACGTACACGGCACCACCCCATAAGGTATCGTTCCGAACCACGCCATCGTGTAGGTAGTGGTCATCGTACACACCAACTACGGTCGGATCCATCGGATCTTGGTTCAGGTCCAAAATGATCGCGCCGCCATTGCCATAGTTCGCACCGAAGATGTAGGCGTAGCCTTGGTCATCAATGTAAAGATTATGGGCGCTGTAGAAGGTAGCTGTGTCGCCCACCCAATAGGTGTAGGTGAGGTTGTTGTCTTCCGGTAACGGACTCATATCTACGATCAAGAGGCCATTGAAACACTCACAGGTAACGTAAGCATGGTCTCCCCACGTCTTGATGTCGCGCCAAGTGGTCGTTAATCCAGGTGCACCGAATACATTCTCCATGTCAGAAGGATCGGTAACATCGATGATGGAGAAGCCATTTTCACGTCCCACCAAGGCGTACTCATTGCCTTGTTCATCTACATAGCCCCAAATGTCATTTAACTCTGCGCCAAACTGCATGTATCCGACATAGTCGATGTTGAAGTTGGGAATGGGCTGTGAAAAAAGCGCTGTACAGGTAAGCACGAGCGCGCTAAGCGTAATAAATCTCAATAGCTTGTGTTTAAAGTTCCAAGGTGATCTGACTTCCTGCTCCGAAACCGCCGGAACCTTTGTCGTCATCATCCTTCTTCTTATCATCTTTCTTCTCTTCGTTCTTCGGCGTATCCTTCTCCTTTCCCGCGTCAGATGCCTTTGGTGCGGCCTTCTCTTCTGCCGCTTCAGGCTCGGGGTCGTCGTTCTGATCATCGCCGTCCTTATCAGACGCTTCTGACTGCTTTTTGGTTGAAGCCTCCTTTGGAGAGGATTCACCACTGGTCGTCGCCGCTGATTCCTTAGATGCGGAAGTCTCCTCCTGCGGCTTCGTTTGTTCCGGTTGCGTTGGAGCCGGCGCCTTCACCTCGGTGTTTGAATCGGCAGAACCTTCTCCTTGCTCTTGAGCTTCGATCTCTTCTGCAGTATCTTCCTCATGGGGCAGTGGATCTTGATCTTCCAGCGACTTCACCTTGTATTTCGTCAATCGATTACCCAGGGCTTTTTGACCTTTCACGGCGATGAATTCTTCCACGTTGATCAATTCATCATCCCGCTGGGTACTGCGCTGATCAAACTTGATGAGGAACTGCGGACGCCAAGCTGTTGATACATACTCCAACTTAGACTCCTCATGATCTGCGATAAAACTGACCGGCTTATCTGTTTCCTCTGCTAGGAATCGCTTGATGTAGAGGTTGTCTTTCTCAGGTTCGTAATAGACCGCACTGATCGGCTTTTCTGGATTCCACTTTTCGATGATCAGCATATCGTCATCAAACTTCGTGGTCTCTTCAATACCCGTCATGCGATAAGTACCCGACTGCATGATCGTTAGGATCCGGTCTTCCCCGGTGAAGGAACCGAGTAATCTTCCGCGCTCTTCGTAGTTCAATCGTTTCACCGCCTCATCGAACCAAACCTTACGTGCACCTAGGGTAGACACTCCCTTCTCCTTCATTTCAATCCGGTTCACTGCATGCTTGGTGAGGATGTTACCTTTCGCGCCGCGCCCTTTAACGGCGACTTCTGCAAAGTCAAAATCGAACTTCAGTCGCTTCAACTTGGCTTTTTGGCGATGGATAACGGTTACCACCTCCGCTTCCCCATTGGGATTAGCGGTCAGGTGCAAAACCTTTGACTTTGGTGTACCTGCGGTAAGGTCGTATTCCTTGTCGCGAATGATGCTGGTAACGTTGAAACGCTTCACCATGATGTTACCGCCTGCGCCATCTTGGTAGATCAGGTTGTAAATGGTGCGTGGATCGTTCTTCTTCCAGACATCCACGTGCAAGATGTTCTTCCCAACATAGGTCTTATCGGCCATTTTGGTTACCACCAACACCCCGTCTTGACGGATGACGATGACATCGTCCAGATCACTTGCATCCTTGACCAACTCCGAGGTGGATCGTTTCAGACCATGACCCACAAAACCCTCGTCACGATCTACGTAAAGCTTCACGTTGCTCGCTGCTACCATGGCCGTGTTGATCTGCTCGAATTGACGGATCTCCGTCTTTCTTTCGCGGCCTTCGGCGTATTTCTTCTTGAGGTTCTTATAGTAGTCTACCGCATACTCCACCAAGTGATTCAAATGGTGCTTTACCTCAGCAATGCCTTCTTCCAGCTTGCTGATGTGCTCATCCGCCTTGAAGCTATCAAACTTCGAGATCCGCTTGATCTTGATCTCTGTTAAGCGGGCCACATCATCATCCGTCACCTCCCGCAGCAAGTGCTTGGTAAATGGCTTCAAGCCTTTATGGATCGTCTCGATGATCTCTTCCCAGGTCTCACATTCTTCAATGTCGCGGTAGATGCGGTTTTCAATGAATATCTTTTCCAAGGAAGCAAAATGCCATTGTTCTTCGAGTTCGGCTTGACGGATCTCCAGCTCCAGCTTAAGCAACTGCTTGGTCTGCTCGGCCACCTCACTGAGCATCTGACTCACGCCCATGAAGCGCGGCTTATCGTCTTCAATGACCACCGCATTCGGACTGATAGAAACTTCACAATCGGTGAAGGCATACAAGGCATCAATGGTCTTGTCGGGCGAAACGTTGCCGTTCAAGTGCACCATGATCTCTACTACTTCAGCCGTATTGTCTTCTACCTTCTTGATTTTAATCTTCCCCTTATCGTTCGCCTTGAGGATGGAATCAATGAGCGATGATGTGGTGGTAGTAAAGGGGATCTCGGATATCCTGAGCAGCTTGTTGCTCTCGATATGGATGCGTGCGCGAACCTTGACCCGTCCACCGCGCAAGCCGTCGTTGTATTCTGTAAAGTCGGCAATACCACCAGTAGGGAAGTCTGGGTAGATCTTCTTCTTGGTTCCTTTGAGGTTGGCGATGGCACCATCGATCAGCTCCACGAAATTGTGTGGAAGGATCTTACATGCCAATCCAACGGCAATACCCTCCGCTCCGGATGCAAGCAACATCGGAAACTTCACGGGAAGGGTAACCGGCTCCTTGTTCCTTCCATCGTAGCTCAGCTGCCATGTTGTGGTCTTCGGGTTGAAAAGCACCTCCAAGGCGAACTTGGTCAAGCGAGCTTCAATGTATCGGGGCGCCGCAGCGCTATCGCCGGTCATGATATTCCCCCAGTTTCCCTGGCAGTCGATCAGCAGGTCTTTCTGTCCGATCTGCACCAAGGCATCTCCAATGGACGCATCACCATGTGGGTGATACTTCATGGTGCTACCGATGATGTTGGCTACCTTGTGATAACGACCATCATCCATCTCCCGCATCGCGTGGAGGATACGGCGCTGTACGGGTTTGAACCCATCATTGATGTGCGGAACCGCTCGTTCGAGGATCACATAGGACGCGTAATCCAAGAACCACTCCTTGTACATACCGCTTACATGAATGACCTGCTCGAGGCCTTCCTGCTCATGTTCCTGGTCTGAAAACTCTTCGTCGCGCTCTTCTATGTTGTCGTTTTCGTCGCTCATTTATCGGAGTGTAAATCTATACGGCAATTTGTTAACTGTGCGGACTTCTTTTCCTTGTTTTTCACCCGATTTCCACAATGGCATCCTGCGGGTAGCACGAAGCGCCTCATAATCCAAGACGGGCGAAGCATTGGTAGCAATAGCGATGCCTGAGAGCACCCCCGACGGCTCTACCACAAACTGCACGATGCTTTCACCACTGATCTGATGCTCCAATGCAAACTCAGGGTAACGCTGTTGGCTGCTGAGCCACTGCCTAAGGGCCTGTTCACCTCCATAAAAACTCGGAAGCACTTCAGCTGCATGCGCGTGATTCTCCTGAACAGGAACATGAGATTGCTGAAACAAGACCTTATCATCTACATAAGGCTCACCCAAAAGGAGGTCGATTTCACCATCAACCAATCTCACCACGCATTCAACAGAGAATCGGGCGGGATAGGCATAGTAGTTTCCTGGTTGGAATACTTGACTTTGCAAGAGTCCGATGACCTGATCGTCAACCATCGGTCCCGCCGCCTCCAGCACCATGGGATCCACTACGCGACCACGTCGGTTGATGGAAATCTTGTAGACACCATAAACATCGTTCCCAGGCATCTGAATCATAGGCAAATTCGCTGCGAATAAGGTCTTTAGGTCCAATTCAGTCGTTGGAGGCAAGCATATCCCCCAATTTTCAATCAGGCTTTGGTCATTGCAAGACAGCAGGTTGGGGTCGTCTCCCTTCGCCATGGCCATACAAGCACCAGTGGCATCAAAAAGGGTGGTGGTTTCAACACTCCCTTCGTTGTATTGCTTGCGATATACAAGTAGATCCTTGGCGCTGAAGCCTTGTTCCATTCCGGTAAATCCTTGGTTGGTGTACTCACCATTCAACAAGGTGTCGCCGCTGGAATGCAGGATCAACCATGCTCCGATGCGCTCTCCTGCATTGAAGCCGCCCTGATAATGCAGCTTTCCGTTGGCATAGTTCGCCGTCCATACTCCTTCTTTAGCTCCATTTCGGTAGTCGCCACGTTCTGCTATGCTGCCGTTCTCATGATAGCGCACATAAACCCCAGATCTATTCTGTTCTTGATATGTGAAGCGCTGTTCTACCGCTCCGTTTTCAAGGTAATAGGTCTCCACACCAATGGGCAAGCCATTGATGAAGGCCAACTGCCAACGTAGCGCACCGCTGGGGTAAAACTCTTCCCACATGCCATAAGGGCGATTCTCTTTGTAGCGCTCGACCTTGGTCACTCGACCAGCCTCATCAAAATACTTCCATTCCCCCACCCGGTCACCCTTTTCATGTTGTCCTATGCGCTTCGCTTTGCCGTTCGGGTAGAATTCAAGATAGGCGCCGTGCAATCAACCTTTTTTGTAAGCGTAAAACGCTGCAGTATCACTGTTGGGATGAAATGATACATAGGTGTCTTCATAGCGTTTGTAGACCGGGTCTGCTTCTGAAGAAGCCCCACGCTCTACCAACTTACCACCTCGGTCACGTGTCTCAAACACGATGGGACCTTTCCGTTTCAATCGCTGGGCTGTGCGCACATAGCTGTACAGATCGCTCTTCGAAGTCACCTTGCCTGCCGCGTCTAAGTAATAGGTATAACGTCCATCCTCGTTCAGCTCTGCCAGCGGATGCAAATAGGTCTGTGCAATCCCTCCGCTGATCCAAAGAACCAGTGTTACTATGGTTAACAGGTATGGCCGGATCATGCGGCTTCGTCGATTACATCTTTTTCAACCTTCAGGTTGTCGATGATGAAGTTTTGACGGTCAGGTGTATTCTTGCCCATGTAGAAAGAGAGCAACTCTTTCAGCGCCGCGTCTTGACCGATCACCACAGGATCCAATCGAATGTCTTTCCCGATGAAGTGCTTAAACTCGTCCGGCGAGATTTCACCGAGTCCCTTGAATCGAGTGATCTCGGGATTCTTACCCAGTTTCTCCAATGCCGCTTTCCGCTCTTCTTCCGAGTAACAGTAGATCGTCTCCTTCTTGTTTCGAACCCGGAACAATGGGGTTTGGAGCACGAATACATGTCCTTGCTTCACCAACTCTGGGAAGAACTGTAAAAAGAAGGTGATCAACAACAAACGAATGTGCATGCCATCCACATCGGCATCTGTAGCGATGATCACATTGTTGTAGCGCAGGTTCTCGATGCCATCTTCAATGTTCAGTGCGGCTTGCAAAAGATTGAATTCCTCGTTCGTGTACACCACCTTTTTCGTCAAACCGTAAGTATTCAGTGGCTTACCTTTCAATGAGAAGACAGCTTGTGTATTCACATCGCGGATCTTGGTGATGGAACCTGATGCCGAATCCCCCTCACAAATGAAGATGGAGGTTTCCAAGCTGCGATCGCTCTTATCGCCCAAGTGCACCTTGCAATCCCTCAGCTTCTTGTTGTGCAAGCTCGCTGATTTGGCACGTTCTCGGGCGATCTTCTTCACCCCAGCCATTTCCTTGCGTTCACGCTCGCTTTGTTGAATCTTCTTCAGTAGGCGCTCGGCCACCTCCGGATGCTTGTGCAGGTAGTTATCGAGTTCTCTTGACAGGAAGTCATTCACAAACGATCGCATCGATGGTCCACCCGGAGCAACATCCTGAGACCCCAGCTTGGTTTTGGTTTGCGACTCAAACACCGGCTCCATCACCTTCACAGCACACGCCGCAGTAATAGAGGTACGGATGTCCTGCGAATCGAAATTCTTTCCGTAGTGATCCTTGATCACCCGTGCCAAACTCTCCCGGAAAGCGGCCTGGTGTGTACCCCCTTGAGGCGTATACTGACCGTTCACAAAAGAATAGTAGTCTTCTCCGTAGCTGTGGGTATGCGTGATCGCTACTTCAATGTCATCTCCTTCCAAGTGAATGATCGGATAAAGGGGCTCCTCATCGATGTTGCGCTTCAAGAGGTCCTTCAATCCATCCTTCGACTCGTATCGATTACCATTGAAATTAATGACGAGTCCACGGTTCAAGTAAGCGTAATTCCAAAGCATGCGATCCACGTACTCATGCTTGTAGTTGTAGGTAGGGAAGACTGAATCGTCTGGGACAAAGGTGATCCGCGTGCCTTTTCGGGTGGATGTCTCTACAATCTCGCCATCGTTGGTGATATCGCCCTTGCTGAACTCCGCCGCCTTCATCATTCCATCGCGAACGGATTCGACCTTGAAGTAAGACGATAGCGCATTCACTGCCTTGGTACCAACACCGTTCAGTCCGACAGACTTCTTGAACGCCTTTGAATCGTATTTACCTCCCGTGTTGATTTTGGAGACACAGTCCACCACTTTCTTCAAGGGTATACCTCGACCATAATCGCGCACCCGCACCTCGTTTCCTTTGATGCTGATGTCGATTGTCTTTCCATTCCCCATCACAAATTCATCGATCGAGTTATCGATGATCTCTTTCAATAAGATATAAATGCCGTCGTCTGCAGAACTGCCATCCCCCAACTTCCCGATGTACATTCCGGGACGCATCCGGATGTGCTCCGACCAATCGAGGGTTCTGATATTCTCTTCGGTATAATTCGATTGTTCTTCCGCCATGATGGTTTTACTTGGGATCGTTGCGAATTTAATCAGAGTTGACGCGGCTTCCGCGAAGCAGCATGGGTCGTTTTTAACAGGGTTTTTAACAGCGCTTCGTTCATATCACCATTTCAATTTAACGCAGGCGTAATGTTCAGCCCCTAAAAGCACCTTTTCTTTAACTGTTCAAACAGCCACTCACTATTACAACAATGAAAACGCTCTACCTCGTTCGTCACGGAAAAAGCGACTGGGACCAAATGGATTCCAACGACTTGGAGCGTCCGCTTAAGAAGCGTGGGATCGACAACAGCGTTGAAATGGCTGATCGGATGAAGGAAGATGGACAAATACCCGATGTATTGATCTGTAGTCCGGCTGTGCGCGCGTTTGAAACCGCCAAACTCTTTAGTGAAGGACTGGGACTGCGAAGCGACCAATTCAAGGTGAATGAACGTCTTTACCTCCCTGACTTCTCAACGATCCTTAAGGTGATCCTCTACCTTGACAATGCGCACCAGTCAGCTATGCTGGTAGGGCATGAACCTTCGCTATCCACCTGCATTAACTACATCATCAACGACCCGATTGAAAAAGTGGTGACCGGTTCGGTGACCCGCTTGGAATTCGATACCAATGACTGGCGGGATGTAAGCCCATCCAACTTCCACCGAGGGTTGCATAGAAGTAGGCATGACTGGGATGGATTCCCTTTGAAATAGCATGCGTTAGCCTAAAGGCTTCGTAGCTTTGCAGCATGACTGAACTTTCGCAACGCATTGAAGCGCTTGATAGACTGGCTCAATGGCTATCCGATACGCTCAATAACCCCAATCACTCCGATCGCGCAAGCCTCGACCAGCAGATAACACTCGCCTTTCACAAAAACGGCTGGTTTGCCCGTCCGGAGGTAGAGCATGCCTTGAACTATTGGTCGAACCACCTGCAGCGCCAAGTATTGGAGGCTTGGACCAACGAATACGCCATCACAACAAGCCAACCGAAGCGCGTTATGCTCGTGCTTGCTGGTAACATTCCGATGGTGGGTATGCATGATGTGGTAAGCACCTTCATCAGCGGACACCAGGCCTTGATCAAGTGTTCAGCGAGCGATGCCGTCCTCATCCCCTTCCTGATGAACAAACTCAAGCAGATCGATCCATCGATCGCTGATCGCATTCAGGTTATTGAAGGGATACAAAAGGAATTTGACGCGGTGCTGGCCACGGGAAGCAACAACAGCAGCAGACACTTTGAAGAATACTTCAGTCGGGTACCCAACGTCATCCGCAAGAACAGAACCGGGGTGGCGATCCTCGATGGGAGTGAAAGCAAGGAAGCGCTAGACGGACTGATGAAGGACGCGTTCACTTACTACGGACTGGGCTGCAGAAATGTGACCAAACTCTACCTTCCAAAGGGATTCGACCTCGATCGCATCTTCGAAGCGTCGTTGAATTTCCAGCATTTGATGGATAATAAAAAATACGCGAACAACTACACCTATCACAAGGCCCTGATGATGCTGGAGCGCCAAACCTTCTTAGAGAACGACCTGATCGTAATGCGAGAGGAGCGTTCCCTCTTGTCACCCGTGAGCATCCTGAACTACGAGTATTACAGCAATCCTGAGCAGCTCAGCGAAGCCATTGAACGCAATTTAGACGACATCCAATGCGTTCTTGGTAAGGAGCATACACCCTTAGGAATGGCTCAACAGCCTGGCTTGAAGGATTATGCAGATGGCGTTGATACGCTTGATTTTTTGGTAAATTTATAGGCCCCAAAGGCTTCCAAATAATTTTTTGTTCGTATTAATTATTAGAGTTTCTTTGCGGGTTAATACCTTAAAACGCTAGATGAATAAGGGAAAAACTTCTATGAGAGTACAGGGGCGTTGGATAGCGATTGTGTTGCTGATGCTGTTCTTTGGAAAGGCTGAGGCACAGGTGATTTGGGAAGAAGATTTCGCCACCACTACTGTATGTACCACCTTTGATTCAGCCTTTAATTACACCAATGCCAACGGCAACTGGAGCATCACTTACCCATCCGTAGGTATCAATGACTCCGTTGGCAGCTTTTGGTTTGTTAGCAACAGAGAGAGTTTCACCGGACAAGGAAACTGCGGTGATGGTTGCCAAACCACGGCGGCACTGCAAGACAACACCCTTCACGTCTCAACCAACGGCGTTGGAACAGAAGATCAAGGGGCGATTTACAACGACAATATTGAATCAGACATCATAGCATGGATCCCAGCCATCAATACGGTTGGCGCCAGTCAAATGCTCCTCGAATTCGACTACATTGAAGGAGGTGATACGGCAGATAACGGTGGTGTCTATATTTCTGTTGGTTCAACTGCCGCTCCGGTTTTGATTGAAGACCTAGCAAAAACCACAGGAGCCTGTGGTGTGAATGGTGAGTGGACCCATGTTGAGATTTTCCTTGATTCTACCTACAACAACCTCTTCAATTTCTTCATCGGTTTCAGGTGGGAGAGCAATGGCGATGGCAACGGCATCAATCCTTCCTTCGCGGTAGACAATATTGTGATTACAGACACGGTTCCGGTTCCCGCGTTTGCAACCAGCGCTGACACGATCTGCTCTGGAGGTAACATCGATTTCACCAACCAAACCATCGGAAGCAACAACACCTACATCTGGAGCTTCGCTGGAGGTGTGCCAGCTACGAGTACGGCGAAGAACCCTCAGAACATCACCTATCCAAATCCAGGAACATACAACGTAACCCTCACCGTTACGAACGGAACAGGTTTGTTCGAAACCTTCATCGACTCAATTCGCGTTGATAGTTGCGTTCCTCCCGTGCCAAACTACACGGCAAGCGCTACCAACATTTGTCGAGGACAGTGCATTGACTTCATGGATGCTTCCCTGCCAGGTACGTTTGGAACTGGACAGTGGCAGTGGCTATTCCAGGGCGGAACTCCGAATACTTCTACCGCAGAGAATCCGACAGGGATCTGCTATCCAACAGAGGGAACCTATAATATCACACTAACGGTGGTGGATACCGTGACCGGACTTTCAATGGATAGCGTCTTTGTGGATGCCATTACGGTTGGCGATTGTGAAGTACCGACCATCTCGTTTGAAAGCGATACCACACGCATCTGTAACAACGACTTCATCGAGTTCTACGCCCAGCATTCAGGAGAGCCTGATAGCTTAACTTGGATCTTCGAAGGCGGCAACCCAGCGTCTATCACAGCCTCTCTGGATAGCGTTGATACGATTCAGGTCTTCTACCCTACTCCGGGCGTGTACGACGTGACCATCATCGCGAGCAACCCCGCCGGTACGGCTAGTGATACCGTAAGAAACTTCGTACGTGTAGATACCTGCCCCATCCCGACAACAGTGATCGATGCCAACCGAACTACGATCTGTCCGAGCACAGAAGTGCAGTTTATTGATAATTCCATCGCGGCAACAACGTGGTACTGGGAGTTCCCAGGAGGACAACCGAGCAGTTCTACCGATCAGTTCCCTCCACCCGTTACGTATACCACACCTGGCGAGTACACGGTTGTGCTGATCGTGACCAATGTGAATGGAGCAGATACGCTCATCTCAGAAGGTTACATCACGGTTGATAGCTGCAACGTTCCTGAACCACGGTTTGAATTGGAGCGTGATAGCATCTGTCGCGGTACCTGTGTTCAACTGTTCAACACATCCAAGTATTTAGATATCCGAGATACCACGGATTCCTTTGCATGGGTTTTTTGGTCCCATCCCTTCCCTGACCGCATTACGGGCACTGCTGCCGATACCATTGATCCAACCACTCCTGGTTATGAATGGATGGCCGAAGACAGTAACTTGATCGCATTCAACGATACCTTCTTTGTGGTATGGCGCGATTACTTCCCGATCATGGCACCGGTTTGGAACGAGAATGATCCGATATATTGCTTCGATGATAGCATGACCATCGGTATTCAAATGTTCGCCTACAACCAGCATGGCGTTGGCGTATTGAATGATCAAGACATTCCTGTGCTCAATATTGGTGGCGAATACCCTGAGATCACGGTTGGACCAGACATCACCCTACGTATCGATAATCCAGAAAGCAGGTTCTTCTTGGAGGATACTACCCGCTTCCAGACCAGAGGCACCGGTCCATATTGGAAATGGTTCCCAGAAGAAGGCTTGTCTTGCTATGACTGCCCTCGTCCGATCATTTATCCTTCAGAAACGAAGAAATACTTCGTAACGAACTTCGATGATTATGGCTGTCAAGCCTATGATTCCGTCATCGTCTTCGTGGAGGAGGCATTCTACGCAGGTATTCCGAACATCTTTAGTCCGAATGGCGATAACAACAACGACATCCTTTGGGTACGTGGAAATGGTATTTCCAGCGAAGGTTTTGTGTTCCGCATTTGGGACCGCTATGGTGAGATAGTTTTTGAATCCTTCAGTCAGAATGATGGTTGGGATGGAACAGTAAAAGGTGTGCCTGGACCATCAGGCAGCTACAAGTACTATGTGAAATTGGTATTTGAGGACGGAAATGTCCAAGAATTGACGGGTAATGTAACGCTAGTCAGGTACTGATGAAGAAGATTTTATACATAGTGAGCATTCTGCTGTTTGCGCAGTCCTCTTTCGCGCAAGGCATCGACCCACAGTTCTCTGGTTACTATGCGCAACCGCTTCAGATGAACCCTGCCCTAACGGGTAACATGGAGTCGAAGTGGCGCGTTACTGCCAGCTTCCGCGAGCAAGATTATGTCATCTCTCAACCGTACATATCTGGTGCGGGATCATTTGACATCAACCTACCCATCAACGCATGGTCAGGAAATATTTGGGGCTTAGGCATCAATTATGTGTACGACGACCAAGGTGATGCGCGCATCCGTAATCACCGAATGAACGTAAGTGCATCTGTTGGACAATACCTCGATCCCAGAGAAGAGCATAGCATCAGTGTCGGTTTCATGGGAGGTATCGGTTCACGTTCGATCAACTATGACAATGTATACTGGGACAGCCAATGGTTCGGAACAGGTTTTGCGCTGTTCATTGATCCAGGAGAGACGCTGCCTGCTGAAGCTCGGAGCTACATTGATTTGAATACAGGAGTTCAATACAGGTATCAAGGTGAGATCACCCAAGCCAACGTGGGTTATGCGATGTTCCACGCGAATACACCTGACAATTCACTCTACATCGATACGAATGGATTTCAACTGGAACGGCGCCACACCGTACACGGTATGCTAGAAAGCCGCTTCACAGACAACAACATGTTTGCTCTTCGGCCATCGTTCATGTTCACACGACAAGGAAAGATCAACAACCTGATCTTTGGTAGTGACTTTGTGTTCTACTTCAATGAGCCTACGCGTACTACAGGTAAGCGCAGCCAGTACAGCATGTCGCTTGGTGTGCATCACCGCCTATTAAAGGATGTGGTAGGTAGCATCTCCTTCAACTTAGCAGGTTTCTATTTGGGTACGCTGTATGACATCTCCGTTAGCCCATTGAGCGAACTCAATGGTTATCAAGGTGCCTATGAAGTGTTCGTCGGATATCGGGCGGGCTTCCGTTCGGGTAGCAACTCACGCTACATGCCCCACAGAAAAGGTAAGCTCTAAGCTTCCATGCCGAACAAACTTTCCCTTCTCCTCCCCTTCTTGCTGATCAGCTTTTGCCTGATGAACACTGGTATTCATGCACAAAAGGTTAAGATCCAAGGACAAGTAGTGCATGCTGAAGACCCTACATTCAATCTCCTGATCGTAAACAAGAATACCGCGAAAGGCAGTTTTGGAAACAAGGATGGATCCTTTGAGGTGACAGCAGACAAGAACGATACCATCTTGGTGGGTGCCTTGGGTTACAAAACTTACAAGCTCACCTTGGCAGACAGTGCACTCAAAGATTCCTATAAGGTGCGCATTTACCTCGAACGTATCCAAGTAGAGCTCCAGACCGTCCGCGTGTTTCCAAAACGAGAATTGGATTCCATCCAGCGTGATATCCGAAGCCTCGGATACGATGAACGCGACTACATGCTCTCAGGTATCGATGCGATGCAGAGTCCGCTAACCTTCCTCTATCAGCAGATCAGCAGACATGAGCGGATGAAACGCCGCGCTTATGAGATCATCAATGAAGATCGAAAGCGTGCACTCTTGAAAGAACTCTTCACCCAATATGTGGATCACGATATCATCGATCTGGATGAGTCAGAGTTTGAGGACTTCATCAGCTTCATGAACGTATCAGACGTACTCTTGCGCAGTATGACGCAATATGAGTTCGTGATCTACACCAAACGCAGGTTTCAAGACTTCCGCAGCATTCCTCAGCGGCCACTGCAAGACATCAATACCCACGACTAGGACAGTTTTCCACACTGCTTCGTTTCTAGATTCTGTTGGAGGCTACAGATTTACATTTTCGAATGGCAGAAATTCGCAGGAAACAGTAGCATCCATGAGTCGATTTGTATTCCTGACCCTAGCTTTTTTTGGTTTCACGGGGCTATCCCAAGCACAACACAGCGTGGTGCTGAAAACAGGTGAAAAAATCCAAGGCGTTGTCATGGCCTTGAACGATGACGTACTTACGATGTATGTGAATCGACAACCTAAGGAGATCATGCTCCGCGACGTGAGTTCGATCTTTTTTGATGAGTACGTGCCCTATGATGGAAAGCTCTTGGATGAAACGCCGACGCAAAAGATGAAGAGCGCAGATGGCAACTACATCGTAGAATATAAGATCAAGGACCGTGAAATGATCCAAGCTCCTCGCCTATCCAATGCGACTCAAAAACAAGGTACCGTAGTGGTGGAGATCGTGGTGAACCGCGCTGGAACGGTAATGAAAGCGAATGCTGGAGTTACAGGTAGTACTACGAGCGATGAATACTTGCTCACCAAGGCTCAATTTGCTTGTCAAGGTGCCAAGTTCAATGAACATCCCACAGGTCCACTAGAAACCACAGGAACCATCACCATTCACTATTGATCTTCGTTCAGAACCCCTAACAACAAAAAGAGCGGCCTTGAGCCGCTCTTTTCATTTCATTTATGGTATTCGTAACTAAAGGAAGGAATACTTCTCTCCGTACTCCATCATCTGCTCCAAGAAATCGTCTGGATACTCCACCTTCACATCGGTGATCTTCGTGCCTTCCATCACAGGGACCAAACGTGGATTGATGAATCCGCCGTAAGGAGCACTGTTCAGTTTTTCAGCACGCTCCAACACCTCTGCATGGAGTTCCTGATCTACTTTCACACCATAGTTCTCTACCAAGGCGCGTCCAGCTTCATAATCACCTTCGCTCTTGATGCGTTGGATCTCACGCAGCAGCTCTCCGAAGATTGTGCGGAGCTTCTCGTAATCGTTCACTTCAAAGTAGGTCTTTCCATCCACCACCTTCTTCTCGATCACGTTGTCTGCAATGCCTTTTTCATAGGCCCAAGAAGCTACAAGTTGGCGGTTGCGCATGTGCGCCTCCTCGATGTTCTCTCCCGGCTCGATGCGACGTAACTGAAGCATCATGCCATTACGGATGTAAGAATCGTACTCAGACTTGCCCACCTCCAGAGATGGCATCAAGCCCAACTCAACGAGCTTCGGGTCTAAAAGGAAATACAGCGCCACCAAATCAGCGCGACCTTCTTCCAAGGTTGAAGCATAGCTCTTAAGCGTTTCCTTCGGTGTTCCTACACCCGGATTCAACTTACCGGATGCGTGTCCAACCACCTCGTGGAGCGCCGTGTGCAACTTGCTGGCCAATGTGCCATGTTCCTTGCTGCGGTTGCGCAGTTCTTCGGTGCGGATGAACTCCTCTGAAAAGCCTTCCCCTGAAGCATTCTCGTATGCATTCACGATGTTGCCTAGGCTGACAGACTTAGAACCGTGATTGGCACGGATCCAGTTCGCATTCGGAAGGTTAACCCCGATCGGTGTGGACGGGGATGCATCGCCTGCTTCGCCGGCCACGTTTACCACCTTATAAGTTACCCCTACTACATTCTCTTTCTTATGCTCATCCATGATGGACGAGTTGTCTTCAAACCATTGCACGTTATCCATCAAGACCTTCATGCGCTCAGATGCATCAAAATCCTTGATTTCAACGATGCTCTCATAGGAGCCAGTATAACCCTTTGGATCGTTGTAAACCTCCACAAAACCTTGGATGTAGTCGATATCGCCCTCGGTAGCCTCTACCCAAGCGATGTTGTAATCATCCCAGATCTTCAGGTCTCCCGTTTTGAAGTATTCGACCAAGAGTCCAAGCGCATCTGCCTGCTTTTGGTTCTCAGCAACGCCTTGCGCTTTTTCGAGCCAGTAGACCACCTTCTCAATCGCAGGACCGTAGAGTCCACCCACCTTGTAGACCTCCTCAACGATGGTACCATCCTCTTTCTTTACCAGTTTGCTGTTCAAACCGTAAGAAATAGGTGTTTCATCGCTCTTATCGATCTTTTTTGCGTAGTAGGCGTCCACGTCTGCTTCTGTCATGTTCGGACTGTAGAAATTGACGGCAGATCCCTTCACCAATCCTTTGTCTGGATCGAGGTTTACTTTTTTCGCATCGAACTCAGGATCGAAGATGGCTTCTTGTGCTGCTCCATTCAAAACAGCGCCGCTTTCCGCGAGCAAGCTCGCGAAGTAGTCTTGTGAGAAACCTGGCTTGAGTTTGCTCATGCTGTAGTGGTGGTGGATTCCATTGGAAAAGAACACCCGCTTCGCGTAGGTCATGAAGGCTTCCCAATCAGATCCACTGCGCTCTCCTTGATAATCGCTGATGATCGCTTCCAGTGCTTTTCTGATCTCGAGGTTATGACGATAGTTTTGATACCAGATGATATCGCGTCCGCTCAATCCTGCTTCATAGAGGTAATAGACGTACTCTTTCTGCTGTGGAGTGAGTTTATCCCATCCAGGAATGCGGTAACGAATGATTTTGAGGTCAGCAAATTGCTCCGCCATGTATTCAAAATTCTCTTCGCTTTCTACTTCCGTTGCCTCTTCCGTTGTTGCTTGCTCTGCCGGTTTTTCACCGCCGCCGCCACAAGACTGCATCAGCATTGCGGAAACGACCATCGGATAAAACAGTAGGTTGATCTTCTTCATCTGTTATTTCTTTCGTTATCGGGTTTATGAACCGGCTAAAATAAAAAGAAGCGCCGAAGAGCGCTCCTTTTCTTGTGATATATCCTATGTAGGTCCTGCTTAGTGCAAGCCCTTCTCTCCGAGGTAGCGTTCTGCATCCAAAGCAGCCATACACCCCGTTCCTGCCGCAGTAACGGCTTGACGGTAAACTTTATCGCCTGCATCCCCTGAAATGAAGACGCCTTCAATATTCGAATGCGTTGTATCAGGTTTGTGCTTCAAATAGCCGGTATCATCCATATCCAACCACCCCTTGAAGATGTCTGTATTTGGTTTGTGACCAATGGCCACGAAGAAACCAGTAACCTTCAGCACCGATTCTTCATTGGTTTCGTTATTGATGACTTTAACCCCCTCAACGGTTTGATCGCCAAGCACTTCAACAGTCTCGGTATTCCAAAGCACCTCGATGTTTGGCGTATCGAATACCCGTTGCTGCATGATCTTAGAAGCACGCATCTCATCGCGACGCACAAGCATTTTTACGTTCTTACAAACCTTAGATAGGTAAAGTGCTTCTTCACAAGCCGTATCTCCAGCCCCTACGATCGCAACGTCTTGTCCGCGGTAGAAGAAACCATCACAAACGGCGCATGCCGAAACCCCACCGCCTAGGTCGCGCAAGCGAAGCTCGCTCTCCAACCCTAACCACTTGGCCGAAGCTCCGGTGGAAATGATGATCGAGTGTGCATGGATTTCTTCTTTATCATCCACCCACACCTTATGTACAGGTCCGCTGAAATCCACTTTCGTTACGAATCCTGAGCGGATATCCGTTTCAAAGCGCTCGGCTTGTGCTCGGAATTCCATCATCATTTGCGGACCATTCACCCCATCAGGGTAACCTGGATAGTTTTCTACGTCTGTGGTGTCCATCAACTGTCCACCGGGCTGCATACCTTCGATCATCACCGGCTTCAGCTCTGCACGTGCTGCGTAGATCGCTGCGGTATAACCTGCAGGTCCTGACCCGATGATCAGGCATTTTTTGATATCTGATTGCTCACTCATTTCTTGCTCATTTTGCGCGCCAAAAGTAGAACTTCTAGCCTAGGATTTCTCCTAGATTTCATTGATAGGACGATAGAGCTACTCAATCCTTACGATTTGTTTTCTCATGCAGGTTGTGCGCATAAACGAATCATCATATCATCGAAGCCTTTATGTTTGCCTACAACATCTTGATCAAAACCATGCCACGAATCCTCACCCTTTCACTCGTGCTCGCGAGTCTTATGCTTAGCAGCTGTGCAACTTTATTTACCGGTGTTCGACAGAAAGTTACGATCGAATCGAATCCTCCTGGGGCACAGATCTTTATCGATGGTAGAAATGAGGGTGTGACGCCCAACACCATACGTATGCACCGTGATTTTGATCTTGTGACAGACAATGGGAAGGACATTCGTTTGGTGATGGAAGGCTATCATGATCAGTACTTTATGGATACCAAGTTCAATCCGATCGCTATCCTGAATATCACGAACATTCTCTTTTGGGGCATTGACATCATGACCGGAGCAGTGATGCGCTATGAAAACCACTACTTGTTTGAGATGCGCTTAGCGGAACCCGCACCTTCTCCTCCCGCAACCGTTCCGAGCACCACAACCAACGCCACAGCACCGAGCACCACCAGCAGAAGTGGCGGATCCGACAAATACGACAAGCTGAGAAAGCTCAAAGAACTTCTGGATGAAGGCATCATCAATGAAGATGAATACGAGTCTGAAAAGGCCAAGATTCTAGCAGAATAGATGGCACCGAAGGTTCTATAAGCGACGTGCACGTAGGGCGGCAACTGCACCGATAAGTGCTGCTAGCGCTACCAAGAGAAAGACCAAAACATGTGCATGCCTTGCGGGGTATGTATCCAGTATCCAGCCCATGAGCGGACTGAAGAACACATCCGGTAGGTAACCGATCACGGACATGATGCCTACCGCCGTTCCTGTGAGCGCACTCGGTATTTGAGCTTCGGCCATGCCCGCAAAGTAAACCCCGCGCAGCCCATAGATTCCAAGCAGGGAAACCAGCAACGGAAAGAGGAACAAAAGAACCAGGGAAGTTTCGATTCCTGTTGCGGCAGCGATGCCGATACCTCCGACGAGCATGGATGCAAAGAGCGTGGTCATCGTCTTGAACGCGCTCCCCCATCGATCAGCAAGAAAGCCGGCCAAAAGAGGAAAAACGGGTCTCAGCCACAATGCAAATCCACCGAGCCGTGCCGATGCCAGCTCCGAAAAACCCATCACCTCAGAGGCCATCAAGCTGAGGTCATCCGTGGCCTTATAACCCACATATGCACAAAAGATAATCGTCGCCTGAAGCCGAATGCTGGGTTGGCGCATCAAGGAAACCACGGTCTTCCAAGAAAGCGACTTGCTCGATTGGCCTACTTCATCCCTTGCTGGAAAAACGAACCACGATAAGACACCGATGCTGATCACTACGGCAGAAACAACCGATACCACCCGTGCAAAGGAATTTACGCTGCCATCTACAGAAGGTGCAAACACGGAAAGTCCGACCAGTCCGATCAACGCAGCAGCAAGACCACGTCCGCCCTCTAACCATCCAAAGGCCTTCCCTTGATCCGTTTCAGCAGCCCAAAAACGTGTAGCCTTGATCATTGCAGCCCATAGCAAGAAGATCGTAGTAAAACCCCAGTAGGCATACAACACAAGCAACCCAGTGAAGGATGGGCCTGTAGCGAAATAGACGCCCCCCAGTCCGGTCAGAACCAGTGCTCCTGCGATCAAGCTCCGCGCCGGTAGTCGGTCGGCTAGCGGTCCGCCGAAGAAGTAGGATACCGCAGCAACAATACCATATGCAGAAAATGCCGAACCAATCTCGGTATTGGTATAATTGAAGGCTTCGAGTAAGCTCGGACGAAAGATGCGTGGAATAACAAAGGGAAGAAAGAACACGCCCTCGCCGGCTAAGATGAGCATCAGCATTTGAAGCGTATGAGCGATGGGCGAACGCACGCTGAAAGGTGGAAATAAAAAACCGACTGAGCAACAGTTGAGCCATCAACTGCCGATCAATCGGTCGACCTTAAAATACAGAGAAGTCTTAGCTACCGCAACCCACGCACTCGAATTCTGAGCTGCTCGGACGTACGCCGTTCAAGGTCATTTCGAGGTTATGGATCTTATCTCGGATCTCCATGTCTTGCATCATATTTCCGGTGAGGGAAGCTTTCAACGCTTCGATCTCGTTTTGCAATGCTGCTTTTTCCATTGATTTTGTTTTTTAGTTCGATACCGAATCTAGCGCAGGAATGGAGCGGATCAACACGAATCGCTTAGAGGTTTTCCAAAAGTTCTTGTGAACTATTCCGCTGATAATGTGGTAGTATTACAGCAATGAAGGTCTTATTAACAGGTGCAACAGGTTATATCGGCAAGCGATTGCTTCCTGTTTTGGTGCAAGCAGGTCATCAAGTGGTCTGCACCGTGCGGGATGAACGCAGGTTCAATGTACCTGAATCCATCCGCGAGCGGATCGAAGTGATCGAGCTGGATCTTCTGGTGGCGGAAACGCTAGAACGCATTCCAGGTGACATCGATGCGGCCTACTACCTCGTGCATTCCATGTCCTCTACCGGCGACTACCGTGAGCTGGAAGCACAGAGCGCGCATAACTTCAGGGCGCGCATGAATGACACGGAAGTGCAGCAAGTGATCTACTTGAGCGGAATGGTAAACCAAGATGAGCTCTCCAAGCACTTAGCGTCACGCAAGCAGGTTGAAGGTATTCTAGGAGAAGGTGATTATCACCTCACCACGCTTCGAGCAGGCATCATCATCGGTTCAGGCAGCGCCTCCTTCGAGATCATCCGCGATCTGGTGGAGAAGCTCCCGATCATGGTTGCCCCGAAGTGGTTGAACACCCGATGCCAGCCCATCGGAGTGCGGGATGTGTTGCAATGCTTGGAGAAAAGTCTGCATTGCAAGGAGACCTATGATCAAAACTTCGACATCGGTGGACCAGATGTGCTGACCTACCGAGAGATGCTCTTGGGATTTGCACGTGTACGGGGTTTGCGCCGATCGATCTTGACCGTCCCCGTAATGACACCGCGGTTAAGTTCGTATTGGCTGTACTTCGTGACTTCTACCAGTTACAACTTGGCCACCTCCTTGGTGAACAGCATGAAGGTAGAAGTGGTGTGCCGGGATCGCCGGATCAATGGCATACTGCACATAGAGCCGGCGGGATATGAAGCATCCTTGCGACGCGCCTTCAAAAAGATCGAGAACAACGGGATCGTCTCGAGCTGGAAGGATGCCTACATCAGCAGCGGTATCAACATCAACATTGCCGATTTCATCAAGGTACCGGAGTATGGCTGCTTGATCGACAAACGGTCGGCAGAGATGCAAGACAGAACTAAAACAATCAACAGGGTCTGGAGCATCGGCGGTGAGAACGGCTGGTATTACGGCGACTGGCTATGGCAAATCAGGGGCTACCTAGACAAACTGGTGGGAGGCATCGGCCTGCGCAGGGGGCGGACCCTACCCAACGAGATCAACGCGGGTGATTCACTGGACTTCTGGCGGGTTTTGTATGCCGACAAAAAACGCGGACACTTATTGCTCTACGCAGAGATGAAGCTCCCCGGAGAGGCATGGCTGGAGTTTAAGGTTCAAGACGATCGCTTGGTGCAAACCGCCACGTTCCGTCCGCTGGGCCTATGGGGGCGCCTGTATTGGTACGGGGTGTTGCCCTTTCATGGTTTCATTTTCAAGGGAATGTTGAAGGCGATCACCGGTGGTGAACCGGAGGTGCTGCGGGAGAAGGGGGTGTAAGCGATGCTCTCCTATGCATGTGTATGTGTCTATCGTTCATCACTCTTGACGCTCTCCCGATAGCCAACGGGACTCATTCTCTAAATGCTGCCGTGCTGAGTTCTCACAGCCGCGCAATTGCTCGGGACATGTTCATGATGAAACCTCCAATCAAAGTCGGCTATCAATCCCACACATCCCGATGCAAATCGGGATCTGTGGACGTTTACAGGAAATGCTCTTAGGATTGACTCCTAACTATCCTCCGATTCTCAGCCAGCTAGGCTTCATTCCTGTCCAATACTTTTTTAGAAAAAGTATCCAAAAATCGGAGAACTCAATCCCTTCGGTGTTTTGCCCGCAAGGCCACATCGCTGCTCGGCTAAACACCACCACCCGCAACGCTGCCGCGCTGAGTTTTCCAAGCCTGCGCTCATTAACGGAATAATTTGACCTGATAGCTTCTAAGGGATTAAGGGAATTCATCAACGAAAACCTCGATAGCACGACCGTGCAATCTGTGGGTAAAGCAAATGAAAAAAGCCTCCAATTTCTTGAAAGCCTTTGTATCATTAAGTCGGGATGACAGGACTTGAACCTGCGGCCTCACGCCCCCCAGACGTGCACTCTACCAACTGAGCTACATCCCGAATACTTGTTCGGGATGTGGCGAAGTGCTTGTCCGCCTGAGGCGGAAGCTACATCCCGAAAAGAGGTGTGCGAAAGTAAAAATCTAATGGTAATCTTTTGCTTTGATATTAGTTGATCTGGCAATGTACCTTCGTCGCTAGAGTTAAGCCTGAAGTTCCATGAACCACTTCCTCCATAACCTCATCACCCGTACGCTTAAGCGTTACTATCGGCGGCATCCAGAGCAGATGGGGAAGGGTTTCCGGCTCATCAAAAAAGTGCGGGAAGTGGAAGTGGAATTGGTCAATGAGGTCTATGGTTTCACCTTTTTATTGGTGGGTGTACTTTCTGCCTCCTTCGGTATCTCAGGGTTCTTGATCCCTAGTGGGTTCATCGATGGTGGGGTGATGGGTATTTCCTTGCTTCTGCATGAGATCACGCGCTTGGAGGTGCCCTTGCTTGTTGTGTTGCTCAACCTTCCTTTCGTGATCTTGGGCTACCGGGCCATCGGACGTAAATTCGCCTTAAAGAGCATCGGTGCCATTGCCTTGCTTGCCCTGGCCTTGTATGCCATCCCCTTCCCTTCTGTGACCACGGATCCCTTGCTGGTGGCAGTGTTTGGGGGATTCTTTCTCGGACTCGGCATTGGAACCGCCATCCGTGGTGGAGCCATCATTGATGGTACGGAGGTACTCGCGATATTCATCAGTCGAAAGTCAAGCCTAACGGTCGGTAACGTGATCTTGATCTTCAACCTCTTCATCTTTTCTGCGGCAGCCTACATCCTTTCCATTGAGATTGCCTTGTATGCGATCTTGACCTACTTCGCCGCATCGAGAACGGTGGATTTCATCATCGATGGTATTGAGGAGTTCATGGAGGTAACCATTGTATCGGATCACAGCGAGGAAATCCGACACAGCATCACGAACAAGCTCGGTCGGGGCTGTACGATCCTGCAAGGCAAGAAAGGATTTGCAAAGCCCGGTGAGCCACTTGCCATGACCGATGTGGTCTACACGGTGATTACCCGTTTAGAAATGGCCGAACTGCGGACCGAGGTAGACAAGATTGACCCCAAGGCCTTCATGGTGATGAGCTCCGTAAAAGATGCCCGCGGGGGCATGGTGAAGAAGAAGCCGATCAAGATAATCCATTGATCAATCATTCAACATTATATTTCGGTCGACAACACTGATCCAATCCCGCTACCTGCGCTGGTGATGCAGCTTGGTCATCGGCGTCAAAGCCAGCCTTGTTGATGGCATCTCGAATGGCCTCCGGTGTTTGCTTATCGCTCATGTAGGTTACGCGGATCACTTCAGCCTCATCATCCACCCGCACCTTTCTAATTCCTGGTAGATCGATCAAATGGTTATAGATGCGCGTACCACAACTTTCGCAACGCTGGCAGTGGTCGCAATAGATGTTGGTCTTCACTTCGAGTTCAATCTTCTCGCTGTTCTGTGCGGATGCGGACAGACTAAACAGTAATCCGACCATCAAAACGTTATGCTTGATCCAATTCATCCGGCAAATATCAAAAAGCTACGCATAGAACAAATAGATCACTGCAACGATCACCAAGATGGAGAGGATGTTCATCCAAATCCCGGCACGCATCATCTGCTTCACGTTCACCAATCCACTCGAATAGACCACCGCGTTGGGCGGCGTAGAGATCGGCATCATGAAAGCACAGCTGGCAGCCAGGGTAACAGGAATGGTGAGCAGCAGTGTGTTTACCTCCATCGCTTCAGCAATGCCAAAGACCACCGGGAGCAATACCGTTACCAAGGCCACATTGCTCATTACCTCGGTCATGAAGAGCGCGGCAACAGTTAAGGCGATCAAGAGTCCCAACACATCCTGAAAGCCCAAGGATGTGATCCATGCCACGATCTGATCGATAAAGCCGGCGGCTTCCAACCCACTGGCTAGCGACAATCCACCCCCAAAGAGGATCAATATCCCCCACGGAAGCTTAGCCGCATCTGACCATTGCAGGATGAACTTCCCCTCTTTCCAATCCAGCGGTACCGTAAAAAGCAGCAATCCTCCGAGCATCGCAATGCTGGTGTTGTTTAAGAAGCGGGTTTCGAATAGATCGTTCCAGAACGAAGCGCTGATCCACAAGAACACCGTAAAGCCGAAGATGATCATCACGAGTGCCTCTCCCCGCTTCACCTTGCCCAGGGCTTTCCAACGCGCTTCGAGCAATTCATCTACCCCGTCGATGTTGCCGGATCTGATCGGATACACCACCTTGGTGAGCAACAGGAATCCTGCGAGCAATAATCCTACACCCACGGGCACTCCGATCTTCAACCATTCTAAGAAGGAAAAGTCGACGCCGAAATGCTCGTAGTAATAACCGGCAAAGACAAGGTTGGGCGGTGTACCGATCAAGGTGATCATTCCACCGATGTTCGCTGCGTATGCAATGCCCAACATCATCAGCAGCGCGAAGCGACCCAAGATAGGTTGTGTGCGCTCATCGGATCCGACCAACTCGATAACCGACAGTCCAATGGGCAGCAGCATAACCGCCGTAGCTGTATTCGAGATCCACATCGCCACACTGGCCGTTGCGAGCATGAAGCCAAAGATGATCCCCGCGGGTCGTGAACCGGTCAGGCGCAGCAGTCCGAAGGCAATGCGTTCGTGCAAACGATGCGTTTCCATGCCCAAAGCGAGGATGAAGCCACCGAGGAAGAGGAATATGATCGGGTTGGCGTAAGGAATAAAGGTGGCGGAAACCGACAGAATGCCGAGCATGGGAAAGAGCACCATGGGCAGCATGGCCGTTATGTAGAGCTCCACTGCCTCCAGCATCCACCAGATCAGCATCCACGCCGCTACGGCAAAGACCTTATTCTCCAGCGCCAGCTCAAAAGGTGCGATCAACAGCACCAGCAAAAAAGCCAAAGGACCGGCGGCCCAAGCCAACCATCGGAGGTAGTTCATGGCGCCAAAGTAAATGGAAGACAATGATTATCTTTCCTCCCAAGATGGTTTTTGAGGAATATCAGCGCTTTAAGCAATGGTGGTTGTGGATGATCTTGATCGGCACAACGCTAATTCCGGTTTACGGATTGTTCCAACAGGTTTATTTGGGTATTCCCTTCGGAAACAACCCCGCATCGGATGAAGGATTGGTCGTCTTTCTCCTGCTCATGATGGCCATCTTGGCGCTCTTTGCTTTCAGCGCTCTACGCACCCGAATCGACGATACTGGCATCAAGATGGTCTTCATCCCCTTCAAGAAAAAGTCCGTGGCTTGGGATCAAATAGAACAACTCAGGGTGGTGAATTACGGTTTTGTAGGTGGATGGGGCGTTCGACTGTGGACCTCCTTCGGAACGGTCTACAACATATCTGGCAATAAAGGATTGTCCATCCAACTGAAAAATGGCAAGCAATTCTTGATCGGCACCGCCAAACCGGATGAACTGCAAGCTTATCTACAAAAACACAGAAGCAATTTTCTATGAAACACCTTCTACTCACCCTCTCCTTTTTAGTGTTCACGATGGCTGTTCAGGCTCAAGAACATTGTGATGGAACGCGCTACATCGAGCCCGTATTCTCGGAGATCGATTCTACGACCGGTATCTCTTTCGGACAGAACACCACTGTTGGCGGTGCCCTCAAGAACCTTCGTATGGATGTCTATTATCCAGCGCAGGAGTTCTTCTTCCGACGTCCACTTGTGGTACTGGCCCATGGTGGAAGCTTCATCAGCGGTAACAGAAAGCAGCTTCGACTGCTCTGTCACACCCTTGCCCATCATGGCTTTGTAGCAGCAACCATCGACTACCGATTGTACGACGATCTCAACCAGCAAGTGGATTCCATCATTGTATACGACGTGGTGGTGAAAGCTGCCTCAGACATGAAAGCGGCGGTGCGCTGGTTCAAAGAATCAGCAGCCACCTCCAATGAATTTGGTATCGATAGTAGTTTGATTATCGTGGGAGGTGTTTCTGCAGGTGCCATTACCGCTTTGCAATATGCCTATTTGGATACCAACGACTATGCAGCCGGTTCAGCCTTGGACTCGGTGATCCAGGCCAATGGTGGCATCCGAGGAACATCCAACAACCTGTTCGATTTTTCTGACGACATCATCGGTGTGCTGAACTATTCCGGTGCATTGAAAGAAGCGAAATGGGTAGACCCTTATGAACCAACGGTATTCAGCGTACACGATGAATTCGATCCTGTTGTGCCGTATGGCCAGGACGTCACCACAGAGCTCGGCACCCCGGTAGAAGTTTCAGGAAGTGCCGCTGTGCACGAAGCCGCTCAGGAAGATGGCATACGCAGTCAACTCATCACAATCGAAGGCAGCAATGGCCACGTAAGCTACTTCCTGAATGGTCCCAACACGGCGGATTACGCCAATGTGATCGACAGCAGCATGCGTTTTCTAGAATACACCGTCTGCGACCGCATCAGCGGTTCGTATGCACCAAGCATCAAAAGCTTCACGGTCTTCCCCAACCCAGCAACGGAAAGCCTCCAAGTGAATGCTGCATTCCCCGTTCAAACCCTGAAGCTGTTTAACCTTCAAGGCAATTTGGTAAGAACAGCTGAAGCGAACGAACTGGAAGTTTTGGGTTTACCCAAAGGAAACTACATACTCGAGGTCCACGGAAAACAAGGAGAACTGGAGCGTGAGCGGGTGGTGGTTTTTTAGTTTAGACGAAAGAGGAAGGAGGAAAGACGAAAGACTTTATGAGCTTGCCTGAAAACGGTTGACAACTTCTAATGTGCTGCTTGCTGCTAGCTTCTAGCTGTTGGCACTTCTTGTAGCTGTCATGCTGGCTTGTGCGCTTCAGGCGTAGGGTTATCCGCCTGGAGGTGGAGAACGTCTCGAAGCGCGACAGCGGAATCATTCCTTTATCCCCTCTCCTTTTGGCTTGACCCAAAAGGAGCAAAAAGTCAAGGCTGTGTTAAAAATAAGAACCTGCTCTTCCCAAAGCCTAAGTTCGGCCGGATGATCTCCTCACCTACGTTCGGAGCTTTCCGGTCTCACTAAGGCTTCATTTTGATCAGAACCTCATTTTTCCCAAGGCCGATCTATTCGTTCTAAACAAGTACCCTCTTAAAACTTACGACTTGAGACTCAAGACTCCCCCTGACAGCCGATAGCTGACAGCTAAAAAAAAGGCCCCGCAAAGCGGAGCCTTTTTTGCACCTAAAATCAAAATCTTAGTTACGCGACAAGTAGTCTGCAACACCATCGTGGGTGTCTTTTAGGCCTTCTGCGCCTTTGCTCCAGTTTGCTGGACATACTTCGCCTTTCTCTTCGAAGAACTGAAGTGCGTCTACCATGCGGAGTGCTTCATCTACGTTACGTCCGAGTGGAAGGTCGTTCACCAATTGGTGACGAACTACTCCTTCTTTGTCGATCAAGAACAAGCCACGGTAAGCTACCAACTCGCCTTCTGCTTGCAACATGCCTTCTTCATCATAGTAGAAGTCACCTGCCAACACATCGTAGTTGTGTGAGATGGTCTTGTTGGTATCGGCAACGATCGGGTATGTGATGCCTTCAATACCGCCTTTGTCCTTAGACAATTGCAACCAACCCCAGTGGCTCTGCTCTGTATCGGTTGATACGGCTACCACTTCTACGTTGCGCGACTTGAACTCATCCAATTTTGCTTGGAAAGCATGCAACTCGGTTGGACACACAAAAGTGAAGTCCTTTGGGTAGAAAAACAGTACAACGTACTTACCCTTGAATTGCTCTAGTGTAAAACCTTCTACGATCTCGTCACCATTGATCACTGCTGCTGCATTGAAACCTGGTGCTTCCTTTCCTACTAATACTGCCATTTTCTTTTGTTTTAGTTGATTTCCAATTCGGGTGCGAAGCTACTATAGATTGCGGCTTTAGACAAGGTTTACGCTATTAGTAATATCTATGTGATATTGCCGTCATCTATGCACAAGGATTTTCATGCAGTACTGCAGAATTGACCTTATTATTGTAGCGATGGGAAGCATTGACCTTTTTGGATTCTTGCCGTTTGGTGTGCTGGACCTGATCGACATCTTGCTGGTGTCTTTCTTGCTCTTCAAGCTCTACGAGTTGGTGCGGGGCACCATCGCGATCCGCATCTTCTTTGGTGTGCTGAGCATCTACTTGGTGTGGTTAACCGTAACGGCGCTTGACATGGCCTTGATGAGCCAGATCTTCCGTCAGTTCATCAACGTGGGTGTGATCGCCTTGATCATTGTGTTTCAACAAGAGATCCGACGTTTCCTGCTGGCCATCGGCAACTCTGCCTTCTTCCGCAACATCGGAGCGCGGGGTGGATTGTGGACCTACCTCGGTAAATCTAACGTGAAGATCAGCACCAACCTCCACGCAATCGCTGAAGCGGTCTATCACATGTCGGCCAACAAGACGGGTGCTTTGATCGTGATCGAACGACAGGCAGACCTGCAGTCGATCATGGACAGTGGGCGTAAGTTGAATGCCGATCTGAATGGCGCACTCTTGGAGAGCATCTTTTTCAAGAACAGTCCGTTGCATGATGGTGCATTGATCATCCGTGGGAACAAGATCGTTGCTGCCGGCTGCATGCTGCCCATGACCTTGAAGAACAACCTGCCGAAGACCTACGGCATGCGCCACAAAGCCGCCATTGGGGTAACCGAAGAATATGACGTTGTGGCTGTACTTGTCAGTGAAGAGAATGGGAAGATCGCCATTGTACACTCTGGATTGGTAGACCAACCCAAAGACAAGAACGGTTTCCGCGACCGCTTACAAGAATTGCTTTCGCTCTAGCAATCAGCTCGCCTTCTCTCCTGCTGCGTTCTGCTGCTTGAACTTTTCGATCAACTCTTCCTCACTCATGGTAAGGTTGGCGATGGAAGCCTTGGCGTCTTCTGCCAAGCGATGGTTCGGATAACGCTTGATCATGGCCTCGTATGCTTTCACCGCTTCTGCATGTTGATTCAGGTGTGCCTCATAAATGAATCCACGGAAAAGCATCATCTCAGGTCCCTTTCTGAAATCCGGAAAGTCTTGGATCAAGCGATCCAGGTAAGCGATGGATGCCTTTGGCTTATTCACGCCCAAACTCAAATCGGCCGCCTTGAACAAGTACTCGGCCGTCATCGAATCGCGTGGATTCACCGTAATGTAATCGCGGTAGCGCAACAAGAGGATCTCCGCCTTGCGATCTAGGGTCGGATTCTTGTCCTTGTTCGCCAACCTGCCGATCTCCTGCTCCATTTGCATGATCTCCGCTTGACGGTCTTCTTTCCTCTGCACGCCGTTGCTTTGCTCTTGTTGCTCCGTTGACGTCTCTTTTGCCGTACTGCCATCGCCACAGGCATTTACACTCCATAGAACGACTGCTGCCGTTACTCCCATCCAAATAATCCGCTTCATTGTCTATCGTTTTGCTTTAGGAAATTTCATGCGATAATCCACATCCACCAAACCTTTGGAGATGTTGTCAAGTTTCTTGCGAAGGAACTGCTTGCGCAATGGATTCAATCGATCCGTAAACAGGATCCCATCCACGTGATCGTACTCATGCTGTATCACACGAGCACGCAAGCCTTCGTAGGTTTCTTCTTTCAGTTCAAAATTTTCATCGTAGTACTCAATGGTGATCTTCGGCTGCCGGCTGACATCCTCGCGAATGCCTGGAATGCTCAAACAACCCTCGTTGAAGTTCCATTTGTCGCCCGACTCTTCTAAGATGATCGGGTTAATGAATACTCTGCGAAAGTCTTTGAGGTCTTCCACTTCTGGATCATCATCATCCTCATCCACAAACGGTGTGGTATCCACCACAAACAAGCGGATCGATAGTCCCACCTGTGGTGCCGCTAAGCCTACGCCCTGCGCATGTTCCATGGTCTCGAACATGTTGGCAATCAACTCATCCAACTTCGGATAATCCTTCGTAATCTCTTCGGCTTCTTTCTTCAGTACGGGGTCTCCATATGCTACGATCGGTAATACCATGTCATCTAGTTTCTTGCATTCAAGTATTCCTGCAAAATTAATGTTGCGCTTATCTTATCCACTGTAGCCTTATCGCGTCGTTGCTTTTTCCTTGCCCCTGCTGCGATCATCGTATCCATGGCCATCTTGCTGGTGAAGCGTTCGTCCATGCGTTCCATACGCACCTCCGGAAAGCGCTCGCCGATACGAACAATCGCTTCTTGGATATGGTTCTCCAATGTCGACATTTCGCCGCCTAGGCGCATGGGCTCTCCGATCACAATGGTATCGAAGCCGTGGCTTTCATGGATGGCCTGCAAGACCTTCATCAACTGAGGGGCATCCACGGTATCTAAACCATTGGCGATCATCCCCAAGGGATCAGAGATCGCCATGCCACAACGTTTAAGACCATAATCGATCGCAAGCACTCGAGCCATGAAGCAAAGGTATGGCTTCGCAACAGGCTTGTAGGCATCCTGCAAAGCTTACTTTTGCCACGATTCAAAAAACTTATGGAATGGCATTGAACATTGAAGCAGCGGAACGAACGATCGAAGCAGCGTGGGAAGACCGCTCTCTATTGAAGGAATCATCAACCGTTTCTACCATCGAGGAGGTGATCGAAGCGATCGATAACGGCCTATTGCGTACCGCAGAGCCGGTCAACGGCGATTGGAAGGTGAACGACTGGGTGAAGAAAGCAGTGATCCTCTACTTCCCTATTCGGAAGATGGAACAGATCGAAGTGGGACCGTTTGAGTTTCATGATAAGATGGCCTTGAAAAAGGACTATGCTCAGAAAGGTATTCGTGTGGTCCCTCATGCGATTGCACGCTACGGTGCGTACATCTCAAAAGGTGTGGTGATGATGCCATCGTATGTGAACATCGGAGCATACGTGGATGAAGGCACCATGGTGGATACCTGGGCTACCGTAGGCAGTTGTGCGCAGATCGGAAAGAACGTTCACCTCAGCGGCGGCGTGGGCATCGGCGGTGTACTGGAACCTGTTCAGGCAGCACCGGTCATCATTGAAGACAATGCCTTCATCGGTTCGCGATGCATCGTTGTAGAAGGCGTGCGCGTAGAGCGTGAAGCCGTTTTGGGCGCCAATGTGGTGCTGACACAATCCACCAAGATCATCGATGTTACCGGCGATGAACCTGTTGAGATGAAGGGACGCATTCCGGCCCGATCGGTGGTGATCCCAGGAAGCTATGAAAAGACCTTCCCCGCAGGAAAATACAATGTGTCTTGTGCCCTTATCATCGGAAAGCGCAAGGAGAGCACGGATAAGAAGACCTCCCTCAACGATGTCTTGCGCGACTTCCAAGTAGCTGTTTGATCCAAGCTAGCAACATACTGCTCATTCAAACTTCGTTCATCGGAGACGTGATCCTAGCCACCTCGGCGTTGGAGTTGCTGCATGAAAGCCAGCCCGATGCAACGATCGATGTGGTGGTGAAGAAAGGCAACGAAGCCCTCTTCAAAGGGCATCCCTTCTTGAGGCAAGTATATGTTTGGGATAAGCAGAACGGAAAGTACAGCGGACTGCTCCAAATGGGCGTCACGCTGAGAAAACAGCGTTACGACTTGGTCATCAACCTCCATCGCTTTGCGAGTTCAGGCTTGCTTACCGTTTTCAGCGGTGCAGCACACAAGGCGGGATTCGATAAAAACCCACTGCGCTCCTTTTACCAGCACAGCGTAGCCCATCAAATGAATGGCATGCACGAGATCGAACGGAACTTTGAGGTAGTGAAGCCATACGTCAAGGCCCTCACCCCTGCTGCACCAAAGCTCTACCCTTCCCCGTCGGATGAAGCATCGGTGGCAGCGTTCAAACAAGTTCCATACCGATGCATCGCGCCCAGTTCGGTGTGGTTTACCAAGCAATGGCCAGCGGAACACTGGATCGCACTCATCGATCGCTTTTCAGCCGATGAACAGATCTACTTGCTCGGTGCACCCGGAGATTTCAAACACAATGAAGGCATCCAAGGTGCCACCAAGCATCCACGGGTAACCAACCTTGCTGGCAAACTCAGCCTATTGGAAAGCGCTGCCTTGATGAGGGATGCTGCAATGAACTATGTAAACGATTCTGCTCCCTTGCATTTATGCAGCGCAACTGATGCACCAGTACGCGTGATCTTCTGCAGCACGGTTCCTTCCTTTGGTTTCGGACCACTCTCTAGCGATGCACAGGTGATCGAAACAGCCGAAGCGCTCGACTGCAGGCCTTGTGGATTGCACGGACATGCTGCATGCCCAAAAGGTCACTTCAAATGTGCGCATGGCATTTCCGTTGAACAATTGCTTGTGTAACATGAAACCCTTCAGCCATAAAGCCTTACGCGATACAGGAAGAGCCTATGGAAAGCGATACTTGGTGCGAACCACCGACCCTGACCACAACGCCGATCATGTGGTCTGCTCCAGCGATGCGATGTTGCAGCGCCTATTGCCGGAACTCAGTCATCCCACCATGCAATGGATCGACGCATCCAGTGAAAACATCCTGCTTCACCATCCTGACTTATGGAATGCCATGCTCATCGTGAGCTATGAAGGAGAGGTCAGCGATTTCGTACAACGACTCGGCATGCCGATCTACATCAGCGATACCCACCTGAAGGAAGAAGCTCGGCAAGCGGCTGCGAGTGAAGTCGTACCTTTGCCGCCCGAATTCGAAGCGCGCTTGAAACAATTGACCGACCGCAAGCGTAAGGTGGTTCAGTTGTTTGCAGATGGCAGCTTCAAAATTGGCTAAGGCGCATGACACCTGATGAGATCAAGGCACACGTAAACCAACCCATTTTCAAGGAGATCGCCGCCACGGTGAAGGACTTTGGTAAGCCGGCCTATGTGGTGGGAGGGTATGTGCGCGACCTCTTATTGGACCGTCCGTGTAAAGACCTCGACATTGTGGTGGAGGGCAGCGGAATTGAATTTGCCAAAGCTTTATCTGACCGATTGAACGGCACGAAGGTTAGTTTCTTCAAGAATTTCGGCACGGCCATGTTCATGCACAACGACCTTGAGTTTGAGGTGGTAGGTGCACGCAAGGAATCATACCGCGACCATTCACGCAAGCCACTGGTTGAAGATGGCACCTTGCAAGAAGACCGGGAGCGCCGAGATTTCACCATCAACGCCCTGTCCATCAGCCTCAACCCTGAGGACTTCGGCACCATTGTAGACCCCTTCGATGGCTTGAGCGATTTGCGCGATGGTAGGCTCATCACGCCCTTAGACCCGGTACAGACCTACTCCGATGACCCACTGCGCATGATGCGTGCGATCCGTTTTGCGTCGCAGCTCGGATTTCACATTGAGGACCGAAGCTACCAAGCCATCAAGGATCACGCAGAACGCTTGAAGATCGTATCGCAAGAACGGATCACCGATGAATTGAACAAGATCATCTTGAGTCCGAAGCCCAGCGTCGGCTTTAAGCTGCTTTTCAAAACCGGACTCCTTCACCAATTCTTTCCCAAGATGGTGGCCTTGCATGGGGTGGATGTGAAGAACGGCATCGGACACAAAGACAATTTCTATCATACGCTACAAGTCTTAGACAACGTAGCAGACCGAAGCGATGACCTCTGGTTGCGCTGGTCGGCCATCTTACATGACATTGCGAAGCCCGCCACGAAGCGCTTCGATACCCAGGCCGGTTGGACCTTTCATGGCCACGAAGACCTCGGTGCGCGATGGACACCCAAGATCTTCAGGGAATTGAAACTGCCGCTGGACCATAAAATGAAGTTCGTGCAGAAGATGGTGCGCTTACACTTGCGTCCGATCGCACTCAGCAAGAAAGAAGTGAGTGATTCCGGCATTCGTAGACTGTTGTTTGATGCCGGCGAAGACCTGGAGTCATTGATGACCCTGTGTGAGTCAGACATCACCTCGAAGAATGAATACAAGGTGAAACGCTTCTTGGATAATTTCCAGCGGGTGCGGGAGAAGTGCAAGGAAGTGGAGGAAAGCGATCGCCTGCGCAACTGGCAGCCACCGATCGGTGGTCAGGAGATCATGGATATCTTTGGATTGGGACCGAGCCGTGAGGTAGGTGAATTGAAAACCGCCATCCGGGAAGCGATTTTGGAAGGCGAGATCAAGAACGATTACGAGGAGGCCCTCGCCTATTTATTGAACAAAGGACGGGCCTTGGGCCTTACACCTAAAACCGTGAATTAACAGAACAGCATGAGTATGAAAAAAGTAATTCGACTGCGTGTCTTGTTGGATTTTGAAGAGAACGTTTTCCGCGACCTTGAACTCTCCTGTACGGATACCTTTCAGGACCTTCATAACCTGATCCAGGAGGCTTTTGGTTTTGATAATGGACAGATGGCATCGTTCTACGTGAGCAATGAGGATTGGGAGAAAGGACAGGAGATCACCCTGATGGACATGGGCGAGCGCTCGGAGACCGGTGAGCCGATTTTGATGATGAACGAAACGGCTTTGAAGGACATCGTATTTGACGAAGGTCAAAAGCTGTTGTACGTCTTTGATTTCTTCTTGATGTGGTGCTTCTACATCGATGTAATCAGCATCAAAGCATTGGACGAAACCGTGATCACCCCACGGATCATTCAAAGCTTTGGCGATGCACCGGAGCAATACAGCAAATCGCCGGAGTTCAATATGGACATTGAGGATGTTTCTGAGAATCGGGAGGATGACCTGGATGAATTTAAAGACATGTTCGACCTTTTAGGTTCGAATGAAGCCTATTCTGACGACCGCGAGTACTAGGCATGACGCCACAACTGATCGTGATCGCGGGTCCGACGGCCTCTGGTAAGACCGCCCTCTCCATTGACTTAGCAAAGTATTTGGACGCGGAGATCTTCAGCGCCGATGCGCGTCAGTTCTTTCGAGGCATGGACATCGGCACCGCGAAAGCAACGGCAGCAGAACAGGCAGAAGTCACCCATCATTTCATTGACATCTTGGATCCTGAGGAAGCGTACAGTGCGGGACAGTATGCAGAGGACCTTCAGGATGCCCTCAAAGCATACTTCCAACACAAGGAAACCGCCATTGTGGTGGGTGGCTCTGGCTTCTACATCAAGGCAGCCGTGGAGGGATTGGATGAACTTCCGAAGGCAGAAGCAAGCATCCGAGCGAAGTGGAATGCGCGCTACGAAGAGGAAGGCATTGAAGCGCTACAGGAACGATTACAAAAAGTGGACCCTGCCTACTACAAGGAAGTCGACATCCACAATCGGCAGCGGGTGCAACGTGCTTTGGAGGCCTTCGATGCAACAGGAAGACCCTTCTCTGAATTAAGAAAAGGTAAGCAACAACGCCTTCCGTGGGAGGTGAAGTTGATCGTAGTAGAATGGGAACGAGAACACCTCTATGCCCGCATCAATGAACGGGTAGATCACATGATGGATGAAGGATTGCTGGAGGAGGCAAAGGCCCTACTCCCCCTTCGTGCTTGCAACGCATTGCAAACGGTAGGCTACAAAGAGCTGTTCGCGTATTTCGATGGCACCTGTTCGTTGGATGAGGCAGTAGCCAAGGTCAAACAGCACACCCGCAACTATGCAAAGCGGCAAGTAACCTGGTTCAAGAAGCAGCCGGCCAACATTCGATTAAAAGAAGCATCTTTTAAAAGCCTACTGAGGCAGCTTTAGGATGAATGGAACGTCTACATTTGTATGAACATGAAAGTGATGCACATGAAATGGATCGGAATGGTAGCTGTTATGGCACTGAGCCTGCAGCTGAATGCCCAAGGATTAGAAGAAAGTTTTGACGCATCCTGCGCATGCTGGACGGTCACCAATCATTTTGACAACGGTCAAATTTCGAGCGTTCACCATGAAAATGAGCAACGCATCAAAGATGGAGAAGCCATCACCTACAGTCCAGAAGGCAAAAAACTCCGCGTAGAGCAATGGTCGAACGGCAAGCTTGATGGAACCACCGTTCATTACCACCCCACGGGTGAGATCTACTTGGAGGCACATTACGAGAAAGGCAGAAAGAAAGGCACCTGGACTTTCTTAGACGTAGATGGCACCCCATCTCAAGAGATCACGTACACCGGCAATGGAGCTGATGGCGTTTACGGGCTGTATTCAGCTGGCGTGAAATACGTTGAGCAAACCGTTGAAGGTGGTAAAGTCGTGGATACCCGTGTTATTCATAAAGAACTTTACGACGCAGTTCGTGAAGAAGCTTCCCAGACGTCAAAGTAATACCTAGAACGAGCAGCTCTGCTGGTAACTTCCTTCTGTAACTTCCAATACGCCGCTCTCTTCCGCTGCGGCACCCTGTCCGATCCGAGTTATCGTGAATGGAATCTGCTGGTTTCCATAAACGCGACATGTGATGGTTGTATCTGCATTCACGAAGTATGACTGCTGATCCAGGCAGCAAGAACTGCATCCAACGCTATGCCGGCCCAATTGGAACAAGGCACTGCCATCAAACGAAGCCTTTGTGAAGATTAACTCTAATTCCACGTCTAAGTAAACATTGAAGTCCTCGGTATTATCTTGATCCGAACTCCATTCCGTTGCTGCTACGGTGCGTACCTCATCCACGTATCCGTCCCGCTTGGTGACGAGTCGATACGATGCTGTACTGGGCTCTTCGAATTCTAGCATGTAATCGCCGTTGGCATCGGTAACCGTTGAAGTGATGCTCTCGAAACCGGTGGATACACTTCCGTAGCTCACCGGAGAGTATGACAGCCTGATATTCACACCCTCCACAGATGAGCCGGTATAAAACTCACTTACGTTTCCTTGCACCACAAATACTGGGATTTTCCGACACCCATCAAAAGGTACCATCAACAACAACAAACTGATATTGAGCAGCGCTCGATATGATTTCATTCTGATTTGTATTTCCAACTCATCACGGTACAAAATAAGGCCTATTTTAGTCGCATGATCCATCGATACCTCCTCATTCTAACCATGGCGAGTGCCTTCTTGTTTTCGGCGTGTTCAGAAGAAGTTGAACAAATCGTTGCATTGGAAGGAGTTCCCTTCGTTCGCGAAGGGATCATTGATACCACCTTAGTGGTGATCCATGAAAGTACAGACTTCTGCGATTGGAAATCGGCCTACAAGACCGTTTCAGCTGATTTTAAAGCAAATGGACTCACGAAGATTGCGCACTACAAGGGTTTTTTAGACACCAACTTGGTGGTCAGCGTTTACGGTGTGGATGACTTGGAAAAAGCCAACGCCTACATCGATTCTGACAAGGCATGGAAAACAATGCAACAAGTGGCCAAAGAGGATGGTATCCGCTTCTTGTTGCTCGATCAATCACTGGCATATACGGAACCTGCAGATGATAGCATCTTTCACTTGATGAGCTTCAAGACCTTAAAATATGATCGCTGGGAGGAGGCTTTTCTTAAGGACTATCAAGACGATCCAGAGCATGAATTTGCCGTCACCAATGTCTTCAGAGGGGTTGAGAACGACAACCACATCTACATGTTCTTCCGTGTGAACGACCCCATGTACGTAGAAAAAATGGAGAAGAACAATGCCCTCAAAATGAAAATGTTAGCTGCTGGGGTCATCTCCTATCCAGAGACCTATAATCTGATGGACGTTTCACTTTGATAAGTTGTTCATTCTTTAAGCCTTCTTAGCTTTTCTTTTTGGTTCATATCGTAGTACTTTTCGGCAAACTTTTGCCATCATGACCAACGAGCGACTGAAACTGATCAAAGAGATGCTGGAGACCAATCCAGACGATTCCTTCTTGAAATACGCGGCCGCTTTGGAATACGAAAAGGATGGCAAGATCAAAAAGGCCATCACGATCATCAAGGACCTCCTAGCCAATGACGCAAATTACCTCGGCGCCTACTATAAGTTGGGTAAGCTTCTAGAAAGCGAAGGCAAGGAACAAGAAGCGATCAAGATCTATCGCCGAGGTCTAGAAGTGTCAAAGAAGAATTCAGACCTGAAGACAGAAGGGGAATTGACCGAAGCCCTGATGCTGCTCGGTGCGGATGACGATATCAGTTGGTCGTAGTATCTGAACTGAACAGGAATCTATTCGGACTGATCAGGTTCTCTTTCACCGCGTAAACGATCAATCCGGCAGTATTCTTCAATCCCAATTTGCCCATCATGTTCTTTCGGTGCGTCATCACCGTGTGAAAACTCAAGTGCAGTCGCTCTGCAATCTGCTTGGTGGTGAGACCTTCGGCGATCAGTTGTAGGATCTCCAATTCCCGCTCGCTAATGTTCACGGGTTCGCATCCGTGGTCTGTTTCTTCGCCTTCACTGGCGTTCAAACGATCGAGCACCTTGCCGCAGAAGAAGCGTTCCCCCTTCGCGCAAGCCTTTACGGAATCCACCACCTCATCTCGATCACAGTCGTTCATCAAATGACCATTGATGCCTGTTGCCATAAGTTGCTTCAGCTGGTCCACATTGCATTCGCCAACGATCCCGATCACCCTCAATGATGGCATGCGCTTCATCGCCATGAGTACATCACTCACCACAATATCATCGCAAGAATAATCGACTAAGAGGACCTCCGGACGTGAACGCACAATGTCAGCTAGCATCTGCTCTCCGTTGGTCGCGGTACCTACGATGTCTACCAAACCCGTATCATTCAAGATGTTCTTAAGTCCTTCTAGGATGAGCACATTGCCGTCTGCGATGTATGTTCTGATCTGGGATTGCACGACAGCAAAACTATTAAGAAGGATTCTAAATAAGCGGCGAGCCCCTTACTTTATTTCAAACTCTGCTCCCTCTTCGGTGAGGTAGGTCTTTGGGAAGATCGAGCGGGCTTCCGTGAGGTGCACTTCTAATTCGGAATAGCGCGCGGAGTAATGTCCGATCAGCAATTCCTTCACCTCCGCTTTCTGTGCTACTTCCGCGGCTTGTTGGGCGGTGCTATGGAAGGTTTCTTTGGCTCTCTTTCTTTCTGCCTCTATGAAGGTGGCCTCGTGGTAGAGGCAATTAGCCCCGGCTACCATTTCACTCGTTACCTCAAGCGGTAAGGTATCTGTGCAATAGGCATAAGTCCGTGGGGGCGCAGGAGCTTCTGTGTAGTCCTTAGACCGAAACACCGTTCCGTCTGGTCGTTGAACATCTTCTCCAGCCTTTAGCTTAGGAATCTCCTGAAGCTTTACACCTGCGGGTCCACCCTTATCAGGCAAGTAGCTGCGTTCGCGCTCTTGTTCCGTGAAAAGAAAGCCATGACAAGGAATCCGGTGCTTCAGTAAAAAGGCGTTGACCTTGATCTGTGCATCTTCATACACGCGTTGTTTCTCCTGCGGAGCGATATCGAGCACCACGAATTCGATCGGATACTGGATCCGCCCACCAGCTGCGTCCAGTTGGATTCTGACGATTTCTTCCAAAGCAGCTGGAGCAATGATCTTGAGTGGCCGCGTGCGTCCAAGTAAATGCATGGAGTTGAGCAGTCCGACCAGTCCGAAGTAATGGTCGCCATGCATATGAGAAATGAACACCACTTCAATGCGCTGCATCTTCATGCCATAGCGTCGAAGTTGCATCTGGGTACCTTCCCCACAATCAATGAGGTAGTAATGGTTATTTACATTGAGTAGCTGTGCGGTAGGATGCCTTCCATTTGCCGGTAAGGCAGAGTTGGAACCGAGAATCGTTGTACTGAATTTCGGAAAGTGTGCGCTCATCACCTTACGATGAAACGCATGGAGCGCTGGTATTGTTGTTGTTTCAAGGTGATGAAGTAAACCCCAGGTTGGTTGCTCAAAGCAACCAGCGGATACTTCTGAAGGCCGGAGCGACCCATGCCTTCGTTGTGTGCCACCTTGCTTCCAAGCAGGCTGTACACCTCGAGCGTGTAGCGTCCCGAGCTTGGCAGTTCAAAGAACAACTGCGATGTCTCCATGATCGGGTTGGGCTCCACAGAGAAGCGCAGTGAAGCATGGTCAACCGTACGAACGCCGACTGCCACGCTGTCTAGGACGATGGTGTAGTCTGTAATCTCATAGGGCAAGCTGACTGCTGGAGCGGCGAGGTAGAAGTTGAAGTCTGCCACCAGATCGTAGCTACCCGCATCCTCATTATCGTTTGTAAAACCTGTAACCAGGATGCAGCCGTACTCACCACCCTCGAAAACGCAGTTGGAATCCGGATAGCAAGCATAATCAAAGCCATTTGGGAGCCCTGTGATCTCATTTAACTCTAAGCGATCAATCGCCGCAGTGAACGTCAGGTATGAGGTGTCTGCAGGAACGTTAAGGGTGATCACCGCGTCATAGGGCATGAAGACCTTACCTTCAGGAAGTCCTTCATTCTCATCAGGGGCATATAAACTCGTAATGGTAGTATCGGGAACACATTGTGCGTAGCTGCGCTGTGCTAGATCCCCCAATCCTAACATCAATAGTAAAAATGCGATCGTAGTTTTTACTCTCATTCGCTACTCGTTTTCAACTTCTCTGTTCACCTCCTCCATCAAGATGTAGTCTACTGCTTCTTGTTCCGTTGGCGTGATGTTCAAAATCGATTCTAATTGTGATATCTGCACTAGTTTGCTCACCATTTCACTCATGTGGCATACCACAAAGGTTCCATCGGCATTCTTGCACAAGCGGTTTCCAACCAAGATGGCACTCAATCCAGACGAGTCGCAATACTTCACCTTGGCCATATTGAATACGATGTTGCGTATGCCTTGAGCATTGAGTTCAACGAACTTAGCCTTGAGTTTTGGTGAGATAACCCCTCCAACCTTCTCAGCTTCTACACGAACGACGGTACACTTTTCTGCTTCTTCGATGGTAAAATTCATGGCCAATGGTTTTGGTCTTGAAGCAAATATAGGAAAGAATCATGCGGTTTTCGCCTGCCCAGCTAAGAGGTATAAAACAGCCATTCGAATGGCTACTCCATTCTCTACTTGGTTCAGAATAATGCTGTATTCACTGTCTGCGAGATCGCTCGTAATTTCTACCCCTCGGTTGATCGGACCAGGGTGCATAATCACGAGGTCTTTCTTCCCCACCTCTTCCAGTAAAGCACGTGTAAGGCCGTATTGCATGCTGTATTCGCGCAGCGAAGGGAAGTATTCAATGTCTTGCCGCTCCAACTGGATGCGGAGCATATTGGCCACGTCTGCCCAGCGCAATGCCTCTTTGAGGTCGAGCAGCACTTTAACGCCCAAGGATGCCAAGTGGCGTGGGATCAAGGTCGCAGGCCCACAGACCGCTACCTCCGCTCCGAGTTTCTGCAAGCAGAAGATATTGGAAAGCGCCACGCGAGAGTGTAAGATGTCACCCACGATCAAGACCTTTTTACCTTTGAGCTCGCCGAGTTTCTCACGCAAGCTGTAGGCATCCAGTAAGGCCTGGGTCGGATGCTCATGGGCTCCATCACCTGCATTCACGATGCTGCAATCTACGTGTCGAGCCAAGTGCACGTGTGCACCTGGATTGGGGTGACGCATCACCACCATATCGACCTTCATCGCAAGGATGTTGTTGACGGTATCTACCAGGGTCTCCCCTTTCTTTACGCTGGATGAGGATGCGGAGAAATTCACCACATCGGCAGAGAGGCGCTTCTCTGCAAGTTCAAAGGAGAGCTTGGTTCGGGTAGAGTTCTCAAAGAAGATGTTCGCGATGGTCACATCGCGCAGAGAGGGTACTTTCTTGATCGGACGGTTGATGACCTCTTTGAAATTATCGGCTGTCTGGAAGATCAATTGGATGTCTTCCGGTGTAATATTCTTGATTCCCAACAGGTGTTTGGTACTCAGTTTACTCATTGATCAGCGCTGTAAAGGGTCACACGGTTGTTCGAATTATCCTCACTCCACTCCACTTTCACACGTTCATCGCTTACCACATCAACCATTCTTCCGGTGTAATCGGGTTGAACCGGCAATTCTCTGCTGAAGCGACGATCGATCAGCACCAGCAGCTCTACATGTTTTGGTCGACCAAAATCGAGCAGTGCATCCAAACCGCTGCGTACGGTTCTCCCGGTGTACAATACATCGTCTACCAAGATGATCTCCTTCCCTTCCACAGAAAACTCCATGTCGGTTGATGAAGGCACCAGAACCTCTTCTCTTCTTCTGAAATCGTCGCGGTAGAAGGTGACATCCAGTTTTCCGTGCAAGATCTTTTCTCCGTCGGTAAGCTCAGCGAGTTTCTTCACGATGTGTTCGCCTACGGCAACGCCACGGGGTTGGAGGGAAACAATGGCCAGGTTACTGAAATCAAGGTGTTGCTCATATACTTCGTATGCGAGGCGGTCGAGCGTATAAGACAACGCGGTGTGATCGAGCAGTGTTCTTCCTTTCATTGAACAGTGCAAATATAGTGAGTAGGGCGCAGTGAGTGGTGCGTGTTGATGAGTTAAGCATGTCTAAATATGACGGACAGTTTTAGGTGTACTCAGTGCAAGGAATTAGGAATTAGGAATTAGGAATTAGTTACAAGGTACAAGGAGCTAGGAGCTAGGAGCTAGGAGCTAGAAGCCAGCCGCCGAGACTGTTCAGAAAAGTGTGTCATGATGAAGAGAAGTAAATACTACATTATGAACACAATGAAAGAAGAGAAAAAAGACGCAAACGCTTTGTTTTCTGATGCACTTAAAGCGCTTCAATCAGGTGAGCCGTTAGAAGGATCCGATGGTGCCTTGACACCTTTAATCAAGAGATTGGTTGAGGCTAGTCTTGAAGGAGAGATGGATGCTCATTTGGGTGCTGAACGACCTCACCAGTCCTTGGAATACAGAACTCCAAAGCAAGACTTTGAGGCCATGAAAAAGGCAGCATGAAAAGAGTAAAATAATCTAACTTAACTTTGACTGATTCTTGTCCTAGGATTGGGGGGTATTACAATGGTCAGCTCTTTTCTTCATAAAACTAACAGCATAAGTCTAAAGGATAGCTAACGGGACGTACTCTCATTCTCATTCTCATTCTCATTCTCCCCCTCCCAAGAGTGATTACCCAGTAAGTGGGAGATTCACTGCCATCATCCTGTTTATCAATATGTCAAAGCGATTGCTGACCTTTCTGTAGTTGAACTTAAAAGCAATTTCATCGAGGTAATCCTGCAGGTGGGTGAATGATATTTTGTGGTAGACACCGATAACCGCCCTTTTCAGCATTGCCCAAAAACCCTCGATTGTGCTCATGGAGAACTTGCCTTTTCGATATTGCTTCTTTTCATGATTCAGTATTACATGATCATTGAAGTGCTTATCCATTCCAGCATATCCACCGAAACCATCAGTAATGATGGTGCTGTTGGGATGAATGCACTCGGTCAAGTGTGGCTTTATTTCTTTCCCCCAGGCTTTGTTTAACACCTTTAGTATGATCTTTCATTCACGTTCGTACATACCAAGCACAGGTGTTTTATGAAGCATTCCGGCTTTCGGGATTTTCTTGTGCTGGATCTCGGCGAGCTTCTTGTTTGACCTGCTCCCGCCCAAGTAGGTCTCATCCAACTCAACGATACCTTGTAAGTAAGACTGTTCCTTCATAGCTCTTCTGATCCGCTTTTGCATCAACCAAGCCGCATTCTTGTTCACGTTTAAGTGTCGGCACAGTTGAAGAGATGAGATGCCTTGCTTGGCATCAGCGATCAGATAAATAGCTGTAAACCAATTGGGCAGAGGTAGCTTAGTCGCCTCAAAGACCGTACCCAGCAAGACCGAAAAGCTTCGGTTACAAGACAGACACTTCTGACGATGTTCTAAAGGTAGTCTCGAACTCCTGCCGCATCCACAATAATGACACACAGGACCTTCTGGCCAACGAAGGGCTTCTAAGTACTCTATGCAGCAGGAATGATCTGAGAACTTGGTAGTAAGCTGTACTAAATCCATGACTTTTTTAACCAAAGCAAAACCCACAGCACTCAACCTATTTACGTCCTTCCCTTTTTCTGGGTAATCACTCTGGGGAGGGGATTGAGTTTGGTGACGAATTCAAAAGTCCCCTCTTGGGAGGGGATTAAGGGGTGGGTCAAGTTCAGAGTGAGAATTTCCCGATAGCCATCGGGAGTGAGTGTGAGTGTGAGTGTGAGATTAACCCACCCCCCGACCCCCTCCCAAGAGGGGGAGTGAGTTTGGGGGATTTCGCTTATGTGTCAGGGCATAAAAAAAGCGCCCCGACTGGGGCGCTTCTCGTATCTTGAGAGAAGTATAAAGGATTACTTACCCTTCATTTTTGCAGCTTTCTTATCAGCTGTAGCTTCTGCTTCAGTTGACTCTCCAGACATCTTTGCAGCTTTCTTGTCAGCGGTTTCAGCGGTTTTCTCAGCTTCGCCTGCCATCTTAGATGCTTTCTTATCTACTTCTTCAACTACCTCTTCTGCAGCTTCCTTTGCTTCGTTCACAGCAGTTTCAGCAGCAGCTTCAGTAGCTTGAGCAGCTTCTTCAGCTTCTTCCTTAGCGGTTTCTACTGCAGCTTCTACTTGTCCAGCAGCATCTTCAGTACCTTCTTCTTTCTTTTCTTCTCCTCCTCCGCAAGCAACCGTAACTGAAGCGATCAATGCGAAAAGGAAAGCGGTTTTCATAATTTTTTTCATGATAGATGGAATTTCGTTTGCGCAAAAATAACAGAATTACGTCACTTCACATGAGGCCCTATCTGGGAATTCAACAACATCTTGTTAACCATGAGAAGTACAACACCGTCAAATCACCGAGCAGTGAAATTCATATATTTACGCCTCTTAATTCAAAGATGTATATGATTCAACGGATCCTCTTCGCCCTCTTGTTCATTGGAGCAAGTATGAGCTTTACCGCTTGCAACCCATGTATTGGCCCATTTGGAAAAGAAAAGATCGTCTGTGACAATGGCGGAACCTGCAATGAAGGCGAATGCGACTGCCTTAAAGGCTACTCGGGCGAAACCTGCAGTGAAGTAGACTTGTGTGAATTGAACGATGTAGTATGTGCCTACGGCGATTGCGTTGAAGGAGACTGCATCTGCATCGACGGTTACGAAGGTGAATTTTGCGAAATTGAAACCCGCGTTCCATTGTTAGGTAAGTACCAAATCGGAGAAGGTTGCGTAGACGTCGATACCTTGGTAAGTACCTATGAGATGATCATCGAACGTGACAACCGAAGCGATGATCAGATTGTTATGACCAACGTGTTCAACTACAGCCAATGGGACTTGAGAGGATTCTTCTCTCCGGTGCAAGCACGCGTAAACGCGGGTACCACTTCCTTTAATATCTACAACCAAAGTCCGGATGATAACGCAAAAGTGATCAGCGGAACGGGTTCATTGGATCTATCGGATACTACCCAAATCACCATCACGATAGATTACACGGTGGTGGATGGGAATAAGACCTACAGCTGCCAGTTAACCGGCGTAAAGACGGAATAGTGTTGCACAAACCACATCAACATATGAAGGACCTCGAGGGAGGTCCTTTTTTGTTTATCGTTAACCCAAACAGCGGAACAGGTGGGTATGAACGTTTCCAAAAACATATCCACGCTCTTCAAGGAAGCTCTCCGTTTGAAGTAGTAACGAGTAAGAGTCCAGAGCATTCCATCGAGCTAGCTAGGTCAGCTCCTTCCAAGGGCTATAAAGCGGTTATTGCCGTTGGCGGCGATGGAAGTGTACACGAGATCGGGGTGCAGTTGATCGGAACAGAAACGGCTTTGGGCATCATTCCAACTGGATCGGGCAATGGAATCAGCAGACACTTGGGCATCAGCAATAAAGTGGAAGAAGCCGTTGATGAACTGTTTGCAGGCAAGGTTCGTAGCATAGACACCTTTGAAGTGAATTGCGCACCCAGCATTGGATTTTGCGGCAGTGGAATTGATGCACATGTGGCGAAAGCATTTGATGAAGCCAGTGAACGCGGGTTCAGCAACTACGTGAAGCTCAGTATCGACGCTTTCAGCCACTACCAACCTCAGTTTTACACCCTCCTTTTAGACGGGAAAGAAACGATTGTTCAGCAAGCCTATACGGTGGTCGTTGCCAATATCACCCAATTCGGTAACAACGCCTACATCAACCCAGAAGGTGTAGACGATGACGGGCTCCTGGATGTGATCGTTGTGAAAGACCTCCCTCCCACCGCCTTGATGCCGCTGGCATCCCGCTTATTCTTGAACAACATTCATAAAAGTAAATGGGTGAAGACCGCTAGAGCCAAACGGATTGAGTTGGTCACCAATCATCCAGTGGCCTATCAAATAGACGGTGAGCCCATGCCGCCCACCACGATGCTTACCTTTGAAGTGAAACCTGGATCACTGCATGTGATCACACCATAGAGCTATGTCAAACAAGAACAATAAAGGTGGCTTTGTCTATTCCACCAATCCTAATTTTCAAGGAGACGAGGATGCGGATGACGCGATGGAAACCCTTGCTCCAAACGAGCAGCAGTTGAAACTTCACCGCGAGACCAAAGGTCGTGGAGGAAAAGCGGTGGTGATTGTCAGAGGATTCATAGGAGCAGATGAAGACCTTAATGCCCTAGGAAAAGCACTGAAAGCCCATTGCGGAACCGGAGGCAGCGCAAAGGACGGTGAGGTCATCATCCAAGGCGATCAACGCGACAAAGTGGAGGCCTTCCTCAAACAGAAAGGCTACGGCACCAAACGTGTCGGCGGATAGCGTTCAACCTACTTCAAGGTTCCTACAACATAGAACTCAGAACGGCGGTTTTCTTGGTGCTTGGCTTTTGGACAAGGAACCCCATCCCCACAATCGTTCACAAGTTCTTCCTCCCCAAAACCTACAGCAGCCGCTATGCGGTCCTTTGAAATACCCTTGTATACAAGGTAATCAACGGTAGACTTGGCCCGTTGGGCAGAAAACAGCTGATTGTAAGTACTGCTACCCCAAGAATCGCAATGGCTTACCACCTTGATCACGGCATCAGGGTTTTCCTTCAGCAAGGCAACGTTCTTCTCCATCACTGCGCGGGCATCAGAGCGGATATAGGTCTTATCGAAGTCGAAATAGATCGTCTCCAATGCCAGTTCAGGAGGTGAACGGGAATCACTACGGTTCGGATCCACGTTGTCTAACATGGCTTCATCGCGCTGCATGTTCATCTTCGCTTTCTTGGCTTCTGAAGTTTTCTCGGAAGATGCTTCTGATGACTCATTGGCGGCTAGTACTGTTTCCGTCTCATCTGCGGTTTCATCATTAACCGCAGCAACCAAGGGTTCTTCTTGGGCACCAACGGCCACTTTCACCTTACCCTTGTAAGGCTTGCCGTTGGAAACCACTTCATACGTGAAGACTTCCTCCCCTGTGAAGGATCTGTTCGGTGCATAGACGATGATGCCCTTTTCTCCATCATAGATGCGTGCAGCACCATTGGCTGGAGAAGTGATCGATGTAAGGCGCACTTCATCCTCTTTGTCAAAGCCATCGTTCAACAAAACATTGATCGATACCAAGCGACCAGCTGAAGTGATCGCGTAGTCCATGACCGTCTTCACATCTGGATCATTTTCCGTCATCTCCTTCAAGTAGGGATTCACCAATACGCGCACCCCAACGAAGGCTTCAGCCGTTTCACCGTTGCCCGATTGAACCTCGTAAGAAAACACATCATTCCCAACAAAGTCCTTCGCCGGATAATAGAGAACCGTACCTTTCACTGCTTGACCTATGGTAACACTTCCATAGCGCGGCTGACCGATCGCTTCTAATACTATTTGCTGTTCTTTAACCAATGGATCGTTGTCGGTGAGGTTCATCTGCAAGGGTACTCCCTGATAGGTAGATCCGACGTCATTGGCCACGATCAAGTCGCCTTTTGGTTTAGGTAAGAGGTCGAGTAATTCTTGTACCGTGAGCAGCTGATTCTCTGCAGGCACTCCCAGGTCAATGACCGAACCTTCATTGAAAGCTTCTGGCTCTACTACGTAAATGGTTTTGTCTTTGCAGCCCACTTGGTAACCGAGTCTACTCTCATCGATCACGCCCATCATCGCTCGGAGTTGGTAGGTGCCCGCTTCTTCCATGAGCAAGGTGAGGTTTCGTCCCTTGCCTACTAAACGATCATTCAAGTACCAGTCATAGAAATCGGGAGACTGGCCGAGCAAGGTTGATCCACCGGTGTTCGCAAGCAAATATGCGCCTACCCGCAGGCTATCCTCTGTTATGATCTTTAATGACGTGTTCTTATCGGGCTGTGCATCACAGTTTACCAATGACTCTTCGTAGAAGGCAACCTTGTACAAATCCATCCCACCGAAACCACCTAAACGATCAGAAGAGAAATAGGCATTATCCCCTTCAGGGAGTAATTTGAAGTAAATGTCTTGGCCGGATGAGTTAATTGGCTCACGCAGCTGAATGAGTTCCAATGAGTCATTCAACAAGTTCACGTAGTAAATGTCATAGCCACCTAGACCTTCTGGACGATTACTGCTGAAGAAGAGCATACTGCCATCTGCACTGATCTCCGGACTATCCTCATTGTAGAGCGAATTTACGGGTAACGGAAGCGCTTCGGGCTTTTGCCATTCACCATCCTCATCTTTCATACTGTGGTAAAGGTCAAGATGGAAGCGTCCCGTTTCTTTATCGAGCACCTCAGACGTGAAGTACATGTGCGCTCCATCTGCAGTGAGTGAAGCGTGCCGATGATAGTACTTGAAGTTGATGTTCTTTGGGTAACGCTGAGGCTCCGTGTAGCCATTTTCGGTTTTTTCACTGAACCATAGATCGTTGTCTTTGAACATGATGATGGTCTGAGCATCTTTGGAAATGTAAACCGGCGCCTCATGATTGCTGGTATTCACCTGATTGGCGAAGGAGCCCAGCGGATTATCCTTGCTAGCCATACCCGCATAATTGCCGCCTTCTTGCTGAGCCAGGCTGATGTCTTCAAAGTACTGACGATCCTCAGAGTAGATGTTCTCCGCTGTGGTGGTATCGTTTCGAGAAGTGTAGAGTAAGTACTGTCCGTCTGGACTGAGCACCGGGTTGTACTCACTGTACTCGGTGTTGACTCGGTCACCTAGGTTGAAAACGAAATATGGTTCGAGTCGAAGGACTTCTTCTACCCGCTCTACTGCAAGCTCTTAGACCAATGAAAGCAAGGGAAAAGTGCCTGCAAGGAGGAGGTATAGGCTACGCTTAAGCATCACAAAGTTTTGCTAAAAATACGTCCATGTTTGGCTTAGGATTCCTACATTCTTCTAACTAATGCATGGAGCATTGTGGACAACAGGAGCACTGCAACGCATCCGATCGCGTTGAACATCAGGTAGCCGATCTCTTCGCTGAAGAAAGCAAAAAGGCTCAGAACCATGACCTCGGATACAATGGCAGCGACAAATACATGCGTACCTGAAAAACGCTTGAGGAAAACTGCACATAGAAAAACACCAAGGATGGTACCATAGAACAAGGAGCCCAACAGGTTCACCAACTCAATCAAGTTATCAAACAACCGAGCAGCCAATGCAACGCTGATGGCGATGATGCCCCAGGCTACGGTGATCCATTGGCTGATGCGTACCTCCAGCGATTCTGTACGTTGGATACCTGGTTTCAACCGCTTGAAAAAGTCATTCATTGTTGTTGTAGACAAGGCATTCAATTCGCTTGCTGTGGATGACATGCCGGCGCTGAGGATGACCGCTAAGAGCAAGCCGATGGCTCCATGAGGAAGGTAGTTCAGCACAAAGCTGATGAAAACGTAATCCGAATCCTTGGTCTCCACATCCGGCGCAACTTCAGCGGCGCGTTCCTGAAACGCCATTCGCGTTTGATCCAACTGTGCTTTTACCTCAAGCAGTGCAGGGTCATCAACTCGCCTTCCCTCCTCGATCAGGCGTACCTTCTCTTCAGTTTGGTAGCGATAGGTATCTACCAATGCTGCAGCTTCTCCTTTCCCATCCGCAGCAAGCACTTGCTCGATCACTTGTCCGTTGAAATTGATGGGCGTCGGATTCATCTGATAGAATACGAAGAGCATGACCCCTGTAAACAAGATGAAGAACTGCATCGGTATCTTGAGGATGGCATTGAACATCAGCCCCATCCTACTCTCTTTCACACTGCTCGCAGTGAGGTAACGCTGTACTTGACTCTGATCGGTACCGAAATAGCTCAAGGCGAGGAATAATCCACCCGTCAATCCACTCCATATCGTATAACGCGAACTTAGATCGAAGTTGAAGTCAATGATCTGCATCTTCTCTTGGCTACCCGCATACTGCAACGCCTCCATGAATGTGAGGTCTTTGGTGATGTATTGCACCAAGGTGTAAAAAGCAAACACCATCCCGGCAAGGATGACCGCCATCTGCCATCTCTGGGTCACGCTTACGGCTTTAGTACCTCCGCTCACGGTGTAGATGATGACCAACACCCCGATGATGATGTTCAAGGTATTGAGGTCCCAGCCTAATACGCTGCTTAAAACAATGGCCGGTGCATAGATGGTGATTCCGGCAGCTAAGCCTCGTTGTAACAAGAATAGAAAAGCCGTGAAAAGGCGGGTCTTTAGATCGAAGCGGTTCTCCAAGAACTCGTACGCCGTGTAGACATTCAATTTGTAGAACAAGGGAACCGCAATGGCGGAAATCAGGATCAGCGCCAGGGGCAACCCTAAGTAAAACTGCAAGAAACCCATCCCGCTTTCATAAGCTTGACCGGGTGTTGACAAGAAGGTAATGGCAGAGGCTTGGGTGGCCATTACCGACAAGCCAACCGTTCCCCAGCCTGCTTCTCTTCCACCGCGTAAATAGCTGTTTAAGTCACGTTGTCTGCGGGTACGCCATGTTCCATAGGCTACGATGAAGCCTAAGGTAAAGATCAGTACGGTCCAGTCAATTCCATTCATGCTACGGCCTCACTTATCCATGCGTAGAGCAAGATCTGAAATACCAAGAATGCGATCACACTCAAGTAAAGGCGTGGCCAGTTCTCCTTGGGAGAATCTTGTGCTGTATCGCTATGCTTACTGTTCGGATTGCTCATACTCCATGATGTTTACCCACAATCGATACGCGCCTGGTACACCAGCAGGAAGTTGTCTGAAGAATGAAATGCCAGTATAAACGAAGCTTCCTTTGCCAAACTTAGCAAAGAGCAAGCCTCCATTCACCGGATCTTCTCCTTTGTCTGACCACGCTATCAATGGTTTATACTCCTTTTCCCACTCTCCTGCGAAGTACAGTCCGCGTTCTTGCACCCATCCCGTCCAATCTTCCGCGCCAATCTGATTGGGCGTATTGAAGATGGGGTGCTTGGGAAGCAAGACCTCCACATCAGAGGTTTCATCCGTTACCCGGTCGCGGGAAAGCGACATCGGATATGGTCCGATCTGGACTACATTGAGATCATAGGTAGTGTTATACTGCACCACCAAATGTCCGCCTTGCATCATGTAGGCGCGCAACACATCTATGTTGGCCGCAAGCGACTCGTTTCTATTAAAGGCTCTGATGCCGGTTACAATGACATCATAGGTCTTCAAATCATCCAAGGTCAACCCCGTTAGGTCTTGTCGAATAACCTCGTAGCCCAGAAGCTCCAGTGCTTCATCTACCTCATCTCCACTGCCTTCAATATATAGGATCCGCTTACCGGGCGTCAACTGCAGATCGAGCGGCATCAGGCTTACATCGGCAGAGCGATGCAGTGCTATGTAAGGAAGGTGTTCATAGTCAATGGCACGGTATTGCTGGGCATGCATTGCGCCGTCATGCTGAACGCTGATTTGCAGGTTCCCTGGTTGGGCTCCGGCAATCGCCTCTACGGCTACCTCGATGGTGCGGACTTGTCTTTTCTTCAAGGAGAAGGAGGCTTCGTGGTGTGCCGCCTTCCATTGTGGAGAAGGCGCATCGACCTTCAAGCCGATGTTCTCCAGGTCTTGGTGGGCGATGACATCCACTGTGATGGTTTGACCGGCACCTTCTCTGAGCACCAGCGCATTCACAGACGGATTGATGGAAATTGGGTTCACAAATACAAGCGGATCAGAAACCTCTCCGATAGAACGGTCATTCCAACGCCTATGCACCGGCGTGCTTGCATTGACAAACTGCCCGTCAACTTTAAGCAAGTAGGGTATTTCCAATGCTTCCTTAGCGGGAACACCGATTAAGTCTTTCCGAGGAAGTCGGTAAAGCCAGCCATCGTGATCGAGGTCTAACCAAAAGGGATTGCTCGTAGTGAGCGGTGCTGTAAGGATAGCTTCAAAGGTGACCTGATCACCCGCTTTCACGCTGAACGATGTATCGATGACATCGTGCTTGAAATCGATCTCCTGATCGAAGCTACCTGAATTATAGACCTCTACCGTTACGGGGTAAGGGGATCCTACCACTACCGGATCCTTGTCTGCATAGACCTCTACCCGCATGCCGCTGAGGTCGCGTTTAATGGCGTTCACCTTTGCATAGACATCTTGCATGTCTTGCGGTGTGGCCCACATGTTGCGCTGGGCCAGTTTAGGAAGCAAGGTTTGTTTGAAGTGCTCCAAGTTCGCTTCACGATCGGTGAATTCAAAGGCATCCAGCCAGCGTTGAATAGCCGCTGCGTGTTCTGGCGACTGCTCCCAAGTACCTGCAAGGGAGTCTAAAAAGTAAGGACTCCACTCCCCTTTCACGAACTGCAAATACTCTTCCTGTACACCTCGGCTCCTCGGGGTACCAAAGGCTTGACACCGGTGTTTACTGCGGGCGATCGAGGCGATCTCATTCATCCCCATTCCAAGCAGGTCGTTGTATACACCAATGTTTACCCGGTGCATCTGCTTTTCTGCCAGCTCCGCTTCAGAAAGCTCGATCAAGGATTTATCCCACCAGCTGGACGTATTGTGATAGAGTACGGTGGTTTTCCATGTGCTCAGTTCCTTCAGCTGCTCCGGATACGCACTTTCATCCGCTGCGAGATCAAAGGCTTCCTCTGCGAGGATGGATGAAGCTTCATGGTGTCCGTGTCCGGCCCTACGTGTAGGAGGAAAACGCGTGATGATCACATGAGGTCGGTATTTACGGATCACGTAAACCACGTCGTGAAGCACCTCATCCTTTCCCCACAGCTCAAAGCTTTCTTCGGCACTTTTTGAATATCCAAAATCAATGGCGCGTGTAAAGAACTGCTCTCCACCATCGACCTTGCGTGCCTCTAATAACTCATAAGTTCGAATTACTCCGAGGGCATCGCCCTTCTCATCACCGATGAGGTTTTGTCCGCCTTGTCCGCGTGTCAGCGACAAATACGCCGTTTCAACGTGTTCTGAATTCTCCAGCCAGCTGATCAATCGGGTATTCTCATCGTCTGGGTGGGCCGCCAAGTAGAGTACCCGCAATCCGCGCTGAAGGGATTGAATATCTCGGTAGATTTCCACCGTGCTCTTCAACTCATAAGGCTGCGACCAAGCAAGCTGGACGAAGGATAACAACAAAAGGAAAAGGCTTCCGTTTCTCATTGGGTTCGGATTATGTTTCATTTTCGCACCTCAAAAGAAAGCATTTCAAAAGGCTTTGTCAGATTGAATTTGTGCATGCGTTATCCTACAACCATATGGATCCTTTTTGGTTGGCTTTTATGCTCAACGACTGGCGCTGTTGCACAATCCGATGGCGATCAGTTACAGTTCAGCAAGGAGGTGCTTGTTCACCCAGATCAGCACCGGGCATTCATCGAAGCACGAATTCCTATTCAAGAGATCGAGGTGTTCGATCCGGTAGAAGAGAAACAAAGCGTGTTATTGGAGAATGGGTACGCACAATACAAATTCAGGAATGAAGACGACTGGCCCTTGCAAGAAGGCAAGGTACGCGCCACTCACGTAGAGATCATCTTCACCAAGTATCCGAAAGACAAAGCGTTCTGGCTCACCGATTACCATTGGCTACTGGCCAAACGTCTGCAGGCACTTTTTGCGCTGGATCCGAAGCTGAATAACGAGGAGGTCAACTACAAGATCATCCTGCAAACTGCTTGCGATAACGAATTCGAAGCCATGCAGCTCTTTCATGGGATTCGAGTGCGGTATGAACCGATTGCAAAGCGCATTGCTGAAGAACAAACTTCACCCGGCACCACAGACGAAAGGAAAGGAGACGATGCAGAGGATAACGCTGACCTAGACGTTGAACAGCGCTCTACATCATCAGCTACAGCCAAGAAGGTGCTGCGTTTCATGGCCCAAGAACGGCACTACGTTGACTCTTCTGTTTACAAGGTCTTAGACCGTCACCCAGAATGGCGCGATGCAAGTTTGGTCTTAGACTGGACGGGCAGCATGTATGGTTATGGTGCCGAAGCCATTCTTTGGCATGTTCTGAACGAACCTACAAGTGGAATCGACCAAGTATTCTTCTTCAATGATGGCGATCGAAAGAAGAAGCGAAAGAAGGTTCCCGGCTACACCGGAGGTATTTATCAAGTGGATGCGCACCCTGCTAGCAAGTCGCTCAAGTACTTCAGAAAAGTGAAGAACAAAGGCAACGGCGGCGATAGTCCTGAAAACGATGTTGAAGCCGTTCTGACCGCGATAAAAGCCGTACCAGAAGCCGGCAGTGTGATCTTGGTGGCCGACAACAAGAGCTGTATCCGTGATTTCATCTTGTTGCAGCACCTGAACCGGCCGATTCATATCATTCTCTGCGGTGCGGAGCAAGGGATCAACCACCAATACATCAACCTGGCATGGCAATCGAACGGAAGTTTGCACTTAGAAGAGGAGGACTTCGACTTCAGCAACAAACAACTGAACGATGGTAAGGTGGTGATCTTAGGCTTAGAATACCTGATGACACCGGATCGGATCCTCGTTCCGGTCAATCGTTTTCAAGATGATTTTGGCTATTGCAACCGCTATTACCGTTACCGGGTAAAGGGCAAAGGCACCAAGAAGCGCAGGAAGGAGCCGGAGTGTTATTTTACGGAATGAGGTGGATAGCTGTTAGCTGTCGGCTATCGGCTGTCGGCTATCGGCTGTCGGCTATCGGCTGTCGGCTGTCGGCTGTTAGGTATAAGACTTAAGGTGGTGATGCTCTCTGTCTTTTCGAGTGGCCATCCCGAGTCCTCGGGATGGATGTATCGAGAAGGACAGCATCCTGATGGTGAATAGAACGCATTCGGAACCATTCCGCTGCCGCTCTCTATACGTCACGCCTGCGGCGTGACACTCGAGCTGACAGCTACGAGAAGGCTCAACAGCTAAAAGCTATCTGCCAGAAGCCAGTATAAAGTCTTTTACTCATACCATGTTGTTTTCCAGCGGTATTCGTACTTGTCCGCCTAAGGCGGACAGGTGTCTTTCGTCCCTGCCTGCCGGCAGGCAGGTGTCGTCTTTCGTCTTTTGTCTTTTGTCTTTTGTCTTTCGTCTTTCGTCTTTCGTCTCAAACCAAACTTAACCTCCCTTAACAAGGCTTTCTGGAATAAATTGGACTTGCGTCTATACGTCCCTTAACTTTGACGCATATGCTTCTTTTAGAAGTGAATACGTGGATGCTCTTTGGGGTGCGGGTGGATGAGCCCATTGTTACCCTTACCGATCTGGTGGTGTCTGCGCTTTGTTTTGTTTTCTTCTACCGACTGCATCGCATGCCGGGCTTATCGTCGGCTCAGGTGCTTTTTAAGTATTATTTCTTGACTATGGGTGCGGCCACCTTTTTTGGAGGAGTGTTTGGGCATGCCTTTTTGTATGCGATGCCTTTTGCCATGAAGCTGCCGGGTTGGTTGATCAGCATGGTTTCGATCATGCTCATTGAGCGGGCGGCCATTCAGCACACGCGGATCGTCTTTCCACCGAAAGTGATCCAAGTGCTTGGAGTGATCTACGTGGTTGAATTCTTGACCTTCTTGACCCTTACGGTGACCCAATTAGACTTCTTTTTTGTGGAGTTCCATTCGGGTTACGGTTTGATGTTCGTGGTGCTCGGGTTGGAAGGCTTCCTGTATTTCAAAACCCGCAATGAGGCGAGTAAGAACCTCTTAATCGGAATCGGTTTGGCTGCCATTGTTGCGCTTTTCTTCATGAACGAATGGATTCCCCATCCGTGGTTCAACCACATCTCTACCAGCCATAGTTTCATGGCCATTGCTGCGGTATTCTTTTACCGTGGTGCTGTGAAGATCGATATGCACCGTGACACCTTAAACGCCCGATGAATATGCTCAGCTCCCTTCTCTTCCTTACCCTTCAGATCCCTCAAAACATTGAAGTGAACGATAGCGGAGATACGCTTCCCCTAGGCGAAGCATCCGATTGGATGATCGGCTTCATCATCGTGTTACTCGTAGCGGTTTTCTATTATATCTTGGTCTACAAGCGTCGCAGATAGATCTTGGCCGGGCTTTTGCTGTAGTTGCACCAAATCAGGTACATATGAAAACAGATACGTACACAAAAGCAATCCTTACCGTGATCGCCTTATGCTTGAGCTTCGAAGTCTTTCAGGAGCTTCGAATCATTCCAACCGCACACGCCAATGCCTTCGGGGGAAGCTTTCTACCACTTAATGATGATGGTTCACTGAACGTAAGGTGGAGCGATAATCAAGAGATCGATGTGGTCATCACCGGTATCGAGACCTACGACGAATTAGAAGTAGAAGTAACCGAGATCTCCACCAGGGAGCCCATTGATGTAAACATCGATGAGGTTGGCGGAGGATTCATCTCCATGGGCGGACCGATCAAGGTGAAGGTGGAGTGAGGTTTTTTCAGCTGTCAGCTGTCGGCTGTTGGCTGTTGGCTGCTAATAGCAAAAATCAACTAAGTACTCAATACTTGATACTAAGTACTCCTAAGCAATATTCGTGTAGACAGCTTGCACGTCGTCGTCTTCTTCCATGCGGTCTAGCATCTTTTCAATTTCTTCGAGTTGCTCTTCGGAGAATTCTACTGGGGCGTTCGGGATGCGCTGCAGCTTGGCTTTTTCTACCTCAATGCCTTTTGCTTCGAGGGCTTCAGACATGGTGCCAAAATTGGTATAGTCTGCGTAGGCATAGAGGGTACCGTCGTTTTCGATAATCTCTTCTAAACCGGCATCGATCAGCTCAAGCTCCAGTTCCTCCAGGTCAGTCTCTTCGGTTTTCTCGAACTTAAATACGGCCTTGCGGTCAAACATGAACTCCAGCGAGCCGTTTGGCACAAGGGCTCCGCCTGCTTTGGTGAAATAGTGCTTTACGTTGGCGACTGTACGTACAGAATTATCGGTGGCGCATTCTACAAAGACCAGAACACCGTGTGGACCTTTACCCTCGTAGTTGACTTCTGAATACTCTGCGGCGTCCTTACCTTCTGACCGCTTGATGGCAGCCTCGATGTTGTCTTTAGGCATGTTCTGCGCCTTGGCGTTCTGGATCGCCGTACGCAGTGCCGCATTCATATCTGGATCGGTGCCGCCTTCTTTTGCGGCCATGGTGATGGCCTTTGCCAATTTCGGGAAGATGCGTGACATCTTATCCCATCGCTTTTCCTTCGCCGCTCTGCGGTATTCAAATGCTCTTCCCATGGTTGAATGCTTTAAAACGCGAATGTAATAAGCGCAACCCATCGTAGGTACACGGTGCGCTTACTGAAAGCTAAAAAGGATTACTATACCTCCTCCAGCGTACAGATGGCGTCTGGATGATCCTCCTTAGTGTCGTTTGAGAATTTGTCGCAATCGGATTCTGCGGCGGATTCTCGTGTTCTCCGGTAAAACTCTCCCTCTTCATTTTCGAATTGAAAGAAAAAAGAACCTTCAGTGAAGCTGCAGCTGCACCAATAATCGCCTCTTCGGCACGAAGAGGAAAGCAACATGCAGGTAACTAGGCTTAGGAAAACAAACGGTCTGATTAGGCTCATAGAACGGTAGATTAGCAAGGAAATAAAAATCCCTAAGCCGCAAGGTAGCAACTTCGGGATCAATAGGGTGTACTTGATTAATCAAGCTCGGTCAACGTGCATGTAGCATCAGGATACTCCATCTTGTAGCTATCGCCAAATGCGTCACAGTCTGACTGTGCATCGTCCTCACGCACTTTCTCATAGGTTTCATTCTCTGAGTAAGTGATTGGGAAGAAGAAAGAGCTTTCTGTGTAAGAACAGCTGCATCTCCAGTCTTTCTTACCACAAGAAGCAAGCATCAAACCTGCGGCTAGAATCAAGCTAACGCTAAGTAGATTCTTTTTCATTAATGATGTGAATAAGTAGATTAAAAGGCGAACTTAGGTAAAAGTCCAATGTGAAGGGCAAGGCCTGATTTATTTCACAAAATTGTAACGCAATCCTACCTGGGTAAAAAAGTGCGCATCCTCCCCACGAAGATTCCATTCGTTGTAACGAAAGGTTCCAATGACATCCGACCAGATCAGCATGGGTCGTAGGTTCAGATCAATCCGTTCACTAAGTGGGATACGTGCGATACCACTGACCTGCGCAGAAGGAAATAGTTCAGCATGTGGACCAGTGAAGAACGCCCCCCGCCCCTCATCCACTTCCCGCGAAAAGCCAAAGCCAAACTGATAACCAAGTCGAATCCTTCCTTCGCTGGTCACGTGTGACAAACTGAAGAAAAATGAATTGTAATTGATCGGAAGATAGTTCGCGAACGGGTTGTTGACCCAGCTGCTTCTGTAGCGTGTAGAAAGGTACAGGTGGCTGAAAGCCAGATCAAAATAGGCTTCTTCAAAGGCCAGTTCAAAGTCTACCCCCATTCCAAAAGTTGGTTTGTATTCTGTAACCGCCCCTAATTCAATGCGCTCTATGAGGTACATCTCTCCTGCTCCTCCGCTTACGCCTAGACTAGCTTTTACAGACTGTGCAAGCATTAGCCGAGGCAGGCCAATCATCATGATAACAACCAAGGTGAGTCGCCAATTCGGAAAATATTGCTTCATAAAACCCTTATTGCCTTGGATTAAAGCTACGCATTGCAAAAACACTATCGTGGAAGAACGATGAACGGCTTTCTGACAGCTGAATCTGATAATTGTATCCAGTACACACCAGACTGCATATCATTTAAGGATATCGGCCATGAATCTGCCATTATGACCCCTTGTTTAATAACACGTCCTTGTGCGTTTACGATCATGTAACGCGTTCCTTTTACTACTCCTTGAATGACTACCTGATTCACCGCTGGATTCGGGTAGAGCTTCCACTCCAATGGCTCGGGTTGAGAAGTTCCCAAGCAGAGTCCATTGTTAACAAAAAGCGTATCGCTGTAGGTGCATCCCAAAGAGTCCATTACCACGACCTCATACACACCCGTAGAGTCGAATGTCCTTGTTTGCGATGAATCACCATCACTCCAAGCGTAATAGGCAAAACCGGACGCAAGGGTAACTTGGGTGGAGAGGCTGTCGTTTGGATCGCACGTAACCGTGTCCATCCCGATGGTAAAGCTGGTTGGACTTTCTGCAATTACCTCTATCATCACACTTTTGGTTGAAAATTGATGGCAACCATAACCACCGATGTAGAATATGCCGGTGTATGCGTTTTCCCAAAAAATGGTGTCGGTTCCACACGCTTGGGGAACACCACCACCGCTTTGTGTGTAGAGGCACCAAGATGATGCGTCATTGAGTAAACCTTGCACAGGAATGGTGATGGTACCATCCGTACAATCGAGCGCATAGGTCAATTGAGGAAGAGTTGGTGATTCAGCAGGAACGCAGTCGTTGTACTTTGCGATGAACAGGCTTCCTTGGCCAATGGAAGAAGCTTGCTGAACGCTATCATACCTCAAATCAAGATCGGTAGCATCATCAATCGCTCCTATCACGGTGAAAGCATCAGCCTGACTGATGATGTCCCATGTATGCGCATCGGGATGATCATTGGTCTTGAACGCGCTCACACCGATCAATTCCATCTCGCCTGACGGAGTAAGGTTATAGGAACCTACCACCGACATGGGCTGGAATCCATTCGATATGGTTTGAAATGCCGGAAGCTCTAGTCCGGGAAAATGATAGAAATCCATGGTGAGGTCAGACGTCAAATGCATCTTGTTACCAGAGACATCAAATCGACACACCGTAGCTGCGGGAAAGGTATTGGAGAATTCTACGTCGTCTAGCGTAATGCCATTACTATCCATTGCTACCAATCGTGTAGTAAATGGATTAGGAAGTGGACGGAATGGATCGTTCGCAAAATCTGTGGTAACGCCATGGTAAATATGTCCGTTTGCATCTGCCTCTATATCGTAGAAATCACAATCGGGATCTACGGGTACAGATCGAAAGAAGTTCACGTTGCCATTCCCGTCAAGACCCATCGCAAAGGACCCTTCATCTGAGTTGGATGAATAGAGGTAGTTCCAACCGTTGGTATCGTCATACATCCAAAAATTCCGATAGAAGTAGCCACTACAAAGCAAGTCGCCATTAGGCGTTTGCCGCATTCGGAAGCCTGACTGGGTATTGTTCCCAGAGAATTCCCGAGCCCAAACGATGTTCAGGTTACTATCATACTTGCACAGAAAGGAATTCCCTGAAGTGTACATATAGCTTTGATTGTAGTCAAAGAAACCAGGGCCTGGATCAATATCGCCACCCCCAAAACAGTGTGCACTCACAAAGATGTTACGGTCATTGTCGATCAATATACCTCCCGTTCTGGGCGAGCCTGACCCTGTATTACTATGGCCATAGATGTAGGCATCGTTCTCAATAGTAAACTGTCTTATGAGATCACCGTTTTTGTTGAACACTAAGATGGCTAGGTTTTCGTCTTCGTAGGTTTCTACTTCTGAGAGGGTATCATTCAAGTAGATCGGTGGGTATGAACTCACCTGAAAGCCACGGTTGAAGAGCACCGCTACATCACCTCTGTCATTCACTTTCGCATCGATCAGAAATTGAACGTTGATGATAACATGCGCCCATTCTACCTCCCCTGTGGGTTTTAATTTCATTACTCCAATACCGTCACCCTGTTCATTGACATGCACCGTGTTGTTATTTATTTCCAACAACAACGAATCTTCTGTCTTGAAAACCGCGTAGCTGTTTTCGTTTGAGTCCGCTTCTAATACCATTGCATCCAAGGCCATAGGATGATCGAATCCATTGAAACGCATCGCCCATTGGAGCTCCTGTGCTTTCATAGTCATGGTACACAAGACACCGGAAAACACTAGAAAGATGTACTCAAGAGATAACTTTCTGAACATAAGCATGAGGTTGCAATTTTTCTAATGAATAACGTATGATAAAAAACAATCGTTGGGTCGAAATTACGGCCTACGCTCATCTTCCTTGTACCTTCGCAGCATGCGTTGTATTGCTAAAACCCTTTACGGTCTAGAACCCGTTGCCGAACAGGAACTGAAGGCCTTCGGTATTCAAAACATGCAACGCATGAACCGTGCGTTTGCGTTCGATTGCGACCTGGAGCAACTCTATCGAATCAACCTTGGAGCGCGTAGCATCCTGCGTGTGTTGGTTAAGGTGAGTAGCTTCAAGGCACATAATGATCGTCACCTCTATTCCCAAGCCTCTAAAGTCAACTGGGAAAAGTACCTCGGGGTGGAACAGAGCTTCGCCATAGACGCCACGGTGAATGGTAAACGTTTCAGGCATTCGCGCTACGCGGCTTTAAAGGTGAAGGATGCCATCGTTGATCAATTCAGAAAGAAATTCGACCAGCGTCCGAACGTGAATACCGATGCACCGGATGTTCGCATCAACCTACATATCTCAGAAACGGACGTCACCTTGTCGATCGATAGCAGTGGCGAAAGCCTAGAAAAGCGCGGATACCGTACCGAGAGCAATGCAGCACCGATGAGCGAATGCTTGGCCGCTGGTATGTTGCTGTTATCTGGTTGGGATGGAAAAAACCCGCTGCTGGATGCGATGACCGGTTCTGGGACCCTTGCCATTGAAGCTGCGCTGCTGGCCAGCAACACACCTCCTAGCCTGCACCGACCCTTTGGCTTTCAGTCGTGGGACAACTATGACAAAGCCTTGTTCAACCGCATTGAGCTGGAGTTGAGAAATGGCATTACGGAGATCACGACCCGCATTGTTGCGCGAGATGCAGATATCGACGCCATCCGCATTGCCAAACGAAATGCTCGACGGGCGGGCTTAGTAGATCAGATCACCTTTGAGCAAAAGGACTTTCTCCAGTCTGAGCCGATTGCTGAAAAAGGCTTTGTATTCATGAATCCACCTTATGGTGAGCGTTTGGAAGAAGATGAACAGATGCCGGAATTCTATGGCGAAGTCGGCAGGCACCTGAAGCACCAATTTGTAGGCACGCAACTCTGGGTCATCAGCGGCAACCTTCCCGCGCTTAAGCGATTGGGCCTCAAGCCAGACCACCGTCACAAAGTATTCAACGGTGCCATCGAATGCCGTATCAATGGATACACGCTCTTCGCCGGTAAGCGCATCGACCAGCTCAATCAGGACGCTTAGCATGAAGCAGCAGCTTTGTACAGCGACCAAGGAACAAGAGCTTCGTGCACTCCTCAAGCTTTGGAATGCCTCCTATCCTGCCTCGTTAGCCCATGAAAGCGTTGATGACCTGATCAGTTATCTGAACGGGTTAACGAACTGCCGGCACACCTTCCTATGGTCGAAGGAAGAAAAAGGAGACTTGAGCGCTTGGTTTGCCGTATTCGAACGAGAGGGTGAACCTTGGTTTGCGATGATCGTCGCAGAAGGCCATCGCAAATCAGGCATTGGAACGAAACTTATCCGAACGGCCCAGGCCGAATACAACGTTTTGAACGGATGGGTGATCGATCATGATGAGGCTCGTATGGCCGATGGGAGCGGATATCCGTCGCCACTTGCATTCTACAAACGACTTGGTTTTCAGGTGCTGGAAGCAACGCGAATCGAAACGGATCGGATCTCTGCGGTAAAGATCCAGTGGAATACTGCATCGACTGCTTGATCGCGTAAGCTATATTTGGTTCAACACCAATTCTATTTCACTGCATGGCTCGCTTCATCCGTACCCAACAAGAATCCATTGGCTCCTCACCGTACGACCTCGTCTTCACCGGTCGAAAGAAGACGGAAGAAACCCTTTTACGCTTGATCGACTTTAACGAGGAGAAGTTGGAAGAGCGACAACTCAAAAGCATTGAAGAAGGCACGACTTACATCGGAACCGGTAGTACCACGTGGATCAACCTAGATGGACTGCACGATACGGACATCATGCAAGCCTTTTCAGAGACCTTTAACATCAGCACCTTGGTATTGGCCGATGTACTGGATACGGAGAGTCGGCCAAAAGTGATCGATTATGAAGACTGCCTCTTGATCTCGACAAAAATGCTTTGGTACGATGAGCAGGAGGATGAGGTCATGAATGAGAACCTCGTTGTGATCTTAAAGAACCGCTTCCTGTTCACCTTTCAGGAGCGGAGAGGCGATGTGTTTGAACCGGTGAGGGAACGCCTGCGACGTGGGAAGAAACGTATACGGTTGGCAGGTCCGGACTACCTGGCCTATACCCTCTTGGATGTGGTGGTAGACAACTACCTGTTGCAAATCAGCAGGATCGGAGAAAAGATCGAAGAGCTGGACGATGAATTAATTGAAAACCCCAGCAATGCCAGCTTGGATAAAATCAACCGATACAAACAAGAAGTGAACTTCCTCCGCAAAGTGATCAAGCCATGCCGAGAGATGATGGTAGACCTGGAACGGATGGAGAGCGAGTCCCTCACTTCTGATGTGGCTGTTCACCTCGACGAGCTCAAAACCCGCATCGAGATGGCGAATGATGCGGTAGACAGCTATCGCGATATGCTTTCTGACCAGCTGAATATCTTCCACACCACCGTTGCCTACAAGCTAAATGACATCCTAAAGGTATTGACCATCTTCTCGGTGATCTTTATTCCGATCACCTTCATCGCGGGAATCTACGGCACCAACTTCGATTACATCCCTGAGTTGAAATACCGCTACAGTTACTTCATCATGTGGGGAGCGATCATCGCCGTAGTGATCGGGATGCTCGGGTATTTTAGGAGGAAGGGGTGGTTTTGATTATTGAGTACTTAGTATCGAGTACTTAGTAGTTAGTACAGCGTTTGAACCTAATGCAGCGAACACTCCAAAACCACTGAGTACTGAGTACTGAGTACTGAGTACTGAGTACTAATTACTAAGTACTACCCTGTTAAATCCTTCCTAATTTGATGCTTCCTCAATTAGATGTACCTACATTTATCTCATGAACCGAAAGGAATTCATTCGATCATCACTACTTGCAACTGCTGGAATCATGACATATGCTAACGCTCAATCGTTTGTTCAACGGGCCAAGCACTGGAAAAGTGGGGCGCATCGCATGCCGGTGCTCTTTGTTGGACATGGAGCTCCTCTATATACCTTGGATGATAATAAGTATACCCGAGCATGGCGAAAGATCGCTGAAGACTTGCCTACGCCTACGGCGGCGGTATGCATTTCCGCGCATTGGTTAACGCACGGGCACCATGTTACGGCGATGTCGGCGCCCAGAACCATCCATGATTTCGGTCGGATGGATGACCGGCTCTTTGATATTGAATACAACGCGCCTGGAGACCCATCTCTAGCGAAGGAGATCACTGAGAAGATGAATACGCTGCACGTTGAAGAAGACCATCAATGGGGCCTAGATCATGGTTGTTGGTGCGTTGCTCGGGCCATGTACCCCGATGCGGATATCCCCTTCCTACAGTTCAGTATCAACTATGACAGGGATGGTCAGTATCAGTTTGATGTGGCAAAAGAACTAGAGTTTTTACGCGAAAAAGGTGTCTTGATCCTATGTAGCGGCAACATCGTTCACAACCTGCGAAAGCTGTCATGGAATGAGCCTGATTATTTCGACTGGACCGAAGAGGCGGATACGCTAATGTCGGAATTGATGGTCAAAGGTGATTTTCAATCCTTGATTAACTATCGCAAGCTAGGCAGTGCGGTAGATCTGGCTATTCCCACTCCGGACCACTACTTCCCGCTGTTGACCGCACTAGGCATGAAAGGCAAGAACGACCAGATCAGCTTCCCTGTAGAAGGCTTGAGCTACGGCGGAACCAGCATGCGAAGTGTACTGATCGGTTAACGCCCGCCTACCTCCTCACCCAGAGCCAGGCCTCTCCGATCTCATCGTCGGGCACCGGTTGGCGATAAACAAAGCCATTCTTTTCTAAGATCCGTGTACTAGCGTTGGTGCCGGGAGCCGTTTTCGCCGTGATCACCACCGAAGGATCTTCTGCCAAGGCGATGTCAACCAAATGCGCACAAACGAAAGAAGCTACGCCTTGTCCCTCAAAGCCATTGAAGGTCCAAAAGGCCACCTCCACTACCCCATCCTGTGGCGCTCCGGTAAAACTTCCCGTTCCGGCCACCTCGCCATCCATGATCACCAAGTAGGCCACCCACGGCGAATCGAATCCCATGCGTGGGTAATACTCATCGTAGATCTCCAGCAGCTGCTGCGCTTCAGCGGATGCAAAAAGGTCGTCTAACTTGTCTTCGTTCTCATCTAACATGCGGAGTTCCATGGGCACTTTGGTCTGATTGTGGTGCAAAGATGGTTAACTGTGATTAGCTGTCGGCTGTCGGCAGTCGGCTATCAGCAGTTTGCTGTTCGCAATTAGCTGTTGGCAGTTCGTACTTCGTCAAAAGAAGCTAACTCACACAAAAAAGCAAAAAGCCAATAGCCAATAGCAAATAACCAGTTGAACGAAGTGAACTAACCGAGCGAAGCGAGTTCAACTAGTCGAAGTACTTACGCAGATAGGCTCATGACCGAAGGGAGTAAATCCCGCTCTGCGGGATAGCCAGTTGGCACCCCGATAGCTATCAGGAGCCGGTAGCAACTTGCGAAAAGCAGCCAACCAGTCGCCCTTAAGTGTATTCTAATGTCTGAAGTCTAGCCCATTTCGCTGCCTCGCTTCGAGACTCCCGAGTACTCGGGACCCACGCCTGAGGCGCACAAGTCAGCACGACAGCTACAACTGTGGCAATAAAAGGCGGTTTGCATCCAGATAGCTATCGGAAGACGGCAGCAAATAACGAAGAGCAAATAGCCAGTAGCTAGAAGCAATGAGCCAATAGCAAATTGCTAACAGCCATTAGCCAAACTACTGAATACTAACAACAATCTTCTCTGCCCACAGCTGATACTGTTCACCGGAGGGGTGCAAACTGTCTAAGGCTACCAGTTTGGGATCCCTGCTTTGGCTGATCGGGGTAATGTTGACCGTCTTGGCGCCGCGTTCTTCTGCGATGGATCGGGCGAATGCATTGTAGAATTCCAATTCTTCGGTGATGCGATCTGCACGCGGGTGCTGCTGGCCGAAGGGCGTGTAGCTGTAGTCTGGAATGCTGACCACCACTACCCTGCTGGGGTCATCTCCGGCGAGGGCTATGGCGCGATCCAACAACAAGGGAAATTCCTGTTCGTATTGACCGAAAGATCGCTCTTGGTATTGGTTATTCACGCCGATCAGCAAGGTGACCAATCCGTAAGGGGGTGAGAATTGATGTAGATTCATGCTGTCGATGAGCTCATCGGTGTGCCAACCGGTTACGGCGATGATCTCGGGTTGCTCGAAGCGTTTGGTTTCTGCGTTCAAGAAGGCTACGAGTTGATTCGGCCACCGCTCCTCCTCGGATACGGATTCGCCGATGGTGTAGGAATCGCCTAGGGCTAAAAAGCGCTCTTGGGCGCTGAGGGTAAAGGCAACTGCAAGGCTCCAAACGAGACAGAATAAATACCGTTTCATGCACTCAAATGTAGCACACGGTGGCTACTCGCTCCACTGTTTGGTTAGCTTCCGGTTGTGCACATACCAGAAAGGTGTAGTAGCGTGTCATCGACGGACAAAATAATTGAAGCGTTCTTCACAAGGTTGGTCGGTATCTTTAGGATAGTCATGCAGCATGAGGGAATCTCCATTTATCCAAAGCTCCAGCGGATCTTCGGTCCTGTTGTTCATGAGCAATACGAAGCGCTGGTCGTATGGTAGGCCATCTAGCTCTTCTACTGTTGCTATCACCAAACGGTTTCTCCAGACCACACCTTCATTGTGGGTGAAGATCACCTTTCCCTTCGCTAAGAACTCCAAAGCGTACTGATTATCGGCTGTTGCGTTTTCCAGGGCTTCAAACAGCCAACCGCTTTCGTCATCACAGTGGTTCTTCGCCGCCTCTGTATGCAACCATTGCCACGTTCCGACCAAGGTAGCCGCATCGCCTTCCAATCGATCCTTTTTGCAGGAAACCATTGCTGCACTGATCAGCAGGAGCAAAAGCAGCAGGGCCATGCGATGCATCCGAGTATAAGGTGGTACGTTGCTTACTAGGTCGAGCGTTTTCATCTTGGCGACAAGCTAGGTAATCTTTCCAGAACCAGCCTTGAGGATCAATGATCAATCAACTTGTCCAAGGCTGCATTCATCAGGATATGATCTTGCAGCCCGAGTGGATCGATGAGTGCAGCGAAGGCCTCATTCATCTTCGGCTTGAGCGCCTCCAGTTCCTGTATTCCTTTCTTGGTGATACGAATCCGTTTGGCACGCTTATCTTCTGGGTCTTCAAAGTCCTCGATGAAAGCATTGCGCAGCAAGCGCTTGATGATCTCAATTCCAGTGGGAGCTTCCAAGTTGTGCATCTCAATGATCTCCATCTTTCGAAAGCTATCCTGGTGCTCTAAGTGCAACAAGAAACTGTACTCATCAATGGAAGACACCGATGAATGATCTCATTTCCTGCGTTTATAAGCGTCGTGCATGCCCAGCCCTTGAAGTATGTTGGAACGGTGCTTCTCAATGCGGTCACGTCGGGTCTTCGACTGCTTGGCATCGTTAAAATGGATCAAGTATCCTCGCTGTCTGCCTGGAGTAAGGGCGAAAAACGCTGCTTCAAATGCAGGATCGTCAGCAAATGCGATGTGCAGTTCGTCGGGGAGTTCCTCTTCGGTTCGCTTTACGTATGGCTTAAGTCCTTGTTCCTCGACCAGCATGGCCTCCTTTACCAAGGCTTCGATCAACGCGGTTTCTTTTTGTATGTTTTCCAACTCGGTGTAGCGCAGCTGCCGGGCTTCGGCAGAACGTTCTCCGGGTTGTACCAGTTTCTTTTGCTCATCACTCAGTAGAACGCCCTTGAAAAATGAAATGAAGGCATAATCCTTCATCGCAGAGACAATTAAAACGTTCTTCCCACCCAGGGTATAGCAGGGCTGCGACCACTTGAACTCCTCGTTCAAGCCGCACGCCAGCACCACTGAACGCAGCGCTTCGATCAACGGTCGCCACCTGACCGCCTTGCAGCGGTCTGTCTTGTAGAGCGAACATCGTCCGCAACCGTCTTCTACGAAGGCTTGGAATTGATCGTCATCACGTTGCATAGGTGGACATCGTTTTGTTGGTATCAAACTTTGGTATTGCGCCAGTCTACGAAACGGAAGAAGAACAGAGCAATAATGAGCATGACCCCAAAATAAACAAACTCTGCTGTCCATACAATTGGCAAACTCGCTTGCAGCACTGCGCCTACGTAAAAGGTGTAGGCCATATATATGGCGATGCTGATGATCTCGATCACAAGGGCTTCCTTTGTGCGTCCAATACCCGTAATAGCCCGGTACAAAATAATCGCCAAGGAGAAGACGAACATTGCGCCGCCCACCACCTGAAGGGATGGTTTGGTTGCTTCGATGAGTTCAAGATCACGCGTGTAGGCCAATAAGGTATAGTCTGCCAGTCCGATCAAGAACGGCAACATCAGCAGGTTTGCCACTACTCCAAGCAAGGAAATCCGCTTCAGCAAGGCATAGATTCGATCGCTCCGGCCCTCCCCCATCAGGTTGCTTACCAAGGTATTGGTGGTATCGCCAAAGCCAAAGACCGGTATCATCACAAACATGTACATACTCCGCACGATGTGCGAAATGGCCAAGGCTCGCTCTCCCAAATTCTCTATGATGCTGAAGAAGACAAACCATGATGATAAGGTGATGAAATTTTGGACCATGATGGGACCAGCGGTGACCAAAATCCAGCCGATCTTCTCAACGTTCATCCCCTCCCATTCGAACAGGCGGTACTTTGCCTTGTCTTTTAGTCGGTAGGTATAGATGGCGAGGGCGAGCAAACCGAAGGCTTCAGAAATATTGGAAGCGAGAGCAGCTCCTTCCACGCCCATTTGAGGCATTCCACCTACGCCAAAGATGAGCAGGTAGTCCAGCAGGATGTTCAAACTTGCCATGGCTGGTGTGATGATTCCGAGGATACGCGTTCGGGTGGTGCCGACGTAAAAGCTGATGAAGGCCAAGTTCATCAAAGAAAAGATGATGCCCCAAGAGCGCATCTGCAGGTACTCCTGGATCAGGGCCAAAATCTCTTCCGAAGCCACAATCAGCGGTAAATATTGGGTGGATGACCATTGGATCAGAAAGACGAACAAGACCGCAGCAAGGAGCAAGAAATAGATCGTCTGCGCAAGCAAACTTCCGATCTTTTGGAAGTCTTTCTCCCCGTTTCGCCTACCGATGATGATCTGCGCACCAGCTGTGAACCCACTTCCCAGCAAAACGAAGATGTAGTAGAGAATACCCGCATTGCCTGCTGCACCAAGCGCTAACTCACCTACATTGCTGAGGAAGATGGTATCGGTGATGTTGACAATGTTCACCGACAGGCCACTCACAATAATGGGCACGGCCACCTTGAAGATGTGGCGAAAGCGGATCAGCGGATGAATGGAATCGGTCAAGGGCGCAGCACTATGCCGCAAAAGTAATCCTTGAACGCCTCGCTGAACGCCCGCTTTATTCTAAGCTGTAGACGGGTAGTAACGCTTCTTCAACCAAAAAGCCACGCGCACCAAAAGGATCAGTGCAGGAACTTCAACGAGCGGACCGATCACGCCAGCGAAGGCTTGACCGGAGTTCAACCCAAAGACTGCGATGGCAACGGCTATGGCCAGTTCAAAGTTGTTGCCCGCTGCCGTAAAGGCGATGGATGCATTCTTATCATAACTCGCTCCCAGCAGCTTGGAGATTCCAAAACCAATGAGAAACATCAAGCTAAAGTAGATCAACAGCGGAATGGCGATCTGAAGCACATCCATCGGTATCTGCACGATCAACTCCCCTTTGAGGGAGAACATTACCACAATGGTGAAGAGCAAAGCGATCAAGGTCATCGGTGCGATGCGCGGGAGAAACTGCTCTTTGTACCACGCTTCCCCTTTCGCTCTAACCAATATCCCACGCGAGAGTATTCCGGCCAAGAAAGGTATCCCAAGGTAGATCATCACGCTCTCCGCAATCTCACCGATGGAAATATCTACCACCGCGCCTTCGAATCCAAAGATCGGGGGAAGTATGGTGATGAAGATCCACGCATAGAAGCTGTAAGCAAAGACTTGAAAGATGCTGTTCAGTGCAACCAGCCCAGCTCCATACTCACTGCTTCCCTCTGCCAGGTCATTCCACACCAAGACCATCGCAATGCAACGGGCCAGACCGATGAGGATGAGTCCGACCATATACTCCGGTTGGTCATGCAAGAAAATGAGCGCCAGCGCGAACATCAAAACCGGGCCTATGATCCAGTTCAGAAGCAAGGAAATGGAAAGCATCTTCACATCACGAAAGACCTTTGGCAGCAAACGATAACTCACTTTTGCCAACGGCGGATACATCATAAGGATAAGTCCGATGGCGATCGGGACGTTCGTACTCCCCACACTGAAACGATCGATGAAGGCCGATGTTCCCGGGAAAAAGTACCCAATGGCCACTCCGATGGCCATGGCTATAAAGATCCACAGGGTGAGGTAGCGGTCTAAAAAGGATAAGCGCTTAGTGGCCATGATCAGCGGATTTGAGCAAAAACGTAAAGCATTTCGGAGGCGATCTGTGCCTGGCGCGCATCATAGGTAGCGGATTCATGTGGTGTACCATCGGAAACCTTTGGATCTTCGTAATTCAGCGCGATACGGGCAGCACTTCCAGGAATGAACGGGCAGTTCTGATCGGCATCCGAGCAGGTCATGACGGCTGCAAAATCATCCTGTTGGTTCACAGGATCATCATAGCGCTTCGAATATACCCGCAAGGGTTCCATCTCAGCTGAAATGGAAAGCAAGTGAACGGATGGATGCTTCGCTTCCGGCTCTACTTCAAAACCGGAACGCTTCACGCTTGCAATGGCATTCGGATGGAAAGCTGTGACTTCCGTACCACCGGAAAGTGAGCTAATAGCTACGCCATGGATGTAGGCAGCAGCATAGGCCCAGATCTGAGCGAATTGACTCCGTCTCGAGTTATGCGTACAGATGAACTGCAGCACAACGGGTGCATCAGCATCCACACGCGCTTGAACAAAGTCGATCAATGCTTGAAGGCGTTCTTTTCGTTGTGGAGAGACCTCTCGACTTTTCATGCTTTCGACGTAGGTCTGTAGGTTTGGAAATAGCTGCATGATGGGTGGTGCTTAACAACAACCTGAACCGGGTGCGCAGGCGTGGCTGCTACCAAGGTCGGCCATGTTCAATTTGATTTTTGGTGTTTTGACGCCAGGTTTCTCTGCGTAGACGGTAATGCTGAAGATTCCGGTGTTTCCTGCCTTGAATGCTGCAAGTGCATCGGTGTTCAGGTACTTCACCAAGATGTCATCGGGGATATCGATCGTCTTTTCCTTTTGGATGGTAATGCTTTCAAAGCCTGCCTCTTGGATGGCTTGCAGGTAATCATCTTTCTGTATGGCGCCTGCTACACAACCTGCATACATCTCGGCATCCGTGCGGAGTTCTTCAGGTAACTCACCCACTAAAACGATGTCAGAGATGCTGAAATGTCCACCAGGCTTCAACACCCGGTAGATCTCTTGGATCACCTTCGGTTTATTTGGGACCAGGTTCAGTACACAGTTGCTTACCACTACATCGGCAACTGCATCGTTCACCGGCATGTCATCGATGTCGCCTTCTCTGAATTCTACATTGTTCAACCCCAAGCGCTCTGCATTCTCGAGGGCTTTCTGAATCATGATAGGGGTAAAATCGATACCGATCACCTTGCCTTCTGCACCGGTTTCATGGCGGGCGACAAAGCAATCGTTCCCAGCACCCGATCCAAGGTCGATCACGGTATCACCCTTGCTGATCTTAGCGAACTGGGTTGGCAGTCCACATCCAAGTCCTAGGTCAGCGTCTTCTACGTAGCCCTGGGTTGCACTGTAGTCGTCCATCATGATGTTATACACCTTGTTGGAGGGCGTGGTCGCTCCACAACAAGAAGAAGCATTCTCTGTCTTGCCTTGTTCTGCGATTTTACGGTAGCGGTCTTTGACCACTTGTTTCAATTCCTGTTCTGTCTGCATTGTATTGTTATTGCGGTGTTGTTCTAGGAGTGAATTAGCAGCATCCGTCTGCAGGTTTCTGTTGGTATCGACCGAAGAACTGGCTGAACATGTCGGCCACTTGTTCCCAGCGGTGAGGATTGATGCAATAGCTCATGCGCGGACCTTCGATTGTACCCTGAATGATTCCGGCATCTTTGAGCTCACGTAAGTGTTGACTGATCGTGGCTTGCGCCAATCCAAGTTCCTGAACCAAGTCGCTGTTGATGCAGGCCTCCGCCTGTAGCAGGTGATCCACAATGGCAACACGGGCAGGGTGGCCCAAAGCTTTAGCAAGGGCAGCCAGCGCGTTTTGTTGTTCGGTAAAAAGAGTTGTTTTGGATAGTCCCATGATCGTCTTATTGCTTCATTGCAATATTACGATTATCTGAGGGAAAAAAAGGCCTTTGGCACAAATAAAATCATAACTGTTGCTTCATGCTCAATGGATCGAACAACTCATCATAGAAGCGATTCATCACAAAGGCATGGGGTAAGGTGATGGATGAGATGATGATAAGTAAACCATAGCCATAAGAGAACGGAAAAACGTGCAGGTAGATGGCGGCAAACGCCAACGCAATGCCTGCTATGGAAAACAGGGTGAACGGTGTTACCATACGCACAAATTGAAGCGGCGATCTTACTGTGCCGTCTGTTCTAAGCACTTCATATTCTTCCTGCAAGACCTTGAAGGCATGCAGGATCACGAAAAAGAGGGTGAATCCGATAACGAGCGGAAGCAAATAGAAACCCACCAGGATGAGTCCGAGAACCAAGAATTCCATCAAGGCGTCGCTGAGCGACACGTATGCATTCTTCACCAAACTGATCAGGAAGGCGACGGTAATCGATAGGGATAGAATGGAAATCGCGAGCGTAGCTTCTGGATGGTGTACGATGCTCAATCCTTGAAAGTCAGGATATGCTTGCAGGGTCGCTTGCACCTCACCCCAATTGAACGCAACCAAACCACTGAGTACGGTCAGTCCCCACGTGAGCTGAAGCAGTGGAAAGAAGCGGTGGCGATGCACATTGTAGTGCGAGAATTGCGACTGTCCGAAATGGAAGGCTGACAAGAATAAAAAAGCTGCATACGCAGCTGGAGGAAAGAGCATCCATAGAACGATGTTAGCTCCTACGACCAATAAGTACCTACCGATGAACGGACCGTTGGCGATGCAATGCCTTTTCCTGTAGAGGACATGGTCGATGGCACCATGTGGGATGCCGAGCAGGAGTAAGAAAGGGAGACAAACCATCAATTGCCATTCAAGCGAAACACCTCCGAACATGGAAATGATCGGTGTAAGCAACAGCAGTGCTGTGATGAAGGTGAAGATGGCTTTGGTCATGAAAAAAGAATCCCCGTGCTGGAGGGCACGGGGACCATTAAGGGTTGTTATGATGTAGCTGCTTTATTCTCGGTTGAGGTGATCGCGATGTTATAAACGACCAAACCGAAACCGATCTTATTGATGGCATCTGCGATGTTGTAGAACAAATCTACGTTCTCAGAACCCCAGCCGAAGGCTGTATTCAACCATCCACCTGGCATACACATGTAGCCGATTGGATAGATCGCCCATCCTACGAGTACGAACCAAGCTAGAATTCGCACGCCACGCTTTACCACGTCGCTGTTGCTCGACTCTGCCAATTTCGCAACCTCACCGAACCATGCGGTATAGAGGATATAGACATAGCCAAGGGTAGAAAGCACACCCCAGAGCACGGAATGGGTGGTATCACCACCTTCTGGATTGAATGCCTCACCGATGTAACCGGTCACCAACATCCAAACAGATGCTGCGATCAGTTTCCACAACAAGCCCACTTTGGCACCGGCTGCTTTGGTAAGTAAGTAGAACTCCACACACATCAAGGGTACCGTCAAAGTCCAATCGATGTAACGCAGGGCGGTCGGATTCTCTCCTGTTGCCATGTAATAATCGCGCATGTAGTAATAATGCACGGCGGCAATGAAGGTGATC
>CAJXNO010000003.1 GCA_913057205.1 uncultured Flavobacteriales bacterium
ATCGTGGCTTGGGAGATGTATCGGTTATGGCCTTCTTTGGTTTGCTTGGGGTGGTGGGCAGCTTTGTTTGCCAGACCAGCAGCTTGCAGGTGGATATTCTGCTTCCTGCCCTCACATTAGGAGCATTCAGTACGGGGGTATTGAACGTCAACAATACCCGTGATCTGGAGGCAGACAAAGCAGCTGGAAAGATCACGCTTGCGGTGCGGATGGGGCCGGAGAAGGCTCGGATCTATCATATAGTGCTCCTGGTGACCGGAATGCTTTCGATGGCGGTGTATGCATTCATCCACTTTGAATGGGGGGGCGATTGGCTTTTTGCGTTGAGCTACCCCTTGTTCATCCTTAATGCGGTCAAGGTTTGGCAGCATCGAGACCCCAAGAAACTGGATCGGATGTTGAAGCAGTTGGCGCTTTCTACCTTCGTCTTTACTCTATTAGTGGGCATAGGCCTATCGCTCTAAGCGTCCGAACAATCATCCATTGCATCCGTTCCATCATTAGCAGTCTCCGCTTTCAGATAAGCGGGTAAATTTGATGTTATGAGGTACGTAATTCCACTTTTTACAGCATTGGTGCTTACAATTTCGGCGTGTACACCGGAATCGGAGCCGTTTGACTATCCAGAGGAGAACATCACAGAGCCAACAACGGTCACCCACATGATCCGAAGTATTTCGAACGACGAGGTTTGGGAGGGAGAGAACACGGAGAGTGGATGCATCGGCAGTGGGAATACAATAGACTTTGCGCTCTATGACGTTACTCCAAGTAGAGGTTTTGCCACCTTGCACTTGAAGCCAGACTCCAGCATCTGTGATCTTTATGCGGCCTTGTCGAATTCCTTCGATCAAGATGAGATTGCTTCAGACTATTGGAAGAACTGGAAAATGGAGTTCACCTTCAGTGAATTGCGTGTAGCACAAGAAGCCGAAATCCGCATGAACCTCCGATACCGAAATGTTGCTCTTGACCTTGACATTGCGCCACACCTCAGGCAAATCTTGGAGCTGGATACCAGCACGGTGGATGCAGAAGGAACCCTGACCTTGAACATCGATGAAGACTTCAGTGAGTTTCAATTGAACGGCATCACCTTCGATCCGGATTTCTCTGATGGCAGCGGAAATTCCTTCGAACGCAATGAGCTTCAGATGGAACCTGGATTCAAGATCGGTCTTCGCGCTTCAGGCATTGAAGATCAAACTTTGATGGTGTTCAACTTTCTCCGGATCACCAGTTTTGGAATTCCAGAAGAGTAAGCCTGCAGCAAAAGAATCCAAGCGTGTTCTGTGTAGCTTTGCGCAGTACATGCAGACCCCAGACACACCGTTGGCGGAGCGCTTGCGCCCGAAGAACCTCGATGAATACATCGGCCAGGATGCCATTGTAGGCAAGGACGGTCCGATCCGCTTATCGATTAGGGCAGGTTCCATGCCCTCGATCATCTTTTGGGGACCTCCGGGAGTGGGTAAGACCACCCTTGCGCAGATCCTTGCAGATGAATTGGAGCGACCCATGTTCTCCCTGAGTGCGATCAACAGTGGCGTTAAAGACGTGCGAGAGGTCATTGAGCGAGCCTCTCGAAAGGACCTCATGAGCACCACAAAGCCCATCCTTTTCATTGACGAGATCCACCGCTTCAGCAAGAGTCAACAAGACAGCCTGTTGGGTGCCGTAGAGAAAGGCGTGGTGACCCTCATCGGCGCCACTACGGAGAATCCCTCGTTTGAAGTCATCCCAGCGCTGCTCTCCCGTTGTCAAGTGTATGTTCTGGAAGCTTTCGGCAAGGAAGAGTTGGACCTGCTGTTAGACCGTGCATTGGCCCAAGATGAGTGGTTGCAAGGTTTGGGACTCGAGATCAAAGAGCGAACGACCTTATTTCAATTGAGCGGCGGTGATGGACGTAAGATGTTGAATACATTGGAGTTGGTGGCGCAGTCAGCCACGGCCGATGGAAAGCCGATTACCGACGACTTCGTAAAGCGCGTGGTGAAACAGAAGCTCTCTCGCTATGACAAGACCGGAGAACAACACTACGACATTGTTTCTGCCTTCATTAAAAGCATTCGAGGCAGCGATCCCAACGGGGCGGTATATTGGTTAGCACGTATGATCGAGGGGGGAGAAGACCCTTTATTTATCGCGCGTAGGTTACTGATCTCAGCGAGTGAAGACATCGGTTTGGCGAATCCAACCGCCTTGGTCATTGCCAACAACTGCTACCAAGCAGTGCATTCAATAGGCTATCCAGAATGCAGCATTGTGCTTTCACAAGCTACCGTCTATTTGGCTACTTCCCCTAAGAGTAGCGCGAGCTATGAGGCCATCAATAAGGCCATGGAGGAAGTGCGCAACAGTGGTGACCTCAGCGTACCGCTTCACCTTAGAAATGCGCCCACCAAGTTGATGAAGTCCCTGGGATATGGCGCTGACTATAAGTATTCGCATGCCTATAATGGCAACTTTGTGGATCAAGACTTCCTACCAGAAGAACTGAAAGACGTTAAGTTCTATGAGCCGTCCAAGAACCAACGCGAAGAAAGCATTCGATCCTTCCTGCAATCCAAGTGGAAGGACCGATACAAGTACTAGCCTTCATCCACGCTTTCCCGTTTATCCCATTTCAGTAACCGCTGGTCATTTTTTGTCTCTTATGTGATATTAAAATAATATCATCGTAGTGTAATAATAAATCATTGACTATGAAAGAAGAACACACCGTAAAGACAGCGAATGGCTACTTGATGCTGCTCCTTCTTTTCGCGCTGCTTGCCGCGACCGTTGCAGGCTTTGTATTGAAACTCTTGCCTGTAGGAATCGGGTTGGTCTTGGTATCACTTCTCCTATTGCCCGGATTTTTCTTTATCAATCCAAACGGCTCCATGGTGCTTACCTTGTTTGGCGACTACAAGGGCACGGTTAAGGCCAATGGTTTCTTTTGGGCGAATCCTTTTTATACGAAGAAGCGCATCTCCCTTCGTGCTAGAAACTTTGATAGTGAGCGTGTGAAGGTGAACGACAAGCTCGGTAACCCGATTATGATCTCTGTGATCTTGGTATGGCGGGTAAAGAACACGTTCAAGGCTGCTTTTGAGGTAGACAACTTTGAGAACTTCGTACGAGTGCAGACCGATGCGGCAGTGCGCAAAATGGCTGGGTCTTACCCTTATGATGACTGGGAAGACAGCGAAGACTACAAGATCACCTTACGTTCGGGGGTGAACGAGGTGAACGATGCACTGGAGAACGAATTAGCAGAGCGACTGGAGATTGCTGGGATCGAGGTACTGGAAGCGCGCATCGGCTACTTGGCGTATGCAGAAGAGATCGCCAGTGCGATGTTGAAACGCCAGCAGGCCACAGCCATCATCGCAGCGCGAGAGAAGATCGTTGAAGGAGCCGTTGGTATGGTAGACAATGCCTTGAAATCACTGAAAGATGGTAACATCGTTGAGTTTGATGATGACAAGAAGGCGACCATGGTCAGCAACCTGATGGTGGTGCTTTGCTCAGATAAAGAAGTAACCCCGATCGTGAACACGGGATCATTGTACCAATAAGGAAAATAGAAGAGAGATGGGACGATATAAGATAGTATCCAAAGGGGTGTTCGAACGCACCTCGAAGTTTGAAGAGAGGTTGAATCAGATGGCAGCAGAAGGATGGAGGGTAGTATCCTCCAGCACCGAAAGCGGTGTGATCTACGTCATCATGGAGCGAGACCGGTAGGCCTATGGCGAAGAAAAAGGCATTTGCGCTTCGTGTAGACGAAGCAACAATGAAGGCGATCGAGCGCTGGGCGAACGATGAGTTCAGGTCAGTGAATGGGCAGATCGAGTGGATGCTCCACCAGCAACTCAAGGCATCAAAGCGACTACCCAAGAAGGATGAGTAGGGCAAAAAAAAAGCGACCCCTCGAGGTCGCTTTTTATATTGTTGATAGCACTTATTTCTTGAACGGCATTTCGTCAGAGACCGTTAAGCGCTTTCTGCCTTTTGCACGGCGACGCGCCAATACTTTGCGTCCGTTCTTCGAGCTCATGCGCTCGCGGAAACCATGCTTATTCTTTCTCTTGCGTACCGAAGGTTGAAATGTGCGTTTCATTGTTTTTACTTCTAAAAGGGGCGCAAAGGTAATGTTCTCTTTTTAAGATTCAACCTTTTTACCTGATTTCTTTAATAAATGAAATACCGATGCGTTCATCGCCTCGCTGCACACTCAGGTGGTACACTCCGGCGCTCAAGTGCGCAATGTTCAAGCTGAGTTCAGTTTGGTTACCGATGAAGTGTTCCTCCATCAGCAACTGCTTGCCTTGCATATCATATACCGTGAAGGTTGCATCGCCGCTTACCGGTACGTTCGTCATCCTGAGGTTGAGCACATCGCGCGCTGGAGAAGGATAGGCGCGCATGGTGAAATAGGCTTCTCCTTCCAGACCTGCAATGATGAACGGATCCGACCAATCGCTCCAGCATCCACCCTCGAAGATTCGAACGCGGTAATTGCCATCTCCTTGTTTCGGGAAACGGTTATTCGCTATGATGGCAGTGGTGTCGTCATGGTACCATCGATACAGATCAGCGGGGAACATGCATTGCAAGCTATCCATGATCAATTGAATCGTTGGTGTTGGCGGCAAGGGAAGCACAGTCATGGTAAGTCCGTTTGAGTAGCTTTCGCAACCGTTCTCATCCACGATCTCTACCACAATGGAATCGCCATCGATCAATTGATCGGTGGTCCATGTGTTCACGCTGTCTTCTTGTTGTAATACTCCTTGGAGCAGGAATCCATGCTGAACGATGAGGTTTCCATTGTTGGTGAAGACCACGGTATCGCCATCACAGATCTCTAGGTCACTTTCTGATGAAGTAAGTACAGAGGTCGGTGAATCATGAAGGTGAAGGGTGAGTGTGTCTGTAGACATGCATCCTTGGCTATCGGTAACGGTTACTTCGATCAGGTCTCCATCTTGCGGTGCAACAATCATAGCCGTGTCTTCATATCCTTGTTGGAAGAGGATGTTGTTTCTTTTAAAGTGATAGAAATCCATCCCCGCTGGGGCGTAAACAAAAGCTGTATCCTCAGGGCAATAGGTGTTGTTCAAAGCGGTAGACGCAAGGGTAGCATCTGGATTATCCACCACGATGTAGCTCGTTTTGGTGGTGTTGTCGTTTCCATAGGCATTTCCCGCTTGTAAGGTCACGGTGTACACACCATTGGCATTGAAGGCAACTTGAGGGTTCTGACTGCCCGCATTGCTACCAGCTACGTAGTTGAAGGTATTTGGTGTGATGGTCCAAGTCCACGAAGTAGGGGATTGAGTTGAAGCATCCATGAGTCCAACGCTTTGACCGATGCATGGGGTGGTGTCATTTGCGGTGAAATCAGCTTCAGGCGCGGCCGTAAGGGATATACCGTCAATCGCCATATCAGCTTGCCACTCTGCTCCAGTGGTGCCGATGAAGCGAAGCTTTACGTTCTCACCAACGTAGGCGCTGAGATCAATAGAGTCAAGCTGCCAGGCACTGCCCTGCACACCTGTGATCGTATTGATGTTGGTCCAGGTTCCGTTGGATAATATCTCAAGTTCTAAGCTCTGCATCCATGCTGCCCAGCCTTCTCTGTGGTAGGCGAACTTGATCTCTGGAGCATTGAGCTGATCCAGTGAGATGCATGGACTCTCTAAATACGCTTCTTGAAGCAGGCACCACGACGATTCGATGTACATATAGTTCCCCGTGCTCGTGCCAGGGTCGAAGTCTACCGAAGGTCCGGTACCACCTGATGGCGTGCCACCAAAGTCAGTTCGCCAATCCGTATCGTCAATGGTGTTGCTGATATTCACCCAATCATAGCTGTTGCAGAAGGTTTCGCAACCACCTGTACTGCACGGATTGTTGTCTTCAAAGTCTTCATAAAACGGGAGGCTGATACCACCCGAAACTTCGATGGCATCCAAAATGGTGACTGAATCCGACCCATTCACATTCTCTACGTATAGACTCACATCGTAACTGCCAATGTCATTCATCACCACTTGTGCAATGCTTGAATTGGCATTCGTTCCGTTCACGAAACTGACGTTTGCAGCTGGTGTGATGGTCCAGTGTAAAGAATCAACCCCATAAGCACTGTTGTTGGAGAGGGTGATGGTATCTGGCGTACAGATGTCTGTGCTATCCATGCTGATATCCATGAATGCTAAGGGTTGGTTGGTTCCAGGGTCATAAAGATCACTTTCCCAAAGTCCACGACCGTACGTAGCTGCTCGCAACCTACTGCCTGTCCAGTTGCCGGCTTCATGGTAGATTTCAAGTTCTGTTACTTCAGCGCTGCTAGGGAAACCATCATTGAACGGGATCCAGTTACTCAGGCTATCGTCGGTGTAATAGATGCCCACGTCCGTACCGATGTACAAGCCACCGGCGCTGTAAGGGTCAGCCACCATGCAGTTCTTGCTCACGCCCGGTAGGTTGCCTGTGATGTTTGTCCAGCTGGTTCCGTTGTTCGCAGAAGCATAGACTTGATTGCTTCGGATGATCCATACGGTATTGCTGTCAAAAGGAGAGGTCTCGACATCTGCGATATGAGCACCGCCTGGAAGAAAGCCAGTCAGATCGGTCCAAGTAGGGGTTGCCGCCTGAACGTTATCGGAACGAAACAAACGGTTATCCGATCGCACCGCATAGAGTTGGTTTGCGTTGAGTTTAGCCAAACGAAGTTGACGCATGTTGGTATTGTTGGAACCGGCTAAGCTGTTACTGATCGCCTCAAAAGTGGGTGAGCCAGCATAGGCATCCGTAGTTCGCCAAACATTCTTGTATCCGATGTACATGGTCTGCGGATTGCTGGGATCTACAATATATGGGGTAACCCATGCACCACTTTCCGAGATCACATTCGTGTTTGCGAATCCTCCAAAGCTCACACCATTGTCAAAGGAGCGTGCGATGTTTCCAAAGTACACAGAGGCGTACATGATGTCATCGTTTGAAGGGTCGATGATGCATTCCATTCCATCCCCGCCACGTTCGGTACGGAAGATGTTTGCATCCCAAAGTGCGGAACCGTTGTCTTGGTAACCGTTGAATACCAATTCATTGGTATTCGCGCTTACACCAATGCGGTAGATCTGAGCGATGCCCAAGCTGTCAGAAATCTCTGGCCAGGTAGTGCCACCATCTTCCGTGTAGTAGAGTCCACCATCGTTGCAATTGTACAGTCGACCATCCAATGGAGAATACTCAAACCAGTGGTGATCGGCATGCACAGATGCTGCTGTTGCGCTACCTACCCAGTGTGCGGCACAATCCCATGTAACCCCACCATCGGTGGATTTATGGATGTTCACTCCACCGACATAAACCACGTTCTCATCGTTCGGGTCTGCGGCGATGCACAGGTCATACCACCCTTGTCCGCCGCCACCTGTAGCAGGTGGATTTTCATTCCAGGTCAACAGGTTAGGAGTTGTTGACTGTGTCGTAAAACTGGTGCCGCCATTGGTCGACTTGAACACTCCTCCATATGCGGAACTGATGGATCGTAGCAGGTAAACGACCTCCGGGTTGTCTTCGGTAACCGCAATCGCGTAGCGCTGAGCTGAAGATGGCAATCCAGCAGTGATCATGGTCCAGCTGTCGCCACCATCGGTGCTTCTCCAAAAATTAGCGCCACTGGAAGTTTCTGTAGCGTACACGGTATCTGCGCTTCCTGGCTTGTAGCGCATGTCTTTGAAGTTGGCATTTGGACTTTCTTGTGTCCAAGAGCTACCACCATTGGTAGATCGATAAACACCACCAGAAGTTGCTGCAAGAATGTGATCAGGGTTGGTCGGATGCATGAGCATTTGTCCGACCGAACGGTTACCCATGCCCGTATTGGAAACGAACCACGTCTCACCACCATCCAATGATTTGTACACGCCAAGTCCAGGAGCATCATTGGCGTCCCGGTCACCCGTTCCTATGTAGATGATGTCTGGGTTGTTGTAGTTCACCAAAATGCTAGAAACACCAAGGGTCGGCAGTCCGTCGGTGGTGGTTTGCCAAGAGCTGCCGTAGTTATCGGTTTTCCAGAAGCCACCGGATGGAGAACCCACGTACATCACGTTCGTATCTGTGGGGTGGAAGGCGATGTAATTCAATCGTCCATTTCCATTGGGTTGGCCTGTGCCGTTTTGTGGCTTGAACCGCGGACCTACTTCTTCCCAATCGCCGTTGACACTCTCTGTGCCTTGCATACTTTGGTTGTAGGCGATCTCCCATTCGGTGTAGGCGTTAATGGTAGCGTCAGGAGCGGGTAGGTTGCCGTTCTCATCGATGCGTTGTCCCCAGAACCATTCCCATCGCTTAAATATCTTCCATCCGTCGCCTCGGCTGCGTTCACGGTCTTCCCAATAGCGCTCAAAGGCACGCTGTGTTTCATAGAAGTTGGCATCGGGATCTTGCATCATGTCGATCCATACCGGAACCTGAGCGGTATCTACGGATTGACTGTTAGCAAGAAACGGAAGTATCAGTAATAGTGAGAGTAGGGAGTATTTCATAGTTCAAAAATAGGGACACACCACAGTTCACCACATAAAAAAAGGCCCTCACAAGAGGACCTTTGACTTAACTATTATATGGCTTCACCTATTCGTCTACCGAGACGTGGGCCCAGTTCTTACCAGATTTGATCCGGTACAGCTGCATTTCTGAGATACCAAACTCCTTTGCGATGATCTTCAAGCGGGTCTTTCGATTTGGGTCGAAAATTTTCTTCTTCAGTCGTTTTACTTGTGTTGCTGTGAGTTTATGTCCTTTGTAAGGCTTGGATTCCTTTCGCTTCTCACGAGCCGCAAGCACATTCGGATTTTTTTGCTGGTGAGCCTCCATTTTCTCCTTTGAAGACCATGCAAGGTTGTCGATGTGATTGTTTAGTTTGTTGTAATCCAAATGAATCACGTAACGCTCTGCATCGTTCTTCGGCTCGCTGAAATAAGATGCTACCAATTTGTGCACGAACATCTGCTTGTTCTTGATTTTCGTGCCTTTCTCCGTTTTGTAAAATTGCTTGTAGCGAAATACTGGGTATCCATCCACCATGCTACCTTTTAACAGCCTGCCATTTCTCAGATCATCCTTGTAACTCACGATTCTACCATAGTTCGATACCGCGTAGTTATTCCTCAGTTGATCTTCACCTAAATTAATCTCCTTCCATTCTTCGTCCCAATACGATGTGATCATTCTTTGTGTGATTGTAGATTCGATAACAACAATACTAAAGTCGACGCAAAGATGCGCCTTGTGGCGGTGAATTCGTTATCTAACGCGCCGTTTTATAGGCGATGAACAAGCTGTTTGGATTCCTGTTCGTCCCATCGTTCAGATGGAAATAAATCCAACCTTTGTCGCTTCATGAGCAGGAATACGTCAACTACAGAGAGCAGTCGTCCAAAGCGGGTATCTAAAGCTGCCTTCAAAAGATCACTTCGCATATTCAGATATGTTTGGCCTTACCGCGTGAAGTTCAGCGTTGGTATGTTGTTTCTTTTCTTGAGCGCATTCACGTTCATGACCTTTCCCGGACTGCTTGGCAGATTGATTGGTGGTGAGGAGGTGACAGACAGTCCGATCGATCAGTTCTTTCAATTGGAGAACATCGACCAAGTAGCCTTGCTTTTGGTTGCGGCCTTTGCCCTGCAAGCGTTTTTTTCTTTCATGCGGATCTACTTGTTCGCTGATGTAACGGAGCGCGCCATAGCGCAGTTGAGGATGGATACCTATAACCATTTGATCCAGCTTCCGATGGCGTTCTTTCACAAAGAGCGAGTGGGTGAATTAAACTCCCGCATCAGCAATGACATCAGTCAACTGCAAGACACCTTCATGACCACGTTAGCGGAGTTGGTGCGACAGGTGGTGATCATCATATTTGGTGTTGCGTTGCTCTTTTTCTACAGCGTTAAGCTCACCTTGGTGATGCTGGTTTCTTTACCGGTGATGATGATCGCGGCCTTCTTCTTTGGTAAGTTCATTCGAGGCTTAAGTAAAGAAACACAGGCCGAGCTTGCAGCAAGTCAATCCGTTGTGGAAGAGACCTTGATCGGTATTCAAACGGTGAAGGCCTATGCGAATGAATGGTTAGAGCGAAAGCGATATGGTGATCGTACCGAGCGGGTGCGCGAGGTAGCGATGCGTGGTGCAAAGTGGCGTGGGGCGTTTGCATCATTCATCATTTTTGGCTTGTTCGGAGCGATTGTGCTGGTGATCTGGTATGGGGTGCGCTTGAAGAATGAAGGCGAGATCGGTTTGGATGTGTTGACTTCGTTTATACTTTATTCGGCCTTTGTAGGAGGGTCTATCGGTGGTGTAGCCGACGTCTTCGGTCGGGTGCAGAAAGCGATCGGTGCTACCGAGAACCTCTTCGATCTGCTGGAACAACAACCGGAGCAGGTGTCGATCAGCAAAGCCGGTACAGAGCGAGCTGCGGGTACACTACGAGGAGATGTGAGCTTCGATAAGGTAGGATTCGCTTATCCGAGCAGGCCAGACAAACAGGTGATTGATGCCTTGAGCTTTCACGTGCCAGCGGGGCAGCGGGTGGCGGTGGTTGGACCGAGTGGTGCGGGGAAATCAACGATCACTTCGTTATTGCTTCGTTTCTATGATCCGAATACGGGAAGTGTCCTCATCGACGGTAAGCCTGTTCAGGACTATGACCTTACCGAATTGCGATCGGAGATGGCCTTGGTTCCGCAGGATGTGATCCTGTTCGGTGGAAGCATCGAGGAGAACATTCGTTATGGAAAGCCTAATGCAACGCACGAAGAGGTAATTGCGGCTGCTCAAAAGGCGAACGCCTTGGAGTTCATAGAGAGCTTTCCTGAAGGCTTTGAGACCCTTGTTGGTGAACGGGGTGTTCAATTAAGTGGTGGCCAAAGACAGCGCATCGCCATTGCGAGGGCCATCCTCAATGACCCAAGGATTCTGATTTTGGATGAGGCTACCAGTTCGCTGGATGCTGAAAGCGAACAAGCTGTTCAGAAAGCATTGGACAATCTCATGGTGGGGAGAACAAGCTTGATCATCGCACATCGACTGAGTACCATTCGAAAAGCCAATAAGATATTGGTCATTGAACATGGAAGTCTGGTGGAGGAAGGTAGTCATGAAAGCCTGATGGCGCTACCGAATGGGGTTTACAGAAATCTGAGTGAGCTTCAAATGCTGGACTTGGCGGATGATGCTTCCCTTAGCTGATGATGCGCTTTTCACGCGTGTACATGATGCGATAGGTCCAGCCGCACACCAAACCGCCGAAGGCTTGTTCAACGGTTTGCCAACCCAGGTCAAAAGCGATCATTTTCACATCGATCACAGCGTTGAAGCTGATGCCTAGCAAAAATGCTACGGCATAAATGAAAATACCGGAGGCTGCGCCCACGGCGATGCCGTACTTGAAGGAGTCCTTGATCTTCTTTAACGCGTAGGTCAGCACCGTGATCACCAATGCAATGATGAAATACACGACACCTGCTACGATGAGAAAAACATCTTTTGGATAGGAGATCTTCAGAAAGTCATTCAGCACCATACCATGCCAGAGATACGATACCCCATACATGGCTACGAAGCAGAGCAACCATGACAGGAAGAACTTTAGATCTGGTTTGGGTATTACGTTGTTCATTTCGAAGTGCAGAAGTACCGTTGTTTTTGGGCTACCGAAACCATATACGTCTCAACTTCGTCTTGGTTTTAGAGCATGACTATTTTTAACACCTTTGGTAGTACAAAGTCCATGAAGTACACCCTTTACTACGTCACCTTGATCGGATTATTGCTTGTTCTAGCAAGCGTTTCATGCAGGCGAGATATTGAGATCGCCTCTTGGGACGGTGATGTTATGACGCCCTTAGCGCACGGTGAGCTGAACCTGACCGATTTAGTGGATGAAGAAGAACTAACGAGCGACGATAGCAATTTACTACGGGTGCGGCTTCGCGATACCTTGATCAACTTGGGACTCGATTCCTTGGTGTCGATTCCAGATACTACGTTGGAGGATGCATTTATCTTACCCTTTGGCAACATCACCTTAAATCCAGGAGTTCCCTTTTACGATTCTTCAACGGTAACGCGCTATGCCTTGGGAGAAATTCAGTTGACCTACCTTGAGGTGAGGAAGTCGTTGTTTCGGGTCAATATGGAAAACCTTACCAATACCCAGATCTTGATCCAATACCGTATTCCCTCTGCAACAGACGCGAATGGAGATACCTTTCGCTTGGATCGCTTGATTCCGGCTAAGAGCTCATTAGAAGAAACCTTCAACCTGGATGCTTACCGCTTGAACCTCCGTGGACGGAGAAATGCGAGCTTCAATACCTTGATCTCTGAGGTTACCGTGATGGTGGATCCGGCGTTAACCGGTACCTACAATTTCACTGCGGGCGAAGGCTTTCGGGTAGAGAACACCATTGAAGAAATCATTCCGCAGTATGCGCGGGGCTACTTTGGTGCTGAGCAATCTACTTACGCCGATGCCAGTGCATTTGACCTTTTGAACGAAATACGCTACGACCGGATCGATATCACAGACTTTCGGGTGGAGATGCTGCTTGACAATGGAGTGGGCGCTGATCTTGGGCTCAACATCCGCAGCTTAGGTTCTAGGAATACCAACGATGGCGCTGAGGCGCAACTCCAGCATGAGGTGATCAACAATGCCCAACAGCTCAGTAGAGCCATCTATTTAGGCGACGATAGCGATCCGCTCGTGAAGCACATTCAGCAACGGATCGTCTTTGATCAAACAAACTCAAATTTGGACGAGCTGATCGAACTGAATCCAACCGAACTCTTCTATGACTTGGATATCGACATCAACCCATTGGGCAACATTTCCCTGGGTAATGACTTTGTGGTGTTCGGACACGACCTTACTGCTACCATGGACGTAGACATTCCGATAAAGCTTGGACTGGAGGGATTAGTACTGGCAGACACCTTTGCTTTTCTCTTCGAGGAGAGCAATCCTGAACAGGGAACCGGACTGATCAATCAGGGTTTTCTGCGCTTGTATGTTGAGAATGAGTATCCCTTAGACGCTGAGGTGCAGCTCACCGTGTTGGATGAGAACAATGCCCCGTTGATCGAGCTATTTGATACTCCGCAACGGATACTAGCGGCTGAGGTGGATGCGCAGGGAAAGGCGATAGGGTTCACGGCTTCAACAGTTGAGATGCCTGTGAATGGGGAAGTGATTGATGCATTGAAACAAGGACGCTCGATACGGATGGAGGCGCACATCGACAGCTATGAGCAGCAGGTGATCCAGTTGTATGACAACCATAACATCCGCTTTTCGTTGGTGGCAGATCTAAACATGAACAGGCCATGAAGCAGTGGTGGATGTTCATAATGTTGGTACTCGTGGGCTTAGGTGTTCAAGCTCAGCGCGTTCTATTGCCAGTTTACACCGTTCAAGACACCCTTTCCACGGTAGGCTTGTACGGATACGGAAGTGCCGCCTCAAGTGGATTGACCAACCGGTTTTTATTCAACCTAACGCAAAGTGACTTCCTTTCTCAGGATATGCGCATGGAACAGTACAATCGACTCAATGATGAGCAGAATCGGGTTGGTGGGCACTATTCGGTTGGACTCCAAGGTCGCCTGCTCCCATTCTCGGATAAATCTTGGTCGCTGTTGTTCTCTTTTACTGACGAAGCATTTGGTGAAGCGAGTTTGAGTAAAGAGGCGTTTGGAGTTACCTTTTTTGGAAACAAACCCTACGTTGGCGATACCTTGAACATCGGTGGCAATTACCTCCGCTTTACACGCTTTCAAAAGTTTGGCTTCGGTGCAGCTAAGCGCACGGATGAAGGGGTTTCCTATGGCTTGTTGCTCTCGTTCGTGAATGGTGAAGCTGGTGGCAACATCAACATGCCTGGGGGGTGGCTCTATACCTCTGAGCGAGGAGACACTTTATCAGCGAGTGCTGGTGTAAACGCATTTGTTACGGATACAGGAAACACGGGCTTTATGCGTCACAATGGAGCAGGAGCCATGGTCGATCTTTATCTATCTCAGGAGTTTGAGTTTTTGCAACGCCGCTGGGAGGCGCGCGCCACGATCATGAACATGGGGGTCATACAATGGCGTCCGAACACGACGCATTACAGGATCGACTCTACCGCGCAATGGACGGGTATCCGTTTAGACGATATCAATAACCTAGAAGCCCAAGTAAACGCCGTAGCGTTGGAGGATAGCATTGCTGCGTTGTTGAATCAAGACCAATGGCGGGGGCCAGAGAATCGCATTCTCCCGGGATGGATGCAGTTTGAAGTGAATCAAGTCGGAGGAACTGGCTTTACCGGTGGATTAGGCGTTACTTTTCGTCCAGAATCATTTGCTTACCCCTACGGCTATTTGTTGCCAGGCTACCGTTTCGGTGATCGATTTGCGATGGAGTTGGAGCTGGGTTATGGTGGCTACGCGGGGTTTCAATCTGGGCTTGCCGCCAGGTTTGATACCCGCCAATGGGCATTCAGGCTTCGAGCGGCGAACGTGGAGGCAGCCATCCTTCCGGGTAGTTTTGGTGGACTCACGCTAGCGGGCAGCGTACAATACAGTTTTGGCTTATGAGGATGATCTTGTGCATAGCGTTTTGCCTTGGGGCGTTTCTGGGGTTTGGGCAGGATACGCTCAGTTTCTTAAAGGTCGGAGACTTTGGTTCTGAAGAAGGTGTAGAGATCGTATCATTCAATGACTCTACCTATTACATTCTTGCAAATACGGCCGATGAGTTCAACAATTCGGATTATCAATTGATACCCTATAACCCAGATATAGGCGTTTCTTCAGCAGTTAATTATGGAACGTTGAATTCTGACCGGGCGCTGGATCTCACATGCCGAGATCCGAAAATCTTTGTGGTTGGAATGACCAATGGCAATACAGCTAGTTATGAGGGCTTTGTTCATGGGATAGAGGGTGATAGCCTCAGTTTTCAGTACTACTGGGGAACAGGTGTTGCAAATACTTGGTGGCAGGCGAGCCAGATAGAGGTTATTGATACCATCATCTATGTACTTTTTGAGGATGTAAATCAGAAGGAAGTACCTCAGCTTCATAAGCTGTCTTTGTCGGGCCAACCAATTGAAGCGATAGAGCTTGAGGGGCTAGTTGGTGCAAATTTCAGTGAGCTGCATTTCGACGAACACACGCAAACACTGCGTGCTTGTGGCAAAAGACTGAATCAAGCAGCCAATCAAGATGCGTTTTTCTATGCTTTTGATCTACAACTGGAGGAGCAGTGGTCTTATGTGTTCGAAGAAGACGGAGATGAAGTGTTTACGGACTTTGCACGCTTGAATGATACATCTGTGATCATTGTTGGTTACACGAATAGCCTTTTTGAAGAAGACGACGATATTCTTGTGATCCGTCTGAATGAGCTCAGCCTTTCTCCAGATTCTATTCTTGTGCAGGGTTATGATTCTGGTAATGTCGTTAACCGCGATGACCGCGCATATGGGGTATTTATCGATAACGACACGATATTCATTACAGGAGAAACCCAGACCTATGGTCAGGGAGGAGTGGATGGGTATATCACACTGCTCAATCCAGACTTGATTCCAATACCAAGGGGTTCCACCTTTGGTACACCTGGGGATGACTACTCATTTACGCTACACAAAGATGGCAATGCACTTTTCGGGGTAGGAACTACTTACGAGCGGACCAAGGGCTTATCTGATGTTCTGCTTTGGAGAAGAGATGCTTTTGACAATACCACCTTATTCACTTCTGTTGAGGACTTTTTTTTGGTTAGTACGGGACTGGTCTTGAATACGGAGGAGTTAGTAGGAGATGCCTCTAACGAGGAAGGTTTATTCGCAAACATTGAACAAGGCGGCTTTCGATTAAAGAGTAGTATTTGGGATCGAACGAATGAGGTTCAAGTCTACAATTCGATCGGGCAGCGGGTGACCGACCTTAACTCCTTTAAAGAGGAGGTATATGGTTTACCTTCAGGAGTTTATTTTCTGCTGTATAAAGGCGACTTTTCTGAGGTGTCAACTACCAAGTTTTTCATTCCTTAAGTGTTTACTTCAGATCGTATATACTTTACGCTTACGGCTATTGCGATTTCCATTTTCGCATTTAGCTTACTGTTCCATTCAGCTTTGCCGCACTTCTGGGATGAGGCTTGGGTATATGCACCTGCTATAAAAGCCATGGCCGAAAAGACTCCATCGATATTTCCTCATCATTTGCCAATTGATTTAAGTCGAGGACATCCCTTAGGTTACCACTTCATCGGATCGATTTGGGTTAAGGTGTTTGGTACCTCTAACATCGCAATGCACGGTTTTGCTATAGTGCTAAGCTCGGTGGCACTACTTCTCTTGTTCCTACTTGTATCTAGCGTATCCAAACCCGAAGCAGGCTTTTTCGCTGTGCTTTTGATGATGTCGCAGCCTCTTTTTGTGGCTCAAGCCTTCATGGTCTATCCAGAAATGTTGCTTTTCATTGGCTTGCTTATTTCGGTTTACGGTTATTTCAAACAGCAATCCCTGATCTTCGCAATCGGTTTGGTTATTAGTTTCTTGGCTAAGGAGACGGGACTTGTAGTCTTCCTGGCTTTTGTTGTTTTTGACCTGCTAAAATTGGTCCTAGGTAAAGAGAGCGTTCAAGGATTACTCAAGTACATCCCCCCAACTTTCTTGATTGTTGGCTATCTGGGGGTGGTTTATTACAATTTTGGTTGGTTCTTTTATCCAGGGCATACCGAGCTGATGTCGCTTGAGCTATCTGATATCCGTTTTAATCTGAGAAATGTATTCCGGGTGCTCATCGAAGAACAGAACCGATCGTACTGGATCTATTCGTTTCTAGGCTTAGGAATCTTAGCTTATGATCGATTAAAATGGATTTATCGCATTGTGCTCTGCGCAGTGTTCTTCTCAGCGTATAAGGTGTTTGTTTGGAAATGGGTAGTGCCTGAAGCGTTGTATTGGATCATCATGTTGTTCACCTTGATGATTCCTCTTTTCTTGTGGTTTCGGCATAGAAAACCGAAAGATTCGATACCTAGGTTTCACTTTGCTGATCTGGCCCTTTTTATTTGGATATTGATTCCTGGCTTCTTGTTGTTCTCTGCGATGAACTTTTTTACTCCGAGATACCTTTTGGTAATGTTGGTTCCCTTGATCCTTGCAGGCGTTCTTTTTGTTTGGTCATCATCCCTATTTAGGCCATGGATGAAAGTATCATTGTCTATACTGCTTCTGCTTCCTGGATTCATCAGTATGATTTCAACCCGGAATTCTGGAGAAGTGAACTTGGGGCTTTTTGATGATTTGAAGGTCCAACAGCGCATGGTCCATTGGTTTATGTCCACTCAATCGCAAGATGCGTCGGTATGCGCCAACTTCATAACACAGACCTATTTAAAAGTCAAGGAAGCTGGGTATGTGGAAACCGTTCCAGAGGAACTTGATTTCACGGATAATTGCGATGATAGTTGTGAAGGGGATTACTTGATGCTTACAAAAACATCAAGCGATTGTCGAGCGACGGCTAAAAAAGGTGTGATGGGCTTTGAGCTGATCTACACCGATACCCTAGTGAACTCATATGCTTCCGTTTACAGAAGGTTAAACTGATTGGCTGATCACTCCACCACCATAAACTCCGTTCTTCGGTTCTCCGCCCTACCTGCTTCCGTTTCATTGCTGGCGATGGGTTTGGTTTGACCATAGCCTTTATACTGCAGCCTGCTGGCGTCAACTCCGCGTTGAACGAGGTAATCATACACGGCCTTGGCTCTGTTTTCCGATAATACTTGATTGCTTTCTGCACTGCCTTGGTTGTCGGTGTGTCCGCCGATCTCGATCTTCATCTTGGGGTATGACTTAAGCAATCGCACCAATTTGTTCAACTCTGTTTCAGATACTGGCTTGAGATCGAACTTGTCGGTATCGAAAAACACGTTCTTCAAGACCACCGCCTTTCCGGCGGCTATCGGTTGTAAGTCGATGTTCTTGGTGTAGGTATTGCGTTCGGTTGAAAGATCGAGTACGAAGTTCTCCGAGAAGTAGAGGTAGCCGTCCTTCTCTGCGATAAGTGCATAGTTCTCACTAGACGGAAGTACCACCAAGTAACCGCCATCCTTCTCATCACTAAAGGCTTGAACTACGGTGTCTTTCGCATTCAAGCCGATCAACTTGAACGCGGCTTGAAGCGGCTTTTTGGTATCTGCATCACGGATCACTCCAGAGAGGTAGGTGACCGGGTTCGGACGAAGCGCTTCAGGTAATTCAAACTTGTACAGATCCAATTCACCGTATCCACCCTCCCGATCGCTTGCGATCAATGCATAGCTTCCATCTGCACTTACGAAGAAACTGTTCTCATGCCCGCTTGTATTGATCGGATAACCCACATTCACCGGGTCTTCCCAGCCACCGTCGGACTTTCGTCGGCTCATGAAAATGTCCATGCTTCCCATGCCGACGTGTCCTTCCGAAGAGAAATACAAGGTCTTGTTATCGGGGTGGATGAACACCGATTCTTCATTTTGATCTGAATTGATGTTATTGGGCATTGGCATCGCTTTTGACCACTTTCCATTGATCAATTCGGTGTAGTAGATGTCAGAAGACTTCTCTCGGTACTCATCATATACCCCACGTATGAAATAGAGCGTCTTGCCGTCAGAGGCAAAACATGGCTGCGTTTCCCAGTGCTTGCTATTGATGGTTCTGCCCATGTTCACCGGTTTCGACCATTCGCGTCCGCGACGAACCGAAACAAAGAGGTCGCAACTGCCATAGCCTTCTTTGTCTTGTCCATAAACGCCATACAGCTCGCAGATCGTAAAGACCACGTATTGTCCGTCAGGGGAGATGGTTGGTGCACCTTCTCGCCACGGACTGTTGATCGGCGGACCGGGGTTGTAGGCCTTGCCCCATTCATTGTTCTCATCCTTCTCGCAGAAGAAGAACTCTTCATCAATGCCTTTTGGGGCGTAAGGGTTGTCAGGGTTGTAGATCTCACGGGTGAAAATCAGCATTTGTTCATCCGCGGTCATGGCCGGGAAGTACTCGTTCCATTTAGAGTTGACCTTTTCTCCAAGGTTGATCGGATTGTACTCCACAGGATGTTCCAAGGCCCATAGGGCAAAGTCGCAGCTTGCCGCACCGCGCTGCGCAGCTTTGTAGTTATTAGACTGCGGCGGGGCGATGCCCATGTATTGTTCGTAGTAGCCCCTGGCAGTGGTGTAGTCCTCTTTTTGCTTCGAAAGCTCAGCGAGGTTGATCAGGAGATCCGGGACGTAGCGAGGGTCTTGTTCAACGATCCGTTCCATGTAGTCGACCGATTCTTCCATGCGTCCCATTCGCATGTACAATTCACCAAGATCGAACATTGCATCGAGGTATTGCGGATCACGTTCCAAGGCCTTGTTTAGCATGATTTCCGCCTGATCGAATCGGTTGAAGCGTTTGTGCTGACGGGCTTCTTGGTAGAATTTTAGCGCTCGATTGTCTTCCGTGCCTCCGCGCTGTGCCATGAGGTTTGATGCGAAACAGAGGATCAAGAAGAGGGGAAGGAGCTGTCTCATGGAATCTCGAGGTATTTATGGGTTTGCAGGCTCACCCGCCATTCTGGGTGGGCTGCAATATAGGAAACGATCAACTCCATGGATGCATTGCGTTTGCTCCACTCCGGTTGAAGGTACAGCAATGCTTCCTCACGAAGTTGTTCGCGGTGCTCTTCGGCAAAAGCAAAGTCGCTCTTATGGTAAACCACCACTTTGAGTTCGTTTGCCTGAGCATAGATATCGGGCAGTGGGGCCTTAAACTTCTTTGGGGAAAAAGTTACCCAATCCCAATCGCCGGTCAATGGATGGGCTCCTGAGGTCTCGATGTGGGTGGCAATACCTGCAGCATGCATGGCGTCGGTAAGCGGTTGAAGGTCATGCATGGCTGGCTCACCTCCTGTGATCACAGCAAGCTTTAATCCAGAAGACCGCACAAACGCGATCAAGCTATCCAGCTCAACCTGTGGATGCACATCCAAGGGCCAGCTCTCTTTTACATCGCACCAATGGCAGCCTACGTCGCACCCACCTAAACGGATGAAATAGGCCGCTCTACCACTATGGAAGCCTTCGCCTTGGATGGTTGGGAAGTGCTCCATTACCGGGTACCTAATGTTTGATCTTTCGTTCACGTTAAGAATCGGCTGCAAAAGTACATTCTGCAGTCGCTTCGATTGACCTGCTCGAAGTTGTCTGTTAAATTTGTGGATATGACCGAGACTATGCTCCAGTATAAAACGCCGGAAACCGTTTCAATAGCTTACCAGCAATCCCTCATTCAGCAGGGAGGCTCCTACATCAAGCTGCTTCGTCCGGCAACCATCGGAGGAGGCATCTATCGCTTCGATGAGCAGCGAAGGGACGCACTCATCCGTCGTTTCAATGATGCCGCGAATCGGCTCGACATGATCAAGTTTGTTCCAGCATCGGGCGCAGCTACCCGCATGTTCAAGCGAATCTACATGTGGATAGCGGATGCTGAAACCCATAAAGAGGACATCGAGGCCTTCTTCACCAAGGTAGAAGCGTTTGCTTTTTTTGAAGAGTGGGTAACGGCAGCTGATCAAGCAGACCTCGAAACCTTTGAGGCAGGCTTGCAGTCAAAGGTGTCTTGGCTCAAGCTTTTGGTTGACCCTTCCTACCTCGGCCTCGCCCAGCGTCCAAAAGGTTTGATTCCTTTCCATCAATACGGCGAGATCGTCCACACGCCAGTGGTAGAGCACTTGAAAGAGGGGATGGCCTACGCTGCACAGCATAAACTTGCACGCATCACCTTTACGGTATCTCCGGAACATGAGGAAGGTTTCAAAGAGGAGGTGCAGCATTGGATCCAACAAGAGCCATTCAAGCAGGTGAAATGGGACATCGCTTTTACCCATCAAGATCCGTCAACCGATACCATTGCGCTTGATGAAGCAGGAAAAGTGGTAGAAGCAGAGGACGGAAAGCCGCTTCGTCGTCCCGGTGGACATGGAGCCTTGATCCACAACCTGAATGATTTGGATGCCGACATGGTCTTCATCAAGAACATAGACAACGTAGCGCATGACCGCTTACTCGCTACTACCGCAGCGCACAAGAAAGTGATCGCTGGGCTGCTCTTGGAATTTCGTGCCGATTTGAAGTCGTTGCATGCAGATTTACATAAAGGCTTGGTGGATGAGCAGTTGATCAATGACCTTCGAGACAAGTGGGGGTTACGGATCCCGAGGGATTACAAAAAGCTGAAGGCGTATATCAATCGACCAATTCGAGTTTGTGGCATGGTGAAGAATGAAGGCGAGCCCGGCGGTGGGCCTTTTTGGACGATCGATCAGCATACGGGAGAGAGCCTTCAGATTGTTGAGAAAGCGCAGATAGATCCGGCTGACTCTAGGCAACAACGCATCGCCGAAGGAGCCACCCACTTCAATCCAGTAGATCTGGTATGCTACCTGAAGAACATGGATGAAGACCCCATCGATCTATTGGATTACGTGAACGGAGAGCAGTACTTTACGGTGGAGAAAACACAGGAGGGAAGGGTAATCAAAGGGCTGGAGTGGCCTGGCTTATGGAATGGGACGATGGCACACTGGATCACTTTGTTTGTTGAAGTTCCCATGGAGACCTTCAACCCGGTGAAAGAACTTCAAGATCTCTTCCGGGAGAACCATCGTTAAAGTGAGATGGGTGAAGCAACCCTTAGCTACGGATTGCGACTACGAAGTAGATGAATTTTAGGACGAATCCGTATTTTTACCGGATATTCTGAACTTTCTTGATAACGAACTAGTTAGAAAACCTTGAGTATGAGCATGAAAACGTTTCTTCTTGCGGCAGGATTAGCAATATGTTGCCATTTCGGTGTTCAGGCACAGGCTACAGATGCGCCTGGTCTGCCTTACCACGTGCCCACGATAATGGAGATCATTCAGGATGCGGTAGAACAGCCTACCGATACCAATGCGTTTGTTCAGATGCTCTTTGATCATGAAGAGTTCCCTGCAATCGAGCTGGGTTCGCCGCTTTCCGAGCAACAAAAGGAGGATATCCAAACTTGGGTAGAAACACATGTGCCGGAAATGCAGGAATTTCAGTGGCAACGCAAGGTCAATTACGATAAATTTTACCTCAACCAGTAAAGGAAGATTATATGAAGGCGGTTTTTACTAAAGCTACCATCGCGCTCGGTTTTATGGTATTCGCGATGTTTGGATGGACTCCAAACGCGAGTGCTCAAACACCGATCACCATTGGGCCTCAGTCGAATACGTTCACCAGCATGGTGCGAGGATACTATTTTACCTCCCCGGTGAACTTTACGATTTGTGGACTATACATTCCAACGGATGCCTCCACGGGTGATCAGAACGTTGAGATCGTTCGTTTTACCAGTGCAGCGCCACCCGCATGGCCAGCCACCACCAATGCATTTACTTCATTGTTCTATCAGAATAACTATGCGGTCAATGCGATGATTCCATGTAACGTTTCTGTGAGCAACGGAGACATCATGGGTATCTATGGTGCACGGGGTGCTAACATGGTCAACAGCTATGATGGCGTAAATTATGTAACGCAGATATCAGGTCAGAACGCGACGCTTTCACGTTCAGGAATGCAGGCGAATTTGAGTACAGGTCAAATGGCCAATATTTGGGCAGAGACGTGGTACAACATCGGTCGTATCATCATGTATTACAATTGTTGTCCAGCGCCACCTGCTCCATCCGGACCGTTTACTGGTCCGATGACTGTTTGTCAAGGGGATACCGTAACCTACTCTATTCCGTGGGACCCACTCGCGGTAGAGTATGAGTGGACTGTTCCTGCTGGTGATTCTATTCTTTCTGGACAAGGTGATTCCTTAATTACTGTGGCGATTGGACCTAACTCTACAGGAGGTCAGATATGCGTTGCAATGGAGGATACGTGTACTACTGGACCGGATACGTGCTTTACCTACATGATCGATATGCCGGCTACACCTGTTTCGATTTCAGGTCCTACAACGCTTTGTCAGAATAACTCAGCTAACTATACTACGATTCCTGTTTCAGGGGCGAGTTCATATAATTGGACGGTTGATAATGGAGCAACCATCACATCAGGTCAGGGCGGAACGAACGTGAATATCAGTTTCCCCAATGTTGGTACAACGAATGTTTGTGTTTCTGCCGTTGATGCTTGTGCAGAAGGTGATAGCATATGTTTTACAGTCGATGTGAGTCCAGGGCCAAGTCCTGCTGTTGGAGGTCCAGACCGAATCGTATGTCAAGGATTACAGGTAGGTCTCTTAGCTACGAACCCGACAACGGGAACGGGGCATTGGCAAATTGCGAACGCACCATTAGGTAATGGTGGTACGTTCTCGGATACCCTTGATAACTTGTCTACCTATACTACCCTTCAACAAGGTGTTCACACGTTAGAATGGGTAGTGTCTACACCAGGATGTCCGCCCAATGTAGATGAAGTCGAAGTAGAAGTACTCGTTGAACCAACCGCTGACTTCAGCTTTGAGCCAGGTTGCGAAGGCGCTCCAATTGACTTCCAAGATGAGTCGGACGGTAATGGAACAACCATCGGGTCCTACTACTGGGACATGAATAGTGACGGCATTTTTGATCATTACGGAACCAGCTTCCAACACAACTTTGTTGGGTCAGGAACCTTTATGGTTCAGTTGATTACTACGAACCTTGGTTGTGCCGATACTATTGTTAAACCTGTGCAAGTGTGGCCAAAACCTTATGTTGGATTTGATATGGATGATGACTGCCAAGGTGCAGCCATAGCATTCAACAACACTACCTCGCTCGCAGGAGGTACGTTGGATTCATTGACTTGGAACTTCGGTGATGGTACGGGACCACAGATAACCACCGCACCGAATCTGAACATGTATCCAAACTACCTCTATGATGATCCAGGAGATTATAACGTGAGTTTGCGCGCAGTATCTGACCAAGGTTGTGTTGGTACTTACTCGGATTCCGTGCGAATCTTCGATAATCCAGAGGCGAGCTTCTCTGTTGATAATGCTTGTCAATTCCAAACCACATCATTCAATGACTTGAGTACGGTGAATGATGCGAATATCGCTGTTTGGGCATGGGACCTTGACGCTACAACATCTAACCAACAGAACCCAACCTATGACTACAACGTAGGAGGAATGGTGCCGGTAACCCTGTGGGTAGAGAGTAGCCAAGGATGTCAAGATGATACCACAATGCAAATCGAGGTCTTCCCTTCTCCAACGGCAGATTTCAACTTCACCAATCGGGTGTGTGAAGGAGAGGTAACCACCTTGGAACAGGTTGCAACCATTGCCTACGGCGGCTTTGATAGCTTTGATTGGTTGGTGATTGATGACTCCGTGACCGCTTCAGGACCGCAGTTCCAATATGCCTTTGATTCGTATGGAACGGCAAAGGTGCGGTTGACGGTAACGTCAGATGAAGGCTGCGTTGATGACATTACGAAGGATGTACCTGTTTATGAGACGCCCATCGCAGATTTTAAGTTCAACAATGCTTGTGAAGACGTTGCGATCAATTTCCGCGACAGTTCAGATTTCAGTGGTGCTATCGATCGCTTCACGTGGAAGTTTGATGATGGAACGTCATGGGTTTCTGAACAGTACCCTACACATACATTTGACACCTTCGGAACCTATGATGTTACATTGATCGTGGAGTCGCATAAAGGATGCTTGGATTCGATCACGTATCCAATTGACATTTATGAGCGTGTTAATCCTCGTTTTGTTGCGGTTGAAGATTCGGGTTGTTCGCCATTCATGGCTGAGCTGGTAGATAATACCCTCAATCAAACCGGTACGGAGCTGACCTATACTTGGACCTTCATGGATGGTGTTTCAAGGGTAGATACCTCTTACTTTACTTATGTGAATGAAAGCGGCAAGGCTAAGTCCTACGATGTGCGCTTAGACATTCTTTCTGATAGAGGATGTTTCAGTACATATACGATTGAAGACTACTTGACTGTATTACCACAGCCTTTGGCATACTTCGAAACAGATCAAGATCTCAATACGATCTTGACAACCAACCCAGTGGTACAATTCATGAATAAGTCGCAGCAGGAGAATCGCGTTCGCTGGTATTTCGGAGATGGTACGACTTCAACGCTTCAGAATCCAAGTCATCAGTATGACTATGAAGGACAGTATGAAATCACGCTGGAGGCCAAGAATTATTTGAATTGTGTTGATTCCTTCCAAATGACGGCAAATGTGGTTCATGAAAACCGTCCATTCATTCCATCCGGCTTTACACCAAATGGTGACGGCCTCAATGACTTCTTCTATGTTGAGGGGCTTCAGGAAGTGACGAATGTGACGATGGATGTATTCGACCGTTGGGGAAACCAAATCTTCCATGCGGTTGGGAAGGACGCCCGTTGGGATGGTAAGGACATGCAGTCCCGAATCGTTCAACAAGGTGTTTATGCCTACAGGGTGGTCTACGAAGATGCCAACGGCAAGGAATACGAATACCAAGGAAACGTAACCGTTTTAGGAGTTAACCGATAAGATCCATGATAGCAGCGACAAAACTTCGATTCGTGGCGTTGATTGCAGCGCTCCTTTCCATCGGAAGCTACGATGTAATGGGGCAGTGTAATAACCCTAGCGGTACGCCTTACGCTACCAATAATGGCCAAGATGGTATCATGTTTACCATTACGGCCAAAGAAAACATCGTGATTGATTCGTTTGCGAATAATCATGGACCAGGCACCATTCCAGAATATAGGATCTACTATAAGTGTGGTGATGCCACATCAGCAACTACGAATGCAGCAGCATGGACTTTGATCGGTTCTGCGTTTAATGTGGTTTCTGCAGGAACCAACCTTCCTACCATAATTCCCATCAACGTTAATATTCCGATGTCGGAGTATCAAACGGTTGCATTTTATCTCACTACTGCTGGAAGTGGTCCGATTTGTCGATATACCAATGGAACGCAGGTGTGTGATTCGTTAGGAGGTAACCCAGAGTTGGTGATTCATGAAGGCTATGGTAAGGATTATCCTTTTGGAGCTACTTTTAATCCCCGTGAATTCAACGGAACCGTATACTATCACTGTACAGGAAGCTCTCAGCTGAGCATCAACGGAAATTTTACATTTTGCAACGTTACGGTAGGACAACAAGAAACCTATACCCTGACCAACGGTAATAATCCAACCGCTTGTGCCAACAACGCTGGTATCGCTTGGGTTGTGCCACCTGGTATGAGCATAGTGAGTGGTGGTAATAGCGATACGGTTACCGTGCAGTTCAATAGCTCGAACGTCACAGGAGATATCTGTGCAGCAATGCTGGGTTGTGATGGTACCGATACGGTTGGTTATGTATGCGAGCCTTTGTTGAGTCAGCCTGCAGCGGCCAATGCTGGTCCAGATACCACGATTTGTAGCTCTTCATATCAACTTCAAGGAAACCAAGGAAGTGGTTTTTGGGAAGTAGTAAGCGGCTCTGGAGTTTTGACGGATCCCTATGAATACAACACCGTTGTGTCTGGATTGAGTGTAGGTGCGAATGTTTTCCGCTGGAATTTGGGCGGAGGCGGCTGCCCATTCAGCTCAGACGAGGTAACCATAACGGTGAATCCAATCCCAATTGCCCAGTTTAACCCTTACAATGTTTGTGACGGTGAGGCGGTGAACCTTCAAGATAGTTCTTATGCTTTAAGTGGAAACATCATTGGTTGGAGTTGGGATGTGGACGACGACGGGACCAACGATTACACTACAAGTAATTTCAACCATGTCTATCCTGGGCCTGGAACGTATCAATGTCGACTGGCAGTTACGGCGAATCAAGGGTGTACGGATACGGTGATTCATGTTATCGAAGTGCATCCTAATCCAGAAGCTGAATTCACCTATTCTCCTGATTGCGAAGGGGTGCCTGTTGCCTTTAATGACACAAGTGAAATCCTAAGTGGAATGATAACCGATTGGGAATGGGACTTTGGTGACGGTACTGCTCCGAGTTTTGCGCAGGACCCCGGTCATGTCTATCAGTCAGATGGATTGTACTTGGTGTCGCTTACGGTAACAAGCGCCCTCGGCTGTTCTGATACCTATACGGATACCGTAGAAGTCTACAGTATTCCGAATGTTGATTTCGGTTCCGAAGAGGTGTGTCAGCATGATACGGTATTCTTCCGCGACAGCTCAACTTCTGTTCAGGGAGTGATCAATTACTGGGACTGGGATTTTGGCGATGGAGCACCTACCGTGCAGCAACAGGATACTGCGCACTTTTATGTGAATCACGGTACCTACTTTGTTCGTTTGACGGTTGCTACAGATCGAGGTTGTACCAACACCGTGGTGAAGCCTCACCGATCATTCCCGGTACCTGTACCTAATTATTCTCAGGAAGGTGTCTGCGAAGAGCAAGAAGTCTTCTTCAATGATGAATCTACCGTAGACCCTATGTTTGGGTCTACCTTGGTTGGCTACGATTGGGCCTTTGGAGATGGTGATTCTGCCTCCAATGAGCGAGTCGGACACTACTACCAAGATCCTGGTGAGTACATTCTCGGTCATACACCGATCACCAACTATGGTTGTACCACCACCTATGAATACGATATTCTGATTCGTCCACGTCCTCGTCCAAATGCCATCGTTTTGGATGATAAGGTGTGTGCGGGTAATGTGATTCGCTATACCGATCAAACCTTCTTCGATCCAACCTATGACTCTACTGGGGTCGTGAGTTGGCAGTGGTATTTCGGTGACGGAAAGTCTTCCGTAGAGAAAAACCCTAAGAATATCTTCGCAGAAGGTGGCGACTACCGTACCGTGTTGATCGTGGAAACGGGATACGGCTGTATTGACTCTTCTGTGATCACAACGCAGGTCTACCACAACCCAGTGGCTGACTTTAGACCGGATACGTTGGAAGGTTGTTCTCCGCATTGCGTAACCTTCATAAATAACTCAACCATCGCTACCGGCGAAGACCTGGCCTATGCGTGGTCGTTTGGAGATGGAGCAGGTAACGTTTTGGATGTCAACCCAACCCACTGCTATGAGGTAGAAGATGGAACAGGAATCTCTAATTTCCCTGTAGACCTTGAAGTGACTTCGGCAAAAGGTTGTTCAGACTCATTGCGAATGGAGAACAGGGTGCGCATTCATGCGCGTCCGATCGCAGATTTTGACTTGAGTGCGGGGGCGATCAGTTTGTTGGATTCAGTTGTGTTCATCGATGACTACTCTGTTGGAGCGGATTATTGGATGTGGGACTTCGGCGACTCAACTACTTCCATCTCTAGCTCTCCGATCAAGCACGTTTATCAAGAGCCAGGCTTGTATGAGATCAAGCTGATCGTGGAAGATAACTTCGGTTGCGATGATTCTACCATGCGCAAACTCCTCGTGGAACGTCACCAAACCCTGTTTGTTCCATCAGGTTTTACACCAAATGGCGATGGTCTGAATGATGTGTTTGAGATCAAAGGCGAGGACTTCGAATTCCTTCGTTTATGGGTATTCAACCGTTGGGGTGATCAAATCTTCTATGGCGAGAATGACAACGCTAAGTGGGATGGAAAGGTGAATGGTCGTGTGCTTGGTTTGGGTAGCTACCCGTACATCATCGAGTACAAGCCCACCGGACAAATCACTCAGAAACTAAATGGAAACATCATCATCTCTAAATCTCAGAACTGATGGCTAAACTGAAGCATATCTCACAAATCCTGTTTGTTACGTTGTTGCTCAGCGCGGCTGCATTGGGAGTTCAGGCGCAGTCAAACCAGCCACCTGCAGCCGACTTAGACCTCGGTTTAGGCTATGAGCCACAAGAGATCGTTGATGAATGGGATGAGTGGTACACCAATCCTACGCAGGAGAACGCGTTCATCGCAGGCTTTATGGAGCAATACGATGTGCCTCAAACGGGGTTACATGGACTCACTCGCCTCGAAACATGGTACTGGTGGGCATCACACCATCCATATCAGGTGTTTGCATACATCAACCTGCGCGACCAGCAAAACAACTGATCACTCAACACTTCTTCTTTTAGATTTTTGGCTAAAGCCCTAAGTCCTTCTTTATCGCTTCGATTTGGTCGAATAGCTCAGCTTGTTGGGTAGCTAGGTCTTTGTGTGATTGCCATTCTGCCCGAACACTAAAGTAAAACTTGATCTTGGGCTCCGTTCCCGATGGACGGGCAGAGATCTTACTACCGGATGCCGTGAAGAATTGGAGTACGTTGGAAGCAGGTAAGTCGATCTCTTCTGTTTGGTTACTTCGAAGATGTTTGAGGACACCGCTCTGAATATCTGCAATCGCCACGATCTCGTCTCCACCGAGTGCTCTTGGTGGTTGCTCACGCAGCGTTTCCATCATTTTAGCGATCTCTTCACTGCCCGATCTGCCCTTCTTTGTAATGCTGATGAGGTCTTCTTGGTACAAACCATGCTTCGCGTACAGCTGAGCTAAATAGTCCTCGGCTGAACCTCCGTTAGTAAGTGTATCCCCTAACCAGTCACAAAAGATCAGGGCAGAGGTGAGCGCATCCTTGTCGCGCACGAAATCACCGATCATATATCCGTAGCTCTCTTCACCGCCTCCAATGAACGTCTTGTTTCCCTCATGTTCGCGGATGAGCGCTGCGATGTGCTTGAATCCGGTTAGACAAACCTCTGCATCTACCCCGTGAGCATTTGCTACGTCTTTGAAAAGCTCGCTGCTAACGATGGTGTAGGCAATGAATTCATCTCCTTTCAAGGCCGCATGCTGGAGCAAGTATTCCGTTAGGATTACTCCGGTTTGGTTTCCATTCAACAGGATTAATTCACCGGCATTGTTCCGCACAGCAACGCCAATACGGTCGCTGTCTGGATCGGTTCCGATCACACAATCAGCTTCGGTCTTTTCTGCAAGTTCGAGCGCCATATCAAGCGCCGCACGTTCCTCAGGATTCGGACTCTTAACGGTAGGGAAGTTACCGTTGGGCTCTGCTTGCGCCTCTACAATATGCACATTGGAGTATCCAGCGCGCTTCAACAATTCAGGTAACAAAGTGATGGAAGTCCCATGCAGGGAAGTGAAAACGATTTTCAGCTCCTTGTTGGTAGAGCTAGTCAAGCGCTGTGCTAAGCTCGCCTCAAGGAACGCCTCGTCCATATCGGCGCCGAGCATGTAGATGTGTTCTGCATTTGCCTCGAATCTGATCTCGGCCGGATTGGTCAAGGCATTCACTTCCTCGATGATGGCCTTATCATGCGGTGCCACGATTTGTGCACCATCATTCCAATAGACCTTGTAGCCGTTGTACTCCGGTGGATTGTGCGATGCCGTGATCACGATTCCACTGTGGCAACCCAAATGCCGCACGGCAAAGGAGAGCTGAGGCGTTGGTCTCAGTGCGCTAAATAGGTAAACATCAATTCCGTTGGCCGAGAAGATTTCTGCCACCAAGCGAGAGAGCTGATCGCTGTTGTTGCGGCAGTCATACGCAATGGCGACTTTGATCTGCTCATTTGGAAACTGTTTCTTCAAGTAGTTAGCCAATCCTTGGGTAGCCTTGCCGAAGGTGTATTTGTTCACTCGGTTAGTACCTACGCCCATTACACCACGCATTCCCCCAGTTCCAAAAGCGAGACCTTTATAAAAGGCATCCTCTAGGGCATCTTCGGGACCTTGAAGTAAGGCTTCTATCCCTGCTTTGTAGTCATTATCTATGGGGTAGTTCAACCACTGTTCGGCTTGTTCTCTTGCAGTCATCGCTTGGATTTGCCGCAAAAATAAGCACCTGATTTGCTCTCCTCCTGATTGTTCAGGAGTTATCCACCCTTAGGTATGGAAAGCAAGGTTTGTGTTGGTTTTAAAGCTTAGTAAATCAGTTGATTAAGCGTGTTCTTGGTGCGGGGCTACTTAACGCAAACTTAGCGTTGAGTTCCATTACTGAGCAATGTGAAGAAGCGATTTCTCATTGACTTAAAGCAAGTTTAAGGTGGTCGTAAATCCACCTAAGCGAAGCCTGTTGTCCTTTGTATTCCGTAAACAAAGTAACACTCCTTAAGATGAAAGTTATACGGACACTGATCAGGGATATACAATTGAAGATCGTGGAGTTGCTTGCATTTAAACTAAAGAGCCTACACCAGGCCTTGCATCATCATCATACGCTTCAAATCCCAAACGAATATGAAAACGCAAAAGCGTAAAGTAGAGCTGCTGGTACTCTCAGATATCCACCTGGGTACCTACGGTTGCCATGCAAAAGAACTCTTGCACTACCTCAAGAGCATCGACCCTGAGAAGGTCATCCTCAACGGCGATATCATTGACATCTGGCAATTCAACAAGCGCTACTGGCCCAAATCACACATGCGCGTCATCAAGCACATGATGGGGTGGATTGCCTCCGGAAAGGAGGTTACCTACATCACCGGCAACCACGATGAGATGCTCCGCAAGTTTGTTGGTTTTGAGATGGGTAGTTTGTCGATTGTGAACAAGGTGGTGATGCCATTGGATGGCAAAAAAGCATGGTTCTTTCACGGCGATGTGTTCGATGTAACCATGCAGCACTCGAAGTGGCTCGCGAAGCTTGGGGCGATCGGATACGACACCCTGATCCTCATCAACCGTATGGTGAATGGCATATCTGAGCGCTTGGGACGTGGTCGTATTTCCCTCTCTAAGAAGGTCAAGAACGGTGTGAAGAGCGCGGTAAGCTTCATCAATAATTTTGAGCAGACCGCTGCAGACATCGCCATTGACAAAGGCTATGGTTATGTGGTATGTGGACACATCCACCAACCAACGCAAAGAGAAGTGAAGAACGATTCAGGAAGTACAACCTACTTGAATTCCGGTGACTGGATAGAGAACCTAACCGCACTTGAATACCACAATAAAGCCTGGCGCATCTACCATTACGAAGAGGATGCGATCGCGAAGAGCATACCCTTGGAACCGGTGTTGGACAGAAATAATGATGTAAAAGACAACAGTGAACTCTTTCAAGTGCTGGTGAAAGAGTTTCAACTCCTTGCCTCGTGAAGATCCTCTATGGCATACAAGGAACAGGAAACGGTCACCTCACCCGGGCGATGGAGCTTCTGCCTGCGCTCGAGAAACGCGGAAAGGTGGACGTCTTGGTGAGCGGTATGCACAGTGAACTTGCACTACCTGTAGAACCGAAGTACAAGCTGCACGGACTTGGTTTTGTCTTCGGTAAACAGGGGGGTGTTGACTTGGTGGAGACCTATCGAAAGAGCAAGCTCAAGAAATTCTATCGGGAGGTGAAAGACTTCGATCTCAGTAGTTATGACCTCATTTTGTCTGACTTTGAACCCATCACAGCGTGGGCTGCAATGCGTCAGGAGCGAATCGCCATCGGTATCAGTAACCAAGCTACGTTGTTGCATCCCAGTGTTCCTAAGGCCTCATCTGAAGATTGGGTCGGACGCTTCATCATTCGAAACTATGCACCTACACCTTGCTATGTTGGACTCAGTTACCATGCCTACGCTGATCACATCTACACACCGATCATCCGATCCTCATTGAGGACTGCCGAGCTGAGCAACGATGGACACTACGTGGTTTATCTACCTTCCTATGCGGACGAGAAGATCCTCAAGGTCTTGAAGCATCTACCGGGGCATGACTTCCATGTTTTTTCAAAGCATACAACAACCGCGTATCGGCATGAGCACATCCACGTGCAGCCTTTAAATAAAGAGCGCTTCGAGGCTTCCGTTACCTCGTGCGCTGGGGTGATCACAGCGGCAGGCTTCGGCAGCACAACCGAGGCGCTCTACATGGGGAAGAAGTTGTTGGTAGTACCCCAAAAGAATCAATTTGAGCAAGCTTGTAACGCAGATGCGCTACGCGGATTGGGGGTGACCGTAATGCGCTCTTTCAAAGCTAAGCGCCTTGAGCAGCTATCGGCCTGGCTTAACGATGCTGCCGCTGTGCAGGTAGCGTATCCAGATCAAGTGGAAGAAATGCTGGATGACGCTTGGATGCAGTTGCACACGGCGGATGATCCTTATTCCAACTACCTCGAACGGGAACAGTACCTCTTGAAATCTGCATGATATGAGCAGATGGATCGTAGGCAAAGAAGCTGAAATGCTTCATGATTTTGATTTGAATAGACCATCGTCAGAAGAAACTTTCTTCTGGGGTGTGTCCAGTTCGGCCTATCAAACCGAAGGTGCGCATGACGTAGATGGAAAGGGACCATCCATTTGGGACGAATTCAGCAACACGCCTGGCAAGATCAGGAACAATGAAAACGGCAATGATGCCTGCCTCTTTTACTACAAGTTTGAAGAAGACCTGCGCATGGTAAAGGAGCTTGGGATTAAGCATTTCCGATTCAGCTTGAGCTGGCCCCGCATCCTTCCAGAGGGTACAGGAAAAGTAAATCCAAAAGGACTGGCCTATTATGACCGGGTGATCGATACCTGCTTGGAAATGGGCATTGAGCCTTGGCTGACACTCTATCATTGGGATCTGCCATTGGCGCTGGAACGGAAAGGCGGTTGGGCAAACCGACGCATGCTCGATTGGTTTGAGCAATACGTATCTGTTTGCGCACGGCACTTCGGTGATCGGGTGAAAAAGTGGATGGTATTGAACGAGCCATTGGTCTTTACCGGTGCAGGCTACTTTTTCGGCGTTCATGCACCTGGACGAAAAAGCATGTCTGATTTCTTGGCGGCAGTGCATCACGCCACCTTATGTCAAGCATTGGGTGGACGCGTGCTCCGCCAATTGGTGCCCGACGCCTACATCGGAACCACGGTATCGTGCTCACATGTTGCTCCTAAGCACAAGCACTATTTTGACCGCGGCGCGGTGCGTCGCGTAGATGCTTTGTTGAACCGACTCTTCGTTGAGCCCATGCTGGGAATGGGTTATCCAACGGAAGACCTTCCGGGACTTCGATTAATGGAGAAGTTCATTCAACCTGGAGACGAGGATCGGATGCCATTCGACTTCGACTTTCTTGGTGTGCAGAGCTATACGCGTGAGGTTGTGCGTTATTCTTTGTTTACCCCCATCGTACACGCCAAGATCATCCCACCCAAGAAGCGTCCTGGATTAATCACTGAAATGAATTGGGAGGTGTATCCGCAAGGGATGTATGAATTGCTCAAGAAGTACTCCGCATATGCTGGCATCAAAGACATCATCATCACAGAAAACGGAGCAGCCTTCCGCGATGAACCGAACGGTAGACTGGTAAAGGATCCGTTGCGCATGAGCTACTTGGACCAACACCTCCAAGAAGTGATGCGTGCCAAGCGAGAAGGAGCCAAGGTCAAGGGCTATTTCGTTTGGACCCTCCTTGACAATTTTGAATGGGCGGAAGGTTATCACCCACGGTTCGGACTGATTTACGTGGATTTCAAAACGCAAAAGCGTCTCCCTAAACAGTCGGCGCTTTGGTATGCGGAGTATGTTAATGCCTGATTAGGCTACGTTGAGTAGCATGATCGGCTGTTTCGTTTGATTCACCAAATGTTCTACGGTTTGGTCGCCAAAGAAGCGTCCGAGTCCACCGATGTGATGCGCATTTACCGTGAGTAGATTGGCGCGTTGCTTCTCCAAGTACAATTGGATCGCGTCTTCTACTTCTTCAGACCGCACAACTTCTGCTTTCGCATTGGCTTCGTTGAATTGTAGGCTGTGAGCCACCGCATTCAATCGGTCTAAGAACCCTTCTTCGAGTGGTTCGTCGCCAGTCACCTTCACCAAATCAAGGTTGGCGTCCATGTCGTTGAGGAATTGTGCGAACTGCCGCATCTCGTCGGTGTGTGTTTCATCAAAATGCGATGCATAGACCACGTGGCTGTAGTCGCTGTATGGCGTGTCTTTTTTACCACAATGAGTGGCACTTGACAAGCGTCTGCAACCCGCTGCGTGGTGGAGGAAATGATGAGTTCTTTACTTCCTTCAAAGCCTTCGGTTCCCATCACGATCAGATCAGATTTTGCTTCACGATAACATCTACCGTGGTCGAATCAAACTGAGCGGATTTCACCTCTGCTTCACCGAGGAACTTCATATTGATCAAGGTTGGAATCTCCACGTTCAAACGTTCCTTCAACTTTTTCACCATGCGAACTACGGCCACTTCAAAAGCGGGATCTTGGGGTGCATAGCCTTGTGTGCTGAAACTGCTGTTAGCGCCGGTCTCAACCACGTGAATGACGTGAACCTTAGCGTTCTTTTTCGCCGCGATCACTCCGGCGTGTTGCAATGCCTTTTTTGACGCATCGCTAAAATCATAGGGTACTAAAATCGTCTACATATGCTCTTTTCTTTTTTGCCCAAGAGAGCACAGGAATCATTCCGTTCATTGAATGTCCCATGAAGAAAGGATTCCCGGTGCTGGATTCCGGTTTTATGTAGAAAAATGTCTACATAACTGTACAATTATTTCCGCACACCATTAAACTTCCATGACACATCAACCACCATTCGTGCTATTCGTATAGAAGTAGACCGGGTAGTGAATACCTTGCATGACGTGCAAGACGAGTACGCAAGCACTTGAGGTGCACCATGAGGTATTGCAATAGCCGTTACATTTGAAGAATAAAAAGCATCACCATGAAAACGCACATCAGTTCGTTCACCCTTATGACCCTGCTAATGATCGTTGTGCTGGCCGGTTGCGGCAATTCAGAAGCAGAGAAGGCTCGGCAGAAGGCCCAGCAAGATAGCCTGCTTCAGGTTCAGCAAGATTCCTTGTTGGATGTATTCCGCGGCGAATTGGAAGATATTTCCAAGACCATTGAAGACGTGGGCGTACGCAACGGCTTATTGACCGTAGATTCATCTGAAGGACAAGTGCTTTCCAAGGAAAGCATCTTGGCCAAGGTAAGCGTAATCGATGACCTCTTGAAAAAGAACCAGAGCGAGCTCAAGCAAGTTTATGACCGCATGCGCAAGAGCAAGGTCAAGAACGATGAGTTAGAGAAACTGGTCCAGAGCATGCAGTCGCGCATGGCAGAGCGGGAGAAGGAAATCGATGACCTGATGAAGCTCTTGGTAGACAAAGACTTGATGATCGAAGACATCAAGGCACGTATGGATACCATGCGTCGAAACAACATTTCATTAACGGAAGACATGATCGCTATGGACGAGGAGATGCACCTGGTTTACTACATCATAGGCGAGCAAAAGGAATTGAAAGAAAAAGGTGTAGTGACCAAGGAAGGCGGCATTTTGGGTATTGGAGGAAGCAAGCGTTTAGACGTAGGCAAGCTAGATACCAGTTTGTTCACCGAAGTAGATCAACGTGAATTGAAAGTCATTCCCCTCTACGCGAAGAAAGCGAAGTTGATTACCAACCACCCTGAGGGTAGCTACTCATTTGAAGAGGACGCCAATGGGGGTGTTGAATCTCTTGTCATCAAAGACCGGAAGCAGTTCTGGAAAGCCTCTGATTACCTCGTGGTAGAGGTGGAAATTTGAGCGACCAGAGATTGACTACGGTCACCTTTTCAGCGGCTTCTTTAGCCCGCTCATCTGGCGGAATATGATTTTCGTCAAATAGGCATAAAATTTCAGAACCTTTCCAAACTTTTGCTCGTTATAAACGTCTAGAAAACAGACGATAGAAGAACATGAGCATATTTAGATACATCCGTTACCGCCGTTTATTGAGCAACCGAAAGCGCCAATACGCTTCATTGGCCATGTCATTGGCTTTGGCCCATGCCTCTTTTGGACAAGTGAAGTACAAATCCTTGGGAAATGGTATGGCAGATATTGAGCTTTCTCTGGACGATGACCAAGAATTCAAGCTGCACTTCAATCGTTTAGATGAGGCAAAGGAGTACATCATGAAGGGCAAGTGGACCGTTGAAGACGACCGCTACGTTTTGAAGTTCCGCAGAACCCGCTTGGATGTGCCGTCGCTCTTTTCCAGCAACGGAGGTTTACGCAACCCGGTGGTCATTGAAGACAAGCGTACTGTGAGATTTCCATCCGACATGAACGGCATCACCATTTGGGGGATTTATTGTCCGGCGTATCAGGCTTAAGTTCCAGACTCAGCCCTTTGAATTTGATCAGGCGTCTTCGTTAGGCGCCTTTTTTATTGCCTGGTTTTTTGAGGGCATCTGGATCATACTTGATGAAAAAGTTGATCCAAATAGCCCGTCCCAAGCGGAAGGTGAGGGGCGCAAGGATGAAGATTCCCAAGATGATCCCGATCAAGTAGTGATGTAGTTCCCAGCCTGAACCCAAAACGATCATCGCAACAAAAACGGCCACCGCAATAGCCACCGTAAGTCCATAGTTTACATACATCGCTCCATAAAAGAAGGATGGCTCTAATTGGTAGAGCTGATTGCACTTCTCACAACGTTCAGGCATGTCGAAGATCTTCTTGAGCTTGTATGGATTGCGTTCGTCAAACAACTCGCCTTCGTGGCAACGCGGACACTTTTGATAGAGGATGGAGTACAATTTGGTTCCCTTGAGCATAGCCTTGAATTGGTAATGCAAAGGTCTTAAGAATTCATTGACAAAATGTGTCAATGGTCACCAAGCCATGGAGTGTGTTCCAAAAAATGGAATAATCTTCCAAAAACTGGAATTACCTAAGTGGTCTCCGACTTTAAATCATCAGAAAATCAAGTGTCTAGCAAATATTTTACCGTTTGGTATGTGATTTTACCGATCAAATTAAAGAACTCCTGTGACGTGTGCCTTAGTCGAAAACGACCCTTTTTTCATTGAGTTGTAAGTGAAAGTATTATCAGGTACCGATATAAAAGAAGTTATGGTTTTCTCATGTCTAGATGAAATTCATCATTTCGGCCTCGACATATTTAAATGGATGTTGCTTGATAGCAAAGCTTTCGACCATGTTGGGCTTGATTGGATTCATGAAATAAAAAAGAAGCGTCCAGACTGTCGACTCATAGTGACTTCATTGAAATTTGATCTCAAACTTGGTTCGCTGTTCATCATGAAAGGCGTTGATGACTTCTTGATTAAAGCGTATGCTAAGGGAGAGCATTTCGAGCTACTACTAAGTAAGTTTTTAATCGCCTGATAGGAACATTGATGAATTAGAGATATGCGAACGTTTCAGACAAGGAGAATACTGTTGACGCATGAATGGATGCAATTGAATCCAAGTGAAATTTTGGAGCTGGCGTCCTACGCTCGAGAACTATCCAGGGTTCATACTGTCGTAATAGCTACGGAACTTGGCAATGTTTCTGCCTTGAAGGAAGAATTAGCGAGGAGAGATACTGTTGAGATCAATCAGATAGAAGTGATTGGATTTAGGACGGGATGGGCAATCAGATTGTTCAAGCATGTGTTTAGTAATTGGTACGCCTTGCTTTCTAATTTGTGGTTGGTTATTCAGCTCAGGAGTAACAGATTAGATTTTGATTTAATAGAGTTCCGCTCGATGTCAAGAACACCACTTCCTCACTTCCTTTGGAGGCTAGATATGCCGGTTATGTGGACTAAGTTCCATGGTTTGGATCGGGGCAGGACAAATGGCTTGGAGGTATTTTTTGAGGGGGCTACTTATTGGAGGTATAGGTTGTCAAAAGCTGTGTGGTCTCTTCGGTTTCTTATTGACCCTTTTTTGTTGTATGCACTGCATCAAACTGATCACGTGGTGTTTAGACAAGGTACTTCGCTGCATCCGCTCATTGTTGATGCGAATTCTTGTTCTGAAGCTACAGATTATCAGTGGACATCTAAGAGTCACAGCATTTCAAATTGTGATCCATCAAAAAGTCTTGATTTTGTTTGTTCTATAGATTACGATGTGCCTAGCGGTGTTTCTATTGTGCTCAAGGCATTTTCTCAAATGGTGAAAAGTTCGAGTCCATCTAGGCGGTCTTTATTGAACTTGATACTGATCAACAGAGCCGCTCGAGAGCCAAGGGTTACTTCATTAATTGATGTGTTAGGTTAAAAGAACATGTGAAATGGTTGGATTACCCAAGTGATGGAGAGCTTCATAACGTCATGTAATCGGCGTTTACCTACGTCCGCTTATATGGGTCGTGCCTACTTACTGGAATAAGAGATGCTTTATCATATGGTATACCCATCATTGTTGGGAACGGTAGTGTTTCCAGCGAGATGGTTGGTGGAGCAGGGTTTGGAGTTGAGTTAGAAAGAACTTCAACTGGTATAGAGAATCTTAAATTGGCATTGCATAATTTAATAGTTGACCCAGACCAACGTCAGAAATATTCGCTTCTATCTCGTGCTCGGTATACTGCTTATTTTCAACGCAGCAATACTTAAGGAAAAGAATGGTGCTAATAGAGGAGGTTTATAGACGTTCCCATTATTCTTTCTTAATTGCAGACGGCGGAGCTAAGGTTTTCAGAATGAAATCTTTAGTCTTCGATAAGATGGTCTAAACTCATATCTTTTTAGGCGTGCGGGTCGGTCTAGTGTAAACCCGCTCTCCGTTTTTCGTATAAGAGAAACATAAAAGAAGAAAATGACGTTATTTATAGTTGAAGACAATCCTTGGTACGCACAACTATTGTCACATCACCTTTCAATGAATCCTGAGTTTGATGTACATGTGTTCAGTACAGGCAAATAAGGCACTTAGACTTGAATCCAGATTTAATATGTCTTGACTATGGCCTAGAGGATATCTCAGGGCTTGAGCTATTGCAAAAGGTCAAGGAGTGGGATCTTGAGATCCCCGTGATTGTTGTTAGTGGACAAGAGAACATGGCCGTAGCAGTAGAGCTCTTAAAGCAAGGGGCTGTTGACTATATTTTGAAGGATTATAATACTACAGACCTATTGTTGAGAGCACTGACTCGTTTGAGAGATCAACTTGAAATGCGGAGTACAATCAGCAGGTTGAAGGCTGAACTCGACGCGAAATATGATTTCAAGAAAACAATAATAAGTGGTAGCGATTCAATGCTGAGCGTCTACGGCTCATGGAAAAAGCGGCTGAATCTAGTGTTAATGTTAGCATTAGCGGTGAAACGGGAACAGGAAAAGATATAGTTGCTCAGGCAATTCACTATAATTCTGTTCGCCAAACTAAACCTTTTGTAGCAGTCAATATGCCTGCAATTCCATTAGAATTGATCGAAAGCGAGTTGTTTGGTTATGAAAGAGGTGCTTTTACGGGAGCGGTTAGGCGCAGAAAGGGTAAATTCGAGGAAGCGAATGGAGGAATCTTGTTTTTGGATGAAATAGGGGACTTGACTTTATCGGTCCAGAGTACCCTTCTACGGGTACTTCAGGAAAGAGAATTAGTGCGAGTTTGTGGTAGCGAGGTTATCAAGCTGAATGTTTGACTGATAGTTGCTACGAACAAAAGCCTTGCTCGAGAAGTAGACGCAGGAAATTTTCGTGATGATTTGTATTTCAGGATAATGAGTTTGCCTATAAACCTTCCACCTTTGCAAGAAAGAAAAGGAGATATCCTGTTATTGATTAATCATTTCTTGGCTGAGATAAGCAAATTGAATGGGTCAAATCAGAAGTGTTTGAGCAAAGACGCGGAAAGAAAATTGTTGAGTTATTCTTATCCGGGTAACGTTCGTGAATTACGCTCTATCATTGAAGTTGGTGAAGCAGTTGCAGAAAGCATTGAGATTCAGCCGAATGATCTGCATTTTAGGTCGAACGAAATCAGCTTGAGTGCTATCAAAGAGCAAAAGACCCTGAGGGAGTATACGTGTGAGATCATAAAGTATTATTTGGAGGAGAATGACTATAGCGTTGCCAAAGTAGCTGAAAGCTTAGACGTAGGGAAGTCTACCATTTACAAGATGATTCAGGATAAAAAAATTATCTTTAATCAGGTATGAGAACGAACCGTATGAAGCTATTATGAATCGTAACGAGGAAAACCGGAGAGCTAAGAATAAAGAATCAGATCAAGTTCGTGACATGTCGGTTGAGCCCCTTTCTAAGTTTTCATTATCAATGAGTTCGGATGAAGGTATGAAGGAGTTGATAGGTAGTCTCGATAAACAAACCGTTCATAGAGCTTCTGACCAAAAACAAACTCACATATCCTTTCGCACGCTGGTGGAGTCTGCTGAGGACTTGATTTTTCGGGCTAATGCGCAAGGCGATTTGATCTACGCTAATCCTGTAACATGTGATGTGCTTGGCTATTCTCCCGAGGAGCTAATGACCAAGAATTATCTTGAACTAGTTGAAGATGAATATGGTGAGCGTTTGAAACAGGTTTGCCGAGGAATACTAGAGCGTAGGGAGGACAGGTTTTACATCGAGACCCTTTTACGCACAAATGAAGATAGACTGCTGTGGGTTGGAGTGAATGCGACAATAAAGTACGATACCGCAAATAAGCCTCTCTATGTTAGTGGGGTGGCTAGGGACATAACTGATCTCAAACTGGCGGACTCTAGATTATCTAATCTAATAGTAAGTCTACAGTCGGCAGTTCTTGTTGAAGATTCATCTAGGAAACTTGTTGTGGTGAATGATGAGTTTATGTCGCTTTTCAATATCCCAGGCTCACCTGATCAAGTGGTCGGATTAGATTGCTCATTAGCTGCAGAGTTTAGCAAGGATTTGATTCTGGATGGCGAAGCTTTTGTTAATCGGATAAATATGATTTTAGAAGATGGGAGACCGGTTCAAAACGAAGTTGTTCTTATGAAGAGTGGTTTGGTGTTAGAGCGAGATTACGTTCCCATTTTTACAGATGGTCATTTCACAGGGCATCTCTGGAACTATCGTGATATCACGGCTCGAGAAGAAGATAAGAGAAAGCTGGAGCTGAGCAATAAGATGCTCGATAAAAACCTTCAACAACAACAGTTGTTGGCAGATATTTCCATGGATTTGCTGAATGATGATTTTTCATTTGATCATAAAGTTAATAAGATACTTAAGCGTATAGGTGAATTCTTGGATGTTAGTCGAGTCTATATTTTCGAAGATGATGCGAAAGGTTTGTGTACATCTAATACCTATGAGTGGTGTAATCGAGGTATTCAACCACAAATAGATGAGCTCCAAGAAGTGCCGTATGATTCTATACCTTATTGGCCGAAGACACTCTCCTCAGAGGGTATGATCTTCAGCGAGGATATATCTAAGCTACCTGAGGAAGTTCAAGATATTTTGGGTCCTCAAGGTATTAAGTCCATATTGGTCTTTCCACTCCTGATCAGAGGTTCAATTATGGGATTTATCGGATTTGATGAGTGTGTCTACATTAGAAGATGGGATCAATCCAACGTACAACTGCTTCGGACGATTTCCAATTTAATCGCACGAGAATATGAACGTAGGGCAGATCACCGGGCTCTTACTTTGAGCGAAGAGCGATACAGGGGCATCATCGCTAACATGAACTTAGGGCTTGTGGAGGTCGATCTAAATGATCGAATCAGATATGTGAATCACGCGTTTGAAGTAATGTCAGGGTATCAGAATGATGAGCTGGCAGGACAACAGGCAGCAGAGTTGTTTTTAAAGGGGCACTCTCGTGATATTATCGCGAATAAGCATGAAGCCCGGCGAGGTGGCATATCAGATACTTATGAGTTAGAGGTAATGCACAAATCAGGCGATAAGCGATGGTGGTTGATCAGCGGAGGGCCGCTACGGGATATGGCAGGAGAGATTGTCGGGTCTATTGGTATTCACCTAGATATCACTGACCGCAAGCGTTTAGAGTCGGAGTTAAAAGAGGCACGGATCGATGCTGAATTGTCTTCTAAACATAAAGAACAATTCCTGGCCAACATGAGTCATGAGATCCGTACACCTCTGAATGGGGTGGTTGGTATGATCCGTGAGCTCAGACGTACTGGTTTGCGTAAGGAGCAAAGCCTTTATCTAGACTTAATGAAGAAGGCTGCCGATAATCTTTTGGTCATCATTAATGATATTCTTGATATCTCAAAAGTCCAAGCAGGAAAGCTTGAACTGGAGAGTAAGCCCTTTGAGTTCCGTGCGGTACTGAATCAGGCCGTTGAAGTGCTCAGACCAAAGTGTGAGGAGAAGGGCTTAAGCTTGACTATGGAGGTTGCGGATGACATAGCGCAGTGCTTTGTTGGAGATGAATACAGAATCAACCAAATATTGCTCAACCTCATAGGCAATGCAATCAAATTTACAGATAAAGGAGGGGTTGACATATCTGTTATAAGACGTCAGAATCAGGTTGATCAAGAGCTACTGGAGATTTGCATTCGAGATACGGGAATCGGTATCAGTAATGAGTTTAAGGCTCGCTTGTTTGAACAGTTTAGTCAAGAGGATCGGGGAGACGAACGTCGTTATGGAGGCACAGGTCTAGGCTTGAGTATAACCAAGCAACTCGTCGAGCTAATGGATGGAAGTATTCACCTAGAAAGCGAAGAAGGAAAGGGTAGTGTGTTTACGATCAAACTGCCCCTAGTTGTTGATCAAAATGGGCTAACTCAAACGCAAGAATCAATAGATCATTTACATCTCGAACACCTCAAAGACAAACGGGTTCTTTTGGCAGAAGACAACGAGATGAACCAAGCTGTTATACAGATCCTGTTATCAAACTTCGGTGTGGAAGTTGTTTGTGTGGGAAATGGTCAAGAGGCCGTTGATGCACTCAAAAGTGAAATGTTTGATGTGGTGCTTATGGACATTCAAATGCCGGTTATGGATGGTGTGTCTGCAACCAAAAAAATTAGAAACGATTTGAGCCTAAATGTGCCGATCATAGCCTTGACGGCAAAGGCACTCAAAGGAGATGATATTCGCTTAAAAAAAGCTGGATTAAACGCTTATGTACCAAAGCCATTTGAGGAGTATGAATTGTTAAGTGAAATGATAAGAGCTCTAGAGGAAGCTTAGCATCAAAGCACGATAAGTCTTGTACGTTTAATTCTAAAGTATCTAAAAATTGGGGGAAACGCTGTACAGTTTGGATGATTTGGTTAGAATCAGCCGGGGTAATAAGGTATTTGTGAATCGCATGAAGCTGGTCTTCATCGATGAGGCGCAACGCGGACTAAACGAGATGGAAACGGCCTTAAAAGCAAATGACCTTCAGACGGTGAGCAAAGTGGCGCATCGCATGAAGCCAAGTCTAGGTAATCTAAAGATCGATAAACTCTTCGATCCAATCAGAAGGCTAGAAAAGGTGCCTGACGCCTATGAAGGCATGCAAGAAGATCTTGACCTACTCCGCGATGTATTGGGTCAAGTGATCGCGGACCTCAAACGAGAGCACTAAGCATTTTTCACGCCCTAGTCGACGTCTGGTCAAGGGCAAACGTCTAGTTTTGCAGCAGTTCTTTGGGGTTGACTGGTTTTGACAGCGAGATGAACGGTACTGTAAGCAAGCCGGGGGCGGAATGGCACCTCGTCAAAAAGTCGTTCAACATTTATCTGGCGAGACATCTTACGCTCTTGCAGCTTAATCATCCGATAGGAGGTTAGCTTAATTCCGGTATCAGATATCGGAACAAGACGTCTTCGAATGGAGTTTGTCTGTTTCTCCATTCAATGAAGGCGCGGTCGATAACAGAATAGGGCAAACAGCGCATCGATGTTTGCTCGAAAGTTAAGATGATAAGCCAGGCATAGCCTGCCATTGGGCAGTTCCTGGTCGAAAAATCAAACAAAGGCTAAGTTTGTAGAAAGCACTATCTTTCCTCGTTTGGACGTGGGTTCGAATCCCACCAACTCCACTTGATGACAAAACCCTGCACCGCGAAAAGCGGTGCGGGGTTTTTTTGTATCGCCGAATGGAGCTCGCTCCAATTCGAGCGATCAAAAAAACACCAAGCAGTGCGCAGAGCGCAATGCAGGGTTTTACCGTCCACTTCACGGGAATGGTGTGATCATCCACGCCTCCGGCGTGGGTACTCCCAAATGAGAATGAGTCCCGATAGCTAAGGGAGAGCGATCAAAAAAACCCAAGCAGTGCGCAGAGCGCATGAGGAGGAGGTATTAGGTACAAGGTACAAGGAGCTAGGAGCCAGAAGCCAGAAGCTAGTAGCCAGTCAATGCTGTTTAGGCATACTCATCCCTACTAAGTACTAACTACTGAATACTAAGTTCTAAGTACTAAGTACTCCCAAAAGCTATCCAATCATTTCCTAACTTTGAATACATGATTACAGTCAAACTACAAGTGAGTGAACGGATCCATGAGCGAATCATGTGGTTCCTTGGTCATTTTAGTGCAGATGAGCTGAAGCGCTTGTTGGTAGAAGAGTACGGCATCAATGCCGGGCGCATCACCCCTGTTGGAAAGGGTGAGGATGCAACCATGAGCGAAGTAGAAGCACGTCGAGCGCGTGTCATCATCATCGAATGATCTACCAAAAATTGAAATGAATCAAAAAGCCCTGCATCTTTGTAGGGCTTTTTACATACCCATGCATAAGCTGATCTACATATTGTCTGTGTGCTTGTTCCTATCAGGTACGGTGAACGCCCAGGGATACTTCTGGGAGAGTGGCTCCAAAGAGAAACGCCATAAGTACATGACCGTGGATGGCGGTATCGGCATGCGCATGTTCAGTGGCGATATTCAGTCGCGCGGTTCGCTCTTCAATCCCATGAAGTTTGCCTACGGCATTGGCGCCCGATACCAATGGAGTCCACATGCTGCATTGGCGTTGCAGGTGAACGGACGTCGCTATGCCGGCAAGCGTGAGTTTGGAGGCTTTCCAGATGCCATTGCGGAGATGAATGGCAGCCTATGGGAAGGTGATCTAATGTTTCAGTACAGTATTCTGCGATGGGAAGATTTTACCAAGCGCATGTTTACGGATCGGGATCCCGTGCGGAAGGGAAATGTGTTTGTTGGTGTAGGTGCAGGTGGTGCCTTGTTCAATTCTTCGTACAACCAACGCACCTACAACACCCAAACGATAACCGATTCATTAGGAAACGATACCACCTTATCTACACCGGTGGATGTATCTGGTGGAGGAAGCGGCTTTGCGTTCCGAGTGCCCATCGTGTTTGGTATTCGCTATCGTTTCACACCATCAATCAGCTTAGGCTTTGAAGGCCAGTACCACTTGTATTTCAACGATAACCTCGATGGGGTCCAGCGCAAGAGCAACGACGGCATGACCCTCTTCATGGTGAAGCTGGGCTATTCATTCGGCCAAGACAAAACGGCCGCGAAAATGGGTAAGACGCCCCGGCAACTCAGGAAAAGAAGATGATGCATTTTACAGTGATCAAGGAGGGGAAGCGCCCGGTAGACGAGCGGGTAGTGCTTACCCCAAAGCAAGTAGCTGAACTCAACGAAGAATACGGCCACAAGCTGAAGGTCACAGTGCAATCATCAGAGGTACGTCGCATCAAGGATGCGGAATACAACAAAGCTGGGGTAACGCTGGTGGAGGATCCCGCACAGGCGGACATCCTCTTAGGTGTAAAGGAAGTGCCTAAGGAAGACCTCATTCCAAACAAAACCTACCTTTTCTTCTCGCATACCATCAAGAAACAGCCCTACAACAAGGCACTGCTGCAAACCATACTGGAACGCAAGATCCGCCTCATCGATTGGGAAACCCTCCGCGACGGACGCGGCAGGCGATTGATCGGCTTTGGTCGCTACGCGGGCATCGTGGGTACCTACAATGGCTTCCGGGCCATGGGGTTGCGGGATGGCTTATTTCACCTCAAGAAGGCGCAGGCCTGTGAAGATGGCAAGGAATTGTTGCAAGAGCTCCAGAAAGTAAAGCTGCCCGCCATGAAGATCCTGTTGACCGGAAGGGGCAAGGTAGCGAAAGGTTCCATTGAGGTGTTGGAGGCGTTGAAGATCAAGAAGGTAGGCATACGCGATTATTTGAGTCGAAGCTTTGATGAGCCGGTCTATTGCCAGATCACATTCCAAGATTACTTCAGGGCAAAGGATGGTAAGGAGCACAACACCCAGCACTTTTTTGATCACCCAGATCAGTATGAAAGCGACTTCATGCGTTTCGCCCAACACACGGATTTCTTCATCGCAGGTCATTATTGGGATTCCAAGGCGCCTTTTCTCTTCACCAGAGAAGATGCACGTTCCCAAGACTTTAAGATTAACCTCGTAGCAGACATCAGCTGCGACATTGACGGACCCGTAGCATCAACCTTGCGTCCGAGCACCATTGACGATCCCTTTTATGGCTACGATCCGCAAGCAGAACAGGAAGTAGCTTTTGATCAAAAGGGCGCCATAACGGTAATGGCCGTAGACAACCTCCCCTGCGAACTCCCCAGAGACGCCAGCCACGATTTCGGAGAGATGTTCATCCACGCCGTGCTACCCAGCTTCCTTAACGGGGATAAACACGGCATCTTAAAAAGAGCCACCATTGCAGAGAACGGCAAGATTACGGAGGAGTATGCCTATTTGAGGGAGTGGGTGAAGGGGTAGTTTTGGTTGGCTATCAGCTGTCAGCTGTCAGCTATCAGCTATTAGCGATAAGGAGCTAGGGGCCAACCACCATCCTCACCTAATACCTAATTCCTAATACCTAATTCCTCTTCAAAGCCCGTATCGTCTCCTTAGGGTCATCACTCTTATACACCGTGCTTCCTGCAACGAGGGCGTTTGCGCCTGCTTCTACCAGGAGTGGCGCATTTTCAAGGTTTACACCTCCGTCCACCTCGATAAGGACGTCCTGATCCAGTTTATTGATCATCGCCTTCAACGCGCGGATCTTCGCATAAGTCTGTGGGATGAATTTTTGTCCGCCGAAGCCAGGATTTACACTCATGATCAGTACCATGTCCAGGTCAGCAAGGATGTCTTGCAAGAGGTGAACCGGTGTGTGCGGATTCAGCGCCACGCCTGCTTTCATCCCTTCTATTTTAATGGCATCTACCGTACGGTGAAGGTGGGTGCACGCTTCGTAGTGAACCGTTAAAATGTCGGTGCCAGCTGCTTTGAAATCAGCGATGTACGGATCTGGATTTGTGATCATGGCATGGACATCCAATGGCTTGGTCGCATGCTCATTGAACGCGGCTATGATAGGCAGTCCAAAGGAAATGTTGGGCACAAAAACACCGTCCATCACGTCCAAATGGAACCAATCGGCATCGCTTTCATTGAGGTAGATGGATTCTTCCTTAATGCGTGAGAAGTCGGAAGAAAGGAGGGAGGGGGCAACGATGGTATTCATGCCGCAAATGTAGGTTGTGCCGATTGACTGGGGAAGCTGATCTCGCAATGAAATCCATGCTTGTTCTTCATGGTAATGCTACTCTGCAACCGATGGGTCAACAGCTCGATCAATTTCATGCCAATGGTGCTACTATCTCGTCCTTCGATGTCATCATGCGACAAACCTGAACCATTATCAGCGTACGCTAGGTAGATCATCGTCTTTCCCTCTACTTGAACCTCTTCAAAAGCGATGTGGATACTGCCAGAGTTATCCAAGTTGAACGCATGCTTTACCGAATTCGTAACCAATTGATGAAGGATTAGGCTCAAAGGAATGGTTTGGTCCACCGGCAGTTGTTTGATCTTGATGCGGTGGGTGAACGTGATGGCCTTCTCCTCGCCAACGTACGAATTGATGATCCCTTCTACCAAGTCTTTCACGTAGTGTTCAAAGAGGAGTTCCTCCCCCTGGGATTGGTGACGCATGTAAAGCTTTTGGTGGATGTTAGACATGGTGCGGATGCGCTCCTGTACATCCCGAAGTACTTGTTTGATACTGGCGTCGGTTAGTTTACGCTGCTCTAAAAAGAGCATGCTGGAGATCACTTGAAGGTTGTTCTTCACCCGGTGATTCACTTCACGAAGCAATACTTCTTGCTCGTTGAGTGCCTGTTCTGACTGGGACTTCTGCTGCTGGTTCTGTTGGTTCTTTACCTCCAGTTCTTTTTGCCGGGCTTTGTTTTGGCGATACAACACCGTGAAGTAAGTGCTGGTAAACAACGCCAAGGCGATTAATCCCATGAACACCCAATTGAAGCGGCGTTGTTGTGCTGCAAGCTCGCCTAGGCGTGCAACTTCTTCTGACCGTTCCATGATCTCACGATCCAAGCTGTAGCGATAGGTCTGCAACAGCTTGTTGGCACGGTCTTTCTTGCTGGCGAGCAGCGCTGAGTCTTCCGCTTCCTCCGCCCGTTCCAGTGCTTCAAATGCTTGTTCGTGTTTGCCTTGTGCCCGCAGCAGACGGGCCTTGGTTTGCAGCCAAGCAATTCGGTTCTCTGCGGGATCATCTTTTTGCTCTAGGTCCTTTGCTTCTGCCAAGCGATCTTCAGCGAGCTTCAATTGACCAGTGGCTAAATAACTCTTGCTCAGGTGGATCAAGCTTTTTATGCCATTGTCTCGATACGGGTAAGGGGCTGCACCGTACAAGCTTGCGGCAATGTCGGCCTTGAGCAATGGGATGGCTTCATAATGTTTACCCTGTTGCGCAAGTACCTGTGCAATATTGCCTTTGATCAAGCCTTGAAAGAAACGGTGGCTACCTGCGTCCATCCCCTTTCCATCTGGGAAGTAGCGATCCAAACGTTGAGCTGCCGTTTGAAAGGTTGAAAGTGCAGAATCCAGGTATCCAGCCTGCAGAAAGAAGATGCCAAGGCTGTTTGTGTAAGACACTTCATATTATCGCAGTTCAGCGGCTTCAAGTTCTTTGATGGACCGCTTAATGCTTGATATGGCTTGATTATGGATGCCAAGCTTCGCATAGGTGAAGGCGATGAACGAACTAGGGGTCGTAGACTCATGTAACTGAGGAAGGTCTTCCCAATAGATCATCTCATGGAATTGGATGGCCTCATCATAGGCTTCCAACTCGTCGTGCAGATCCCGAAGCGTGAGTAAGGTGTGTACTGGAGGACGCTTCAGCGTTCCGAAGCTCAAGAAGCAAAAGACCTACACGATCAAGGTGGGCGATGCATCTTTCGACTCTGCTGCAGCCGACCTGTATTCCCTCATCCAGCAGCAACGCAGGAAGTTGTGGAAGCTACCATCATCATATTCCTACCGTCCGATTACGATCGAAGCGGAGGATGATACCGAACTGGACTTCGATCGCATCCTGCTCGAGATCTCCGAACCCATTGCAGCCGGTAGTAAGGTTTACCTTTATGAGAAAGAGGTGGCTAACTCGGTAGACTCATCTGAAATCGCAGAAGACGAGAGTTTCCAGTTTGGTCGACTTGACCGAAATAAGGAATACAGCATGAAATTCGATGATGCGATCGATATGACGGCTGCAGCTGTGTATGGGGTGAACGAGCAGGGTGAACAAGAAGCGCTGCCGGAAGGCGAAGACGGATTCAGTGTGCAGCCAAAACAAGCGTTGGCTGATCAGGTGAAAGAACCTATAGAAGAAGTGCTAGAAGAATCGGAAGAGCTCATTGCTGAAGCACCTACGGAGGAACCGGATGAGGAAGAGAACATTACGCTCACCTTGGGTTCCGTCAAATACGATGGTGAGATCACGATGAAACCTCTAGAGACAGCTGTCGCAGAAACCGATGAAGAAGAGGCCTTTGAACTGACGCCACCGGTGGATGAGAAGAAAGAGCCGGTTCCTGTTCCAAAGACCGTTGTGAATGAGACCGTTTTCGAACCCGTGAAAGTGGAGGAGGAAGAAGTGAAGCCTAAGCAAGCGGCAGCTGTTCTTGAAGATAGCGATTGGAAGCAATACCTCGGAAGGGGAGAGGCTTATGAAACCAAGAAAGGCTAGAACCTGCAATTCGGCTTTAACGAGTTCTTGTTGAGTGAGAACCAGATCGACTATTTGATCCACGTGGTGATTTTCATGCTGAAGAAGAATCCGAACATGATCTTGACCATTGAGGGTCACACAGACAATGTAGGCTCAGACGAGGTGAACCAACGCATGGCCGTACTTCGTGCATCCAATGTGCTGTATCACTTAGAGATGGCAGGTATCGAAGATACCCGCTTGAACATCCTAGCGAAAGGTGAAAGCCAGCCGATTGCACCGAATGACACGCCTGAAGGACGTGCCATAAACAGAAGGGTTGAATTGATCAAGGACCAATCCAACCCTTCAGAAAGATTGAAGCTTTAATGGAAACTTATCCGAGGTAAGCCTTCAGCAGCTTACTGCGAGAGGTGTGGCGTAAACGTCGAATGGCCTTCTCTTTGATTTGGCGAACGCGCTCGCGTGTGAGGTCGAATTCTTCACCGATCTCTTCTAATGTCATAGGATGCTTCCCAGTCAACCCGAAATACAAACGGATCACATCGGATTCACGCTCAGATAGGGTGGCCAAAGAACGTTCGATTTCCCTGCGAAGCGACTCGTTGAGTAAGGTTGATTCAGGATTGTGTTCTTGTTCACCTTCCATCAAGTCGTACATGTTCCTGTCATCATCTTCAGCGCCTGGCACAGGAGCATCCATAGATACGTGTCGACGATTGTTCTTAATGTTCTGGCTTACATCGCCTTCTGGCAATTCCAGTACATGGGCGATCTCATCCACCGTTGGTTCACGCTCATGCACCTGTTCAAGATGCGCGTAGGCGCGATTGATCTTGTTGATGTTACCGATCTTGTTCAATGGCAAGCGAACAATGCGTGCCTGCTCAGCTAAAGCTTGTAGAATGGACTGACGAATCCACCAAACGGCATAGGAAATGAATTTGAATCCGCGGGTTTCATCAAAGCGTTTAGCTGCTTTGATCAGACCAAGGTTACCCTCGTTGATCAAGTCAGGAAGACTCAATCCTTGGTTCTGGTACTGCTTAGAAACGGAAACCACAAAGCGGAGATTAGCACGTACAAGCTTGGCAAGTGCTACTTGATCGCCCTCTTTGATTCGGCGGGCGAGTTCAACCTCTTCTTCAGCAGTAATAAGGTCTTCACGACCGATCTCGGTCAAGTACTTATCGAGAGAGGCGGTCTCCCGATTGGTAATCTGTTGGGTAATTTTCAGTTGGCGCATGGGATGGATTTTTCGCTGGTATAAAGAAAGACCATCACTAGGGGCCAAAAAGAAGCCGGTATTTAGACTTTTAAATACCGGCTTGTTGAAAGTGCTATGTAAATCAGTGACTTACTCGGCTGGCTTGCGCTCTGGCTTTGGCAAAAGCGCCTTGCGGCTCAAGCGAAGTTTACCGGTCTTTTGATCGATTTCAATCAATTTAACCTCTACTTCGTCACCAACTTTCAGTACGTCTTCTACATTTTCAATGCGTCGCCACTCGATCTCAGAGATGTGGAGTAGGCCTTCTTTACCTGGGATGATCTCAACGAACGCTCCAAACGCAACAACGTTCTTCACCTTTCCCTTGTAAACTTCACCAACTTCTGGCTTGGCAGTGATGCCTTTGATCCAGTTCATGGCTTTTTGCATGCCTTCTTTATTGTCACAAGCGATCTGGATCACACCCTTATCTCCTTCCTCTGTGATGGAGATTGTTGTTTCCGTTTGCGCTTGGATCTCTTGAATGATCTTACCACCAGGTCCAATTACAGCTCCGATGAATTCTTTGTCGATGAACATGGTCTCGATACGTGGCACATGCGGCTTGTAATCCTCACGTGGGGTATCCATGGTCTTCAACATCTCATTCAAGATGTGGCTACGTCCATCCTTAGCTTGGTTCAATGCCTTCTCAAGTACCTCGTAAGAAAGGCCATCAACTTTGATGTCCATCTGACAAGCGGTGATTCCATTGGTAGTACCGGTTACTTTGAAGTCCATATCGCCCAAGTGATCCTCATCGCCTAGGATATCAGAAAGGATTTGATACTTACCATCTTCTCCCATGATCAATCCCATCGCGATACCGCTCACTGGACGCTTGATCTTCACACCAGCATCCATCAATGCAAGCGTACCTGCACAAACGGTTGCCATAGAAGATGAACCGTTTGATTCAAGGATGTCACTCACAACGCGAATCGTGTAAGGATTGATCTCCGCATCTGGAATCATGCGCTTAAGTGCACGCAACGCAAGGTTACCGTGTCCAACCTCACGACGGGATACGCCACGAATAGGACGTGCTTCACCGGTTGAGAATGGAGGGAAGTTGTAGTGCAACAAGAAATTCTCGGTGCCTTCTACCAACGCGCCATCAATGGTCTGCTCGTCAAGCTTCGTACCCAAGGTAACCGTAGTCAACGATTGTGTTTCACCGCGGGTAAAGATCGCTGAACCGTGTGTTCCTGGTAGGTAGTCAACCTCACACCAGATCGGACGGATCTCGTCAGTCTTACGACCATCCAAACGCTGACCTTCATCCAAGATCATCTTACGCATGGCCTTCTTTTCTACATCGTGGAAGTACTTTCCTACCAATCCAGCTTTTTCTTCTTGCTCCTCTTCTGGAAGGGATGCTAAGAATTCTTCGGCCAAGGCTTTGAATGCCTCAGAACGCTCCTGCTTCGCACTCGCTGATGTAGCGATGGTGTAGCACTTATCAAAGCAGTATGCATGAACGCGTGCCTCCAATTCCTCGTCGTTCGTCTCATGAGAGTACTCGCGCTTTGGACTTGATTTTTCGATTTTGCTCGCTAGGTCGAGCTGAGCTCGGCAATGAAGCTTGATCTCTTCGTGCGCAAACTTGATGGCGTCGAGCATCTCCTTTTCGCTCACTTCGTTCATCTCGCCTTCCACCATCATGATATTATCCATGGTAGCAGCTACCATGATGTCTATATCGCAGTCCGCCATTTGATCCATCTTCGGATTGATCACGAACTCACCTTTGATACGTCCAACACGTACTTCAGATACGGGACCTGCAAATGGAATATCAGAAACAGCCAAAGCAGCTGACGCGGCCAAACATGCCAAGGCATCGGGCTGGGTATTCTTGTCAGAAGAGATCAAGCTCACCATAACTTGCGTGTCCGCATGGTAATCACCAGGGAACAATGGTCGCAATGCACGGTCGATCAAACGCATGGTCAATACCTCGCTGTCAGACGGACGCGCTTCGCGCTTGAAGAATCCACCAGGAAACTTTCCAGTAGAAGCATATTTTTCTCGGTAGTCTACCGTCAACGGTAGAAAGTCAACGCCTTCTTTGGCGTCTTTATTCGATACAACAGCAGCAAGCAACATGGTGTCGCCTTGCTTAACAACAACAGAACCGTCTGCCTGCTTGGCAAGCTTTCCGGTCTCAATTACGATTTCATCACCATTACGTCCGGTGATGGTTTGATTGGTTCCAATTAACATAACAACAATAAACGATAAGTATGAATACGAAAAAAGGCAATGTAGCATTGCCTTTTCCCATTTTTTGATGAGGTTTTACTTCCTCAAATTAAGTTCTTTAATGATGCTTCGGTAGCGCTCGATGTCCTTGTTCTTCAAATAGTTCAACAGGCTTCTGCGCTTACCTACCAAGCGAATCAACGCTTGCTGGGTGTTGAAGTCTTTCTTGTTCGCCTTCAAATGGTCGGTCAAGTGTGCAATTCGGTAGGTGAACAGTGCGATCTGGCCTTCTGCAGATCCTGAGTCTGAAGCGCCGCTACCGTGCTTCTTGAATATCTCTTGTTTCTTTTCGCTTGTCAAATACATGCTTCAGCTTTTCTTTATCTTTCTAAAAGGGGCGCAAAGATACGAATAAATTATCCTGCAGCAATCACTTAATTAATTTTTAATCAGTGTGATGAACTGGCTCAATTTGTCTTTGAGGTCTTTCCGTTCTACGATGAAATCCAAGAAGCCATGTTCTAAGACGAATTCCGCTGTTTGAAAGCCTTCTGGTAGGTCTTTACCGATGGTCTCTTTCACCACGCGTGGACCTGCAAATCCGATCAAGGCTTCGGGCTCTGAGATGTTGATGTCACCCAACATCGCAAACGACGCGGTCACACCACCCGTAGTTGGGTCGGTGAGGATGGAGATGTACGGAAGCTTGTGCTCTGCCAATTGCGTCAACTTTGCACTGGTCTTGGCCATCTGCATCAATGAGAAAGCGGCTTCCATCATACGTGCACCACCACTCTTGCTGATCATGATAAAGGGTGAATTGTTCTCGATCGCATGATCGATAGCACGTGCAATCTTCTCACCTACAACGGAACCCATGCTACCACCGATGAATTGGAAATCCATTGCCGCGATCACCACTTTTTTGCGGTTCATGTTTCCCGCAGCCGTGCGAACGGCATCGTGAAGCCCAGTCTTCTTGATCGTCGACTTCAGTCGATGCGCATATTTTTTGGTGTCTTCAAACGACAAAGGGTCGCCTGAAATGATGTGTGGATTGATCTCGGTGTACCGGTTGTTGTCAAAAAGGATCTGGAAATACTGCTGAGAGCTGATGCGCTCGTGGTACTTACACTTTTCGCATACCCAGTAGTTGTGTGCGTGTTCATCAGAACTCACCACGTGGTTGCACTTGCGGCACTTGTACCACAGTCCCTCCGGGGTCTCCTTCTTCTCCTTGGTTGGGGTGCGGATACCCTCTGTCATTCGTTTAAACCATCCCATACGAGGTGCTTTGGATAAGGTGCAAAGCTATACCAATATTTCTGACTGCAAATCCTTAGAAAGGATAGCCAATACCAAGGTTGAGGGTGATGTCTGGTAGGTAGCTTGAACTCCACTCTGGCACAGGTGCCAAGCCCCTATTGATCCGCGTTTGATTCGCCTCTGCCCGGATGGCGTTGGTCTGTGTCTTCGGTTGAAACAGCCATCGCTCGCCAACCGGAAGCGCAGGATCCTTCAACTGAATCCCTGCATCAAAGCGAAGTACGAAAAAGCTGAAGTCTAATCGGATCCCCGCCCCCGGCGCAATGGCCAACTCACGGTAGAATCGATCGACCGCGAAATTCGCTCCGCGACGCTGCGGATCGAAACCATTGATCCAGATGTTTCCGATGTCCATGAACAAGGCTCCCTCGATCTGCTTGATGAGGTCGAAGCGGTATTCAAAATTGAATTCAAGTTGGCTTTCTCCTACCTGATCGATGGCATACGTGGCCGTATCTGAAAGCGAGCCCGGACCCAGCGCCCGCGCACGCCATGCCCGAACGCCGTTAGAACCTCCGCCGAAGAAGCTGCGCTCAAAAGGCAGGGTGTTCAGATTGGCTAAAGACAGTCCCAAGCCACCAAAGAAGCGATAGATAAATTGTGTACCTTCTGTCAAATTCAAGTAGCGCACGAACTCAAGGTCCCACTTCAAGTATTGAGCAAAGGCAATGTTGTCAATCAAGTAGGAGTTGCGTTCGGCATCGTAGTCCAAGCCGATCACACTGCTGGCGAGGCGGGTGAGGTTTCCTGCCGACTCAAAATTCACGCGGTAGTAGTAGAAGTTCTTGAACTTGTTTACATCTTGTGTCGTGTAGCTGTAGGATACCCTTCCTGCCGGGATGATGTGGTCATTGTAGCTGTTGATCAAAAGGCTGTTGTTCGTCGCTTGCAGCTGTTGCTCAAACAAGGGTGTTTTGATAAGCTCGATCACACTGAGATCGATCGGTGCAATGGTCAACTGGTCTTGCGGACGGGTCCGCATGGTGTATTGGTAATTGGTGTTGATCAAGTCGCGCTGAAACTGTGGTCTTGCTTGTCGGTCTAACGATATCGATATGTTCGTCTTTGGCTCCTTCACCCGTGGCATCTCTCGCCGTGTACTGCGCAGCAGAAAATCAGGAATGGTCAAGCTCACCTGCGTACCAAATTCGTAGGTGTTGAACAGTCCAACATTCTCTAAGACCTGAATATTCTCTTGATTATCTGTACTGTTCGTTCGCTGCGCCTCTAGTCCGCCGTAGATGTCCCAACTCAACTGCTCCGCTCCCCGAAACAGGTTGCTGTTCTTGTAATTCAATCCTGCATGAACCCCAAGGTTACCAGATCGGTTTGTGCCCGTTGTCTCAATACTGAACGCTTGTTTCGGTGCCTTGGTGAGCTGAATGTTCAGGTCCAACAAGGCGATGTTCGAATCCACCTCACTGGGCACATACTGCATATCGATGAACCGAAAGTTCCCGAGCGCGTTCAGGCGCTGGTAGGTGTAGTTCGTCTTTGACTTGGAATACATGTCTCCTGGATCGATGAACAAACTGCGATCAATGCGCAACGGACGAATGAAGGGCTTGTCGAGGTATAAGAAGGTCAGCGATCGAAAAGCCAAGGTGTCTAATTCTCGTTTACCGGTGCTTCGAGTACTGAAGTTTTCATTGATCACAATGTTGTTGATGTAATGCCTTCTATGCGAACGTTCGATCACGGTGTCTTCACCATTCACCTGATCCACTACCCGAAGGTTGCGCACGCGGATCGCAACATCCAGTCTGTTCCCATCCAGGTTCGTGTCCACATCAAAAACCACATGGATCTTATCGAAGGTGTAGTATCCGCGTTCTTTCATCGACTTCGTTAGGCGCTCTCGCTCTTTCTCGAATAGACTCGCCTGAAAACGGGTGCCCGGACGTAGATCCGACCGGATTCCACTCGTAAATTCCTTGATCAAGGCAGTGTCTTCAAAGGCGTAGCTGATCTTTCTGATCAAATAGGGCTCTCCCGTGTAAACGTAGAAATCGAGTTCCGCGCTCTTTTTACCCAGCAAGGCCTGCGCTTCCACCCGCGCATCGAAGTAGCCTTCGTTTTGCAAGACCTTGGTCATCTGCTCCACACTGCGCTCCAAAAGGATGGGTTCGTAGATCGAAGGCTCTTCGCCCACGTTGTTTTTGAGGTACGACCAAAGTTTTCTATCTTGAATGCGACGGGAAGCCCAGTTGTAGACGCTGATGTGAAAGGGAATGATTCCCGCGATCTTTCGGTACGGCTTCTGCTTGGTGACCGCTTCCAGATCTTCCACACTGCCTTCAAACTCGATGTCTGAGTTCTCATTGATGCGGATGTTCCGATCCACCACCATGTGCTCACCCTCCTGAATGTTTCGCGTAGGCTTACACGCCTGAACCAACACGCTGAACAAAACAAGAAGAAGAATGGAGTGGGTAGACCTCATGCAGGGCAACTATCTTTGATCCCAAAGCTAAGGACATTTCAAGCATGGGGTCATTGAGCAAGGCTGAAATAAAGTTGATCCGCTCCCTTCAGCGGAAGAAGGAGCGCAAGCAGCACGGACTTTTCATCATCGAAGGGGAGAAGCTCCTCAGCGAGGCCCTGCAAGCGAATGTGCCACTCGAACACATCCTGCTTCAATCCCATTCGGCCTTTGTTGATCAACTCCCCGAAGCAACGGTGGTGTCTAACAAACAAATGGAACAGGTAAGCGCCTTGCATTCCGCATCTCCTGCGCTGGCCGTCGTTAACATGAGTCCGAATGGCTGGCGATCCGCAACCGAGAAACCTTCACGTATCTTGGCCCTCGATGGCATCGCTGACCAGGGCAACATTGGTACCATCCTACGTAGTGCAGACTGGTTTGGGATCACGCATGTGCTGATGTCGGATGACTGTGTGGATGTCTTTAATCCCAAAACCGTTCAAGCCACCATGGGGAGCCTCTTTCATCTCAGCTGGGAGCAAGGTGATCTGCCTGACCTACTTATGCGCCACAAGAAAGGGGGCTACAAGATCTGGATCACTGATCTCCAAGGCGAATCCTTGAAAGCCTTATCTGCGGAAAAAGATCCAGCCATTTTGGTCATTGGAAGTGAGTCGCATGGGGTTCGACCAGAAGTTGAAGCGTGCGCTGATGCCCGATTGAAAATACCCGGCAGGGGAGAGGCAGAGAGCTTGAATGCCAGCATCGCTACCTCCATTGCTCTCTATGAGTGGAGCCGCTAGCCTTCGAAGTTGAAAGACAGCACAAAAATGCGGGAATTCAATGCCTCCACTGGGTTGGAGTAGATGGTGTTGTCTTTCACAATGATGTTGTTCAAGCCATAGCTGAAGCGGAGTTCCGGACTGAACTTGAAGTACTCCAAAAAGAAGTCGAAGCCCACTCCGATCTCGGCCATGTAGTTCTCTCGACTCAGTTTCACCAAGAATTCACCCCGCTCATCGAGCTGGTTGTCTACGAACTCCTGTGATGCCAGGTCAATGCTGTAATTGAATCCGGCAAAGATGTACTGCGCGAAATTGTTGACGCGCGCTGAGCGGTACTTCAAGTAGAGCGGGATGTCTAAAAAGGTGGATTCAATGGTCCTAATCTTCGGATTTGGATCATTCACATAGCCATAGGTCAGGTCTCGTGCTGCAAAGGCAATACCCGGCGTAAAACGCAATCCGAAGTAGGGACCCATGTGCAGCTCCGAGACCACATGGATGATAAAGCCAGGTTGCCGGCCCACACCAATGCTGATCAAAGAATCGTCCTGGGCAAGGTCGGGTTCAATGGCGAAACCGTTGCTGCTCAATCCCAGTTGAAAACCAAAATGCACCAGCTTCTGATCGAACTTTGGGAGGTTCTGGGGAATCTCTTTTTGTCCAAACAACTCCGTAACGGAAGCAAGGCAAACGGTGATGATCAGTATGTAGTGGTGCCAGCGCATCAACAGCAAAGGAACGAAAGCTAGGCTAGAATTATTTTTCAGCGAGGTAGATGCTCGCGATTCCAAAGGTCAATCGGTGCTCTTGGATGTTCTGGTATCCGATGTCTTCTAGAATGCGCACAAAATCCTTTCCTTCCGGAAATGCATTCACCGATTCCGGTAGGTAGGTGTACGCCCTGCTGTCTTTCGAGATCGTCTTACCGATCAAAGGAAGAATAGACTTGAAGTAAAAGTTGTACAACTGCTTCATCGGGAAGGCCTTTGGCTTGGAGAATTCCAAGATTGCCACGGCATAACCGGGCTTTAAGACCCGTTTCATTTCCTTCAATCCTGCCCGCAGGTTTTCAAAATTCCGAACGCCGAAAGCCACGGTGATGCCTTCAAAATGATCATTTGGGTATTCGATGTTTTCCGCATCGCCCAGCTGCAGCTCGATGGTGTTGTGCAATTGCTTGCGGATCATCTTGGTCTTGCCCACTTCCAGCATGCCAGAAGAGATATCGATCCCCTTGATCTGCTCCGGCTTCAAGGCCATCAGCTCTACCGCAAAATCACCGGTGCCGGTGGCCACATCCAACAAAACCTTTGGTTTATGCGGTGCAAGCAAGCGCACCGCCTTCTTCCGCCAGAGCTTATCGATGTTCAAACTGAGCAAGTGGTTCAGTCGATCGTAGTTGCCTGAGATGTTGTTGAACATCTCTGCCACTTGCTCTTTCTTCGCTTTCGACGGGTCGTAAGGTTTTACTTCTTCTGCGGGATTCTCGCTCATTAACCAACCATTAAGTGTTCTTCCGGATAGGAGTAATTCGTTGTGATGATCTTTCTAGAGAACGCGAAGATGATGGATAATGTTCCCAATCGGCCGATAAACATCGACACGATCATGATCATCTTTCCACTGTCGCTCAACATGCCCGTAATACCGGTACTCAGACCACAGGTAGAGAAGGCAGAGACCTCCTCGAAGATCAGGTCGATCAATCCACGGTCTTCCATCTCCAGGATATGGGTCTCGGTGACGCACAAAGCATAGATACAGATCAGCATTCCGCCACCGAAGGTCATCAACACCGTGAAGGCTTTCAACATGTCGTCGTTGGGAATGGTTCGTCCCAATACCTCCACTTTCTTCTTACCCCGGATGATTGACCACGTATTGATGCAGATCAAGGCGAAGGTGGAGGTCTTGATGCCCCCGGCAGTGGAGAAGGTATTGCCACCTACAAACATCATGAAGATCAACATGAACAAGGTAGCAGTGGAGAGGCTAAAGATGTCTGCCGTATTCAATCCAGCCGAGCGCACTGAAACGCTCTGGAATACGGCCACCACCGACTTTTCTACGAAGTTGAGGTCCTGCAGGGTGGTCTTCCACTCGGCCGCCATGTACAGCACCACACCCACACCGATCAGGATCAAGTGCGTGCGAACGGCTAGTATGGTGCTCATTTGAGGCTTCTTCCACGGATGCTTCAGTCGGTCGCGCATCAGGCTCGGTGTGAAGAGGTCGAACATCACCGTAAACCCAAAGGCACCCAAGAGGATGAGCAGTGCTACCACCAAGTGCATCAAGTAGGCTTCTCGGATGAAGGGGGCATACATGCCATCGGTGACGGTGGAAAATCCTCCGTTGTTAAATGCAGAGATGGAATGGAACATCCCGAAGAACAGCTTATCGCCTTCGCTCTCAAAGGGCATGTCTGGTGTGATGAGGAAGTAGATCAAAAGTCCGCCAACCACCTCGATCACCACACTTAGGGTGAATACCTTGATGAGCATTCCTTTCGCGTTGAAGAAGGCTTCTTTGGTGATGAAGTCCTCAATGATATCGTCTTGTTTCAAACCAAAGCCCACTCGGTTCAAGAAGGCGGCTAAGTAGGCGAAGGAAACGATGTTCAGTCCGCCGAGCTTCATCAGCAACATGATCACAAACCAGCCTTTCTCCGTAAAGTAGGTGGCGGTATCTACCACGATCAATCCGGTTACACACGTGGCGCTCACCGAGGTGAAAAGTGCATCGAGCCAAGGCATGCTGCCTTCCATCACGGTCATCTCTGGCATCATCAACAAGGCCGTACCTAAGGTGATGATCACCAAAAAGGATGCGATGAAGATGGTTGAAGGGTGGAGTTTGATGTTGGAGATGAGGTTCGTATTATCACTCAACTCAAAGAAGACCACGATGAAGAGGTAGAACTGTAAGAACACCACCGAGAGCGCTCCCATGTTCTCCAATCCTAAGGTATTGAAGAAGGTTTGCACCAACAACACGTCAAAGAGGTTGAAGCTGATCCCCTCTAAGATCAGCAGCAAAACCATGATGCCCTCGAACCAATTCTGCCGCAGGAAGGTGCGGGGCGAAAAGTCGTAAATCACCTTCACGAGGTAGTGCACCACATAGAAGGCGAAAGAAAGCTCAACGATGTCTTGCAGCAGGTTGGCTGTTTCCTCATCGTGACTGAATCCGTGGTAATAGAACAAGCTTCCAATCGCTATCAGCGAAACGATGATGCTTGTTAGCTTTAGCCTACGAAGGTTCTTCGTCTTACTGTTGTAGATGATGAGGTTGATCTTTTCCCTCCAAGACCTAATGTCCATTGCTCAACACCTTTGAAGTTTCTGCCAGAAGATCGTCTTGCTTGATGGAAACCACACCGGGGAATTGACAAACCCACCCGCCGGCCAAATTAGACAGGTAGGCGATTTCCGCTTGGTCTAGGCCGCTTGCCAACGCGCAGGTTGCGGTTGCAATAACGGTATCGCCAGCACCCGATACATCCGCGATCATACGTTTCACCGCCGGAATGTGATCAGATTTATCTCCGTCTGTGATGAACACACCGTGCTCTGAAAGGGTGAACATGGCAGCATCTATCGGCATGCGCTCATTCAACTGCTTGAACGCATCGATCAAGCTTTTGCGATCAGTCTTCAGCTGCGGCAAGTTCAAGCCTTCGCGCAGCTCCTTTAAATTCGGTTTGAACAGGCTCACACCCGCATACGCAAAGAAGTTCCGACGCTTTGGATCCACGGTTACAGGTATCCCTGCTTGCTTGGCCTGTTTGATCACCTCAGCGATGAGCTCCGGGGTGATGCATCCCTTGTCGTAGTCCTCAAAGATGATGGCATCCGGCGACGCTCGCTCGATTAATGCTGCAATACGTGTGATCAATGCCTTCGCCTCCTGCTCATCCAGTGAACGCGTAACTTCTTCGTCCATCCGCAACAATTGACTGAATCCGCTCACCAAACGGGTCTTCACGGTGGTTGGACGATCACTTGTCTCTTCCAGGCCTTGGAGCGAGAGCTGCTCAGTCTGCATCAAATCCTTTAAGCGCTCACCGGCTTCGTCCTTCCCGATCACCGAGCAAACGATGCATTGCGCACCGAGGTCTTTCACGTTCAAGGCAACGTTGGCAGCCCCACCCAGGCGGTATTCCTTGGATTGGATATCAAGCACAGGCACGGGAGCTTCAGGAGAGACGCGCTCCACTTTTCCCTTGTAGTAGGCGTCAAGGATCACGTCTCCGATGACCAACACCTTGAGCTTGGAGAATGCCTTTATGGCCGACTTGATCCTGCTTTCATTCATGATGTGAGCGCTTCGATGGCCGACTTGATGCGTCGCAGTGCTTCTTTTAATTCGGCTTCTGAGGCCGCATAACTCAAACGAATGTAGTTAGGTGCGCCAAATGCCGTTCCTGGAACAGTTGCTACATGGGCTTCGTTCAACAGGTACATGCACAAGGCACTGGCGTCTTCAATCGGCTGGCTGTTGGACTTCTTGCCAAACAATGCACTCACCTTAGGAAAGAGGTAGAATGCACCTTCTGGACGATTGCAGATCATGCCCTCGATCTGCTCGAGGCCTTCGATCATCACCTCACGTCGTTTGGCGAAGGCGTTGACCATTTCCTTCAATTCGTCGGCACTGGTCTCCATGGCTTTCAAGGTGGCCATCTGGCTGATGCCGGAGGGCGCGCTGGTGAACTGACCTTGCATCTTCGTGCACGCCTTTGCAATGGGCAACGATGCGGCGATGTAGCCGATCCGCCATCCGGTCATGGCAAAGGATTTTGATACCCCGTTCACGGTAATCACACGATCATACAGTTCTGGGATCGCCGCTAAGCTGAAGTGCTCGCCTTCGAAGCGGATGTGCTCATAGATCTCGTCGGAGATGATGTGAACCTTGGGGTATTTCTTGAACACCTCGCCTAAAGCACGAAGCTCAGATTCTGAATATGCTGCTCCTGTGGGATTGGAGGGGGAGGAGAACATGAACAGCTTCGACTTATCGGTCAATGCCGCATCCAACTGCTCAGGCGAAAGCTTGAAGTCTTGCTCAACATCCGCATGAACTTCCTTGAAGTTTCCCTCTGCAAAGTCTACCATGGCCTTGTAGCTTACCCAATAGGGCGTTGCTACTAGCACCTCATCTCCCGGGTTGATCAGGCACAGCACCACATTCATCAAGCTCTGCTTGGCACCGGTGCTCAATACGATCTGATCAGGGGTGTACTTTACACCATTGTCGCGCAGTAGTTTTTCTGCGATCGCTTTTCGCACTTCTGGAAAGCCTGGAACAGGTGGGTAATGGGTGACGTTATCGTTGATCGCTTGTATTCCAGCGTCCTTGATGGTGTCTGGTGTGTTGAAATCCGGCTCGCCGAGGCTGAGGTTGATCACATCATGTCCTTGGGCGCGCAGGTCTCTGCTGCGCTGCGACATCGCGATGGTCTCTGATTCAGCCAGTCGTTCGATGCGGTTTGAAAGTATCGTCATCCCGTTCAAATAAGGGACAAAGCTAAAGATTTGAGTCGCTCCGCAAACATTGCTGCATCGTGTGCACAGACCGTTGGAAGTACGTAATATTGCTGCTCTTCACAGGAGAAATAAAAGATAGGTTGATATGGATGTTTGGACGGGTTTGATTTTGATCTTGGTAGCCTTGGTTGCCGCAGGTGGAAGCGTTGCGGCCATCTACATTGTGTTGAAACAGTACTTTGAGCGACAAGAAAAAGAAGCTGCCTTGGCCTTGGCAGAACAGAAACGCAAGGATCATTTACCGATCCAAATGCAAGCCTATGAGCGGTTGATTCTTCTTCTAGAACGCATCCACCCAGAGCGATTGGTCTTCCGTGCAAGCAAACCAGGCATGAGCGCTCGCATGTTGCAATCCGATATCAAGAAGGTGATCCGCGATGAGTTCGATCATAACCTTACCCAACAACTCTACATCAGCACAGAGGCATGGGAAGCCGTAAAAGCTGCAAAAGAAGAAGTGTTGAATATCCTCAACGTGGCAGCGGAGCAGGTTCACCGAGACGCCGATGGCATGGAGTTCTCTCGTGCTATTCTAGAGGTAACCGCCAACCTCAACAAGCTACCGAATGAAGTGGCGGTGAACATTCTTAAGGCAGAGTTCAGGAAAAAGTTGAAGCAATAAGATAGGTGCTTTACTGATCTCGACTTAACTCGCTGAGTGCTTCGAGTAATTCGAGCGACGCCTCGTATTCATTCTTTTTCCCGTCGGCTACGGCCGTTTTCAGACGATGCGTATCGGTGGTCTTGCCGAGTTGTTGCAGCACGTATTCATAGATGCTGAGTTCCGTAAGCTTTTCGAACGCACGTGCTTGCTGCTTGGAACGTCGCTGTTCCAATTGACCGTTGTCGCGCAGGGTTCGGTGCATTTCGCCGATGAGGTCCCATGTGCGCTTAACGCCTTTACCCTCCAACGCAGAAGCGGTGATCACCTTGGTGTCCCATCCGCTCGGTGAGGCAGGGAAGAGGTGAAGTGCCATTTCCAGTTGTTTCTTGGCTTGATTGGCAGGTTGCAGGTTGTTGCCGTCGGCTTTGTTGATCACGATGATGTCTGCTGCTTCCATGATACCGCGTTTGATCCCCTGAAGGTCGTCGCCTGTTCCAGGCATGGCCAGCATGATGAAGCTATCGGTGATGTTGATGACCTCGGTTTCACTTTGTCCAACCCCAACTGTTTCAATGATGATCACATCAAAACCGGCTGCTTCGCAAAGCAGCATAGTTTCCCGTGTTCGTGCCGCAACACCGCCTAGGGTGCCGCTGCTCGGACTCGGACGTATGAAGGCATTCGGTTCTTTGGAAAGCTCTTCCATGCGGGTCTTATCCCCGAGGATGCTGCCACCGCTTTGGAGGCTGCTGGGATCCACCGCTAGCACAGCCACTTTGTAGCCCTGTTCAATCACCAGTTGACCAAAACGCTCAATAAACGTGCTTTTTCCTACACCGGGAATTCCGGTAATGCCGATGCGGATGGCCTCTTTTCGGTGGGGATAGATGGCATTGATGAGTTCAAGCGCCTTCCTACGATGGTCAGGGCGGGTGCTCTCGACAAGGGTGATGGCCCTTGAAAGGGTCAACAGGTCGCCAGCCAATAAACGCGCTTGATCGATTTCAGTAATCATCCAACCGAAGGTAAGCGAAAGGGGATGAATGCCTTATTCAAAGGCGTGGTTAAAGCTCACAAATTGAGGAATACAATCTCCAGAAGTGATCGATGAAACCACCACCTCGTACTTGTTGCCGATCTCAATGTGGTTCCTTACGATCCAGTCGTGATCGATGGTGTAGCCCTTGAGTTCACCGAGTTCTTGGGGTTCAAATGCGAGCGGACTCGCCTTGAAGTCCATGATCACAGCGATCTTGCCTTCACCGTCGGGGTGAGGTTTGATCTCCATAACCTCGGCCATGGTATCAACACGGTCGTAGTAGCATTCCCCGTCTTTGTTGCCAGAGGAATTACACGAAACAAGAAAAATGAAAACAGCAGTGGTGGCTGCTATGAAGATCCTAACGGATGAATTTGCTGTTCCAAACATTCTCACTGAAGTCCTTTGAATTCATGATGGCTGTGATGATGGCCAAGGTCATCACCAAGCAGGTAGTTAAGCTGAACATGAAGAACCGGAAGAAGAATTCTGCCTTTACCGCCTCAAACTGCTGCGGCGCCAAAAAAGCCACGATCAAACCGATCAATGCAGAGCTCGCCGCAAGCGCACCGATGTGACGGAAGGGGTATTTCAAAATTTCTTGGTACCACTTCATGTCATCTCCCCATTGGAAGATGTAATAGAATTGTCCATTTGGTAGTTCTGCCATTAGGATCGGGTCCTTGGTGCTGTCCTTCAGGTCAAAACGTTCTTCTGGAGCTACGATGCGAAAGGCCTTGAATTCGATGCCTTTGCTTGCCTCAATGCGCTTTACTTCACGGATCGCTTCCGCTGGTATGTCGCCCTTGAACAGGTCGCTCGTCAAAAAGCGAAGCCTGAAACGGGTACAAATGCGCTCGATCGCCTCGATGTTGAAGCGACGGTTCGCTTCCAATTGATCGATCCAGTGCAGGTCTTCGGTTGAAGTGCCTTTGCGTTTGATGCGATTGGCGATCGAAGTTTCTACGTCGGCTTCCTTGGAGAGCAAGGATTGTACTTCTTCCACCAAGTTGTTCTGCTCAAATTCTACTTGAGCATTCGCCATTTCTTCCAATAGATTAATGTCTTGCATTCTCTTTGTTTTACTGCACGTTAAACATTGCGTTCTTCCTTAAATTGGTTGGCGGTCTTTCGTTTCTTGATCCGTTTGATCTGAAACCATATGAAGATACTGAAGAAGGCGATGAGCATCAACAGTACAAACCCTGCTACAACGTATTCTCCGGGCTTCATTATTTGATTAACAGTTCAATCAGTCAAAAAGTTCGTGGTGGAATGCGCTTTTCAAATGTACATGCTTTCCATTGAAATGCATAGCCGCTCACGCATTTGTACACGCTTTTAACGAATTCCGGGAAGCCTCAGATCAATCCCCCAAACAACAGGATGGCAACGATCATCATCAGTACACCAACCATGGTCTGAAGCGCATCGATCGTGACCTTCTTCAGCAAACGTTTTCCAATGAATGCCCCGATGAACGCAGATAAGGTGGCGAGTAAGATGAGTTTCCAGCTGGAGGTGATGAGCTGTGGGTCAAAGCTGCTGAAGTAAGTGGTGATCCGAATGCTGTCGATCAAACAGGCGATCATCACCCCAGATGCGATGAAGGCTTCCTTGCTCAATCCTGCCTTGATGAGGAAGGCACTGCGCAAGGCACCTTGATGGCCGCTGAGTCCACCAAAGAAGCCGCTCAAAACACCACCGGGGATCAACCATTTCGGTGGAAGTTGGATCTCTTTCAAGCGCGGCATCAATTCAAACAAGGCAAAGACAAAGATCATCAGTCCGATCACGATGTTCAACACAGTGGTTTCCATGCTTGCGATGTGCACCACCTGATCTGCATCCGCCATCAATGCCAGCAGACGCGCACCCACATACGCACCGCCGATGGCAGGCAAGCCGAATTTCGCCACCACCTTCCAATCGATGTGCTTCCCGATCAAGCTGAGCTTGAACAGGTTATTCAAGAAGTGTACAATGGCTGTGGCCGCCACCGCCAATTCTGGCGGGAGGAAGAGAATGAAGGCTGGCGTGAGCATGGTCCCCAATCCGAATCCCGAAAAGAAAGTCAACATGGAGGCGCCGAAGGCGACGAGAATAACGATCAAGTATTCCATAAAAAAACCGGAGTATTCAACTTGCTGCAAGTTGAATCTCCGGCGAAGCACCCCTGATTCCTGACATAAGAATCAGTACTATCAACGCGGTGTGATTCAACTCACGTATGTTCACGCATTAATTTTAGACCATTGTACACTTTTTCACGATAAATCAAGCTAAGAACAGATTAAGATGGCATTATCAGTAGCAGAATCATTGGCATTCATCCAGTCCAGGCGATCGATCTACCCGAAGGAGTTCGAAGGAACGGACGTAAGCAAGGAAGAGATCGAACAGCTCGCAGAGGCAGCGCGTTACGCGCCCACCCACAAGCATACAGAACCGTGGAGGTTTAAGATCTTCCAAGGTGAGGCCACGATGCGATTGGCAGAAGTACAGGTGAAAGCGCTTTTTCAAGCAAAAGGTGAGACGGAAATGACGCTCAAGAAGGCCGAGAAAATGCGCTTCAATGCCGCGCACTCGGGTGCGGTGATCGCCATTGTGATGCAGCGGGATGAATTGGAACGTGTGTCTGTAGAAGATGAGGTGTGGGCCGTAGCCTGCGCGGTGCAGAACATGCACTTGCATGCGGCTTCGCTCGGACTGAGCGGTTTTTGGAGTACAGGAGCAGCGGTGAATTTCCCAGAGGTGAGAGCCCTGCTGGAGCTCAAAGAGAAAGACCTGCACATGGGTTGGTTCTACCTGGGAAGATACAGCGCTGAAAAACCGAGGTTCAAGGAGCGTGCAAGGGTAAGTGAAGTTGCCACATTCATGAAGTAGGGACGTCCTAAAAGCGTATGTGCCCTCACTCCACAAGGGAATTTGGGCACATACTATCAACCACCACTATGAAATTCTTAACGCTCTAGGAGCAGTTTTTTCAATCTATCTTTCAATCATCGTATCTAACAACACCATTTTCACTTTGTTCGCCGTGTTATCCCAAGAAAAGCGTTGGCTTTGCTTCTTTCCTTCTGCGATTAGTTTAAATCGTTGATTTTCAGATGAAAAAATTTCATTCATTCGATCAGCGATCGCCTCGATGTCATCCGGTTCAGCATAAAGTCCTGCGGCTCCCGCTACTTCTGGTAAGGATGTTCGATGGCTCGTGATCACGGGGACACCCGCTTGCATGGCTTCAAGCAGTGGAATCCCGAAGCCTTCGAAATAGGAGGGGAACACCAATGCTTCAGAACCACCGAGCGCTAGCACCATGTCTGATACCTCCAATCGGCCCGGAAGCGAAATATCACTGCGGTAAGGAGACGCGTCCAACGCCGATTCCATTTCACCATACTTCCAAAGCGGATTGCCGACCAACACCAGTCGCGCCTCTCCACCACCTGCTCGGAAGCGATCAAATGCACGGATGATGCCATGCAGGTTCTTCCGATAGGAGAAGCTACCGACGAAGATGAAGTAGGGTTTACCCTCTCCGAATTGTTCCTGGGCGTTAACTTTTTCGGCTTGACTCAAAGGGCGATAAGCATCATTGCATCCATTGTAGGCTACTTCAATGTTGCTGCTCGGTATGCCATAGGTCTTTACGATGTCACGCTTCGAGTATTCGCTAACAGTCAGGATGCGCTCTGCCTTCTGCGCAAATAGCGGAAAATAATGCCGGTAGTACGTGCTGTACTTCTTTGGTAGGTCTTGTGGGCGGTGCTCAAAGTTCAGGTCGTGGATCACAGGGATCTGCGGAACATCCGTCTGCAAGCTCAGGAATCCATCAGGTGAAAAGAAAAGGTCGGCTTGCATATCACGCAGCGCAGCAGGTATCACCATATCGAAGAAAACGCGATACAAGAGCGGATGCCTGGTAGGAGGGTAGCGGTAAACGCCCTTCACGTTATCGGCATAGATGAATTGCTTATCAAACGGACGATCGAAGATGAAGGTGAATTGGTGCTCAGGCATCAACTTCACGAGACGTGAGAGCACATCGTGGCTGAACCATCCGATCCCGTCCAGTTTTCCGGATTGCAATAAGCGTGTATTTACGGCGATATGCACAGCGGCGAATGTAGCGTAGAACGGTTTAACGGGATCATGCGCTAGGCTTCGTCAAGGAGATCGTAGCTCTGATCGGTCGATGATCGCTCAGCGTGACCTTTTCAGTGCTGAAGGCGTTCACCGTCAATCGGGGATCCACTAATATGAAATCGATCCGCAGCATGGGGTAGAGCCCGATGTAGGTGCTGCCCACGCCGTTGCCCTGCAACACGTAGGCGTCCTGCAAACCTTCACTCAGAATGTTGTAAGCAAAGCTGGCTGGCGTGTCGTTGAAATCGCCGGTAACGATGACCGGGTGGGGTGATGCATCGATCGCTTCGCGGATCACTTTTGCCTGTTTGGCGCGCCGCTTGAAACCGGTGGCCAGTCGCTGCGAGATGATCTGGAGGTCCTTGAGTTGTCCTTCCTGATCGTTCGTCTCCAAGTGCTTGTTGATGTCTTTCTCCAAGCCGGAAAGGTGCACCGAAGCCAGATGGATGTTGAAGAAGCGCAGGGTATCTTTTCCGATCAGAATATCGGTGAAGATGGCGATGTTGTTCATCGCGGTATCGAGGTGGATGCGTTCACGATGGAGGATGGGTGCCTTGGAAAGCGTGGCGATGCCGAACTTGCTCATGCCTTCGTGCAGGATCGCGGTGAACTCTTCATGGACTTCGGTGCCTACTTCATGATCCAAGAGGGTATCGAGCGTGTTGAAATAGCTGTTTTTGTTTGAGTTGAAGAACTCTTGGAAGCAGTGTACATCGCTCTTGGTCTCGCTCAGGTAGTCGAGAATCTCGTTGCGGGTGCTTTCATTGCCCTTCCAGTTGTACAGATCAAAGAGTCGCACATTGAAACTCATCACTTCAAACGATGCGCTGTCAGGCTCGGTCGATTCATTGAAGAATTGCAGGTGTTTCGCCACAGTACTCCAGCTCAAGGCGATCACGGACACATTGATCAGGGCAAACTTTGGTTTCAGCATCAACCAACCAAGCAGCAACACTACATTCAACAGAAAGATCGGCAGAAAGGCTAAACCGAAGAAGGCAGGAAAGAGGAAGGTGTTCGGGTCTACCAGATGTGCTGAACTGCTCAAGAGCAATGCAACCGCAAAGATGAGGTTGAGGGTAAGGAGGGTTGATTTAAGAAGCGAGCGACCGTTCAAGGTGGTGGAGATTTGATGCGTCTATTTCTTACTCAACTTGAAGAGGAATTCCTTCTCTTCTTTGGTCAAGTTATCGTATCCAGATTTTGAGATCTTATCGAGAATGGCGTCGGTCTTTGCTTGCACCTCTGAGGCATTCGCATCGGTTGAATTGCGCTTGCTGGAAGTAGCTTTAGCGCCTGCCGTCTGCTTCACCCTTGGGTCTTTGTCTACCACTTTCAGTTTCGGCTTCTTCTTGAATAGCTCGCCCAAAGAAGCGAACCAGTTGTAGAACGAAAGCGCGTAGTCCTTCCCTTGGTTCAGTCCGCGCACATAGAAGTAACCCATAGCCGCTCCGCCAAGGTGGGCGATTTTACCACCCATATTGCTGCTGAAATCAAGCACGGTGGAGATCAAGAAGATCACCAAGGCGACGTACTTCAATTTGACCGTTCCGAACAACAGCAGGTTCAAGGTGTATTCTGGAAAACGCGCTCCAGAAGCCACTACGATCGCCATAACAGCGGCAGATGAACCAACTAGGATGGTCGATGGCATGGTTTCTCCGCTTAGAAAGATGATGTTGTACACCAACAAGTAAAGCGCACCACCGGCCAAACCGCCCAAGAAGTACAATGCGCTCAGGCGTTGGTCTCCCATGAAATCACCGAAGATGCGTCCGAACCAGTAGAGCATGTACATATTGAATACCACGTGCCACAAGCCGCCATGTAAGAACATGTAGGACACGATGGTCCAGGGTGTCCAGATGAAGTCGTTCAATAAAGCAGGTAAGGCGACCCATTCCAAGATGGCCCGTTCATTTCCGCTCATGAAAAGATGCGCGATCACATTCACCACCAAGAAGATGGATGCGTTGATCACGATCATCTGTCCGACGAAGTGATTTCCTCTGAATAATTTCTTTAGATCTTCAAACATGTCTATAATAAGACGTTTTCTTTGGTTTCGGGTATTGCCTTAGTGACCAAAGAAAAGGTTCCTTACACACTATTAGGTCTTTCAATTCTTATTGCTAACACCGTTCTCAATTCTTGAAGCAATCATATCCCACAGGCATAATCTGTGTTCCAGAGACTCTTTTGCCACACTTAAGGCATCACTCCATTTATCAGCATCATCTCCACACAGCTTTTCTATCATTTGGAGTGAGAGCGGGCCGTGTTCATCACCGTCCAATTCAATGTGTCGTTCGAGATAAAATTTAAGCTTTTTGAACTTTTTGTTCTCAGGATCAGTGCTTTTGAGTATTTCGATGAACATGTCGGGAATGACATCTTCTCTACCAAAGGTGAAGGCAGAAGCGACCATGTGAGGCTTTTTTGAAGCAATCACCCGAAAAGTATATTTCAAGAAGTCAACAGTTTCTTTATCTCGAATACATGTTTTCAAGGCCTTGTTAATATCCATTTCCTCTCTGATAAGTCTAATAAAAGTATCTATTTCCTCAGTGTTGGCTCCAATTTGACGCATAGCGTCCAAATACATCTCAAAGTGGCTCTTAGGCTCGCCAATCTCATTCAGGTCGCTTTCTTCCGCAAAAACGATTTCATTTACGAATCGTGTTAATGCTGGATCATTTGAAGGGGTCCAAGGAACGCTAAGAGTCGTTAAAGTCGACTGAAGTGCTTTTAAAAGAGACATGAAATCCCAAACCGCGAAGACATGACTTTTCATGAATACCCTCACATCTTCAATTGAATTTAGATGCTGATAAAGTCTATGATTGTTCAATCGATTTCTCAAGGGGGCTATCTCCAGCTCAATATGCTTCACACTCATTTCGAATAATCTTTCATTTAGACATTCAACTATATAAAAAGAATAGGGTTCAAAATTTATCGCCAACGTTGGCCAGTTTTTTCCCAATACTTGATCAGCAAGAAGCCGAAAAGCATCCCACCGAGGTGGGCAAAGTGAGCAACGTTGTCGCCCGGATTGTTCTGAAACGCTGATACCAACTCCATCACACCATAGCCGATCACGAAGTATTTCGCCTTGATCGGAATGGGCAAGAAAATCATGAACAACCGCACATTAGGGAACATCATCCCGAAGGCCAACAAGATGCCAAACAAGGAACCCGACGCTCCTACTACGTTCGGAAGGTTCATGTAGTGCTCCAGGTAGTTCTGGAAAAAGAAGGTCGACTTGCGCAAGGCTTCTGCATTATCCGGTTCTAGCCGCAAGGTTTGCGCTTGGTTGTAGTAAAAGTCGTTTACCGCAGCATACATATCCGGAAACTGGTACTGGCTGATATAATTGCCCCACGAGTGACTGTCGGTAAACGCCAAGATCGCGTCGGCATTGGGTTGGTTGATGATCATTTCCATCTGCGAGATCACCGGAGCGATGTCGATGTAGATCGTAACATAATGCAGAAAGGCGGCGCCAAAACCGGTGAGGAGGTAGTAGATCAAGAATTTCTTACTGCCCCAAACGTTCTCGATGGCCGAGCCGAACATCCACACGGCGAACATATTGAAGAAGATGTGGCTTATGTCGCCATGCATGAACATGTAGCTGACGATCTGGAATGGGTTGAACTTCTCACTTTCGAAGTAGTGCAATCCCAGCATATCGCGGAGGTCTATCCCAAATGAACTCTGAAAAGTGAGTGTAGCAAGGAACATTAGACCATTGATGATCAAGAGATTCTTCACCACGGGTGGCATCATGCTCCACCGTCCGCTACCTAATTGCATCAGTCAAAAATTTTATCCAGCATACCACCATTCATCAACACAAATGTGGGCCTTCCGTTCAAATCATGCTGGGGCGACATACATCGCATCAGCGTACGGAATAGGGATAGCATTTCTTGTGCCTTTAGTTCTTTTCCTGACTTGATGGCAGAACGTTGCGCCATGCTTTTGACCACTTTGCCGCGCAATTCGCCTTCATCGGTCGGTCGATCCTCTCTCAGGTCATCGATGAATCCGCCCAGGACATCGGCAACGTTCATCTCTGTGCAAGCCGTAGGAACAGCTCGAATGATGAAGCTGTTGTTCCCAAAGCTTTCGATATCGAACCCGATGGAGTGGAGGGTTTCCTGTAAGCCCTTCAACAATGCAGCATCCTGCGCAGAAAGCTCGATCTGGGTTGGGAAGAGGCTCTGCTGTGATGCGTGCTGATCGCTCATCAACGCCGCCTCGAAGGTTTCAAAAAGGATGCGCGTATGCGCTCGGTACTGGTGCAAGAGGAAGATGCCTTCTTGACTCTGCACCAAAATGTATTTCAGTCCGATTTGTCGAACGATCGTATTGTCATCATCCCCCGATAGCTCGAGCAGTTGCTCTTGTTCTTGGCTGATCGGCTCTTCCTGACGGGATGGCATCTTTTGCTCCAGACCTTCATAGACCTTCTCCCAGCCTGCGCTGCTGGTGCGGTGCTGGAATGCATTGCCGCGCTCCCATTGCTTTTTCTGCTCCGCAGGCTGTTCCTGGTCGAATGGATTGAAGTTCGGGTTCACCGTTACACCAGGCGGTTCGGGCTTTGCTCCCTTAGCCGGAGGAAGGATGTCGAAACTCTCCTCCCGTTCAAAATCAATGCTCGGCGATACGTGGTACTGTCCGATAGAGCGCTTTACCGCGCTTCTGAGGATGGCATAAATGCTCTTTTCGTCTTCGAATTTGATCTCCGTCTTGGTCGGGTGGATGTTGACGTCGATGGCTTCCGGCTCCACGTCGAAGTAGATGAAGTAAGAGGGGTGATGCCCGCTTTGAATCAATCCTTCGAAGGCCTGCTGGATGGCGTGGTGGAAATAAGAGCTCTTGAAGAAACGGTTGTTCACGAACAAGAACTGTTCACCGCGGGTCTTCCGCGCAGATTCGGGTTTGCCGATGAAGCCACTGATCTTCACGAGATCGGTTTCTTCTTCAACGGGTACTAACTTCTCGTTGTACGACTTCCCCATGATGCCGATCACACGCTGGCGCACCGGTGCTTTTGGCAAAAAGAAGAGCTCTTGCTCATTGTGAAAAAGCTTAAACTCCACCTCAGGGTTCACCAAAGCCACCCGCTCGAACTCATCGATGATGTGACGCATCTCTACCGCGTCGGATTTAAGGAATTTGCGCCGAGCAGGGGTATTGAAGAACAGGTTCTTCACACTGATGGAGGTTCCGCGTTCAAAGGCACAGACCTCTTGAAACTTCACTTTTGAACCCTCGGCCATCAAGTGCGTGCCCACCTTGCGGTCTTCCGAGCGTGATTTCATCTCCAGTTGCGCCACCGCTGCGATACTCGCCAAGGCCTCGCCACGGAATCCCATGGTTTGAATGTGGAAGAGGTCGTCGGTCTTCGAGATCTTAGAGGTGGCATGCCGCTCCAGGCTCATGCGGGCATCGGCTTCGCTCATGCCCTTGCCGTCGTCTACCACTTGGATCAAGGCTTTGCCCGAATCCTTCACGATGAGTTGGATATGCTCCGCACCCGCGTCTACGCTGTTCTCGAGCAATTCTTTGACCACCGACGCAGGTCGTTGAATGACTTCACCCGCCGCGATCTGGTTGGCAAGGGCATCCGGAAGGAGTTTGATGACATCTGGCATGAAGCTGCAAAGGTGGGAAGTCCAAACCGGTTTTTACCTCCAATCCATCACTCTTTTTCCAACGTGTTCTGAACCAGGTTGTAAACATATCCAACCTCATCGCCTCTTCCGTCCCCAAAACTCCTGTTCGATATCCTCTCCGTTCAGTTCATAAAAGAGGTGCAAGAAGATGGAGTCGCCTGTGAACGAACCCGAACTTTGCTCCTCCATACCGAAAGCATAAGGATGTTCCGTATGGCCTAACATTCCTTGCTCTTCCATGCTCAACCAGTCTCCCTCAAGCTTGGCGTAAATGAAAACCTCGCTTTGCTCAACACCCACCAATCGCAGATCCTGGAATCTGTAGGACCCTCTGCATTGATCAAAGTCGATCCGTATGATCGATGGGTTTTGGTTTTGGATCCAAACGCCATCCACCAAAACAGAATCATAGACCTCGTAGCTTCCTTCACGGCCTACATCGTCATACGCGCAATCATCATCACCGTAGTTTTCAGCTAGGCAATCCATGCACGCCTCTTTACATCCAAGCAGAGCAACCAGCAGTAGCAACGCGCTGAGTCCTTTCGTATACTGTTTCATTTTCTTCCTATCAAATCCAAGAATCCTTAATCCACCGTACTTTCGCACCCTTGCAATTTACGCTTTCTCATACAGATGACAAGAGCTCGGCGCGTGCCGGTGAAATCACCACGGATCACGGAAAGATCCAGACCCCGATCTTTATGCCAGTGGGCACGGTAGCCAGCGTGAAGACCGTGCACCAACGCGAGCTGGAAGAGGATGTTAAGGCACAGATCATCCTTGGGAATACCTACCACTTGTTCTTGCGTCCCGGCATGGACGTGCTGGAGAAAGCGGGCGGACTCCACCAATTCATGAACTGGAAGCGTCCCATCCTCACCGATAGCGGAGGCTATCAGGTCTACAGCCTAGCCAAGAGCCGCAAGATCACCGAAGAGGGCGTTACCTTTCAATCGCACATCGATGGGTCTCGGCATTTCTTTACGCCGGAGAAGGCCATGGATATCCAACGACAGATCGGCGCAGATATCATCATGGCCTTTGATGAATGTCCGCCGTACCCCTGCGACCGCACGTATGCCGAAGACTCCATGCACATGACCCACCGCTGGCTGAAACGCTGCTGTGATCACTTTGACAACACCCCCGATCGCTATGGCTACCGGCAAACGCTTTTCCCCATTGTTCAAGGCAGCGTCTATCCCGAACTTCGCAAGCAGTCGGCTGAGTTTATCGCTTCCATGGAAAGGGATGGGAACGCCATTGGCGGACTATCGGTGGGCGAGCCCCATGAAATGATGTACGAATCCACCGAACTGGTGTGCGGTATCTTACCGAAAGACAAACCGCGCTACTTGATGGGGGTGGGCACACCCGAGAACATCTTGGAGAGCATCGCCTTGGGGGTTGATATGTTTGACTGTGTGATGCCCACGCGCAACGCCCGCCATGGCATGCTCTACACCTGGGATGGCATCATCAACATCAAGAACAAGCAATGGCACGATGATTACAGTCCGTTGGATCCAAAGGGAACCGCTTATGTAGACAGCAGCTACAGCCGGGCCTATGTGCGACACCTCTTTGCAAGCGGTGAGATGCTCGGTCCGCAGATCGCCAGTATTCACAACTTGGCCTTTTACCTTGATCTGGTCACCCAAGCAAGACAACATATTTTAGCAGGAGATTTCACCGAATGGAAGAATCAAACCGTTTCATCCATCACCCAAAGACTCTGATGTGCATTGAAGATCATTGACCTCTATATCATCAAGCGCTTTCTGCTGACCTTCTTCTTCATCCTCAGCTTGATCATGGCCATTGCCATCATCTTTGATGTGAGTGAGCAGATCGACAACTTCGTGAAGACCAATGCGCCCTTGGATGCCATCTTGTGGGATTACTACAAGAACTTCGTGCTCTTTTACGGCAACCTTTTCAGTCCGCTCCTGACCTTCTTAGCGGTAATCTTCTTTACCGCTCAATTGGCCAACCGTACGGAGATCGTGGCCATCCTCAGCAGTGGTATTAGCTTTAACCGCCTGATGTGGCCGTACTTCATCAGCGCTACCATTCTGGCGGCTGCATCGTTTTACTTAAACAACTACCTCGTTCCAAAAGCCAACCGCGACCGCATTGAGTTTGAAAGCACCTACATCCGCACGTGGCGACGTACCTTGAATCAAGGCGTGCACAAGCAAATGCGTCCCGGTGAAATGATCTACTTCGATAAGTTCAACTCCAAGAACAACATCGGCTACCAATTCACTTTGGAACTGTGGGATGACCTTGAGCTGAAGGAGAAACTTTTCGCCAACTACATCAAGTGGGATTCAACGGAAGCCAATTGGTCGGTAGAGAACTACTACATCCGGAAGTACCGCGAAGATGGCAGCATCACGGTGGAAGAAGGGAAGAAGATGGACACCGTATTGTCCTTTACCCCAAGTGAGTTTGCGGGACGCGTAGAAGACACCCAGCGCCTCGACGTGAATGAATTGGATGAATTCATCGAGGAGGAACGCATCAAAGGCTCACCGAATATCCCCTATTACCTGATCGAGAAACATACGCGGAATGCCTTGCCGTTTTCTACCTACATCTTAACCATGATCGGCGTGGCGATGAGCAGTAGGAAGGTGCGCGGTGGCATCGGAGCCCATATTGCCGCTGGATTGGCGCTGGCGGTGACCTATATTCTGACCATGAAGGTCAGCACGGTATACGCCACCAACGCAGGACTCGACCCGCTGATCGCGGCGTGGTCGCCCAATATTCTGTACGGGATCTTTGCAGCTTATCTCTACACGCGAGCGCCTAAATAATCAAATCCCACATTCCCCTTCTTCAAACTCAGGAACGCCCGAGCAGGCGGCAACGCAGGGGTTGCTGTAGGTTTTACCATCGCAACCGCAAACAGGATCATAGACCTGTATGCACAAGCAATCTTCTTTCAGTCCAGTCGTTTCACAGCGGTCGCAACTCAGGATCACACTTCCTGAAATGAAGATCAAGCCGAGGATGAATAATCGTTTCATAGCGGGGAGTTTTCTGCGATTTAGACGTAATTCGCATCAAGAACGATGGAGACCAGAAGAAATTTCTCGCTGAACCTGATTTTTTTGCTGGCGCTCAACCTGCTGGTGAAGCCCTTCTACCTCTTCGGGGTAGAGGTCGGCGTGCAGAACGCTGTGGGAGCGGAAGACTATGGACTCTATTACGCCATGTTCAACTTCACCTTCCTGTTCAATGTATTGTTGGACCTGGGCATCAACAACTACCAGAAGATCAAGGTAGCACAAGACAGCGAAGGCGGTATGCGCAACATGGCTACGCTGCTGCCCATGAAGCTTGGCCTCAGCGTAGTCTACATGGTGGTTACCGTTGGTACAGCTCTGCTGGTGGGCTTTGAAGGCCGCTATTGGTTCTTCATCGGTTGGTTGATGATCAACCATGTGCTTTCGGTCTTCCTGCTCTTGCTCCGCGCCAACCTCTCTGGGATGCACTTGTTTGTTCGCGACAGCCTGCTGAGCGTAGCGGATCGACTCATCCTCATCATTGCCGTGGGTTACCTGCTCTGGTTCGGGTCGGAGCCCTTTCAAATCGAGCAGTTTGTGTTGTTGCAGACCATGGCCTATGCCATTGCGATCGTTTTGGCCGTACTCATGACGCCGCGCGGGCAACGCTATTTCAAGATGAATGTGCAATGGTCTGCCGTGGCAAACATGACCAAACAAACCTGGCCGTTTGCCTTGCTGATCCTGTTGATGACCGCTTACAATAAGTTGGATGGAATCATGCTGGAACGCCTAGCCGATCGTGGCGTACTGGAAGCCGGAATCTACGCACAAGCCTTTCGCATCCTCGATGCGGGCAATAGTTTCGCCTTTTTGTACGCAGGATTGCTGCTCCCGATGTTTGCGCGTCTCCTTCAAGAAGATGATGCCATCGCGGAAGTAGAGGCCTTGGTAGATCGAGCATCCCGCTTGCTCATCATTCCAGCCGGTGTAGTCTGTTTGTTTACCTATTTCTACAGCGATTGGATCATGCACCTGCTGTACGATGCCCACGCCGAAGAAAGCGCGAGGAGCTTGGTGTGGTTGATGGGGTCCTTTGTTTTTCTGGCGGTTGGTTACGTTTTCGGAACCCTCATCACCGCTTCCGCACAGATGCGACTCTTGAATTGGATCGCCCTGGGAACGGTCATGTTGAACGTTGTCTTGAACGTACTGCTCATCCCGAGCTACGGTGCGCCGGGTGCCGCATTTACCAGCTTCATCTCCTTGGGCTTTATGGCCTTGGCTCAAATGATCTTTGCCTTGTGGAAGTATAAGATGAATCCCCTCAAATGGCTTCTTCGCGCTTTGGTCATCTGGGTCATCACCTTCGGTGCGATCTTCTTGGCCCCCTCTTTTCTCAATGGCGTTCTGCAGCAGATCATCTGGTCCAGTGTGATTTCCATTTCAGTGTTCTTGCTGATTGGAGTCACACCGAAGCAGCTCTTACGCGGATAGCGATCAAGCTTTATGCGCTTTCACAATACGATTTTTCCAAGCCCTGCGTTCGCTACATTTGCGCCACCTGATTTTTTAACCTACCAATATGCAAGACCAGGACTACCAAAAGAACTTTGATTCAACCAATCTGATCTTCTTCCTGCTGCGCTATCGCAAGCCGTTGATCATCATTTCACTGGCGGCAGCGGTGGTTTCATCCGTTGTTTCGCTGCTCATTCAAGAGAAGTACCTCTCGAGTGTGATCCTCTTCCCAGCAGCCACCAACTCCATTTCGAAGTCGCTCATGGCAGAAGACTTCAGTGGTAAGCAGGATATCAACGCCTTTGGTGAAGAAGAACAAGCCGAGCAAATCCTCCAGATCCTGAACTCGGATGAGATCAGCGGTTACATCCGGGAGAAGTACAACCTCATGGAGCACTATGGCATCAAGTCAGACGAAAAGTTTGCTTTGACCAACACCGTGAAGGAGTACGAAGACAACGTGACCTTCAAGCGTACCGAATTCAACTCTGTTCGTATTGATGTGCTCGATCACAACAAAGACACCGCAGCCTTGATCGCCAATGACATTGCAGAGCGCTTGGATTATGTGCGAACCCGCATGCAGCATGATCGTGCACAACAAGGTTTGAAGATCATCGAGCAAGAGTACCAGCAGATGCAGGAGTACATGAAGTCGATGGAGGATTCCTTGACCGCCATTCGTAAGCGCGGCTTGACCGACTTTGAAGTAGAGGTGGAGCAGTTGACCAAAGCCTACTACGACGCGATCGCGAAAGGAAATACCAAAGTGAAGAAGGAATTGGAGGAGAAATTGGAGATCTTCTCTGAGTACGGTTCGGCTTATATGTCGCTCACAGAGAACCTAGAGTTTGAGCGCGAGCAATTGTCGCTCTTGCGGGCCAAGTATGAAGAAACAAAAGCAGATGCGGAAGAGTCTTTGACCACCAAGTTCATCGTTAATCGCGCTTGGCCAGCTGAGAAGAAGGCCTACCCGATCCGTTGGTTGATCGTGTTGGTTTCTACCTTATCCGCCTTCCTGCTTTCAGTTCTAACGATCATCGCGATCGAGAACTTCCGTAAATTCAAGGCTACCTCGTAGACGGTAACGGTGTCTGATCTGCTGAAACAAAGATGGTTGTACGGCGTCGGGGCGCTTTACCTAGCGCTGATGGCGGTATTTCTGTTCTTCGAGCAGTACTGGATCCTGTTGTTGCCGATTGCTGCGGCTATTGTAGGCGTGGCGTTGTTTCGGTTGGATTGGCTCTTTCTATTGGTGACCTTACTTACACCGCTTTCCATCAACGTTGAGGACATCGGTGGTGGCTTTGGCTTACACTTGCCTACCGAGCCACTGATGTTTGGATTGATGCTCGTGTTCTTGGTGCGGGTCTTCCACGATGGTTACTTTGACTCGCGGGTCATGCGGCATCCCTTGACCTTGGCTATTTTTATCAACCTCAGTTGGGTGTTGATCACTTGTTTCACTAGTGAAGAGCCCTTGGTATCGATCAAGTTCTTTCTTTCTCGCTTGTGGTTTGTGGTGGGATTCTTCTTCATCGCAACGCAGGTGTTCCGAGACCAAGTCAACATTCGGCGCTACCTCTGGATGTACATCGTGCCGCTTACGATCGTTGCGGTTTACACAATGGTAGTGCATTCCACCCACAATTTTGATCAGAAGCCGGCCCACTGGGTGATGCAACCGTTCTTCAAAGACCACACCAGCTACGGCGCGGTGTTGGCTATGTTTTATCCCATCGTTTGGGCCTACCTCTGGAGCAAGAATTTGACGATCAACACCAAGATCGTGATCGGCGTGATCATGGCCTTACTCACGCTCGCCATCATTCTGAGTTACACGCGTGCAGCATGGGTGAGTTTGGTCGGGGTGATCTTCCTGTATTTCTTGGTGCAAGCGAAGATCCGTTGGTGGATCGTGGTGATGCTTGCCGCAGGCGCTATCGTTGGAGGTTTTGCCTTTCAGGAGCAAGTGCTGATGAAGTTGGAGAAGAACCGACAAGACAGTTCGGATGACCTCGCGGAGCACGTGAACTCGATCTCTAACGTGGCCACGGATGCATCCAACCTAGAACGGATCAATCGCTGGAGTGCGGCCTTGCGGATGTTTGAAGAGCGACCGTTCTTAGGCTTTGGTCCGGGTACCTACAAGTTCTACTATGCTCCATACCAGCATTCTTCTCAGTTGACCATCATCTCAACTAACTTCGGGGACCTCGGAAACGCGCATAGCGAGTACTTCGGTCCCTTGGCGGAGATGGGCGTGCTCGGGTTGGTCACTTTCTTGTTGATCATCGGCATCGCCATTTACAAGTTCATCGTGGTGTACTATGACACGAAGTCGCGGGAGATGAAGGTGGTCGTCATGGGAACCTTTCTAGGCTTCATAACTTACGTGGTGCACGGTACGCTGAACAACTACCTTGACCTGGATAAAGCGAACGTTCCCTTCTGGGGCTTCATGGCGCTGTTGGTCGCCATTGAATTGTACCACAAAGACAAATCAGAGGAAGCGACAGCTTACTAGCGCGATGTCGTCGTGCAGCATCTCATCTTTTCTGAAGGCAGCCAGCTCTTGCATGATGTGACCATTGATCGTGTGGATGTCTTCCTTCCATAACTCACGCGCCAACTTCATCAACTCTTTCTCTTGGAACTGTTCGCCATTGGCATTCATGGTCTCGGTGATGCCATCGGTATAGAAGAGCATCAAATCGTTCGGATGGATTTCATGCTCGCAGGCCGCAACGAAGGGAATTTCCTCAAACATGCCAATGCCTACGGTGCAAGATGATAATTCTTCGATGCCTTTGTCGTTGATCAACAGTGCAGCTGGATGGGCTGCGTTCACATAGATGAGTCGGCGTTCTTTATGGAGGTACTTGGCCAGGAAGCAAGTGATGTAGCGTTCACCCTGTGAGCTTTCCCAGACGATCTCATTCAGGTTCCGAATCAGTTGTTCCAGGTTGTTTTCCACCTTAGCGATGGCTCGCAAGTTGGCTTGGAAGTTCGCCATCAGGATGGCCGCTGACAATCCCTTTCCTGAAACATCTGCTACACACATGATCGTTTCATTCGGATTCACTTCAATGAGGTCGTAGAAATCACCACCTACCGCCAAATGCGGACGATAAACAGCATGCATGTGCAGGCTTTCGTTGTCTGGCAAACGCTTCGGTAGCAAGGATTCCTGCATCCTGCTGGCCATTTTGAGCTCTTGGAAGATCCGTTGTCGGCGCTGACTTTCCCGCTCTAACTGTCGATTCTGGATCGCTACCACGGTGATGTTCGTGAGGGTCTGAATGAAGGCGAGGTGCTTGATGATCGGACTCAACCTCAATGCATCTTCATCCAGATCGCCTAACATGACGTAGGCGAGCGCTTCTTTGTGGTGAAATACGGGAATGACCACGCTGAAACTCTTTTTCGATGCATTATGGGTAGTGTCTAAGACCGTGATATCAGCAACATCCTTCAGATCATTGATCACCGATGGGTCGGTCTCGGCTTCATCTACGCCATAGGCAAGAACAGATTGCCACTTACCGGAAGCTTTGAAGAAGATGACCGCCTTGCCGATATGAAGTTCGTCGCGAAGGATGTCCTTAAACAAGACAAATAGCTCACTATCAGAAAGGTTCGCATTGATCGCATTCGTGATCTCCAACAAGGCGTTCAGCTTGAATGCGCTGATCGATTGCTTGTCTTCTTTTTTCTTGAGCTTTTCTTGCATAGGGCAATAGGCTCAATAAAAGTAGGGAAATTTACGGTGTGCGACCCAAGCGCGAAAGGGCGGCCATTTCCCGCATTTTGGACTTTGCCGGTCCGGCCGGACTTCCGAAGAATTTTCCTCCAGAAGGTAGAGATTTCGTAATGCCAGACTGTGCGAAGACCTCTACACCCTTGCCGATGGTAACGTTGGCAATGCAGCCTACTTGTCCCCAAAAGACCACTTCATCCTCTAAGGTAACGCAGCCAGCAATGCCCACTTGCGCGGCCAGTAAGCAGCGCTCACCGATTACGGTATCATGTCCGATGTGCACGTGGTTGTCCAGCTTACTTCCTTTTCCGATGCGTGTAGACGACGTCACCCCGCGGTCGATGGTACAACCGGCTCCGATCTCCACTTCATCTTCGATCACCACGTTACCGATCGAGAGCATCTTATCGTGCTTGTTTGGTCTGCGCTTGAAGTAGAAGGCATCGCTCCCGATCGCGGCATTGGCGTGTATGGTCACATCATCACCGATCACGCAGTGGTCATAGATCACCGCCCCCGGATGAATCACGCTGCGTGCACCCACACGCACGTATCGCCCTAACTGGGCACCGTTCATCACCACTGCTGAAGCGTCAACCTGAGGAACAGGGTCTGCATGCTCCTCGACCTCCTGTTTGAAACGTTGCCCCAGCGCATTGAATTGCGCAAAAGGGTCAGCTACTTGCAGCAGCGCCTTTCCATCCGGACAATCCACCAATTTATCGATGAGAACGATCGAGGCGGATGAAGCCAGGGTACTGTCGTAGTATTTAGGATGGTCAACGAAGACGATATCGCCATCACCTGCCACATGGATCTCATTGATCCCGGTGGCTTTCAGGTGCTTGTCTCCGCTGGCTTTGGCTTGCGTGAGCTGCGCCAACTCGTCCAGCGTGTAGGGACGATGCAGTTTCATGGAAGGATCACTTAACGCGTTCTGCGTAGCTGCCGTCTCGGGTATCTACCTTGATGCGGTCTCCTTCATTGATGAACAAAGGAACCCGAATTTCAGCACCGGTTTCCAGCGTTGCAGGCTTCAAGGTGTTGGTAGCCGTATCGCCTTTGATACCGGGCTCGGTGTACGTGATCTCTAGCTCCACACGAGCGGGAAGGTCGCAGAACAATGGACGCTCTTCTTCGGCATGGAATACGATCTCGCATTCCTGTCCCTCCTTCAAGAACTGATAGCCATTGATCAAGGCCTCTTGCAAAAAGATCTGCTCGAAGGTCTCGCTGTGCATGAAGTGATAACCTTGGTCGTCTTTGTACAAGAATTGGTACGGACGACGTTCAATGCGAACCTCATCGATCTTAGTTCCAGCAGGAAAGGTATGCTCGAGCACCTTGCCGGTATTGATGCTTTTCAATTTGGTACGCACGAAGGCGGCACCCTTGCCCGGTTTTACGTGCAAGAATTCAGTCACCGTGAAAAGGTCGTGGTTGAACGCGATCGTCATTCCATTCTTAAAGTCCGAAGTAGAGGCCATAATGCAATTTTCTTTAGATCGCAAATTTAGCAGATGGATCGAATCCCACTTGCGGAAATCGCGTGCCTTCCGTTCATCGTTTTTCACGAGCGTGTGCTAACATTGAAGTGCTACGGAATTTTTCATGGACAAGATCAGCACGTATCGGTGGAGACGCTCGCGATCGGTCTGCGCTGTAGTCATCGCTTGCCTTTGGGTAGGTGTTTTGCCAGCACAGAACGTCGGACCCCACACTCAATCCTTAGGGGGCGTTTCTACCGTGCTGGTCGACCCATGGGCGGCAGGCAACAATCCGGCCCTCCTGGCAGGCGAAGCACCCACTTCATTGGCGGTTGACGCTTATAACCGTTTCTTCATTCCAGAGCTTACAGAGGCATCCTTCCTGGCACAGACCGAACTGTACAAGGGCAACATCGGACTTCACTATCGGCATTATGGCTTCTCATCGTTTCAGGAGCATCGGCTTCGTGTTGCCTATGGGTTGATGTTGAGCCAATCTTTCTGGATGGGTACTGCGTTCACCTATGACCGTTTGATGCAGATGGAGGGCTATCCCTCGCAAGGCAGTGTGTCGGTGGATGTTGGAATGCTTTTCACTTTAGCGGACGATTGGCGCATTGGCGCGCAGGTCCATAACCCGACACGTTCAAGGTGGCCAAATGCCTTGAATGAACTCAGGTCGATGCGTATGGAGATCGGGGTGGAGAAATGCTTCAATGCCTCGCTTGCGGCTTATGCAGAGTTGGAAAAGGAGATGGATCAAGCCCTGCTATTCGGTTGTGGGATTGCCTATCAAGTGCGCGCACCGCTTACGATCCGCACGGGGATCCGCACCGCAGATCGAAGTTGGCGCTTGGGCTTGTCGTATGAAAAGAACGGACGGTCGATCAACATCACGCAGGTATGGAGTCAAGCTTTGGGATTATCATCATCGCTTGGCTTAGCGCTTCGGTTTATGCGAGCAAAAGGTAAGGTGGGATGAGGGGCTGGATGTGCATGGTGATGTTGCTTTGCTACGGAAGTTTGGTTGCGCAAGAGGATGAGGTGTATACGACCGAAACCCAACAGCTGATGGAGTTGTTGATGGAGAACGATGATCGTGCGGAGGTTGATTTTACCACGTTGATGGATCAATTGGAGGCATGGCGAGATCATCCGATCAACCTGAACCGATGTACCCAGCATGAGCTGGAGCAGTTGCCTTTCTTATCGCCCATGCAGTGTGCGGCCATCGTGGAGCATCGTGCTTTGGCTGGACCGTTCATTTCTACCTTGGAGCTGCAAGGAATCGATGGCTTGGATCTCGTGACCATTCGCGTGCTATTGTCATTTGTAGTGGTAAGCGGGGATGAAGACCGGAGGCAGATCTCCTGGACAGGTATTCAAGATGACGGTAAAGTAGAAGCTTTCGTCCGCACACAGCGCGTTCTGGAGCAACAGCGTGCTTACCAAGAGGAGCATCAAGGAAGTTATTATGGCAGTCCCTACCGGGTCCTTTCCCGCGTTCGGTTCCGATACCACGATGCAATTTCGGTTGGCCTTACCATGGAGAAGGATCCCGGTGAGGCATTCTTTCGTCCACCCCAGCGCCGTGGATTCAATTTCTACTCTGGACATATTGCCGTAGGAAAGCAAGGGGTCTTGGACCAGTTGATCATCGGGGATTATCAAGCGCAATTCGGACAAGGCTTGGTTGCTTGGTCGGGGATGGCCTTCGGGAAAAGCGGGGATATTCTTACCACCAAACGAAACGCCAGAGGGGTGCTGCCTTATGTAAGCGCCGATGAGAACAACTTCTTACGCGGTGCAATAACCAGCTTGCGGTGGGGGAGGTGGCTGGCAACGAGTTTTGTTAGTCGACTTGCACGAGATGCAAGCGTGTCGGATAGCTTGATGGAAGATGGACGTCAGGTCTTTGGTGCACTTCAGCGTACGGGCTTGCATGCAACAGAAAGCCAGTGGCAAGGAAAAGACGCGGTTCGTTTGACAGTGATAGGTCAGCACCTGCGTTGGAATGGTGATCGATTACAGCTTGGTGTTTCTGGCGTTCGGCTGTCGCACAATGCATGGCATGCGGAGGCTACGCAGGTGTACCGAAGCTTTGATCAGATTCCAACCGCGCTGCTCGTTGGCGGTGTAGACTATCAGTGGAGCTACAGGAACCTCATGGCATATGGAGAGTTGGCGATGTGCGACGATGGACGAAAAGCGCTCTTGAACGGATTGATGTGCAGTCTCAGTGATCAGGTGAATGTTTCCTTGGTGCATCGATCCTATGACCTCGGGTTTCATCACGAGCTGAGCAACGCTTTTGGTGAAGGCAGTCGGGTGAGCAACGAACAAGGACTGTTCATTGGTTCCCAGGTCCGGCTCAACCGAAGATGGAAGTTGAAGGGCTATGCTGACCTCTATCGTTTTCCGTGGCTTCGTTTTCGGGTTGATGGTCCTTCATCTGGACGAGAATACTGGCTTCAATTGGATCATCGTCCGAGACGAAACCTCGAACTCTACGCCCGCTTCCGGATGGAGGAACGCGAGCAGAATGCGCTTATGGAATCTCAATCCACGGCCTTTCTTGCGCTGCAACGGCGAAGGGATGTCCGACTTAACGCCACCTATGCCTTAAGCGATCAGCTCGAAGTACGCAATCGGCTTGAACTGGTTTGGGTGAACCATGAAGTAGATGGGTTCGAACAAGGGGTTATGCTCTACCAAGACCTCATTTGGAAACCTCGCTGGCCGAAGCCTTATCAATTCAAGTTGCGCTATGCCTTGTTTGATACGGATGGGTTTGATAGTCGGATCTACGCTTATGAGCATGACCTGCGCTACTCGTTCTCTATCCCGGCCTTCTTTGATCGAGGGTCCCGCTTTTACGTGTTCGCAAGTTACCGCCTATCGCATTGGGGCAAGCTGAGCCTGCGGTACGCCCAAACCTACTACAGCAACAGAAACAGCGTCGGCAGTGGTTGGAACACGATTGACGGCCCTCGCGCGTCTGACCTGAGAATACAACTGAAGTTGAAGTTCTGATCAAGGTGGAAACAAGTTGGGAATCCTTCGTTTAATCCATTCATTTTTTGTATGTTAAGAGCTATGTCAACAATCAACAGCTCTCAGAAAACACTCAGCGGTGTCATGGCAGACTTCCGCGAGAAAGGATACATCGAAGATTTCAACCTCCAACCCGACAAGCTGGTGTGCAACAGCCTTGAGCGGACGTATCATCCAAACGAATTCGAGGTGGATCACATCCATCGTTTTGAAGGGGCCTCGAGTGCAGACGATAATTCCATCCTCTTCGCAATCTCATCCAAGAAAGATGATACCAAAGGCTTACTGGTGGATGCTTATGGTGCGTACGCCGACCCTTTGACCACCGATATGGTCAAGCGGTTGAATTATCGGCCTGAAGATTAATGATAACCTAGTGCTAGCGCATGGCACGCACATCTACAAACTTCTCCACCTGTTTCCAGAAGCCTGGGTAGCTCTTCGCGACCACCATGGGGTTTTCGATGATCAGCTCGGAGAAGCACATGCTCAAAGGCGCCATGGCCATGACCATGCGATGATCGTCATAGGCAGATAACGGTTCATGAGGCTGATGCAATGGCGAGCCGCTCAACTCCATGCTGTTGCCACTGGTGCTGACGCTGCACTTGAATTTGGAAAGCTCTTGGCTGATCGCTTGGATGCGGTCGGTTTCTTTCAATCGAAGGTTGTCTAATCCATCGAGCTTAAACGCTTTTCCCGCACCGGCAAGCGCAAAAGCAGCGGGTTGAACCAAGTCTGGGTGGTTCCTGAAGTTCCAAGATGAAGTGGAAGGCACTTGCTCTGGTTTCCGCAAACGGAGTCCGCCTTCTTCAAAGCTGCATGCCAGGCCTAGGGCCTCGAAAAGCTCAACGGCCGCTCGATCACCTTGCAAGCTTTCATCCGAAAGTCCTTTCAGCAACACGTCGGTCTTACGCGCCAATAACCCGAACGACATCCAAAAAGCGGCAGCAGACCAGTCGCGCTCAATTGTGAAAGTACTTGAACGGTAGCGTCCAGGCATGATGCGAATACAGTTCCCTTCGATGCTCACCTGGGCACCACATTGTTCCATCAAACTTTGCGTCATCAGAATGTACGGACGAGACAAGGGATCGCCCTCGATGTTGATCTCCAGCGGCTGTGGAAGGGTAGGACCGATCAACATCAATGCGGTGATGAACTGACTGCTCACTTTACCATTTACAGTGATGCTCCCACCATGGAGCCGGCGCCCTTCAATATGCAAGGGCGGATATCCTTCCTTCTCGAGGTAGGTGATCTTAGCACCCAAGGCATTCAATGCATCCACCAGAATTGCAATCGGTCGCTGCTTCATGCGGTCAGATCCGGTCAGTACTTTTTCTCCTGGCTGACCGGCGTAGTAGGCCGTGAGAAAACGCATGGCGGTTCCGGCTGGACCAACGTCTGTAATGATGTCATTGCGCTCTAAGGCTTGGGTCAACACACGTGTATCGTCCGCTTTGCTCAAGCTGTGCAGTTCGAACGGCCGTTTGGCTAAGGCTTGGATGATCAGGATACGGTTGCTGATGCTCTTCGAGCCGGGAAGTTCAATGCTTCCGCGCAAGGAATGGGTCTTGGCTCGAAGGATGTATTTCATGTCTTCACGTGTTCTTGCGCAAACGCGATGGCATCCAACAGCATTTCATCTGAAACAGTGATGCCAACTTCTGCTTGACCAATTTGAGAAATCAAACTAAACCGAATACGTCCACCTCGGTTTTTTTTATCGTTTCGCATGGAGTGCATCAAGGCCTCGGTGTTGATGTTTAGATCACATAGTTGATCATGGTAGGAACTGAGGTAGGCGAGGATAGCATCCATCTCCTCTTGGCTCAGTCCGAGACTCTGCTGAGAAAGGTAAAGCTCGGCTATGATACCAAATGCCACAGCTTCTCCGTGAAGCAGGTCTTGCTGGGCTTCCAGGGCATGTCCAACCGTATGGCCAAAATTCAAACTTTGACGTATCCCGTGGTCGCCAACATCAGCAGCGGCGATGTTCAATTTGATCTGTGCACTGGTGGTGAGGATTTGCTGATTCCTCATGGCTTCGGTCCAAGTGCGAGAGGTGATGTGTCGCCAGAGCGCTTGATCCGCGATCAAGGCATGCTTCACCGTTTCGATCCAACCGCTGCGTAATTCGCGTTCAGGAAGGCTTGACAGAAAAGAATGATCCAGCAGTACAGCCCAAGGATGATAGACCGCACCGATCTGGTTCTTCAGCGCTCCATAATTGATCCCATTCTTTCCACCTAACGCGGCATCGGTCATTGCGAGGTGGGTGGTAGGTACGTTGATCAAGCGAATTCCGCGCTTGTAACTGGCCGCAACGAATCCACCTAAGTCGGTCACCACTCCACCCCCTAGGGCGATAAAGAGGGCTTCACGGTCAACCCTATGCTCGATGAGCTGATCCCAAATGTTCTGAGCTTCCTCAAGGCTCTTCGATGACTCTCCCGGTGCGATGCTAAGCACCCGAACGGGGAGGTCGAGCGCTCGCACATATTTTTCCTCGAAGTAAGGTAGGCAGTGTTTTTCGGTATTGCTATCGCAAAGAATGATCAGTTCAGAGACCTTTCGTTCTGCTCGCTGAACGAGCGCTTGAAAAGCACTCGATTCGTGGAGGATGGTCTCACGGACAGGCACAAGACTGCGGGTTTTGGTTGTTCTTGATGAACAATAGGGTCGTGCTACTCTCCGTGCGCTCAACCTCGGCTTCGAAGTGATCGTTTGCCGTTCTGAGGCTGATCAGGTATCGGTAGGGATCACCGCCGGGGTTCAAGCTCTTTACCTCGGCATCCGTCCACAAGGAAAGGAGAAGGCTATCGCTCATCCCATGACAAGCTTGAAAACATGCCATTCGTTCACTCTGTTGTAAAATGCTGTCGTTCCGGAGATCTTCCAATACCCGCTGCGAAGGAGTCCAAATGTCCAAGTCGCGCGAGTCATCCCTGCCGAACATGATGTAAACAACGATCAGTCCGATCCCAAACCCTGTAAAATATATTCGAAGTCTTCTGAGCATCTCTATTCGTCTTCTTGGCCTTCATCAGTTTCGATCTCATCGTCGTCTGGTGTGCGATGAATCGCCTGCCATACGACATCTTTCAGCGCCGAAATGTTCTCTTGACTCACCGATGAAAAGAAAATATGCGGAAGTCCGTCCGGAAACGTTGCCGCAATCTCATCTTTCAATTCTTGATCCAGCATGTCGGCCTTCGAGATCGCCACAACCCGCTCTTTGTGCATCAACTCTCGGTTGTATTGACGCAGCTCATTCTCCAGTACCTGGTATTCTTTGTAATGATCGTCACTGTCGGCCGGGATCATGAACAGCAATACGGCGTTTCGCTCGATGTGTCTGAGAAACCGGTCGCCCAGTCCTTTCCCCTCGCTGGCACCTTCAATGATACCGGGAATGTCTGCCATCACGAACGACTTTTCATCATAGTAGCTAACGATTCCTAAATTCGGTGTAAGGGTGGTAAACGCATAATTCGCGATCTCCGGCTTTGCGGCCGAAACCGTACTCAACAAGGTCGACTTGCCCGCATTGGGAAAGCCCACCAACCCCACATCTGCCAGTACCTTCAATTCAAGAATGTACCAACCTTCAGAACCGGGTATTCCAGGCTGCGCGTAACGCGGGGTTTGCTGTGTGGAGTTTTTAAAGTGCCAGTTGCCCAGTCCACCTTTGCCGCCGGGTACCAAGATCTGCTCTTGCCCATCCTCCGTTACCTCAAACATCACTTCGCCGGAATCGGCATCCTTAGCCACCGTGCCTAAGGGTACTTCGAGGATCAGGCTGCTACCGGTAGCTCCTGTGGCGCATTGCTTTCCACCCGGTTTTCCATGCTCAGCTCGAACGTGCTTTCGGTACTTCAAGTGAAGCAGGGTCCACAGCTGCTTGTTTCCACGCAAGATTACATGTCCACCATCGCCACCGTCGCCTCCGTCTGGTCCACCTTTGGCCACAAACTTCTCGCGCCGGAAGTGAACCGCACCCGCCCCTCCGTTGCCACTCGTACAGTGCATTTTGACGTAGTCAACGAAATTGCTCGATTGTTCCTTACGGTTCTTAGACATGCTCAGTTGAAATCAGGTAGATGGGTTAAGCGTATCGGTTGATCGCTGCGCAAAGTCGCTGGAAGATCTCCTCAACGGTGCCAACACCATCCACATCTGATAGCTTGTCTTGTTCGTGGTAAAAGTCTTTCAATGGAGAGGTCTCTCGCATATACACAGCCAAGCGATTGCGGATCACATCCTCGTTGGCATCATCTGCTCTGCCACTGGTCTTGCCACGGTTCAAGAGTCGAGCAACCAACTCTTCGTCGGGCACCTGCAATGACAAGCACGTCGTGATCGATGTGTTCAAGGATTCCAACAGTTCATCTAAAGCAGCTGCCTGCGGCGTAGTGCGCGGAAAACCATCGAAAATGAAGCCTTTGGCATTTGGATTCTCTTCTACTTTGTTGCGCAACATGCCAATGGTAACCTCATCGGGGACCAATTCACCTTTGTCCATGTAAGACTTGGCTTTTAGTCCAAGCGCCGTTTCACCTTTGATGTGCGCCCTGAACAGGTCGCCGGTAGAAATGTGTACCAGATCGTACTCCTTAAAAAGGAGTTCACTTTGGGTGCCCTTACCCGCTCCGGGAGGGCCGAATATGACGATATTGATCATATCAATTACTTAGGATATAAACCTCGGGGAGGTTACGACCATAACCGTCGTAATCCAAACCATAACCGAGTAAGAATTTGTTAGCGGTCTCAAAGCAAACATAATCAATCGGCATCGACTGTTGGTAGGCCTCTTTCTTGAACAATAAGGTGCATACCTTAACGCTCTTCGGTTTACGATTTGCGAGGTACGCATCCAAGGCCACCAGCGTATTTCCCGTATCGATGATGTCTTCTACGATGATTACATCACGGCCTTCGATCGGTAGCTTACCCGCTTCATGAAAGTCAACTTTTCCCGTACTCGACATTCCCTCATATGAAGCTGCTTTTACAAAACCGATCTCCGCTGGTGCAGAGAAGTGCTTCATGAGGTCAGCGAAGAACATGAATGCGCCGTTCAGAACACCGATGAATAAAGGGTCTTTGTCGGCGTAATCTGCCATCAGTTCCTCCGCAATCGCCTTCGTTCGCTGGTTGATCTCATCATGGGAGATGTAGACTTCGAATGATTTGTCGCGTAGTTGGATCAAGGCTTGCTTTTGAGGCTGCAAATGTAAGCGAAGCGCCTTTCCTTGCTTTGGTTTTCGACGTAAATGCTGTTTGGCTCATCCAAGCTACATTTGCGGGTACTCAAAATCATCAAGATTATGCGCATTGGTATCGTAGGTGGCGGACAATTGGGTAGGATGTTCATTCAGAATGCCTTGAACTATGGACATGAGATATGGACCCTGGATCCGGATCCCGAAGCACCATGCAGCCAGATATCGCACCGCTTCATTTGTGCAGATCGCAATGATGAATCAGCGGTATACGAAATGGGCAAGCAATGTGATGTGGTGACCATCGAGATCGAGAACGTTTCTGTAGAGGCGCTGGAACGCTTAGAGCAAGAAGGCGTTGCTGTTTATCCGCAACCTCGCATCTTGAAGATGGTGAAGGATAAAGGTGCGCAGAAACTGTTCTACGAAGCGCACGGCTTTCCAACCGCACCCTACGCGCTGGTGCAGTCAAAGGAAGACCTCAAGAAGCATACAGACCTCTTTCCAGTGATGCAGAAGATGCGCGTTGGCGGTTACGACGGAAAAGGGGTGACGCCTGTTCGGTCCTTGGATGACCTAGAAACCGCTTTTGATGCCCCCTCGGTTTTGGAGCAGTGGGTAGACTATGAGGTGGAGCTGTCTGTGCTGGTGGCTAGAAATGCCAACGGCGATGTTCGGAGCTTTCCGGTAGTGGAACAGGTGTTCAATTCAGAAGCCAATTTGGTGGATTACCTGGTTAGCCCGGCCAATGTCTCGGCTGAGATCGAATCCGAGGCACGCAGCATGGCAGAACGATTGGTCACGGAGATCGATATGGTTGGACTCTTGGCGGTTGAGCTCTTTCTAACCAAGGATGGCAAGGTGTTGATCAATGAGATCGCACCGCGACCGCATAACAGCGGACACCACACCATCGAGGCATGCTACACTTCTCAGTTTGACATCCACATGCGATCCATTCTCAACTGGCCTTTGGGCGATACGAGCTTGCGTTCAGCAGGTGCGATGATCAATTTGCTTGGAGAAAAAGGGTACAGCGGACCGGTGGTTTACCAAGGTATGGCAGAGGCGATCGACCAATCTGGAGTGTACCCACACGTTTATGGAAAGGCCTTGACCAAACCCTTCCGGAAGATGGGACATGTGACTGTTTTAGCCGCTGATCGGGAAGCAGCCTTGGAAAAAGCCCAAAAAGTGAAGCAGCTCATCAAGGTAATCGCTTAAATTCGGGGCATGGCAAAATCGATTCAAGTTGGAATCATCATGGGTAGTAAGAGTGACTATCCTGTGATGAAGGATGCGGTTGAGGTATTGGAATCTTTTGGCGTTGGAGTAGAGGTGGATATTGTCTCTGCACACCGAACGCCCGAGAAGATGATGGAATATGGTAAATCAGCCCATGAGCGTGGACTCTGTGTCATCATCGCAGGCGCTGGAGGTGCAGCGCACCTGCCGGGAATGGTCGCGTCCGTGACCCCACTACCTGTGATCGGTGTGCCGGTAAAGTCATCCAACTCCATCGATGGCTGGGATTCGATCTTGTCTATCCTGCAAATGCCCAATGGTGTTCCGGTAGCAACGGTCGCCCTTAATGCCGCGAAGAATGCCGGTATTTTGGCCGCACAGATCATCGCTGCGCAGGATGCTGCGTTACAGCAAAAAATGATTGACTACAAAGAAGGGTTGAAGGAGAAGGTCGCTCAAATGTCTAAAGACATACAGAACTGATCCAAAGAAACAACTTAAACACCGAGCATCACGTCTACCCTTCGATGAAAGAACCATTACTAACCCTTCTGATCACGCTATGCGTGCCCGTGCTTTCATGGGCGCAAATCGATGTGACCACTGCTGCTGAATCTGGTAATTGGGCAGATTATTATGTCCAAAATGTTTTACTCGGAACGGGCGTTGAAGCCTTTAATGCGAACTTCATTGGAGATTCGATGCAGTTGGGTGAGTTCACCCAGATGAATTCGAGTATAGATATCCCTTTCGGTTTGATTCTAGCTTCGGGCGATGCCGCGTTGGCTGAGGGTCCAAATACACAAGGAAACGCCGGAACAGCATCAGACACCAACCATTCCGATCCCGACCTGCAAGCGATCGCCGCTCAACCGATCAGGGATGCTGCAGTTTTGGAGTTTGATTTCATCCCTCAGGGGGATACCATTCGATTCAAGTATGTTTTTGCCAGTGAGGAGTACGATGAATTCACGTGCGCAAACTTCAATGATGCATTTGGTTTCTTCTTAAGCGGACCTGGTTATGCAGGACCTTACACGAACGGTGCAGAAAACATTGCGTTGGTGCCAAACACCACCATTCCGGTCAGTATCAATACCGTTAACCAGGGGTTCCCAGGTGGAAGCGGTACACTCGCGAATTGTACGGCACTCGATCCCAACTTTGCGAACAACAGCATCTACTACACTTCCAATAACGGAGCAAATTACAATGACACGACCACCCAATACGATGGCTTCACCGTTGTTTTAGAGGCAGTAGCAGAGGTTGTTTGTGGCGATACCTATCACATCAAACTCGCCGTTGGTGATGCTTTGGATCAGGCCTGGGACTCGGGTGTATTCCTAGAAGGTGGAAGCTTTACATCCAACCTCATTGAAGTGAATATCGCTACTGTTAACGGGGATTCTACCATCAACGAGGGTTGTGGTGAAGCAGACATCCTGTTCACCCGGGGAGATACCACCGATACGTCCATTTCGATCCTGATCTTTACCGGAACAGCAACCAATGGCGTTGACTTTGATCTGATTCCCGATACCATCATTCTGCTTCCAGGGGTGCAAGACACCATCATCACCATTACGCCCTACGCAGATGGATTGAATGAAGGGGTAGAAACCTTTACGATTCAGGCCTTGAGTGTAACCCTTTGTGGTGATACCTTCATCTCTGAGGGAACACTGTACATCCATGATACCGCGAGCCTACGATTGGCAGGCGCTCCTGACACATCCTTTACGTGTCCGCCGGACTCTGTCCCGGTCTTCGTGCAGGTGCTTGGTGGTGGACCGCCGCCCTATAGCTACCTCTGGCCCAATGGCGATACCACTGCATCAACCTCTCTTCAAGTGGGACCAAACGGGGGAGTCGACACCTTCATTGTGGCCGTACAGGATAGTTGCATGCTGAAAACCTTCTTTGATACAATCTTGGTCTTTAAGAACTACGAGGATGACCCCATTCCAACGATCCTGAACGATTCCTTGGTCAATTGCGCCGGTGATATGCTGGAACTGGAATTAGAGGTCACATCAGGTACTGAACCCTTGAGCTGGATCTGGTCCACAGGAGATACGTCCACTACCACCACTACGGTGGAGGTCAATGGTACGCAGCAGGTTTTCGTTACGGTAACCGATGCCTGTGGAAGGGTTGTGGTTGATACCGCCAACCTTGGCGTGAAGGTGCCCGATTCTGTAAGTGTGAAGTTCCCAGACACCCTTGTCTACTGCCTTGGAAGCGAGGTGACGATAACCCCTGGTTTTAAAGGAGGGGTGGAACCCTTGACCTTTGCGTGGGAGCAGACCAATCCAACCTTCGATGATGATTCTACAAGAACCTTTACAGTAAATGGCGATACTACCGCCTACTTCTGGGTGCAGGATGCCTGTGGCTTTGAATACGATACCGATTTCTTCATCGATGCCGTTGATGTGGATAGTTTAACCGCCTTCCTCGACTCTACAAGCGGTAGATGTGCTGGAGATAGCTTTGTATTGAACCCGAATGTTAGGGGTGGGCTTGCTCCTTTGGTCTATGCATGGTCTACGGGCGATACAGATACCGTCATCACTTTTATTGGCAGTGTTTCGCAAAACGTATCGGTTACCGTAACCGACTTCTGCAACAATCAGATCCGTGTTGAAACCCTCGTTGATGTACCTGAATATGCACCCATCGAGGTCTTTTTGAACGGTGATGGACGCGTATGTTATGGAGATGAGTTCACCTTTGTAGCCCGCGTGCTAGGCGGGGCAGGTGATTATCGATTTGAGTGGGTGCCACAGAATGATCCGGTTTTGGGCGAGCGATTTGAGTCGAGGGATTCGAATACGTACAGCGTCATCAGTCGAGCAAACAACATCCATTACCTGACGGTGAATGACTTCTGCGGAAACTCCGTTAGCGATACTGTTACCGTAACCGTTGATCCATGTGTCTTCATTCCCAACGTCATAACCCCAAATGGTGATGGCCTGAATGATGCCTTTTACATTGAGAACATTACCTCGTTTGAGGATGCGCATCTCTTCATTTATAACAGATGGGGACAGAGGGTCTTCGAATCGAAGCCGTACCGGAACGAGTGGGTGCCTTTGGATGCGGCTCCGGGTACATACTATTACATTCTGCGGTCTAACAACTTCGCAGAGCTCCGGGGCGATCTTACCATCCTGAAAGAGGATCAGGAGTAGGAGCTAGGGCTCAATTCTTTAACTCCAGCGCAGGCTGGTCGGTGATGGCCAATTCTGCCTCTTGGCTATTCGTACAAACGATGACGATGCGGTCCTTGGAGTTTTTTATCGTGCGATCTTGAAACCAATCCACCCATTTCTTGTCCAGGTTCGATGTCGGTTCGTCGAGCAGCAGAATTTCTGTTTCGCTGTAGATGGCGAGCGCTAATTTCAAGCGTTGGCGCATCCCAGAACTCAACTTTGATAACGGTTTTTCAGCGTGTTTGTCCAATGCGATGTCTGCGAGTAACGCATTTTGATCCAAGGCGAGAGGCTTCAATTTACCGTGTACGAAAACAGTCTCAGACACGCTCAGCTCTTCAAAGAGGTCTAAGTAGGGCGCGGCGATGGATTGGTGTTTGTACCAAGCTTCGATTGGAAGCTCGATTCCTGCGTGATCCTTGTAGCGAATACTTCCTTTGTTCGGTGTCACAAAGCCAGAAATGACCTGAAGGAGGGTAGACTTGCCGCTACCGTTCTGACCGATGATGGGGTAGCGCTTAGTGGTTTCAAATACAGCACTGATGTCCTTGAACACCGTTTGTGCTCCATAGGTCTTCGTGATCTGGTCGAGTTCGATCTTCATGTTTCTTCTATACAGCTCCCCGCATTACGCCGTTCTCTGACGATTCAAAGAATTCGACAATCTCTTTGCTGTAGATGGACTCAAATTCACCTTTAACGGCTTCCAGGCCTTTAGACACCACGTTGTTCAAAACAAAGATCTGTCGGTAGACCGCTTCGATCTCTTTGATCGAATCTTCGGCAAAACCTCTACGCTTCAGTCCAACGGCATTGATACCAACATAGCTCAAGGGCTCACGTGCAGCACGCACATAGGGTGGTACATTCTTTCGAACCAACGAACCTCCGGCGATGAAAGCGTGCTGTCCAATGCGCAGAAATTGCTGTACCGCTACCATACCTTCTAGAATGGCGTGGTCTTCAATGGTGATGTGTCCGGCAAGATTCACGCAGTTCGCAAGGATTACGTTATTGCCAACCTTGCAATCATGAGCTACGTGTACGTAGGCCATCAATAAGCAATTCGCACCGACCTCTGTCTTCCAAGCGTCGGATGTGCCTTTGTTGATGGTCACGCATTCGCGAATGGTAGCGTTATCACCGATGATGGTGTGGGTTTCTTCACCTGCATACTTGAGGTCTTGAGGGATGGCAGAGATCACTGCTCCTGGAAAGATCTTGCAGTTTTTACCAATGCGCGCACCGTCCATGATGGTCACATTCGGACCGATCCACGTTCCGTCGCCTATCTCTACGTCGCCATAGATGGTCGAGAAGGGCTCAATGGTTACACCCTCGCCGATCTTGGCCTTAGGATGAATGTTCGCTCTTAACTCGCTCATCGTTCCTCACTTTAATGATTTGTGCCATCAACTCTCCTTCTGCAACAATCTGGTTCCGAACGTAAGCAGCTGCTTTCATGGTAACCATTCCTCGTCGGATGGGTGCGATCAATTCCAGTTTGAAGACCAAGGTATCACCAGGTACGACCTTACGCTTGAACTTCACCTTATCGATCTTGACGAAGAGGGTTTCATAATTCCATGGGTCTTCGATCTGGCTCATCACCAAGATACCACCACACTGAGCCATGGCTTCAACTTGAAGAACACCAGGCATCACTGGATTGCCTGGAAAGTGACCTTGGAAGAACTCTTCATTCATGGTCACATTCTTCACGCCTACCACATAATCGTCACCCATTTCAATGATCTTGTCGACCAGAAGGAAAGGGTAGCGGTGCGGAAGCATCTCGCTGATCTCTGTGATGCCGTAAATAGCTTCAGCATTCAGGTCGAACGCCGGAGCTGCCTTTTGTTCTTTCTTGATGAGGTCTTTCAGCATTTTGCCAAAAGCGACATTGGTGGTGTGTCCCGGACGTGCAGCAAGTATGTGTCCTTGGATCGGCTTACCGATCAGTGCAAGGTCACCTACGATATCCAAAAGCTTGTGACGCGCAGGCTCGTTCTGGAAGTGGAGCTTCACGTTGTTGAGGATGCCAATTCCAACCGCCTCCAACTCAGATTTGTCGCGGTGGAAGGTTGCCGCCAAACGATCTTTTTCCTCCTCACTCATTTCAGAGGTATCGGTATCCACCATCACAATGGCATTGTCCACGTCGCCCCCTTTGATCAAGCCGTTGTTCACCAACTGCATCAATTCGCGCAAAAACACAAAGGTTCTACAGCGCGAAAAGTCGTCTTTGAACTCCTTGATGTTGTACATGCTCGCATGTTGGGTACCCAAAAGCGGCGAGCGATAGTCTACCATCACTGTGATGCGATAATCCGGTGAAGGAACAGCCAACATCTCTACCTCCCGCTCAGGATCTTCAAAGGTGATGTTGTCTTTCAGGATAAAATATTCTTTCTCTGCATCTTGCTCAACCAATCCAACTTGTTCAATGGCTTCTACAAAATGCTTAGAGCTACCGTCCAAGATAGGTACTTCTGGACCGTCCATCTCAATCAGAGCATTGTCTACACCCATCCCGTAGAGGGCAGCAAGGATGTGCTCGGTGGTGTTGACCTGAAAGTTTTCATTGCCCAATGTGGTACCACGCTTGGTGCTGATCACATTGTCAACATCTGCTTTTACCGTGGGAGTCCCCTCTAGATCTGTTCGCTTGAATACATACCACGTGTCCGGCTCAGCTGGATGAACGGTTAGCTTTGTGGTTTGCCCGGTGTGTAACCCAACTCCTTCAATGCTGAAAGAGGATTTCAGGGTTTGTTGTTTCTCAGCCATGATTATTATCGTTTGTAGGTGCTGATGCAGCCTTAAGTGCATCTACATCGTCTGCAAGCACATGCAACTTGCGGAAGTGTACATAGGATCGTTTGAAATCACCGATCGGCAGAGCAGGTGAGCCCTGGACGATCTGTCCTTTTGTCTTTATGCTACCACCAATCCCTGATTGGGCGGCGATCTTTACTTCGTCTGCGATGGTGATGTGGCCCACAATGCCTACTTGTCCACCGATCATGCAATTCTTTCCAATCTTGGCCGAACCAGCAATGCCCGTCTGTGCGGCAATCACGGTATTTTCACCGATCTCAACGTTGTGTGCCACTTGGATCAGGTTGTCCAATTTCACACCTTTTCGGATGATGGTACTGCCCAGGGTTCCACGATCTATGGTGGTACTCGCGCCGATCTCTACGTGATCTTCGAGGATCACATTTCCAAGATGTACGACCTTCTGGTATTCGTTTTCCGCATCGGGTGCAAAGCCAAATCCGTCGGCACCAAGGATGGCGCCGGGTTGCAGCATACAGTCGTTTCCAACCATGCAGCGGGCTCCCACGTGCACGGATTCATGCAAGGTGCAACGCGCTCCCACAGTGCTATCTGCACCGATAAAGCAATGTGCGCCAACCTGCGTTTCCGCTCCGATCTTGGCACCACTTTCCACCACCACAAATGCTCCAATGGAGGCGGTTGAATCGATCTGCGCGCCATCTTCCACTACCGCAGTGGCATGGATGCCTGCAGGCTTACGTAGCATTTGTGCGTAGGCCTCCATCAGCTTGCTGAAGGCCAAGCGTGGATCATCCACCTTGACCAAGGTCAGAGTTTTAGGAAGCGCTTTTTCTGGAGCAAAGTCTTTCGATACAATGGCAACGCTCGCTTGGGTGGTGTAAATGTGTGGGGTGTAAGATGGATTGGCCAAGAAGGTCAAGGTGTTCGGTTGACCATTCTCAATGGTAGATAGATCATGGGCCGAGGCGTCTCGATCACCATCCACTACACCTCCTAACATGTCTGCTATTTGACCTGCTGTAAACTCCATCTATACGAAAGCGGTGCAAAGGTAGGAATAGTCTCACCTTCGCTTAGTCAAAAGTAGGCCCAATCTAGGGCTAACTTTCGAACAAAAGTCCTAGTTATTAACAGCGCTTATTGAAAGGGAACCTCCGCTGGGAGGTATAGAAAATGCTTGGTTTCTTGGGCATCCATGCTCGAGAATTGGAACAGGCTGGCAGCTTCAGAAATGTCGCTTGCAGAACCGTCTTTGTGCAATACGGTGATGCGGTCGTCATTGCGATTATAGGCAGTATTGCTGACTGACTTTTGGAACACCAAGTAACGCATATCGGCTTCTGGTAAACCTAGAAGATCGCTCCCTTGCTTTCTAAGCGCAACCAATGCCGCATCGGTCAAAGGAGCCTTTAAAGGCTTTACTTTCAGTAGCCTTCTGTTGACCAGGCGCTTGCAAAGGTTTTGGAGTAATGCATCTTCATGATCGATCCACTGCTTGATCGAGGCGAGGATGTCGAAGTCGTCCAACTTCACGAAGTGCTTCAACCAAATGGAACTGTCGTCCAAACCCAAGGCTTTTCCCTGATACAGAAAATACTGTAATGATGCACTTGCCGGCAATTCAATGCCTGATTGAGCCAGCTCTTTGGCGCGCAAGAGGATGTTCATCAACAAGAATTCGGCTGATACCACGGTCTTGTGCAAGTACACTTGCCAGTACATTAAGCGACGTGCAACGAGGAATTTCTCCAGTGAATAGATCCCTTTTGCTTCAACCGCCAAACTCCCTTCATGAACGGTCAGCATCTTGATGATACGTTCAGACCCGATTACACCTTCAGATACACCGGTGAAGAAACTGTCGCGCTTCAAGTAGTCGAGGCGATCGGTGTCTAACTGACTGCTCACCAACTGATGCAGGAACTTTACAGGATATTGATCCGTGTAGATCGCGATGGCCAAGTCCAATTGTCCACCCAGTTCCTGGTTCAGGTTATGCATGATCTGCAAACCGATGCTTTCGTGGTGAACACCTTGAACGATCGTGTTCTCTAATGCGTGTGAGAAGGGGCCGTGACCGATGTCGTGCAGAAGAATGGCCGCTTTGGCTGCGCGTTCTTCCTCCTCCGAAATGTCGATCCCTTTATGCCGCAAGGTGGTGACCGCACTGCGCATCAGATTCATGGCGCCAATGGCGTGTTGAAACCTGCTGTGGTTGGCACCTCCGTAAACGAGGTTGGTTAAGCCGAGTTGTGTGATTCGTCTTAAACGTTGAAAGTGAGGATGCTCGATTAATTGAAAGAGCAAAGGATCATCTACGGTAATAAAACCATAAACGGGGTCGTTAAAGGTCTTTAAGGATTTCGTTTTGGGTTGGCTGTTCACACATCTACCTTTGAATGCGAAGATAAACGCTACTTATGACCAATACACATGTTAAGATCTTGTGGGCAGATGACGAGATCGACCTTTTAAAACCACACATCATTTTCCTCGAAAGCAAAGGCTACGAGGTAACGCCCGTAAGTTCTGGTGTAGAAGCCATTGAAGAGATTGAAGAGAGCGATTTCGATGCGGTTTTCCTCGATGAAAACATGCCGGGCATCTCAGGACTGGAGGCCCTTGCTCGCATCAAGAGCTTGCGTCCATCCGTGCCGGTCATCATGATTACCAAGAGTGAAGAAGAGGCGATCATGGAAGACGCAATCGGCTCGAAGATCTCCGATTACCTCATTAAACCGGTTAACCCGAATCAGATCTTGCTCAGCCTAAAAAAGAACCTGGATTCTAAACGCCTGGTGAGCGAAAAGACCACCAGCGGGTATCAGCAGGAGTTCAGACAGATCGGTATGCGTTTGAACGACCGCTTGGATTGGGGAGAATGGGCAGACCTATACCGACAGATCGTGTATTGGGACCTTGAGCTCGATGAAAGCGGCGACCCAAGCATGCAGGAGATCCTCACCATGCAGAAAAGCGAAGCAAATGCTCAATTCAGTCGATTCGTAGGAGATGAGTACATCGATTGGTTGAAAGGCGATGCAGATGAGCGTCCCCAGATGTCACACACGGTCTTCAAGGACTGGATAGCTCCAGAGCTTAATACGGATAAGCCCACCTTTCTCATCGTGATCGATAACCTGAGATTGGATCAGTGGAAGGTGGTTCAGAAAGCCATAGAAGGTGATTTTAGGGTAGATGCTGAACGCTTGTTCTACAGTATCCTGCCATCTGCAACGCAATACGCCAGAAACAGTTTGTTCGCGGGCTTGCTCCCAAGCGAAATCGAGAAACGTCACCCAGACCTATGGGTGGGAGAAGACGAGGAAGGCGGCAAAAACATGCATGAAGAGGCCCTGCTTCAGCATCAATTGAAGCGACTCGGACTCTCGCTCAAGATGTCGTATGCCAAGATCACCAACTTAAATTATGGCAAGAAGGTAAGCGAGAACATCAAAAGCTTGGAGAGCAACGACCTCAATGTGATCGTCTACAATTTTGTTGACATGTTGAGTCATGCGCGAACGGAGATGGAAGTGATCCGAGAGCTGGCAGACGATGAATCCGCCTACCGCTCACTCACCTTGTCTTGGTTCGAGCACAGTCCATTGTTTGATATCATGAAGAGCATCCGCGCCATGGGAGCGAAAATGATCATTACAACAGATCATGGTACCGTGCATGTGAAGCACCCAGTGAAGGTGGTTGGAGACCGGAATACCAACACCAACCTACGTTACAAGACCGGAAGAAACTTGAGCTATGAGCGCAAGGAGGTATTTGAGGTGTTGAAGCCAGAAGATGTGTTTCTACCCCGTGGAAATGTGAGTAGTCGCTACATCTTCGCTCAGGCAAACGACTTCTTCGCCTATCCGAACAACTACAATCACTACGTGAAGTACTATAAGGATACCTTCCAACATGGCGGTATTTCCTTAGAGGAGATGATCATTCCTTTTGCGATTTGTTCGCCGCGTTGATGGGATATCTGCGACGAAATTGTCGTATCTTAGATGTTCTGAACGTATGCGCCAAACCCTAACCATCCCAAGCTTAGAAAGCACCGACGAATTCGTTCGGGTGATGCTTGATCTATTCGATCAATACCAGGTGTTTTGTTTTCATGGTGACCTGGGTGCGGGCAAGACCACCTACATCAAGCTGCTTTGTGAGGCGATGGGAGTAGAAGACGCCATGTCTAGTCCGTCCTTCGCCATTGTGAATGAGTACGAAACCGAAAGCAAACGCATCTGTCATTTTGATCTCTACCGATTGAAAACGCCGGATGAGTTGCTTGACATTGGCTGGGAGGATTACCTGGATACATCAGACCTGTTGCTCATCGAATGGCCAGAGCAGGGTGGAAGTTACATTCCCGACGATGCCTTTCACATTTACATCACCTACGACCTGCATTCAGAAAGCAGGCAGCTTACCCTAACTGATCAATTGCTAACCCATGTCTAAAGATGCCTTGAAAGAGCTTTCTGAAGCAGTCATGATGCTGCCGCAGGAGAAACTTCAATCCGTTGGATCGAAACGAAAGAAACTTTTCATCGGAATACCTAAGGAGATATCTATGCAGGAGAATCGGGTGGCCCTCGTTCCGCAAGCGGTGCAGCTCTTGGTAAACAATGGCCATAAGGTGGTAGTAGAGACCGGCGCCGGTAAGGCGTCCAACTTTGAGGATAACGAATACAGCGAAAGCGGAGCAGACATCGCGTACTCCACCAAAGAAGTCTACGAGGCCGATATCATTTTGAAGGTGGAACCGCTCTCAGACGAAGAGATGGAATACCTGAAGCCAAAGCAGGTTCTGATCTCTGCGATGCAGCTGAATGTTCAACCGAAGAACTACATCAAGAACCTGATGGCCAAGAAGGTAAGCGCCATCGCGTGGGACTATGTTGCCGATGAAGACGGTATTTTACCCATTGTTCGGAGCATGGGTGAGATCGCTGGTACAACATCGGTATTGATCGCTTCAGAATACTTGATGAATACCAAAGGCCAAGGCATCATGCTCGGTGGTATTACGGGTGTGCCACCTACGCAGGTGGTGATCATTGGTGCAGGAACCGTTGGCGTTTATGCCGCACATGCTGCTCTTGGACTCGGTGCAGACGTGCGGATATTCGATGATTCCATTTCAAAACTCCGTAGACTTCAAGATTCACTGGGCAAGCGCGTGAGCACCTCCACCATCCAACCAAAGGTGCTGGCAAAAGCATTGATGCGCGCCGATGTTGCGATTGGAGCGATCAGAAGCACCTCCGGTAGAACGCCGTGTGTGGTTACAGAAGAGATGGTGCAAAGCATGAAGAGCGGTTCGGTGATCGTAGATGTGAGCATCGATCAGGGAGGGTGTTTTGAAACGTCGCGCCTGACCAACTTGGATAAACCTTCCTTCACCAAATACGACATCATCCACTACTGCGTGCCAAACATCGCGTCTTTGGTGAGCAGAACAGCATCGCATGCCTTAAGTAATGTGGTTGCACCTTTAGCCGTACAAATGGGCGATGAGGGCGGCATCGAGAACATGATCCGCAACCATGTGGGCATCCAGAATGGGGTATACCTTTACAACGGAACCTTGACCAATAAATACTTAGGTGAATCGCTCAACTTGCCGTTCAAAGACCTGAAGCTGTTGCTTGCGGCATTTGAATCGTAACGCTTCTTGATCAGTTACCCATCACCTTAGGAAGGTTGAGCTTTCCTTCCTTCATGTTGTGGTATTGCTTGGCCAGGTGGGCCATCATCGCAGAGATGGTCTTCATGGCTTCTTGGGTGGCTTCGGATACGTCGCGTTTCTTGAGCTTCAACACCAAGACACCGAACAATCCATTCATCGCCGTTTCAATGTCGTTTTGTTGCTGACCCATGCTCTTCTTCTTCAAGGCTTCAATATTCGGTTGAGCACTGCCTACCAATCGCTGGTACTTCTTGTCTTGATATAGGGTCAACAAACTTTGATGCAAATAGGTCAGTTCAACCATCAGCTCCCGTAACTCCGCTAAATGACCTTTTTCCTGGATTCCTTGCTGCTTCATCTGATTGATCAAACCAGCATACCAGTCTCTCACCTGTTGCTTAGCCTCGTCATTCAATTCAAAGGAAGCGATGATCTGCGTTTCCACCAGCTTCACATCGAAGTTCAATGAACGGATCAACTCCTCGATGTGCCACATGTACAGCACATACTCTACAATATTCGTCTCGCGGTATTTCTGAGCGATGAACATTACTTGGTGTTCTCGGCTTGAGCGGTATCCTTTTCTGATCGGTACTGCGCATTCAATTCGTCGATGATTGGACGGGTTAGATCGTATCCTTTATCGATGTAAAGTAGGTTGTTCAACCCATTGTAGCCATAAATCATGTCGTAGCCATTCTTTTTCGCGTAGTCCGCAATGAAGCCTTGAACCTTATCTAAGTAATTCGCCGTACGCTCTTGCTCCATCTGCATGAGCTGGTTTTCCATGCGGTTCTTTTGCATCATCACCTCTTGCTCCTTCTGAGCGAGCTTCTGTTGCAAAATCGCTAAGGCCTCTTGTGAAAGTCCGGCTGCTCCTTGCTGAGCGTCATTGTAGTCTTTCTGCAGGCTCTGTACCATCGTTTGATACTCACCCTCCATTTTCATCTGTTCAGCTACGATCTCGTCTTGTACATCCTTGATCAATTCATATTGTGCAGCAAGGCTGTCGGTGTTCACATAGCCCACTTTCATAGTGCCCGTGTTAACAGTCTTTCCGGCAACCGCTTTAGATGCATTGCTTTCCGTGGTAGTGTTGGATGCTTCCTGCTCACAGGAAACCATTACAACAAGGGCGAGCATCATCGCTCCGATCGATTGGATTTTACGCTTCATTCGTTTCATATTGGCTGCGAAGATACTAAGCTGCGCTTAGGATGAAAACGCCCCAAAGAGGTGTTTCAAGAGTTCTTCGAAAGGGAGGGGAGCACGGTACATGCGTCCGCTGTAGGTAGTGGTCAACAGTTTGATGTATCGGCTATTTCCGTTGCTCCATTCGATCTTGACGTTGCCAAAACCTTGATCCATGGCCTCTCCTTCATCAGCAATGTGTATCGGCGGCTTGAGGTAATACCATTCTTCTTGGCGGATTTGGCCTTTCACCTCTTCGTACTTCGAATAGCTGTTGCTTACGCGATAGGATTTTAGTTGGAGCAGATCTTTCAGGTACTCGATTACAAAGCGGTCTTGCTCTGGTTCTCCGAGGGTTTCGGTGAACATTCGAAATCCCTGTGCATGCTTCATGTGTAGCCACACCGTGCGCAACTCATCATGGAGACCTTTTTTACTGAGCGATAGGTTTCGCCGCACTTCCTCCATGGTCTCTTGGGCTTGGGATTCCTTCCAAAGCTCGAATGACTCCACAAAAGCGGTATTGCGCTTGATCAAGCCTTCCTCAAGAACGATATGATCCTTACTTGATCCAAAGACCTTTTTCAATACATCTTCTGCAAAACTCATGGTAGTGAAACAGGGAGTGTGCTCAAATGTTATCTACAAGGCCATCATTTCTTTAAGCTTAACGCTCTGTCGACGAGAAACCTCCACCTTGGTGCCGTCTTTCAAAAACACCATCAATCCACCATTGAGCCATGTTTCCACACGGTCTATCCAGCGCAAATTGATGATATGCTTTCGACTTGCACGGAAGAAGTACTTCTCATTCAAGCGATCCGTCAACGCATTCAATGATTTCAGGATGAGCGGACGTGATTCATCAAAGTATACCCGCACATAGTTCCCTTCACTCTCGAACAAACGGATCTTCGATAATTCAACGAACCAACACTTATCGCCGTCCTTCAAAAAAACCTGATCATTCAGCTCCAGCTTTCCCTCGGCAACAGGTTCATTTGGGGTCTGTGCCTTACGTTCTTCGATCTTCTTGGTGATCTTCTGAATCCCCTCTTGAAGTCGATCCATTTCCACCGGTTTCATCACGTAATCCAATGCGTTCACTTCAAAAGCCTGCAGGGCGTATTCGTCGTACGCTGTAATGAAGATCACCTCGGGTGTCTTTCCTTCGATCTCATCCAACAACTCGAAACCGTTCATGCCGGGCATCTGGATATCGAGAAAGATCAGGTCTGGGTTTTCCCGATCGATCAGATCCAAGGCTTTTTCCGGCTTTCCGCTCTCTCCAACGATCTGAATAGTGTCAAACTGCTCCACCAGGGATCTCAATTCTTGGCGCGCCAGGCGCTCATCATCAATGATCAGTGCTCGAATCATCTTGTTTACCTTTTAAGGGAAGGTGTACGGTGGTGCGCACCATCTCACTTCCATGGTTTCCTATGGTCATCCAGCCATCCTTTCCGAAGGATAATTGGAGACGGTTTCTTGTGTTTTCAAGTCCCAACGAGGCGTCAGACCCTGCATCAGGATCGTACTGACCTGAGTTCAATACGCTTACCTCAACCGCATCTTGAATGCAATGGGTGTGGATCTCAATGCGTCCACCATCCGGAAGTTTCGCAATGCCGTGTTTGATGCAATTTTCAACGATGGTTTGCAGCAATAAGGGCGGCACCTGTGCTTTCTTGCAATCATCGGAGGTCTTCCAGTCTACCGTTAGTCGCTCTTCATAGCGGGCCTTTTCGATCTCTAGGTAGTCTTTGACGATCTGAAACTCTTTCTCTAACGGGATGAGTTCCTGTTTACCCGCTTGTAGGGATGATCGAAGTACATTGCTCAACTGCGTTACGGCGTTCTTCGCCTTTCCACGGTCTTCGTCGATCAAAGCGCGGATGGTATTCATCGCATTGAAGATGAAGTGTGGGTTCATCTGATCGCGCAATCGGCGAAGTTCGTACTCGTTTCGCGCTGCTTCGAGTTGAAGGTTCTTGATCTCCTCCTTGCGGAAGCGCTGAAAGAAGATGTAGGTGAAGTAGATCAGGCTCCAAATGAAGAAGAGCATGGCCCACGTGATCAAGTTGGCGTCGGTGAGGGAGTACACGAGCGACCAGCCAAAGGCCAAATTCCCGATGCCGATGTAGATTCCGTGAAAAGCCAGGGCAAGAATGATGCACGCCACTGCTACTCGAGGGATGAGGGAGAAGATGTCTTTTTCCAACCAACCCAATCGGATGATCGCAAAGCGGTAGAGGTGACTGACCAATAAACCCAAGGCGAACACCAGGTAAATACCACCGATCACATCCACGGTAAGCTCTGTGCCGCTGAGGATGAGTACCGCAGCAGAGATGAGGATATACAAAGACCATCCGAAGAACTGAGCCTTATAGTAGTATCGGGAGATATTCACGAAGTCAAAAGTAGAGCTAAGCAACGTGGATGAGAAGAACATTACACCAAAGGACATTCGGCAGGAGCAGCGGTAAGCTAACTTTGTAGTTGTGAATTACCTCGCACACTTCTACCTCGCCGATCCTGATCAAGCGCTCATGTTCGGAAATTACATCGGAGACGGGGTAAAAGGCAGCGATTTCCAACGCTTCTCTGAGCCTGTGGCCCGTGGCGTGCGCTTCCATCGCTTCATCGATACCTACACCGATCAACACCCGGAGGTGTTTGCGGCCAAGGAACTTTTCTATCCTACCCAAGGAAAATTCAGTCCAGTGGTGGTGGATGTGCTGTTTGATCACCTGTTGGCGCAGAAGTGGGATGCGTTTCACGACGAGTCCTTACCGCATTTCGCCCGGCGCTGCTATGATGTTGTGGCCAGTATGCGACAGGACCTGCCGTATCGCTCGGAACGCTTCTACCAATATATGTTCGCTAACGATCTCTTGACCAACTATGCAACCCGCGAAGGCATGGAGAAGGTCTTGAGCGGGATGGATTATCGCACCAAGTTCACTTCCAACATGGTAGATGCCATGAACACCAGCCCAGAGACCTTCAAACAATTGAGCGTGCACTTCGAACGATTCTTTCCCGACCTTGTTGAAGCCTGTCAGACATGGAAAAGCGACCACTAAACCCACAGATTGTAGAGAGCGGCGATGGCTCGCACACCTTACGCGTTGAATCGCTTAAAGAACACTACCATTCTCATAAAGGCGCCATCCAAGAAAGTATGCACGTATTCTTGGCGATGGGCTTGGATGCCTTTCCATTGGATGCAGAAGTGTCCATTTTGGAAGTTGGTTTTGGAACAGGACTGAATGCCTTGCTCACACTGCTGAATCAGGGTAGTCGACGTATTCACTATACCAGTCTTGAGGCTTATCCGCTGGAGCCAGCACTCGCTTTACAACTCAACTATCCAGAGCGTACTAGGGTAGAGGGAGCCCGTTCAATCTATGAAGCATTGCACCACGCTGAGTGGAATCAAGCAGAAGCGATCAGACCAGGTTTTATCTTGGAAAAATGGTCAAAGCCGCTACAGTCTTTCGTAACTGAGAAGAACTATAATCTGGTATATTACGACGCCTTCGCACCGCATGCCCAACCGGAACTCTGGGAACCCGCGATCTGGGAGAAGTTAATCGCCATGATGCATCCCGGTGCGGTTTTGGTCACCTACTGCGCGAAGGGTCAGGTGAGAAGGGATATGCAATCGGCAGGATTTGAAGTGGAGCGATTGGAGGGTCCTCCCGGAAAACGTGAAATGCTCAGAGCCAAAAAACCATGACAAAGCGATTCAACATACGTGTTTACGGACTCTTGTTCAATGAAGAGCAGTCGCTGCTGGTCAGCGATGAGCTGATCAAGGGCCTACAGTTCACCAAGCTGCTGGGTGGCGGATTGGAGTGGGGCGAAGGCACAATCGACGGACTCAAACGCGAGTTTATGGAGGAGTTGGAGCAGCCGATCGAGGTGATTGAACACTATTTTACAACGGATTACTTCCAGGTGAGTGCTTTCAATCCGAACGATCAGTTGATGAGCATTTACTACAAAGTGAGGATGCTCGGGCCGCAGCAGTTCTCGGTTAAAGAAAAGGCATTCGACTTCCCAGATGAACAGGGCAATCCGCTCGAGGTCCAACGATGGATACCCTGGGAGGAGTTGACACCTGACGCATTCAAGTGGCCGGTAGATCAGTTGGTTATCAAGAAGATCTTAGCAGCAGGAAGGGCTGCGGTTTAATCGTCGCTTTCTTCCAACAGGAAATTTGGATCAAAACGCCGTTCTACGATCTTATCAACACGCTGAAAAAGCTGCAACGGACGAAAGCTTCCCCAGTTGAAATCGTTCAGTGGTCCGCCGTAGATAAAGTAGTTGTCGATACCGATCTCTTGGAAATCCCTCAAGACGTGTTCTCGGAAGTTAAGTAAGGTGATCCAGCCGTCTTCGATGTCCTCGAACCATTCTTCGTAGTAGCTATCATCAGAGCTGTGAAAGTTCAACACATTTTCACCGATCAAGATGAATTTCTGGATGCCTTTATCGATGAGTTGGTCCATCACATCGCGCTTGAGGATCATGATGTCGTTGTGCAAGGTGTCATTCCATTCCCCCATCAGCTCGATGATCGCGAAACGATCGTCGTAATCAGCGTAGAGGATCTTCATGAAGAGTGTAGTAGAGCCGATGTTATCCCACTGGGGGTGGATGTAATGGTCATAGATCACATCCGTGAAATAGACCTCAGAGTAAGAACGGCCATAAAAGGGCGAACGTTCGTCTTCTTCCGCTGCGTAGAGGTTACGCCAATTGAAATATGGTTCTATTGTGTGCATCTTGCGTGTGCAAAGCTATCGAGCTAAACGCAGGCAAAGGGGAGATGTTTTGTTAATCCACCTAACTTTTTGCGGCCTCAACGGCCTTCCGAACGCTGCCTTCTTTGAGTAGCAGCGCTTGGGCCGTTTCGGCATCCAATCCTGTTTCTGCCATCACCATTTTGGTACCTCGTTCCACTAACTTATCGTTACTCAATTGCATATCCACCATTCGGTTGCCTTTCACCCGACCCAGCTTCACCATCACCGAAGTGGTGATCATGTTCAAGGTGAGTTTTTGAGCGGTGCCCGCTTTCATGCGGGTGCTTCCCGTAACGAATTCCGGACCGACAACTACTTCAACCGGAAAGTCGCTCACATGACTCACGGGCGCATCAGGATTACACGTAATGCAGCCCGTCGGAATACCGTTTTCCTGGCAATGCCGCAAGCCGCCAACCACATAGGGAGTAGTGCCGGATGCAGCAATACCCACAACGATGTCATTGGCCGAAATCTCATGTTCCTGTAGGTCTTTCCATGCTTGATCGGGATCATCCTCTGCAAACTCAACGGCCTTCCGAATCGCGCTGTCGCCTCCTGCGATCAATCCATTCACCATCCCGTGCGGAACTCCGTAAGTAGGCGGGCATTCACTCGCATCTACGATCCCCAGTCGTCCGCTGGTTCCCGCGCCGATGTAGAAGAGCCGACCACCATTACTCAATTGATCATACACCTTTTGAGCCAGCGCTTCAATCGCTGGAATGGCACGTTCGATTGCCAACGGGACGGTCTTATCTTCCTTATTCATGTTCCGCAACAAGCTTTCCAGGCTCA
>CAJXNO010000004.1 GCA_913057205.1 uncultured Flavobacteriales bacterium
TATTGCCAGGTTTTGAATGTGAAGCCAGATGATGAAAACGTGGTCTTTCTAGGAGGTACCAACCTATACCGTTCAACCAATGGCTTTGTAGATACCCTTCAGGTGATGCGGGTAGGTGGATACAGCATTGATGGAGATGAAGACTATAACTACTTCAATGGGGGAGGTAAGCACTATCCTGATCAGCAGAACCTCTTCTTTCACCCTGATGACCCAGACATCATGATCAGTACCACGGATGGTGGCATTCATCGTACCATGAACTGCACAGAAACCGTGATGCGGTGGGAATCCTTGAATAATGGGTACCTCTCCAGTCAGTTTTATGCCATCGGAATCGATCAAACAACGGCAGGAAGCCGAGTGGTAGTTGGTGGCCTACAAGACAGAGGTACTTGGTGGACCAATGAGGCTGATCCAGTAGAATTGTGGACGCATGTTCGCGGAGCGGATGGTGCCTACAGTGAGGTAAGTGACGGTGGGGATTATTATTACATCAGTACCCAATATGCGAACATCCAACGCCTCAAGATCAGTGAGAATGGAGAGCGCTCAGAGCAGGAGAACATCATGCCCAAGCAGTTGGGCGGTGGGGCTTCGGGTGGATGGTTGTTTGTACACCCCTTTACCCTTGATCGGGTGAATGACAACATCATGTACCTGCCCAATCAAGGTAGAATCTGGCGAAACGATAACATCACCGCTACAGACTCCGTTGAACTGTTCAGCAGTTGGAGTCCCATAGCCAACGTTACGGCAGACATCACGGCCATTTCATCCAGTGAGTCAGAAGAAGGAGTGATCTACTTTGGTACACGAAATGGACGTGTATTCCGAGCGGACAATGCACACACCGCATTCACGGTTCAACCGCGTAACCTCAATGATAGCATTAGCAATACAGGCTACGTTTCTAACATTGCCATCGATCCCAACGATGCAGATAAGGCGATCGTAGTCTTTTCGAACTACAACACGATCTCCATCTGGTACACGGAGGATGGCGGCTTGGATTGGGAACCGATTGAAGGCAATCTTAGAGGAACGAAGGACGAGGGCTTGCCGGATTTCTTGTACTACATCGGAGATGGACCTTCAATCAGATGGGCAGAGTTCGCTCCTACTGCAGGAGGTAACGTGTACTTCGTTGGCACCAGTGTTGGTTTGTTTGCAACGGATGAATTGAAAGGTGATAGTACCGTTTGGGTGCAGCAAGGCGTTGAAAGCATTGGCAATGTGGTGGTAGATATGATGCACTACCGAGATACCGATGGGTGGATGGCCATAGGAACGCATGGCAACGGAATCTATGCCGGGCACGTTGAGTTCATAGCAACACCTGCTGGTGTTGCAGCTCAAAAGCAACCCGAGGCGCTCAAGGTTTATCCAAATCCAACGTCAGATTTTATTCGTTTAGCCATAGATGACTTGGCTGGTGAAGGCGATTTACGCTTAACGCTTTATGACATTTATGGAAGGCCTGTTCTGGACCAAAGGATTTCCGAAGTCGATCAGCATTCGTCTGAAATAACGCTTGATTTAAGCGCGTTACCTGCAGGAAGCTATTACCTTAGTGCCGAACAGGGAATGCATCACTTCATGCAGAAGATCATTAAGCAATAATGGCCATGCTCCATCACCAGGAGCTATTGATCCCGTCAGCCTTCGGAAGAGCGATGGCTGCGGATCTCACCTATGCAGTAGGGAGTAGGATACTTGCCGTTTATGCACATGGCATCAATGGATTTAAAGATTGGGGAGGCATGGATCTCATCGCAAATGAGTTTGCGAGTCAAGGTATTGCCTTCTTGAAGTTCAATTTTTCACACAACGGAACAACACCAGATGACCCGCTGTCATTTGTTGATTTAGAAGCTTACGGTCAAGATAACTATTCGATCCGGCAGAGCGACCTTAAGTCGGTCTTCAATCTCGTGCATTCGGGCGGACTTCCTTTAGATATCAATGTCGTGGTGCTTATCGGACATTCGCGCGGAGGGGTAGACGCTACCATCTATGCTTGTCAGCATGATCACCTGGATGCTTTGATCACCTGGTCTGCACCAAGTGAGGCGAATACGCCTTGGTCGAGCTGGGACGAGGAAAGACTAGCCGAATGGAAGGAGCAAGGAGTTACTTATCTGGTGAACGGTAGAACCAAACAGAAGATGCCGCTGTATTACCAGTTGTTCAAAGACGTTGAATCGAACGCTAACCGCTACGATATCCTTGAACGAACAAAGGACCTGCAAATACCCTGGCTCATTGTACACGGTGATGCTGATGAAGCCGTTTCTACGCAGCATGCAAGAAAGTTGGCGCGATCTACGAAGTACGCTCAGGTTCAACTTGTTCCCAAAACCGGACACACCTTCGATAGAACGCATCCTTGGGAACAGCCTTCATTGCCCAACGCTTCTATAGAGCTGTGTGAGCATAGCATTCGGTTCATTTTAGATTCCGTGCGCTCTTCTTAGGGCTGGCCAGATATCCTGAGTTTCTTGATCACTTTAACCGGACCCGGACACTTGTGTTGGTGACAAGCTAAACAGTTATCGAGCATGAGGTTGAAGGCTTTGACTTGGTCACCCTCGCTGTTCTCGAACTGCTTGTATTGTTGAATGAAGGCATCAGCCATCCCCTGATAGGCAGCATCGATCTTTTCTGGCTCGGTAGGATGGGCTTCTTTGATCCTCGTGAAAGCTTCTGTATAACGCGCAGTCACCGCATAACCTTGCTCTAAGGAGTCTTTCACTTTCTCCATTTCGTCATGCATCTTCCGCATCAGCAAGGCGAGTTCGGTACGTTCAACGCCGTTGATGGTGACGCTGCCCTCTTCTCGTGCAAGGGTTAGAAGATCAACTACTTCATCACTTGTTGCCTGCTCTGGTTCATCTGAACCCGAACAAGCGCCAACCAAGATGATGAAGCATAGGGATGCAAGTACAAGCATATGTTTACCAGACCACATGTTGAATTACTTGCCAGATTTAATCTTTTCGAGCTTTTCTTTCTCGCGACGTACTTCTTCCTCTGCGGCTTCCAATTCTTCCTCAGCCGCCTCGATTTCAGCTTCTACCTCTTCGGCCTCTTTCTTAGAGATTTTGCCTTCCTTCTCCATTTCCTTTGCTTTCTTACGTGCCGCCTCGGCTTTCTTCCTTCCTTCTTCGATATCTTTCTCTGCGTCAGCTATATTCTTTTCGGTCTGTGCACGTGCTTCATCAGACTTGGCGCGAGCAGCAGCAGTGCGTTCTTGTCCGAACGCTCGACCTTCTTGATCGCTCTTGTTCTTGCCGTAAGCGTGCCCTTTTCCTTCATGGACATCTTCAGCCTTTTCCTCTCGAGCATGCTGCTTTGCTTCCTGCTTCTCCTTGCCCTTCATTTCTTGCTCTTGCTTCTCGTTACCTTGTTTACGTTCATTGCTTTTTCCTTGAGCATTAAGGTGTGTAGCAGACGCTAAGAATAGGATGACGGTTATACTGAGTATCTTTTTCATAATCTTTCGATTATAGGTTATTGATGATACTGTCTAGTTTAGCATTGGTTGCTGATGTCTTTTCATGGAGCGTCTCAGATTCTTCCAATACTTGGATCTCCTCATCTGATGCAGCAGCATCTTCCGTTTCTTCTACGGCTTCATTTTGATTAGAACTGGACGTTTCACTGCCTCCGCATGCTCCAAGCATCAAGACAAAAGCGAACATCACCAGGATAAGCATAGGTTTTTTCATCGGTTCGATTTGAAGCGAAAATAGCTAATCGGCAGCTTGTGTGCGGTAGACCGAGCTCATCGATATGCGGAATTCCGTAGTGAAGGGATCGCTGCGGCGGTTCGTCCGTTTTGTGATGTGGTGGACGCATCAAAAATTTATACCAAAAACATCATGAAAGGAAGAGTTGTGCTTTTGATCTGGTACACCTTGATCATGATCGTGTTGATGGCCATTGAAGGATGGACACAAGTGCGTGTTATACTGAAAAATGGAGATCGCTACATGGCCGATACTGCGATTGCTTGGTCTGCTGGAACGTCATTCATCTCCTTACACAAGCATGATCAATGGATCAATGTGGATAAGGTGTTTGTTTCACACATTGATATGAATGCCATACGCATCCGGTTCCACGAAGATGGTAAGCCGTGCTTTATGAAAACTAGAGGACTCCGTGATGAGTCGATGAACTGTGATGAAAAAAGAATGCCTCAGGAATTCGAGTGAATCCCTGATGCAACAAACCCACCTACTATGAAATCTATGCAAATGTAGAGACAATAAGTGTATCTACATATAAAGTGGATTCTTTTCTGTGTCCGGTTTAGCGATAATTGCCTTTTTCCCACCAAGTACTGTCTACCACCTTGCCGCCTTTCAATGCAAAGACGAGGTAATCCTTTTTTCTCCAGAGGTAAACGATGTAGTAGTCACCGGTTGGAATCTTGTAGGACGGAGGCAACGATTTTCCTTTAGGTTTCCCATCCCTTCCGATGGTGAGTTTTTGGTTTTCATACTCGGCAAGTGGTCCATGGTAGTACGCTGTGCCCATCATCTCAAGTACTTGCTCCTTGCTAGAGCCGGATGCGACGATGCTTTTCTCCAATTGCTTCATGATCATTTCAAAATCACTCCCTGTAGTATCGCAATAGGGATTTTTGTAGGATGCAAGTCGCGTGTATTCTTTCGCTAAAGATCTCAGGTCAGCGGTGCTGATGTCTTCTAATAGAGTGGAGCAGCCTCCTTGCGCTTGTGCGCTGTTGATACCAAGTACAAGGAGAATGATGATGCCAGTATATCGTAGGATGTTCATGATGTTAATTTGTACAAGTATATCAAGTTCCGACTAAAGACCGTAGGTGATCCCAGCGTTGATGATCGGGTTTCGGTAGGGTGAATAATTGCGCTGAAGCACCTCATAGAGTGCGGTGAATGCGAGTCCGAAGTTGTTGTTAAAACGAAACAGGTAACCTCCACCTACGAACAAATGAGGAATAGAAACCCTACCAGGATTGTTCGGAGCAAAAAGACCGTTGATCAACTCATATTCTGCATGTGCGAAGAAATTTTCGAACACAAAAAATCGAGAGAAGGTCGAACCACCGAAAACATGCGTATCGAACCCATTGATGTTCTCTCTAAAGTATTGATACTGCACACGCGTTCCAACAGACCAGCGATCGGTAATCCGATAACCGACAAGCGGTGCAACATTGATCATGGTGAAGGTTCCAAATTGTGCACCGAGGTTACCACCGAAGAATACCCGATCGAGGAATCGCTCGTCTTCTTCATTCAGCAATTCTTCTCGCTGATCCGCCTCTTGCTCATTAGCGCTGGTATCCACATCAAAGACCTGTGCTTGTGTGAGCTGAACGCTGAGGAAAAGTGTCAAGAATAGTAAGTAGCGCATAATTGAGTTTGTCCTGTCTTAGAACGCTAAATGTACGGCATTAATTGCCTTTCCACCATTCGGTGTTTGGTGCATTTTCGAGCAAGAATCGTTCACCTACACGCGGTGTAACCACTGGAATACCCAATGCTTGTGCTTTCTTCGTCACACGCTCGATCGGGTCGGTCCAGGTATGCAAGGCGAGGTCAAACATCCCCCAGTGAATCGGTAATATCCGTTCAGCATACAAATCAACGGCTGCTTGTGCCGATTCCTCCGGCATCATATGGATTTCCTTCCACATTTCATTGTATTGTCCGCACTCCATCATGGCCAGATCGAACGGTCCATAGCGCTCACCGATCTGCTTGAACCCAGGAAAGTAACCAGAGTCACCGCTGAAGAAGATGCTTCGATCAGGTGTTCGGATTACCCAAGAAGACCACAAGGTGCTGGCCCCATCGCCGATACCTCTTCCAGAGAAGTGCTGCGAGGGTGTACACACGAGTTCAATGTCATCGAGTTTCGCATTTTGCCACCAATCCAATTCCGTGATCTTTTCTATCGGTACACCCCAATGTTGTAAGTGACTCCCGAGTCCTAGCGGAACATAGAAGTGCCCAACTTTATCCTTTAAGGCCTGAACGGTTGTATAATCCAAATGGTCATAATGGTCATGCGAGAAAACAACGGCATCAATGCTAGGGAGCTCGTCCATGTCGATCGGCAGGTCTTGGCTGAACCTCCGAACCTGAAACGAAAAAGGAGCGGCAGCCTCACCGAACATCGGATCCAACAGCATCACCTTGCCACCAATCTCTAATATGAAGGCACTGTGTCCGTACCAAGTCAGCGCGGTTTGCTCTTTGCTCAATGCGCCAATCGCAGAAGGTGAGGGGTGGAGCACCTCAATGGAGTCTGGTGACTTTCCTTTGGGTGGGATGAGGAACCCCGGTAAGGTCTTGAAGACCTTGTCGATGGAGAAGTTCATTTCTATACCGCCGGCATTCATGAATTGGTCCTTTTCTGCATTGAATTGGGGCGATGTGGCAATGCTCGATTTATGGCTCCCATGCGGTGCTTTGCCAAACTGTGGCAACCGAAGCACAAAGAAGGTGGCTACAACGATGAAGACAACCACACTGGCAATGACGATACCAATCATTTTGATGACTTTCATAACGGTTGACGAAGCTAAATCATAGCACAGTATTCCGTTCGTCTTAAGTTCAGACGGTCAGCTTTCATGACCAACGGTAGTTCCTTTTACTTATCTAGAAGTAGCCCTCTTGAAGATGTTTTTCGCATCAAAGCCACTCATGACCAGCTCTTTGACCAGTGGGTGAGTGATGGCATGTTTTACCAACCAGTTGCTGCGGGACGGATTGCGCATGAAGCGTTGCACCCAATAATTCAAGCGAAGCTCGCCCCACATCCTGCGGTAGACCTCCTTGTCATATTTCTTGTTGAACGCAGCATCAAATCTGCGTTTGTTGAATGCTTCAATCAAGTGCTCCGCGGCTACGCGTCCGCTGCGCACCGCATTGGCAATGCCTTCACCTGAAAGCGGATTGATGAGAGAAGCGGCATCGCCTAAGAGCAGGTAACGGTCTCCAGAGATCCGTCGTTTCTTACTTCCTAGCGGTAGTGGGAAACCCTGCGGGTTTTCAAGCGGTCGAGCATCTTTAAAGCGATCAGCCACATTCGGGTGCTCCTTGATGATTTGAAGCAGCTCCTGCTTAAGGTTGATGCGGTTCTTTTGAATGAACGAGGTAAGCATGCCTATGCCAACATTGGCTCTTCCGTTGGGCAGTGGAAATATCCAGAAATAGCCGGGTAGTAATTCCTTGTAGAAATGTAGTTCGATGGCATTGTCTTCACTAAACCCTGTTACACCTTCATAATACATTCGCAGACCTGCGCAGTAGTGATTCCTATCCGGTTTCTCGCCTTGGTGCAAACTGCGTTTTACCATAGATTGAGCGCCATCCGCCCCCAGAATCATATGGCTATGGAGGGTTCGTCCATCTTTAAGCTTGACCTCTACTTCATCTTTGGAGCACGCTATATGCTCAACGCTCACTTCAAGAAAAGGGCTCACCGCATCAGAACGTTTGGCTTGTGCAAACATGAAGGCATCAAAATCTAAGCGTGGCGTGATGTAACCACTGATGCCTTCGCTGTACAGTTTAATATCAGCGTGTGAATAATCAGCAGAAATGAAGCGTACGGCATTGCATACGGTTGTATGCTCGAGTCCTAGAAATGCTTCTTTTAGGTCAATCGGTAGCTTACCCAGTTGGTTGATCACATCTGGACTGATGGCATCACCACAGATCTTGTCCCTAGGAAAAGTACTTTTATCCAGTAGTGCCACCTTCAAACCACTACCGTGAAGCCCTATGGCGGCTGCGCATCCCGCAGGGCCAGCGCCTAAAATGATCACATCAAACACCTCTTTCACCGCGCCAAATGTACGCGCTTGTTCAACGCTGTTCCACTACAGCTCGTAGGTTCTTCATGGTACTGAATGGAATCTCTGTGATCGCTGCGTTCGCCAACCAATCTGGAATGTTACCTTCGGGTTCTGCTGCCACTTCATATTCTACCCTCAGCTTGCCAGGTGAAATTGGAATTACCCGCCAGTAAGAGTTTGACTGCTTGATACGAACAACACCCTCTTTTTCTGGAAGTCGATCTGGTAAGGCTCTGCTTTTGGTTATGAACCCTCCATCCTCGCGGTCGATGAATACCATCTCATATACGCCGTCACGGTCTTCAACCGGCCATGGGGCATCTGTTCTTGAATATTGAACCAATGACGTGCTGCCCTCACGTTCAATGATCTTGAGCTCTTCTGTATCGGGGAAAATATGGGAGTATTTGTCGCTGTTCATCAGCACGTGCCGTACGTCGCTTGCCGAAGCATTCACCTCCATTACCGCCTTGAAGGCATCAAAGCTAGAAGTACTCACAGGTTTGGTGAAAACCGTGATGCCATCCTTTGACTTTGCAGCCTCCCAGTCTTGTCCTAGCATTTGACTAGCTCGGATCGTGCCAATAAGAATAAGTGTGGTGATGCGTATTCGATTCATGTTGTTCTTCAGCATTCAGGTGCTTAGACGATCTCAATTGCACCTAGGTTGACCTGATATGGAACATCCTCGCAAGTCTTATTGTTTCTATCGTGCTTTCTCCCGTAAAGACCTGATATTTGCACCACCATGCGCAAGCTCATTAGCTTGATAGCTTTTTTCGTGAGTTTATGCTCTACGCTCCAAGCGCAATTTGGACCCGGAGGGGTTGGTGACAGCACAAACATAGGACTCTGGTTGCATGCAGAGCTGATTGATGCAGCCAATGCCACCGCAGTGGATACCTGATTCGATGTTTCTGGTTTTGGCAATCATGCTTTTGGCATAAGTGCTGCTAAAACGCCAACATTTGTATCTTCTTTGTCCTTGGATGCTCAGCCAGCCGAGCGTTTCGACGGTACTAACGATGAGATGACCATCTTAGATGCGGACATTTTGGATAACTCCAGTGGACTTACCTTTTATACCGCCCTCAGACCAGCAAATCCGAACGGCAACCCCAGTGGAATACTGGGCAAGCGCATCAATCAGGGTACGAGTGCTCAATATGCATACACCTGGTTCTTTTGGTCTGGTGACCGCCTCAATGTGGATTTGAATACCCAAAACAATCGGTTCAATACCGGAACTACCACCTTCAGCAACAATACGAACTATGTTTTAGGACTTGACTTTCGAGGCGATATTCCTGCTGCTCGGCGTGCTCGGGTCTACAGCCAGGGCGTTAAGGTTACGGAAGCCACGTAGACTTCAACCGTTCTAACCAATAGCGATCAAGACCTGGTGTTAGGGGTTTTGAACACCAATTAAGGAAACTATCTCGGAGCTGATTACGGAGAATGGGTGCATTTCAACTATTCGTTAGATACCACGGAGCACATCTTGATGCAGAACTATTTAGCAGCCAAGTTTGGAATTACGCTTTCTACCAATGGGATATACCGTAGAGCAGATTTGGCCAACGGTGATCACGACTTTGATGTAGCGGGCATTGGACGAGTAAATGCCAACAGCATTCATGATGATGCCCAAGGCACCGGTATCATACGGATCTTGAACCCTGCGGATTTAAACAACAATGAGTTTTTGATCTGGGGACACAACAACGGCAACCCCTCTGCCATAGAGACCTCAGATGTGCCTGCTGGTGTAGACGCACGTCTTGATCGCGAGTGGTACATTACGGAGACCAATGCCTCTGGTACCGCTGTAGATGTTGGTGCTGTAGATATTCGATTTGACCTCAGCTCATATACCACACCCACGGTGGCGAGCGACCTGCGCTTGTTGATTGATGCAGATGCAGACGGTGCCTTGAGTGATGAAGCGGCGATTTCAGGAGCAAGCCTCATTGGGGGTTCTATTTATGCGTTCACGGGTGTAACAGGACTTGTAAATGGTACCACCTTTACGCTAGGTACTGCGAACAGTACGCAGACCCCGCTTCCAGTTGAATTGATCCATTTTGGAGTTCAGACAGTAGAGCACGGGGCGCTGATCACGTGGTCGACAGCAAGCGAAGTAAACCACGCCTATTTCACTGTTGAGCGCTCTACCGATGGTGAAGCTTGGGTAGGTGTGGCTACGCAGGAGGGTACAGGCGATCACGCTACTACCCGCGCATATCGCTACCTTGATAAGGTGGATCCTGGTATGTATTTCTACCGGCTTCGACAAGTAGATGTGGATGGGAGTACGCAATTCAGTGATGTGAAGCGCGTCGTTGTTAAGTAGTCTAGCCAAGCGAAGAGTATGGTCTTTCCCAATCCAGCGTTCGATCGATTGTTCATCGCAAAGGATGCGATGCGTGGGGATTGGCAGCTCATCGCTCTGGATGGGATCAGGCAAGACCAAAGGCTGATACTTATGGAGGAGAGCACGGACTATCATGTTTATTCCCTAGAAGGGCTGAAGCCTGGATACTACATCTTCAACAATCATTCAGGTCTGGTTCAGAAGGTGCTCATCCAGCGGTAGAGGTCATTAACCAACCTAATGCATATTATTAAATATCTAAAATTGAATTTATGATTATAGGTCTTAGATTCGCATCGAACATTTAACACTCAAAATGAAAAGAATCACGGTCGCAAAAGGTGATGGAATCGGTCCAGAAATCATGGACGCCACCCTTGAAATTCTTAAAGCTGCAGGAGCACGTATCGAAATCGATGAAATCGAGATCGGAGAGAAGGTTTACCTGTCTGGAAACACGTCTGGAATTGCTTCTGAATCTTGGAATTCTATCCTAACAAACAAAGTATTCTTCAAAGCCCCTATCACCACTCCTCAAGGTGGAGGCTACAAAAGTTTGAACGTAACCACACGGAAGTCGCTTGCACTTTTTGCTAACGTTCGTCCTTGCAAGAGCTATCATCCTTTCGTGCGCACCAAGCATGAAGATCTAGACTTGGTCATCGTGCGTGAGAACGAAGAAGACCTTTACGCAGGTATCGAGCACCAGCAAACCGATGAGGTGGTACAGTGCCTGAAGCTAATCTCTCGTCCAGGTTGTGAGAAAATCGTGCGCTATGCATTTGAGTATGCACGTACCAACAACCGCAAGAAAGTTACTTGCTTCACGAAAGACAACATCATGAAGCAGACCGATGGTATGTTCCACCAGGTCTTCAATGAGATTGCAGCAGAGTATCCAGACATCGAGAACGATCACTACATCGTAGATATCGGATCTGCTCGACTGGCAGATACTCCAGAGAACTTTGACGTAATTGTAACCTTGAACCTCTACGGAGATGTGATCTCAGACATCGCTGCTCAAATTGCGGGTTCAGTAGGACTCGGTGGCTCAAGTAACATCGGTGAAGAATGTGCCATGTTCGAAGCGATTCATGGTTCGGCTCCTGATATTGCAGGTAAAGACATTGCTAACCCTTCTGGCTTGATCCAAGCTTCGGTGATGATGATGAACCACATTGGTCAGAGCGATGTAGCTGAGAAGATCGAAAACGCTTGGTTGAAGACCATCGAAGATGGTATCCATACTGCAGACATTTACAAGCCAGAGCTCAGCAAAGAGAAGGTAGGTACCAAGGCGTTCGCACAGGCGGTGATCGAACGATTAGGACAAACGCCAAGTCAGTTCAAGCCGGTGAAGTATGAAGCTACCGAAGGCATTAAGTTGGTTCCATACACCCGCAAGGAGTATGCGAAGAAGAAGTTGAAGGGAGTGGATGCTTTCATCGATTGGAACGGAATCGATCCAAACGAACTAGCAGAGGTTTTGACGAACATCACTACCAGTAACTTGAAGCTTACCATGATCACCAACCGAGGTATCAAGGTATGGCCGAAAGGATTTAAAGAAACATTTTGTACCGATCACTGGCGCTGCCGTTTCATGACCGATAATGGCGCCGAGGTTGGTAAGGATGAAATCATCAGTGTTTTGTCTCAAGCTGAGGGACTCAACATGGATGTTATCAAAACAGAAAACTTATATGAGTTCGATGGGAAGCCAGCCTTCTCATTGGGACAAGGACAGTAGAGTAGAATAGGTATAGGTTAGTAAGTTGTGAGTGACGAGGACATCGCTCAGCGACCGTGGATTCTCCCACATTGCGATGTCCTCACCTGTTTGGACGGGAGTCGGGTTAGGAGTGACCGGCTTCCGTTCTTTTTTTGCGCTTGCAAATATTGAATTTCTCCGAAAACTTTGAGGTTGGGAATGATCCGTGCTTAGTGTAATAGGGATTCAACCGTATTCACCAAGCAGAGGCCACCGTATTCTTCCATCAGCTCACGGAGCTCTTCCCGAACCGACTCAAAGGTGCTTTCTTGCACGATGAAGATGAGCATGTCATTGCTGAATGCGCGCGCTAGTCCCTGTCCATCTTGCGTACCGCGTTCCCCACGTCCTTTGATATCCTCGATCCGTGTGTAGGCATTGTGCCCGTGCTTTTCAAATACTTCGATGATCTCGTCTGCCTCGAGCGAACTGATGATGATCTGTACTTTCTTAAGTGCTTCCATGTTTAGTTGAGCAAGTATTCAAGGATGGTATAATAGACGGGAATTCCAATCACGATATTAAGTGGGAAGGTCACGGCCAACGACATCGGAACGTAGATGCCAGGGTTTGCTTTTGGAACGGTAACGCGCATCGCTGCGGGAACGGCAATGTACGACGCACTGGCTCCCAGAACGGTCAAAAGCAGGGCGTTGCCAAGCTTGATATCAATGAATTGCACCAATGCGATCGTAATTCCAGCGTTCAATAAAGGAATGAGCAACGCGAACAAGAGCAGGAAGGTTCCCGACTTTCGGATTCCTCCAAGTCGCTTACCTGCTACCAAGCCCATATCCAATAAGAACAGAGCAAGGATTCCTTTGAAGATGTCGTGGGTAAAAGGTTTCATCGCTTCCAGCTTGTGATGGTCGCCGATGGCACCGATCAACAAACTTCCTAGGATGAGCACGATGGAGCCGTTCGTAAAGGCCTCTCGCATCGCAAAGGCCAAGGTTCGTCGCCTGCTTTTTTGTGCTGTGGACTGCATGTTGATCAAGATCAAACCGGCAATGATCGCCGGCGCCTCCATCAAGGCCATTGCAGCAACCATGTAGCCACTGTATGGCACATCACTGCTCCTCAAGAAGTCAATCGCTGTTACAAAGGTCACCGCACTGATCGAGCCATAAGTGGCTGCGATCGCCCCAGCATTGAACATATCTAGCTTTAAGCGCAGGATAAAAAAGGTATAGATGGGTACGAGCAAGGATAATCCAAGCGCTATGGCCAGGAGTACATACATGTGACTGTCTCCTGCATTTTCAGCAATCTCTACTCCGCCTTTGAGTCCGATGCTGAACAGCAGGTAATAACTTAAGAACCGCGAGACTGGTTGAGGAAAATTCAGGTCTGAGCGAATCCCAACGGCCAGCATCCCCAACAAAAAGAAGAGAATAGCCGGGTTCAAGAAGTTACCAAGAATCACTGAGGCATCAAACATAGCGCAGGTCTTAAGCGGTGCTACAAGGTAGGCTCTTCATCGAAATTATAACGATAAATGTCATCGATCTCCGTATCCCGGGTGATCTTTGATACGGCTTCGATCTTACCATCCTCGAGGTGGTAGACCCAGCCATGAAGCACAGGGAAGTCACCCTCCGCCCAGCGCTTTTGAACGAAGGACGTCTTGGCGAGATTCATCACTTGGTCTTTTACGTTAAGCTCCACCAATTTGTCCCATACTTTGTTCTCGTCTTCGAGTTGGTCCAGTTCATCACGATGGTTATGGTAAACGTCCTTAATGCCGCGGATCCATTTGTCAATGATTCCAAGTTTTCTATGACCCAACGCCGCCTTCACTCCGCCGCAGTGGGTGTGTCCACAAACGATGATGTGATCCACTTTTAAACTTAAGATGCCGTATTCCAACACGCTCATCAGGTTAAGATCGGCATGGGAAACGATGTTTGCGATGTTGCGATGAACGAACATGTCGCCCGCATGGGTTCCGGTGATCTCATCTGGTGGTACGCGGCTGTCTGCGCATCCGATCCATAGATAGGGTGGGTGCTGCTCGTCGTACTGCTTGCGGAAGTATTCTTTATCGAGGTTGAGCTTTTCGGTTACCCATGCCTCATTATTCATCAGAAGCTTTTTGAATCTATCCATATCAGTTTTTGGCTGCTTTTCGGTTATTGAAGTGTATGATCTCAAGATCGATGTTGCGCTCTTTGGCTGTAAATCTGAAGTCTTGGATCATCTCAAACACATCGTGGTCGATGTACCATGCTTTAGCGCCATCGATGATGAGTTTTGTGTCGTCAGGTACGGAGTTGAGGGCCTTGATGATCTCTGACTTGTGGATGAAATTCACATCCTTATTGAATCGGATCAAGGTCTGATCGTCATGCTGAACAATGGTGAAGGCACTGTGATAATTGCTGCGGATGACGAATGCAGTTCCCACCGCAAGCCCGATCAAAATACCGATCAAGAGATCCGTAAACACGATGGCGATCACCGTCACCATGAAGGGGATGAATTGGTCCATGCCATGACGGAACATCTCCTTAAACACAGCGGGTTTAGCAAGCTTGTATCCCACCATAAAGAGAATCGAAGCCAGGCTGGCCAGAGGAATGTGGTTGAGGAGCGTGGGAATACTCACTGCCGATACCAAAAGGAGTACCCCATGGAAGATCGCGGCTGTTTTGGTTCGTCCACCGGATTGAATGTTTGCTGAACTCCGCACAATGACTTGCGTGATAGGCAGTCCGCCTATGAGTCCGGATAAGATGTTTCCAACTCCTTGAGCCTTCAATTCTTGATTGGTCGGTGTGATCCGTTTTTGGGGGTCGAGTCGATCGGTAGCCTCCACGCACAGCAATGTTTCCAAACTGGCCACCACTGCCATGGTCAGTCCGATCATATAGATTTCTGGCTCTAGGAATCCGGCGAGATCAGGTAGGGTGTAGAGCTTGGATATACCGTTGAAGGTTGATACCACGGGTAGCGCTACCAGATGGTTCGCATCCAATTGCATAGCGGGAATAGCATCAAATCCAATTTTCATTGCAATGCCCAACAGAACTACGATCAATGGGCCTTGGATGACCTGAAAGATGCGTTGTTTCTTCATGAATTCTTGTTCCCAAAGGATCAGTATGCCCATCGATACGGCGGTAATGATGATGGCAGTTGGTGAGATGAAATCCAACATGTAGTAGAGCTCAGACAAGGTGGTATGACCATCGGGCTGAACAAATGCGAGATCTCCCTGGTAGTCGCCATCATAACCGAATGCATGTGGGATTTGTTTGAGCACGATGATGATCCCGATCGCACTCAACATCCCTCTGATCACAGCCGATGGAAAATAGTAGCCGATGATGCCTGCCTTCAGGTAACCCAAGATCAACTGGATCACACCGCTCACCACCACAGCCACCAAGAAAACCTTAAAACCGAAATCGGTGATGGCTGGAAGAACGATGGCAATGAGTCCGGCCGCTGGACCACTCACACCAAGGGGGGAACCACTCAATGAACCAACCACAATCCCGCCAATGATCCCGGCGATGATGCCAGAGAAAAGCGGAGCTCCGGAAGCCAAAGCGATGCCAAGGCAGAGGGGTAAAGCAACAAGAAAAACAACCAGTCCAGCTGGTAAGTCGTTAGAGAGGTGTTTGAACATAGGCTAGGACGGAAAAGTAAGGAATCTCACTCACTTGAGCTTTGAAGCTTCAAAGAACGTTTCTCTGGAGCTTCAGAACAATGCGAATTATCATATCCACCAATAGTTTTTTCCTTGTTTCAAGCCGTGGTTTGTAAGAAATGCTTCTATAAGCTGGCGCTGAGCTATTTCAGGGTAAACGGCGATCAGGACTTGCGCGTCGTCGTGCCATTCCACTCGGTGCACCTCTTCATGTTTGATCACTTTGCAGGAGACATCAAGCCCTTCAAGTATGCGCAAGCTCAATTTGGACTTGACATTATTACCAAGGATGAACAGCGGTTGCTGAGAATTACGATCAATACGCACGAAATGCTCGAGTTTCAATTGAAAGAAACGTTCTTGTTGGTAATGTGGACTGTTCCTTGAGGTACGCAGTGGGTGCTCCCTCCACCTGTGGGTTAGGTGAGGGATGCCTAGGACAGGGATGCCAGCTTGATACCAACGAAACACGAGGTCATAGTCTTCCGGGTAGGTGAGGTCTGCAAGGTTCACCATCGACCTGTGAGCCATCCAGTTGGCGCTTGCTATAACGCATTCTCGATAGATCCACGTCCAATGATCTTGACGGTCAACCCGCTCATTCAGCCATCGCTCATACTTCTGATAACCCTCAGAAACCGATCCACCACCATCATGGAAGTAGCTCACTTTTCCCGTAATGACATGATTGGGATGGTCGCAGGCCGCTTGGTAGAAGCGCTCCAGTTTTTGCGCAGGCATAAGGTCATCCGCATCCATACGGGTAATGAACCTTCCTTCAGCAAAGGAAAAGGCGCGTTGAAGGGCTGGGATGATTCCGTCCGAACGGTTCTTCAATAACAAGATCCGTTCATCTGATCTAGCTCGATGAGCAACATGATTGTAAGAATCATCCGTGCTATGATCGTCAACTACGATCAGCTGCCATTCCTTGAAGGATTGTGCCTGAATGCTTTCGATACAGGCGTCAACCCATTTCGCTGCATTGCGCATGGGCATGATGATCGAAATCTTGACGTCAGCATCCATCGAGCCAAGATGCGAAAAAGATGGATGCCGCCTCCGCTCAGTACGAAGGTCTGCCCTTTAGCTCAGAAGGCTATTTTTGGAGCCAATTCGCAGCATGAATGCATTGGTTACCGGCGGGGCCGGATTCATCGGAGCGCATGTTACCAAGCATGCATTGGAACTAGGAATGAACGTGGTGGTCTTGGATGACCTCTCTGGAGGCTTCGAGGATAATGTAGACCCGAGGGCCACCTTTGTTCGCGGATCGATCGAAGACAATGCATTGGTGCAGCAGCTGTTCGAGCAGTATGACTTCGACTACGTTTACCATTTGGCTGCCTATGCTGCAGAGGGTTTAAGCCACTTCATCCGGCGATTCAATTACAGCAACAACCTCCTAGGATCGATCAACCTGATCAATGCGGCCGTGAACCATAAGGTGAAGTGCTTTGTGTTCACCTCGTCGATAGCGGTTTATGGTGAGCAGGACCCTCCCATGGTGGAGCACATGCACCCACAGCCAGAAGACCCGTATGGAGTGGCGAAGTACGCGGTGGAGATGGACTTGAAATGCGCCCATGAGATGTTTGGCTTGGACTACATCATTTTCCGGCCACATAACGTTTATGGCGAGTATCAGAACATCGGCGACCGATACAGAAATGTGGTGGGCATTTTCATGAATCAACTCATGCAAGACAGGGAACTGACGGTATTTGGGGATGGAAAGCAAACCCGAGCCTTCAGCTATATCGATGACGTTGCACCGGTGATTGCGCGTTCAGTGAATGTACCTGAGGCTTACAACGAGGTCTTCAATATTGGAGCAGATCAGGAGTATTCGGTCAACACCTTAGCAGAGGCCGTCATGACTGCGATGCAAAGTGAAGGTAAGCTGCAGCACCTTCCTCCGCGGAATGAAGTGGAGCACGCTTATGCCGACCACAGCAAGGTGCGCCGGATCTTCGGTGAGCAGGATTATACCCCTTTAAATGAGGGGATCCAAAAAATGGCTGATTGGGCAAAGGCGCACGGCGCACGTGCAAGCTCTACGTTTGAGAACATCGAGATCGAAGAGAATTTACCGCCGAGCTGGCGCATCAATTCATAGCCCGTATGCGCATACTGTTCATTGCTCAACACCGTCCACAACGCTCCCCGTCTCAGCGCTTTCGCTTTGAACAGTACTTAGACCATTTCGCTTCGCAAGGAATTCATTACGATTTTTCTTACCTCATTGATGAGGAAGACGACAAGGTGTTCTATGCCAAGGGCAACCTCAGGAAGAAAGCAGCGATCGTCTTGAAGAGCTGGCAACGGCGCATGAAGGATGTGAAACGTGCCGATACCTATGACATCATCTTCGTTCAACGGGAGGCCTTCATGACCGGAACCACCTTCTTTGAGCGCTCCTTCGCCAACAGCAAGGCTAAGCTTGTGTTTGATTTTGACGACAGCATCTGGCTGCACAACGTTTCAGATGCGAATCGCTACTTGAATTTCTTGAAGAATCCGCAGAAGACCGCTTCGATCATCGCATTGGCCGATCATGTGATCGCCGGCAATGAATACCTGGCTGCTTTTGCGAAAGGTCGCAACCACAACGTATCGATTATACCTACAACCATTGATACGGAAAGCTACGTGCCGGGTCAGCGCCAAAATGACCAAGGGCCTGTTACCATCGGTTGGAGTGGAAGCATCACCACGATTCAGCATTTTAACTTAGCGGAAGCTACCCTCAAACGTCTGAAGGCGAAGTACAAGGACCGCATCGCCATCAAGGTCATCGGTGATGCGAACTACCGTAATGAGGCGTTGGATGTACAAGGCATTGGTTGGTCTGCGGCTACGGAACTCGATGACCTTCGGTCGATGGATATCGGCATCATGCCCCTTCCGGATGACGAGTGGGCTCAGGGTAAGTGCGGATTGAAAGGCTTGCAGTACATGGCATTGGGAATCCCCACGATCATGTCTCCCGTGGGGGTGAATAAACAGATCATTGAAGATGGAAGCAACGGCTTCCTTGCATCTGAAGAGGATACCTGGTTCGAGAAACTGAGTCTCCTGATTGATCACCCTGAACTAAGAACTCGCCTCGGAGAAGCAGGCAGAGCAACGGTTGAGGAGGCTTACAGCGTAAAGGCAAATGCAGATAAATACAGCTCCGTTTTTGAGGCGGTTTTGAGCGCCTGATTTCCACCTTGCACCTTACATTTGCCGCCGATCACAAACACATCCTTACCATGAAAAAAACAGCCCTTTACGACAAGCATATAGCACTTGGTGCTAAGATGGTTCCATTCGCAGGATTTGAGATGCCTGTTCAATACTCCAACCTCGGTGAAGAGCATTTGAACGTGCGCGAGCATGTTGGTGTCTTTGATGTGTCGCACATGGGTGAATTCTTCCTATCAGGTGAAGGTGCCTTGGATTTGATCCAACGTGTTACCAGCAATGACGCCTCCAAATTGAGTCCTGGGAAAGTGCAGTATTCGTGCCTTCCAAATACGGATGGCGGTATCGTAGACGACCTGTTGGTTTATTGTTTGGGAGAGGATGAGTTCATGTTGGTCGTGAACGCATCTAATATCGAAAAGGATTGGAACTGGATCCAGCAATTCAATGCGGATGGTGTAAAGATGGAAGACCGCAGTGACGATTACGCCTTGCTTGCGATCCAAGGTCCAAAGGCAACGGCGGCCATACAGTCATTGACCGATCTCAACATTGGTGAGATGCCTTACTACACCGTACAAGTTGGAAGCTTTGCCGGAAAGACTGATGTGATTGTTGCTACTACTGGTTACACAGGGTCCGGAGGGTATGAAATCTATGTGAAGAATGAAGACGCAGCAGATGTTTGGGATGCGGTGTTCGAAGCAGGCAAGGAGCAGAACATCATGCCAGCAGGCTTAGGTGCCCGCGATACCCTTCGCATGGAAATGGGCTTCTGCCTCTATGGTAATGATATCGATGATACCACCTCACCCCTCGAGGCGGGCTTGGGCTGGATTACCAAATTTACCAAGGACTTCACGAATAGCGAGGCACTCAAGGCCCAAAAAGAGGTGGGTGTCGGACGCAAGCTTGTAGGTTTTGAGATGCAGGCGAAAGGACCTATCCCACGCCATGGGTATGAGATTCAATCTCAGGCAGGTGAAGTGATCGGTAAGGTAACGAGTGGAACCATGTCTCCTTCGTTGTCAAAAGCCATCGCTATGGGATATGTTGATCGTCCACACTTTACAGAGGGCACAGAGGTCAACATCATGATCAGAAACAAGGTGATGCCAGCGCGCGTCGTGAAGTTTCCATTTCTGAAGAAAGACTAGTTTCTTTTTTCTGACGCGTTGTGTATTTTCGATACATGCGCGTATTGGGGATACTCTGCATATTGCTTTTAGTGCCGTATTCTGTTTCATCTTGGGGCTTCTATGGCCACAGGAAGATCAACCGACTGGCGGTGTTTACCCTTCCAAGTGAGTTGATGGGCTTCTACAAGGAGCACGTCGAATTCATTACAGAACATGCTGTTGATCCAGATAAACGGAGGTATGTCCTCGAAGATGAAGCGCCACGGCATTACATCGACATTGACCATTATGGGGACACGCCGTTTGAAGCGGTTCCCTGGTCATGGTGGGATGCCGTAGAGAAATACACGGAAGATACCTTGATGCAATACGGCATTGTGCCTTGGCATTGCTACCGTACTTACAGAAGCTTAGTAAATGCGTTTACGGATGGTAACTGGACCTATGCCCTGAAGCTCTCTGCAGACCTTGGTCACTACGTAGCCGATGCGCATGTGCCTTTGCATACTACTGAGAACTATAATGGTCAACTCACAGGCCAACATGGCATCCATGCCTTCTGGGAATCAAGGCTGCCGGAATTGTTTGCCGAAGAATACGACTACTTTGTAGGTGGAGCAGTCTACCTGCCCAATCCCTTGGATGCCATTTGGGATGCCATTGAAGCGAGCCATGCAGCGGTGGATAGTGTGCTGAGGTTTGAAGCCGAACTCACCAGCAGTTTTCCATCCGATAATAAATACGCCTTTGAACAGCGTGGATCGCAAACCGTAAAGACCTATGCCGCTGATTTTTCAATGGCCTATCATCAAAAGCTCAATGGCATGGTAGAGCGACGCATGCGTAAAGCGATCTTGATGGTAGGATCGCTTTGGTACAGTGCGTGGCTAGAAGCCGGAAAACCCGATTGGAGGCTAGAAGAGCCTTTGTTGATAGATACCATTTCGAAGGTTACCGAAGGTGCTGTCTTTCAGCCACAACGATCGCATGATCACTAGGCCTCGATCCGCCATGCACAGATGCTTCGGTCGTCGCTGCATGAATACAGGGTGTCGCTTGAAGCTTGGTAAAAAAGTCCATTCACCGAATTGATGTGGCCCTTCGCTGAGATCCGATCCAGACGTAAGGGTTTCTGTTCGAGGCTCATATCCCAGAGCTTTACCGTTTTATCCCTACTCGCTGTGGCAATCCATTCGTGTTCGGGATGTACGATGATGTCGTAGATCGCAAAGTTGTGTGCAGGGATCGCCTTTTCTAAAGTGCACCCATCCGCCAGATTCCAACGTTTCAAGTGGGCGTCTTTGCCTCCACTGATCAACTGATCATCCCCGATAAAAGCCAAGGAATTACATGACTCATCGTGCGCTAGTTCATCGAAGATCAACTTGTGCTGCTGCGTTTCCATGATCGTTAGCCTACCATCTCCCAAGGCAAATACAACCAGTTGTCCGTTGGGCGATAGGGCAATACGTCGTACTTTTTGATGGGTCATGGGTAGGTGCCAAAGCAGGCTCCAATCCTTGGTATTCCATACACTTACGCTGCCATCCGCGCAACCGGCATAAAGCTGATCGTTATTGGGGTTGTAAACCAGATGGAAGATGCCTTTGTCATGAAACTTGAGGTGCCGAAGCTCTTTCCGCTGCTGGGTGTCGATCACATACATGCTGCCGTTTGCACACCCAACAACAAGTCTGTGGCCGGGAAGGTGCATCATGCTGTAGATGGTGCTATCAACACGAATCGCAAAAGCACTGGGTTCTTCCTGCCCAAGTTCCCACTCTGCCACCACACGATCGGCTCCGGCAGAGAAGATGGTTCGTTCAGACCTCCCAGCGGCAAGCGCGTACAATGCTGCGCTGTGGGCTTTCCAGTGTTGCAGTCGCTCAGCCCTCATGAGAACTAGTCTAGAACAGCATCAATGGCCTCAGCCATCTTTCGGTCTTTATCGGTAACGGTATCTCCGGCATCGTGGGTGCTCAAAAGAATGGTTACTCGATTGTAAACATTGGTCCAATTGGGATGGTGCTGATGCTCTTCGGCGATCTCCGCTACGTCATTCATGAATCTCCAGGCCTCTTTGAAGTCTGAAAATTCAAAGGTCCGCATCAATGCGGTCTTTCCTTCACCAATTGATTCTTCCGTCCAGCTCATAGTGCATAATTTGCTTCAAAGCTAAGGAATGGAGCGTGAAAGAGAGGGTTGGAAGTAGCTAATCTAAGGAGCGACTTTTTGGATGGGCTTGCGCTCATCAATGCTACCGTCTTCGCTTTGTAAATGAAGCACGTAGCTGCCTTGGCTTAACAAGCGCATATTGATCGTATGCACACCGGGGTGGGTGATTTTATCCTTCAAAATCACTTTGCCGTTGGTGTCTTCAAGACTCAATGTCATCATCTGGAATTGATCATCTGCGATGCGAATGTTAACAACAGAAGAAATAGGATTGGGATAGGCCGACAAGAAAATCTCCTTTTTCTCCTCTTTTTCGTCCTCCAAATAAGTTGGAAGAGAGTGAGCCTGAAACGCAACTAATGCGAGAGCTGTAATAATTGAAAGCTTTTTCATTTTGTACATGTCAAGAATACTATTCAGGTGCGAGTTCACAAAAGTTGTGGCTCGTATTTGATGAACAACTTTCGATTCCTTAGTGCATGACCAATCTCATGCGCTCACATGTTCACCGTTTGGTCATTTTGGTGGTGTATTCACGAATACCATCCCGTCAATCAAGACGATGGAAAACCGTGAAAACCTACTCAATACCATTTGGGAGTACCAAATGGCTCATGGACATCTAGACCAGCACTTCTTCGAAGAGGCTTCCAAACGATTTGGGATCTCAGAAGTGGAGATTGAAGGTGTTGCGTCATTCTACCACTTCTTTCACCAAAAGCCTCAAGGAAAGCATGTGATCTACGTGAACAACAGCATCGTTTCGGAGATCAAGGGCTATGACCGCATCATAGAAGCATTTGAAAGGGAAACCGGAGCACGTCTCGGTTCTACCGATCCAACAGGCACCTTCAGCCTGTATTCTACTTCATGTATTGGTCTCAGTGACCATGAACCTGCGGCATTGATCGACTTTCATCCATTCACCCATTTGACAGGGATGAAGGTCAAAAAGATCGTGCAGGAAATAAAAGCGGGCAGTACGTCGGCCGATTTAGCAGATGAGGTTCCTTCCAATCAACGATTACGACCAGCTTCCGACAAAGCGATTTTTTTCCGTGAGCATGTTCCTGGAAAGAGCCTTTCGCGCCTCTTTGATGTTACCCCAGACGCCTTCATTGGCATGCTCAAGGAATTTCGAAAGAAGTGCAAAGTGCTCGTTTCCGCAGGTGAATGCGCCATCTGGGGTGGTGTGCCCGCCATGCGCAATACCGTTCCCTTGGAGGAATGCTTGGAGGAAGCCTACCTGAACAGCGTAACCACGGATGAAGGAGAGGACAAGGTGCCTTACCAAGAAGACCTTCCCAAACTATTGGACAAGGTGTACGGAAACCACGAATTGGTGAAGATCGATCACCATATTCCCGGGTGCCCGCCCTCTGCAGACGTCATCTGGAAATCGGTGGCGAACATCCTTTGGGATGAAGATCAGCCCCTGTTGTGCGACGAAGTAAAGTTTGACTGATATGAAGAAAGTAGTGATCGAACCGGTAACGCGGGTAGAGGGACATGGAAAGGTGACCATTCATCTGAATGATGAGGGGCAGGTAGACGATGCCTTTTTTCATATCGTGGAATTCCGTGGCTTTGATCGTTTCATTCAGGGTCATCCGTATTGGGAAGCCGACACACTTGTGCAACGGTTGTGCGGTATATGTCCGGTAAGCCATCACCTGGCGGCATCAAAGGCCATCGATCAACTCGTTGGAATTGACCCGGGAGATTTGAGTCCTACCGCTGAAAAGCTCAGGCGATTACTTCATTATGCGCAGATGTTTCAATCGCATGCCCTGCACTTCTTCTACTTGGCGGCACCTGACCTCTTGTTTGGGCTGGATGCACCCGCAGAGCAACGAAACGTGGTGGGTGTAGCAACGGCCGACCGCGAAACGGCGCGGAAAGGAATCTTGATGCGAATATTTGGACAAGAGGTCATTCAGGCCATTGCAGGAAGAAAGATCCATGGTGTTGCAGCAGTTCCAGGTGGCGTACATAAGACCTTTCACCCCCATGAACGCGATCGCTTTTTGAAAGGAAGCGATGACCTGCCGAACATCGACACGATGATCGAATGGTCGAAGGAGATGGTAGACTACATCAAAGACTACCATGAGAAGAACCATGATTGGTTAGACAGCTTTGCCTACTACCCATCTGGTCATATGGGGCTGGTGACCGATGAGGGTGCATTGGAACTCTATGATGGAAAGCTTCGTGCAGTAGACGCTGAGGGCAAGATCACCTTGCCCGACATCGAGAACGATCGCTATGCGGATTACTTCCGTGAGGGTGTGGAGAAATGGATCTACATGAAGTTCCCCTACATTAAATCTCTAGGCAGGGATAAAGGTTGGAACCGCGTAGGTCCGCTAGCTCGATTGAACGTAGCAGACAAGATCACCACTCCTTTGGCTCAGAAGGAGTTTGAGGTGTTCAAGATGCTCACAGAAGGAAAACCGAACAATGCCACGATGCACAGCCATTGGGCACGCTTGATCGAAGTACTGCATTGTGCAGAGCTCATGAAAGAGTTATTAGACGATGAAACCATCTTAGGCAATGACCTGATTCGAAAAGGTACGCCAAGAAACGAGGGTATAGGTATCATAGAGGCCCCAAGAGGTACGCTTACCCACCATTATCAAGTGGATGATAACGGAAAGATTGAGAAGTGTAACCTCATCGTCTCTACCACGCACAACAATGAACCCATGAACCGGGCAGTACGTTGGGTGGCCAATAAGATATTCGAAGAGAACCAAACCATCACGGAGCCGATGCTCAACCAGATCGAGGTAGCCATCAGGGCGTATGATCCTTGTTTGAGTTGTGCCACCCACGCAATGGGACAAATGCCCTTGCACGTGGAACTATATGACAGCAGTAACCAATTGATCGATGAGCGTTTCAAACACTAAGAATCGCCTCTTGTTGGCCATTGGAAACAGTGCGCGGCAAGACGATGGACTGGGCTGGGTCTTCGCGGAGCGCTTGGAGAAGGAAGGAGGTTTTGACGGTGAAATCCAATTTCGATACCAACTACAGGTAGAAGATGCGGAGTTGATATCTTCCTATGATGAAGTGTATTTTGTGGATGCTTCAAAGGAAGGTAACGAGCAAGGCTATATCATACGAACATGCGAAGCAGCCTTGGATACCAGTTTCTCCTCCCATGCCGTTTCACCTAACACGATCCTTTACTTGTGCAATGACCTTTATAACCGACATCCTTTAGGTCGTCATAGAAGGGGAGGAGTGGGGCCTGGAGATCGGCTTGAGTGCAAGCGCTACGAAGAACTTGAAAAGAGCGCTTGAAGCATTTTCGGAAGCGTTCGTTCACGTCTAAAAATGCAACAGTCTCAGCGGTATCACTGAGACTGTCGTGTATATAGACATGCTAATCCGTAGCATGAGGATTGTATCATTGGTGCGTGCGAAGCGCTGGTGGCTTTTTCACCTCCGGTGATGCTTGTTCCGGATCCATGGCTTGTCTACCTAGTACAAGCTGGATCAGTTCACCGATGTGTCGCGTTGGTAGTATGTTCTTTTTTACTTGGTTCATGGTGTCTCAAATAAGCCCGCCAGTCATCCGCCGACCGGCGGGCATCCTCCATCCGCTAGCGATCCGCTGCTAGCCTTCGAATGTGAATGTTAGTTCTCGTTTTTCATGTGGTGTTATATAGATCGAGTCGTAGATTACTGTATCGAAGTTAGGAGCGCTGAGATTCCAACTTAGCTTTGTTGCGCCGGACGGTAATAGTTGCTCAAAACTGCTGGTATACTCTTCCTCAGCGTCTAGAACCTCATAATAAGCACGATGCTCATATTTACTTCCTATGGCAGTAAGATCAAATTCTAAGGAGTCAATCTCACTGTTGTTTCTTGCAGTGATCAAGTAGCTCCCGTAGGAAACCAACGGAAGTACCATCGATTGCTCAATTCCAGGTTGAACCCACGACTCTTCATGTACTTTTTCGAACTCATCTCGATGCCAAAGGTGATTGAAGAACATTCCATCTTGGGTCAGGGCTTTGACCAAATAGAGCCCTCTCTGATTCTTAAGGTCCTCCTGGAGGAAGAACCTTCCTTCGCTATCGGTCGTTGTCTCAGCAATGAGTGTGTAGCCCACGGAGCTGAATGGGGCTGCTCCAAGTTCTTCCTCTAAAAGTACGACTGGAATACCTTCAACGTAGCTTTCGCTGCTTTGGTCAATGACGACCCCGTGGATGATGGTCTCCTTTCTGAGGAATGAACAGGATGTCAACACACCAAAGCAACTTATCGCGATAGCGCTTTTCATTAGATGTTTCCTGGTTTTCATAGTTTTATGACTTTAGTTGAATAAATGGTTTGATTAGATTTTTCATCTAAGACATTGATGAAGAATAATCCACTAGAATGCTCCAACGTTAATTGAGTAGACCCTTCACTGTAGCTTGTCGTTAGTAATCTTCCGGTGAGGTCTCGGACCTCCACTCGATAAGGATAGTTATCAGGAGCTTCGAGCCTGAGTATCCCTTGGGTTGGATTTGGAAACACAGCGAATGCGTTGATCAATGACTCATGCTCTACCTTATTCGATGGGGTAATTGCATTCGCGTGGTAATCTCTTTTTGAATCCAAGAGTTGGATACAATCCACGTTCAGAGGAGCTTCCGACTTCATGACCAAAGAAGCGCCTTCCATAATGTGCACTCCATCTCTAACCTTGACTCTCGGAGCTCGATAGAGCGCTTTCGTGTTTTCGCCGAGAATCACCTCTCCTATTCGTACACTTTGGGTTACGCTAGAACCAATCGTTAAGGACTCTCGCGCTTCGATAAGTGATTCATATTCTACGGGAAGACTTGAAAAGTTCTTTTTCTGAATGAAACGTTCGAATGGTGCTACCTCATCTAATATGAAGGATGCAAGATCTGATCCTGGATTTTGGTTGTGTAAAGTATTCTTTTGATTTGCGAAGCATGCATCGAAAGGTGTCTTGGCGTAAGGATATTGTTCATTAGGGTTATTATGCGGATAACCTTTGGACTCGTTGGGATCGAACTCACCAGACTCGAGAAAGAATAAATTCTCAAAACAGTTATACCCATAATCCAACGAATAATCATCCTGTACATCAAATACCGATGTGGTAGGCACAAATGGCGCTCGATAATCGGGTACTTTACAACCCTTCAATCCATATTTAGCCACACCGAGCACAAATTTCTTGTAGAAGCGCTCATAAGCCGCAGGTGCATCATATTCTGCTTTGGGGTAGATTTTCTTTACGTTCTTTAATGCTGATCCTACCGATGCACCCCTGATGGTGAACCAGCCTCTGAATATTGTTTTTGACTGGAGCAGTTCGCCTGTATTGATTCTGACTCGGAGCTTTCCTTTTACAATCGGGATGTAACCAAATAGGTCCATCAAACAGGTGTTCAAGGCGTTTCCATTTGCATCGCGATCAAGTCCAAGAGGCCTTTCAACCGTAGAGCTGCCATCTGCAATCGCCACCCGTCGAACGTGCTGTGGATAACCAAGTTCATCCATTTGAGCGAATAGGGCCAGGTATTTAGGATGCCTGTAAAGTATAGGGTCGTTAGCCTGGTCATTCATGGAGACGTGGTAGGTCAAGATCGATTGCGCTGCGGGATTGTTAAGTGCTTCATCGAAAAGAAAGACATCTATAAACTGCTGAAAAGCGTTTGCAACCTGAATGTTTTGAAACCATGAAAGAACTATGTGTTCCGGTACTTCGCTGGTTAGGAACTTCGCATAGAGCTGAATACCCATAGGAATGGTTGCCCCCTGCATTTCTCCTTCCCAATTGATCCAAGTGCGACATTCATGGTGAACAAAAGGAGAACTATTGGCGGCCATGCGTTCTTTTTCCCAGCGTGCTAAGGCTATGCGTGATGAGATGCCTCCCATGCTTTGTCCCATCAAGATGTTCTCATGCATGCTGCCGTTGTTGTCTTTTTCCTGATTAACCAACTCAATGAGCCGCATGACTGCTGCAGCGTGATTCTGAGGATAATCAACGCCGTTCAGGAATTCCAAGATGATGATGTCATACCCCTCGTTTCTCAGCTTGTAGAGTAGGTTGGTTCCATTCGGCATACCCCTCGTGGCTTTGGTTTCAGCATCCAAACCCAAAATCCCATTGAAGTGACTGTACAGGTTCTTGGTTGGCTCATCAGACCAGATGTTCTTTTTCCCGATGTCAGGACCGTAGCCAGTAACGATGATGAAGGGCTTGTCTACCACACATGGGTCCCCGCATCCAAACCAGATGCCAGCTCTTGCTTCAACCATACCAAAGTCATTCTTCTCATTTTCTATGACCTCTGGCACGTTTACATTCAAATGAGCTTGTGGTAGCTCTACGTATTGAATGCCATCATTTACAATGATTCCATCACCGCAGTCGTTCTCAATGATAATGGCCTTGACCCTAGTCACGAATAAGCCTTTCACTTGCTTATATCCTCGGTTGACGTAGTTGACCATCATCGTGAGCTCGTGTTCACCGGGCTCAGGATAGTACACCGAATAGCTTTGCCCAATGATCAAGTTCACAAATCCGTTGCCGTCTCCGAAGTCTACTGCGATGTGATCGATGTGGTCGTCAAGGTTGGTGTAGATGTGCTCCAAACTGAAGTTGAAGGTTACCCAGCCATCTGTAGCGATGTCAGAGAGCAGTGGTAACATCACGAAGGTGTTCTTTTGCTCCAGCATGTTGAAAGGATCCTTTCCACCCTGAAACTTCACTTGGTAGCCATCCCAGAAGATGTCGCCGTTGTCTTTTGCGTCTTGCTTGATCTCTTCGTAATCATAGTCGCAGACCCCAACGATCACCTCGCCGGTCGCTTCATAGTGTGCTCCCACTTCCTTGTGGATATCGAACAGTGATTTAATCTCATCTGGGTAGGGCACACGTGCGTCTTCCATTTCTGCTCGGATCAGGTAGAAGTCATCCTTATTCGCAACAACATCCAGATTCTGACCATCGAACTGCTCTCTTCTGGTCACGTTCGGGTTGCGATCCGCTAGGATATCGGTTGACATGAACTGGTCTACATGCTTGAAATTGTAATCCAAGATTTCACCGTATGTCTGCAGGTGTCTGGGCGCTGGCAGGGTAGTGTCTGGCCCCCAGTAGCTGATGTCTTTTTGGGCTAGGCTTACGCTCCCTTGGATGCAAAGCAGCATAAGCGTTAGCACGATCGAAAGTTGCTCAATCCGTAACATGGTCATTCAGCTTTTTGAGATTCAACTTTCTTGAGACGCTCCTCTAGATCAAGGATGTAAAGCAAGGTCTCTTCTTGTTTTTCTAACAGCAAGCGAGAGAGCTCTCCCACTTCGATGCCGCCCTTATCTGCATATTCTTGCGCCGATGGAATGTTCGGCAAGTGCTTATGCTGGGCGATGTATGCCTTCAATTGATCCAATGGCATCAATGGATACTGCTCATCGAATACATAGTCTGGAATGGCTTCATTCACGTCGACCAAGATTTCTCGAGCAACCACATATCCATCGTCGTTTACCTCGAAGTTATTTTGGGTTCCGTTGCCTACTACGAGTCGTCCTTCTGATACGCGCAAGTCGCCATCACTGATGCGGAGGTCACCGTCACCAATCACCAGCTTAGCATTTGGATTGGCTACACCAATACCGACGTTTCCATTCGATTTAATTACCAATGCGTCTTCTGTGCTGCCTTGAGCCGAGATCCCTGTGATGAATTCAATTCCGCCTCCAGAACGAGCTACAATGGCTGACCCAATATTGTTGTTACCAACGGCCGTCCATTGGTTTGCAGAAGCATCATATCTACTCGCGAAGGATAGGGTGGCGGTTGAGCCATTCATCCCACCATTTGAACGAGCTATAATGTCCTCGGTCAAGTAAGCCTCGTCTGTGGTCAACATGACTTCATCCTCATTCATTTTCATGACCTCGTTGAAATTGCCGTTGTTGACCTTGAACTTGAAGCTAAGATCCTGCGAGGCGTCGATGTCCCAATAATGTGTGGTTGGGTTGATGCTTCCTATCAAGGTGGTTGAGAACCGCATCCCTGGAGGGGTTGCAGGTGGACAACTGATGCAGGTTGGTTGATTCGGGGAATAGCTACTACTGATCTCCAATCGCTCTGATGGCGTGCTGGTGCCGATGCCTACATTGTTGCCGTTGATGGTGTTGTTACCGCTGCTGTAGAGCTGAGCGGACGCGGTAAGGCTAAAAAGAACCGCTGCAGCCGTCATATATATAGTTTTCATTGTATTTGGTTTTTTGATTACAAGCCAAACTTGGAACGAAAACATCGAGAGTTAAAACGGACTTCAGCGGTTGCTTTGAGTCTGTATTTCGGATTTCCGCAAGATGGAAACGATGCGAAGCAGGAACTTTTGCGTTTTTCGCAAATCGACGGATGAACGAATAAGAAAAAGTTCTAAATTGCTTCTACTACGTGAGAACCTCTACGGTTCCAGACCTTTTTTGAACCAAATAGTATGTGCTATGGAAAATGGAAACATCATCATCCAGCATCGCCTATTGGATGAAGTGAAGAAGATCATCGGTAGTTCTGATTATGTATCCGAGATCGCTGATGTGCTAGGATTGAGTCATGACAGCATTTATCGAAGGTTGCGCGGGGAGACCTTGTTGAACATCGTAGAGGTGCAGAAACTGCTGATCGAATATGACCTTTCCTTGGATGATTTCTTGGACACCTCAGTACGCAGGGTTTCGTTCAGTTTTCAGCCGATCAGAGAAGGTAGCTTCACCTTTGTAGACTACCTGACCTACATCGAACGGATGATGCGACGTGTAACGGAGAATGAGAATCCACATATGCTCTACCTGGCTAAGGATATTCCGTTGTTTCAGTTGATGAATGCTCCTGCGCTAGCGGCTTTCAAGCTCTTCTTCTGGCGCAAGACCATCCTCGACTTCTCCAGCTATAAGCGAAAGCGCTTCAGTTTTAAAGAGCGCGATGAAAAGGTAGATGAAGTCTCCAGAAAGATCAGAGAACACTATTATAAGGTGTCAGCAACAGAAATCTACAGCCCCGAAACGATCGATACTACTTTGAACGAAGTGCTGTATTATTTCCATGCTGGACTGTTTGAAGACATGTCTGACGCACTCGTTGTACTCGATAGCTTGGAGCAATTGGTCTACCATTTGAAGGCACAGTGTGAAGAGGAGTGTCGTTTCCGAATGAAGCGTTCAGAGGAAGAAGAGGAACCTGCGCATGTTCACTACCCGGGAGTTGAATACCGGGTTCTTTATAATGAAATCATTTTTACGGATGCAACTGTTTTGGTGAAACTCGACAACGAAAAGTGGAGCTACTTGACCAATAATGGATTGAATGTACTTGGTACCCGGGATGAAAACTTCTATGATCAATGCTTTGATTCTTTCGATATCATTTCGAAACGGAGTACGCTAATCTCCGGTAATTCAGAAAAAGAACGTAGCCAGATATTCAATCGTTACATCAGTCGTATACAAGTGGTCAGAAAACGACTTCAGAATGAGACTGAGCAAGAGCTTTAAATTGAGCGACGGGATCCGGTTGGCACGAGTTTGACAATGATCCACGAAGCAACGAAGGCTTCTAGGATACTCAACGGAACGGGATAAAGCAGGAGCTTAGTCGGTAGCACCAGCATGTTAGCCGTAACGAGCCACAACAATACGAAGCCCATGAACCAACCGATACTGGCGGTCTGTAATAGGGAGTATCTTCGTGAGATGATATAAAGGCCAATTGCGAAACATAGTGACCAAACACACTATATCATCCCATTGATGGGTTCTGAAGGAAATATCAGGCTGAGTGAGGTATAATGATCTGTCCAAATGTGCTTGAACAAGAATTCATTCCGAAGGAACTCAGAGAGGCTGATCCAGAGCGTGGATACCAGAACAGCCACGATGCCCTTTTTCATATCGAACTAATTTATCAGCCAATTTAATGCATCTTCTTCTTCGGAGGTAACTCTGATCGTCAAACCCCTATTCTGTGCTATAGTTTCGTAAAACCTCGCATTTTGAAGGTATTTTTCATTGCAGATCACGGCAATTTTTGAACGAATTTGGCTTCTCGTGATGCAATCTCCGCCAGCTCATAGGTATCCATGGTGGAGAGCTTGTACGCAAGATCACGCTCATCGCATAATACCAGCTTACATTGGTGTTCGATTGCTAGTCCGAGAATGGTCATACCATAACGGTAAACATCTTCAATGCTATCATCAGAGCCTTGCGTTGTGATTTTCAATAGTTCACCCTCAAGCTTATGATCGAATGATATCGGCATAGGTCTCGAAGGTAAGGGCGACAGCTAAGAAATGCTATGACCTTCGTCAACCTTGTACTTCACTATGCCTTGATAAACGCTGTCTGGTTAGTCGTAATGAACGATTCGATTGTTGTAGGCTGCTTTCCCGAAAGCATCTCGTAATTTGAACTGATCATTGGTGGGGCCTGGAGGCGCGGAAGGAAATGAAGCATGGTCATGACAAGTACGAGCCCGGTCTCCACACCTTCTTGCTTCTTTTTCCAAAAGAACCGTATCGGGTCCAATGCGTTGAAATCAATGTTTCGCCCGAGAATCTTACTCATTCGTTCCAATACTACTGGAAAAGACAGGTTTTCATTGCCTGTTATGTCAAATGCCTTGTTGCGATGCACTTCGAAGTCATGGATGAGTGCTGCAGCTGCTTCTCCAACGTTGGCTGCATCTACCCAGTTGAACAGGGCGTTGCCCGACGGTAAGCTGACACGATCTTCGTTCTGAATTTCTTTGGCAAGTGTTTTGGTGAGGTTTTGCATGAAGTAGCTCGGACGCACGAAGATGAAGTCAAAGCCCCTTTTTCGGATATACGCCTCGATCTTATGATGGGGAATAATACTTCTCTTTTCCACACCTTGAACGGAGAGGAAAACAATCCTCCTAATACCGCTGTCACAAGCTGAATCCAGTAGAGGGACAAAGACCTTTTTAACGTCCGAGATGTGGGGTGGACGCAACAGAAATAAGATATCGATTCCATTAAAAGCATGCGAAAAGCTGTTGATGTCCTCAAAGTCAAACTTCCTAAGTTGTACCTGAGGATAGCGATTCAAGAGCTCTTTGGATGATTCGAGATCGCGTACTGCCGCTATCGATGCTAGTTCAGGATAACCCTCCTGCAGGTATCGAACCACTTCACGGCCGATGTTTCCAGTTGGGCCGGTGATCAGAATTTGGGTTTTGCTGCTTGGATTCATGGGATAATGGTGGTAGAATTATTCAAAGCGAATAGGAGAAGAAGGGATCAATAGGTGACAAAGGGCATTTGTTCAATGTACTCCGTTTGATCCACTTGTTTCACGATGAAGTCTGCCAGATCCGCTCGTCCGATCGATGTGGATGCATTCACACCAACCCATCCTACCCGGTAGCTTCCTTTTTCAGGTTCAGTAGTAAGACGAGGACCACGAACGATCGTCCATTTGAGACCGCTTTTCTTCAAAACCTCTGCGTGTGAGATAGCATCGTTTAATACCTTCGGAACAAAGATCTTCATGATCAAACGGATGAGGTGATCTGGCACCTTGGGTTGATCCTTTGAAGGGAAAGGAAGTCCGACACCGCTTAGAGAAATAATCCGATCAATACCTTCTGCCTTCATTGCGTTAACGATGTTTCTCCTTCCATTTGTTTGCAGTTCCTTGGGAGACCCTTTCACATGGCCAAACACGCTGATCACAGCTTTTGATCCTTTCACTACCGCTGCCACATCACTTGGATTCAAAACATCGCCTTTGGTAATCTCAAGTGCATCGTTCTGCATCTTGAGTTTCAAAGGATCTCGAACAAGAACCTTTACCGTGTAACCTTTCCCTAGTAGTTTTCTGAGTACCTCTCGACCTGTTTGTCCTGTTGCCCCGAATAATGCTATTGTCATCTCTTCTTGATTTTTAAGCGAATCTATCTATGTTTAGAGTAGCTTACAAATAATCAAGTACTAACAAAAAAGTAAGTATGAGTCAGAAAGACAAGTTAGCTTTTGGACCTCGGTGCCCGATCAGAACCACACTCGAGTTGGTGGGAGGGAAGTGGAAACTACTGATACTCCATACCTTGCGCGGTGGTTCATACCGACTATCGGAGCTCAACAAGCTAATCCCAGATATCTCTGAGAAGATGTTGATCCAAGAACTGAAGGTGCTTGCAGATCATGACTTAGTGGTCCGTAAAAACCACGGGGAGGTACCGCCGCGTGTAGATTATCGATTAACCGAAAAAGGTAGCCTTGCTTTGCCGTTGGTGGCATCGATGAAGGAGTTCGCTGATGCATATACTGCCATGCACCATGCCGCTCAAGGCTAGGTAATCCTTACATAACAGTGCTTCACCCTTATTTCAAAATGAGTTTCGATCGATAGGCTTCCTGTCCGTCACTCAATTGAATTGAATACACGCCTTTGGCGAGCCCAGATAAGTCCACGCTGTTCAAACCGCTTTGCATCGCTTGTGCGTGCACCAACTTTCCTGTTGCATCGTACAGCTTCATGCTGAATCCGTGGTGGTCTTTCATTTCCACTGTTGTCCAACCGCTACTGGGGTTGGGGTAGAGCGATATACCGATGGCATTCCACTCTTGTACGCCAATCATGGTATGCATGAAGTCATCAGATCGATCTGAACGACATCCATCCTCGATCGCTTCCACTGAATAGGAACCGCTGCTTTGCGCCAAGATTGACTGCGTGGTGTCCGGTAAAAGGATGACGTCTATGAACCATGCATAGGAGTTTGCCAGCACATTTGCCATCAGGCTGTCGTTGCCAAGGTCAACGATCTGTGGAGTCAATGGTTTTGGAATCACGCTCCAGATCAGGGTGTCCGTATAACCTTGGCACCCAATAGAATCCGTTATCAATGCGAATACATCATTTCCGTCGCTAATGGCGGTGGTAATAAAGGTAGAGTCAGGTCCAGATTGAATGCTTGTTCCATTCACGAAGAAGCTATAGTCTGTGAGTCCGGCAGGCACCTCAAAAGCCACGCTATCACCTTCGCATATTTCCAATTCAGGTTCGCTGGTCCAAAGCACCGTGTTGTTCCAGTTCGGTTGCACCTGGAGGCGGATCACATCGCTTATTGAAGCGCATTGCGGGTTTACGAAGTTTTCAACCCAAACGCTATCGCCGTCTGATACACTTAGGGCGGTCCAAGTGTTTGCATTGCTAGATTGAACCAAAACATTGTTTAAGTAGAAGTCATAGGTACTACCCACTCCGTTTGCTTCGAAGTGCACCGAATCACCGTAGCAGAAGGTGTTGTTCTGCGTACCTGTCGTTAAACTAGGACCGTTAAAAACACCCACGTAAAATAGGTCTTCGATCAGTAAGGTATCCGCGCCATAGGCGTTGTTTGCTATGAGCTGTACATCATACCACCCTGTGTCATTCGGTTGGATGCTTGGACTTGTGCTGTTCAGGTTTCCATTGATCAAGCTGTAACTCGTTGGCGCAATCGACCAAGTGTAGCTTGTGCCATAAGTGGTTTCATTGATGAGCTGAACATCCTGACCCAGACAGAACGTATCGTACGTGGTGTGAAAGGCCACACTCGGCTTACTCGTTATATTGATATCATCGATTGCGAGGTCTGCAAGCCAACCGCCACCCGTCGTTCCGCGGAAGCGAACAACAACCTCTTGTCCCTCAAATGCTGCTAGGGAAGCCGTGCGTTGCAGCCATTGATTACCCTGCTGACCCAGAACGGGGTCAGCTACATCCAAATGCCACTGTCCATCAGCCAGCACATCCATATGCAGTGAACCAATCGCACTGCCATAGGCGTGATACCAGTAAGAGATTTCAGGCTCATTCGAACCAATTAGATCGAAACATGGGGAGTGCAGCTGTGCTTCTTTCCATTGGCATCCCGACCCACTGTTGCCACTTCCTTCCAGGTAAAGGTAGTTTCCGTTCCCGCTGGTATGATCACCAGACGGTCCCGTACCTCCAGATCCAGTTGCCCCGCTGTGGGTCCTCCAGTCTATGCTGTCAGAGCCATTAATGTTAGCCAAGTTGAGCCATCCTTGAGACAAGTTACAAGTAATCGATGCGCAGCCCCAAGCCGTAGAGCAGTTCGTGAAATTGTCGAAGTCCTGCGTGTAAGGAAGGGTTGCTGAGCTGCTGCCGTAGTGGGTCAACGTCAGAATAATCGTGTCATTCGTAGCGTTGCTGTCTCCTGGGTAGGCACACCATACCTTCAAGGTGTTTGTTCCGGATTGAAGCACAACGGCGGAAGAGTCTGTGAAAACCGTTTGATACGCAGATGAAAGGGTCGTAAATAGCGTGTCATGTTGTATGGCTTGCGTATTTACCTGAAAACCAACGGGTAGGGAGTTTAAATTCGTCGTGCCAGTGTTTTGAAGCCTGACCTTCAGGTTTAGGGAGTCGCCGATGAAGCAAGAAGGGAAGAAGGTGCTGCTTGGACTAATGATTTCTGTTAAGGCAAGGTCAATACCAACGCAATTGAGATCGCCAGGCTGAATTGGAATTGCAATCGCTCTGCGACTGGAACCACTATCTGGTAGCACTGCTTGAACCGTAACCCACTCTGTTTCTGAGTTAGAGAGGTTATGAAACTTAAAGAGTGGATCGGTAGTAAATGTAACCGTATCCATAAACTCAGCACCAAGTTTATACACGCGGTATCCGAGTACTCCCGGAATGCTGTCCCAGGCCAACATAGCCGAATCAGCACACCTCCAGACTACATGTAGATTCTGTGGGACTTCGGAGATGGTGAAGGTTTGCCCACTTGTACCGGTTTCAACCCCATCTGATACCCGGATCAGGCATTTTCCGGAGATGTTATTTGGAACCTGCCAAGTAAATGTTCGCAGTTCGCTAGAGACGTTGCTGGCAACCGACTGCCATGTTGATCCGCTGTCTGACGAGAATTCGATCGTGAAATTGTTCGTGCCTTCTGGAGCATCCCATCGAATCCTCCTTGTCTCATTCGGAACCAATCCTTCGCCTCCGTAAGGATAAACAACAGTGATGGAATCATATACGAAGCTGTAAATTACGTGATAGAGTTCTGCTCCTAAAGGGATGAGCGATCCTTGAACCTGTGCTGTGTAGGTTCCGGCTGCTGGGTCATCAATGGTTACGAGTTCTACGTTGTTTAAGGTATCTGTTCCTTGAACTGCCGGGAGATCAAGGCTGTCTGGGTGTGGAAAGGTGTTGAGCACCCATGGTTGATGCCAAGCATTGCTTGGATCCTGTACCTGAAGATCCATGTCATTCACCAAGGTCTTCCCATAGTTTCCTGCAGTAGATTCTCTATCTGTCCAGTACAAGCTCACTTTCAATTGCTTCACACCACTTGGTACCGTAATCGTATGGTTGTTTGTTCCGTTGTTCGCAATCGTGGAGGAAATGAACTGATCATTCACAATCACCTCGTTTGCACGTTTTGCATTCACACGTCCAAACCCTGTTTTAAAGTCAGGACCAGGGTTATTGATGTCATCAGCTGTATTGAGGATGATGCCTTTGATCAGACCGGAGTTTGGCCATTGGTTGTTATTCTCATTGCGATAAGACTGGGTTAAGATCGCATTCACGCCTGCTAGGTTTGGTGATGCATGTGAGGTGCCACCGGGGCCCGTAGCCGTGATGTCTGGAAGGATCCGTCCATCCATCGCTGGACCAATACTGCTGAAACCGGTCAGCTGATCATTGGTATTCATCGCACCCACTGCAAATATGTTTTTGGCGGATTTTACCAAGCCGGTGATGCTTCCCCAGGGTGCCCCTGCTCCATAGCTTGCGCAGCTAGAACCTCCGATATTCCCGCAAGAGTAGGTGATCATGAAGCGGTTGTAATTGTAGACCAAAAAGTCATTCAGAGCTGAGCCTGAATTGTAGTTGGGCCCGGCTGCAGGTATACAACCGTACCCGAAGGAGTTGTTGACGATGTTAACGTTGTTCTGAGCTGCTGTATTAAAGTTGATCCCTCCCGACATCAATTCAGCTCCCCAGGCTTGTCCGCGGTGTATCGGGTTGATGTTTCCAGCCGAAGCCATCCGCCAGCTTACACCGGTTTTATGTCCGCTAACATTTCCCGCCTCCAGCGAGCGATCAATGCGGTTCTTGAAGTCTGGGTCGTACAAGGTATCCACGATTCCACCTTCGTTTACGGCTATGGTAACCCCTGCGCCGCTCACCCCATTGAGGTTGTAATAGCCATTGATGAACGGGGCACGTGTAAGTGTCATTTCATCTTCAAGCTCCAGTTCTGCCGGTGGCTCAGGAAGCTCAAGATAGATCACGAAGGGCAGCATAGCCGCCTCTATCAAAGCAGGTAACTCACCAGAGACCTCTATGATTCCTAGCGGGTCAAATCCACCATCAACAGCCAGTCCATGTGTACGGAGTTGATTTTTGAATCCGGTGAGATCGTTGGTTTTAGCTGTTGTAATGATGCCTTTGATACCGTTTGATGCAATGGCATATCCGGGTATATCGTCAATCAGCAACCTAGGATCCATTCTTCGATGCCTAGGCTTGTTCCACACCTTCACAATACCGACTTCAGCCAGTTGCTCGGTTGTGATTGAAGCGGGTAAGGCGGTGAACCACTTGAGGTCAGGTTCGTACTGGTAACGCTCGATGCTGAGCTCGGTCATACGAGCTTCCTGAGCTACACTTGGAACGGCTTCAAACCTTGCAAAGGCCCATATTATTTCGTTAGCGCTTGCCTTTGATTGCTTCGCTTTGATCTGCTGCCACTGTTCCTCTAAGGTGAGTCCATTCAACCGTTCTTTATCCTGAGCGAACACAGCAACAGGTGAACCTAAAAGAAGTAATAAATACAGCAGAAGAAGTAGGCGTTGAATCATACGATGCACTTTGCGTCGAAAATAACCAATGACCTTGACTTTTAGTTATCTGAAATAGAAGGCAACCGACTGAAAAATATAGTGCTACATCAAAATGAAGACCTCTTCTCTAATTGCGGATATAATCTTGCGTGTTTTTTTTGATGGGATATAGGTCGTGATCTCGGGAGCAGATCCAACCTGAATGGTCCAATCGGATGTCGAGAAGAGACCATGCAGCTCTTTCAGGGAGATCTTCGTATTGAAGCGGGATACATAGCCTTTTTTAGCTTTCTCGTTGAACATCAGATTGACGGCGTTGGCGGTTACCGTGTGTGTACCTCCTTGTATCTCGAGGTGTGGTATCGTCTTGTAGATTTCCGAACCTTCAATGCTGAAATGCAAAATTGCTGAATCTTTGATCTGATCCTTATAACGAAAGGTCATATCGATCAGCATTTCAGTTTGAGCGGATTTCCATTCAAACAACAGTGGTTTGATGAAATATTGTGTTCCTTCTTCTCCCACAAAGAAGGTTTCGATGTGCTTCTTAGCAGACTTTGTAGCACTCGGATTTACTGAAACGCAGCCTGTCGCCAAGATGACAGCGAAGAACGATGAAATGATCAAGCTTTTCACGCGACGAATATAAGAGGATGGAGCTATGGTTTGATGAAACGAGCAGCTAGGCTATCGGGGGCAAAACGATCTTTAATTGCGGATTTTTGAGGTGCTATTACGATCAGGTAAACAAGGTTATGGTCGATCAAGCGAACATGCGTTGTCACAACCATTGAATCTTCCCCTTGCTGGGTGCGGTGATGAAAGAATTGGTTGGAGTCAGTGGTGAAGGTAGAAGAGGCAGTACGATACTGAGCTTCTAAAGTCAGGAGCTCCTCTAACGAAGTGCCGACGGGTAAACCGATGAAGATGCTGTGGCTAGATGCTTCTACGCGCCGAAATAAGGGTATCTGGATATCACTAGATCGGACAAAGCGATTGAAATAATCCTTGTCTTCAGGTCGAATGTTTACCGCGTTCTCTTGCTTGGTAAGTTGGAACGCATTTCCGTTGAAGAGTGTTAGAGAATTGCTGTTTCCCTGTGAGCATGATCCCAACAGTAGGACGAAGAGCATTAAGTTAGATAGGTACAGCAGAAGAGAAAAAAAGTACCGAGAAGGCTTCAAGCCTTCTCGGTACTGACGAATCTTATTCACCAGTTACGATGGTTTCGTAAGTGATGAGCAAGTTCAAAATGTTGCTTTGCTTGATGTCTACAGTAGAGATCTTAGTGATTCCACCGTTTTTAGCAGCAGTGCGGATACTAGCGTCAGCGTCAAAGAAAAGAACGCCGAGGTAACCTGTAGCTGATGCCGTTCCTACTTTGCTACCAACTGGGTTGCTGGTTGCGTTAACAGGAAGCGTTAGTGAGCAGCTAGAAACAAATGCTGCAACGGTCAGCAAAGCCAAAACTGATTTTACTTTTTTCATATGTATTGAATTTAAGTTTCCTACTCATAAGGCTTTTCGGGTGCGCCCCGTTTTTTAGTGTGGGATCTGGACTCCACAATAAAATGATTTCTAGACGAAGAAAAGAGTCCATTACAGTGCTTTTTCCTCCGAAACTACTGCTCGAAAATATGCATTCAGAGACGAGTTCAAACTTTAAATCGGTGATTTTAAGCAGGTATTTTCAATCAAGCGGCATAGTGTTGGTTTAAAAGTTTCAAAAACAAGGATTTAACCTTTTACTTGCTGTTTTTTCGACTTGATAACATTCATTATTGGCTCATTCGAAATGCATTGACCCTTTTATAATCGATCACACGTTGATGCCGATGGATGTGGAAAGCAATCCCGATCTATTTCAGGCTACTGAGAGAAGTTGGTATAAGCTTGGACAGTTCTGAACCACCCATCATTTCAACCTAATCCAAGTGGGAAAGGGGAGTGAGTTATGACTTTCGAAACGCGATTGGCTGTCCTTTTACCTCCTCATGAAAGTTTCCTTCATCATAAACGAGGTTACCGTTCACAAAGGTCTTTTTCACTCGGGTTGAGAAGGTGGTACCTTCTAACGGTGACCAACCGCATTTGTACAGCAAGTTGTCTTTTGAAACCGTCCATTCATCATCCATATCTACCAAGGTAAGGTCGGCATGGTAGCCTTTTCTGATGTATCCTCGATCGATCATCTTGTAAAGAATGGCCGGATTATGGCACATCTTCTCCACGATCTTCTCCAGTGAAATGATTCCTTGCTTGTAGAACTCCAGCATGCAATTAAGCGAATGCTGCACCATCGGGGCGCCGGACATGGATTTGAAATAGGGCTGAAGCTTCTCTTCCAATGCATGTGGTGCGTGATCGGTCGTAATGAGGTCTATGCGATCATCAAGCAGCGCTTCCATCAATCCTTTTTTGTCGTCTTCGGTCTTGATTGCTGGGTTCCACTTGATACGCATACCCAGTCGCTCGTAGTCCTTATCTGTGAACCAGAGATGATGAACGGAGACTTCTGTGGTGATGCGTTTCTCTTCCAAGGGGATATCGTTTCGGAAGAGGGGTGTTTCAATGGCCGTACTGAGGTGTAGGATATGTAATCTGGCGTTGTGCTTCTTAGCAATACCAATTGCGCGTTCGGTGGCTTCATAGCAACCTTGAGCACTTCTGATTACCGGATGGTATTTAGCTGGAACGTCATCACCATATTTTGCTCTGAATTCTGCTTCATTTTGCTCGATGAGTTCTTCCCGCTCAGAGTGGATCGCCACAATGGTTTTACAACCGGCGAAGAGCTTCTCCATGGTCTCCGGACTGTCTGCTAGAATGTTTCCTTTTTGTGTGAAGTACAATCCATCATCAGAAACACAGATGAACTGACTGGTGTCTCTTGCTAGCACGTCGTCTACATTCTCTGCATTCACCCCCATATAAAAAGTGAAGTTGGCCAGCGATTTCTTTGAGGCGATCTCAAATTTCTCCTGGAGGCGCTCAACAGTGAGCGTATTCGGAACCGTATTCGGCATATCGATGAAGGAGGTTACTCCACCAGCTACTGCTGCTTTGCTTTCTGTGTAGAGGTCTGCCTTATGCGTTAGTCCAGGGTCTCTAAAGTGCACTTGTCCATCAATAACGCCTGGAAAAAGGTACATTCCTTTTGCATCGATGACCTGCTGTCCAGTCATCGGTTCAAGTTGTCCAATATCAGCGATTCGTCCTTCCTCAATAAGTAGGTCAGCAACAAAGGACTTGCCTTCATTAACGATGGTAGCTTGTTGGATGAGGATAGGCTGGTTCATGATGCTTTATTTGGTAGATACTCAGGTTTTCTTTTGTTCACTTTACGCGGATGCGTATGATCGGCGAAAATAAGGAGTTGAGGATTCTCAATCCGAAGGGAGTTGGATTCTTTGCTGGGTGATGGATGCTCAACCTAAGTTGATGTTGTTTGGCGAGGTGCTTTAGCCTTAGTTTGCAAACGTTCTATTCCTTAAATATTAGATGTATGTCTTGTCTTCCAATGATAGACATGATCTCAACAGTTTCATTTGCGACTCTGTAAAAGACGCTTTCAATACCGCAGACAGATCTTCTGTAACCGGGTCGAATGTGATCAATGGCTTCAAAGGCCAAAGGTCTCTGTGCGATAATTTCGAAATGATTGAATAACGCATCGAGATAGTTGTCAGCTTGTGCTTGACCTAACTTGACGATAACGAATTGATATATTCTGATTAGGTCTTCATTCGCCTGAACAGAGAGTTTATAATTAGGCATCAAGACGCTTTTTTGCAGCAGCTTTGATGTCTTCCTTTGAGACATTGGAGAACCCACTCTTCTCGGCCGACTCAAGTTTCATTCTCAACCAGTCAACTTGTTGTTGCTGCTTTCGAGCTTGTCGAATGAGATCATTAACCAATTCACTTTTACTAGAATATTCGTTATTGTCAACTTGACTCTTAAGCCATTGATCGTTTGGTTCGGTGAGAGAAATACTTTGTCTAGCCATTGTAGTCACATTTGATGTAAAAATACACCAAAAATGCATCAGCATGAAATTTCTTTCTTGAATGTTTGCTAACGGTTTGGCTATGGAATGTGCGGCTCAAGAACCTGGTACTCCGTAGCTGAGATGATTGTGATTGAAAGATAGGAATCTGAATGATTTCGTGGGAAGTAGCATGTTCTATAGCCTTAGTTGTGCTCAGTTATTTATTTTTTTATCCATAGGTTCTTTTCAAATTCCATAGTCAAATTATCTGAAGTGTTTCCAGTAAAGGTGAATGTGTAAGAGGAGTCGTCAAGAGAAGAATTATCAATAAATTCTTGAGTAAAATGAATGTCAAAGTAAAGACCATCAACGGGTGAGTTAGTGTCTACATTGGTAAGCTCTAATAAATTGTAGCCGCTTTCAATTAGGTTTCCATTATATTCAAATGACTTGTCTACGTTTAAAGAAAAAGTCTCATTGTCCAAGTGATTAATTTGCTCACGCGCACACGAAGTCGCATATACTGAATTCATTAAGGATAGTCCATTGAAACTGACTTGTTCAATTAAAAAATTGAATTGCACCCTAAGGAAGAAACTACCTGCCAAAGTGTCGAGGTCATCATTCATTTGATCTCCTTGGTAGGCAGTCAGTTTTCCTTCGCCCGTGTAGCGTTCTTCTATTTTGCAACAGCTTTGAAGTATACTCGACAGTATCACGACTGTATAGAGTCCAATAAGTGCCTTAAAGTAGATTGTTTTCATTCTTATTAATTGAGCACAACGGTTTCGTGTATAAGCAGTAGCGGATTAAAACCTATACGCTTTCAGAAAGAAAGATACTTATTAAAAAATAATAGCGGTTCAAGTTTGCACCTAAACCGCTATTGCTTATACACTATGTTGTATGCCGTTTTTATTCTTCTTTGTCTGCAGTTAAATATAACTTGCCCCAAGTTATTCTAGAAATAACAACCAATACAAGCACCATAATTGCAGGTACAGATAAATCAAAAGATTCTTCAATCATTTGGTGTGCTATAAATGCGAGAAAAGCATTGAAAAAGTTACCTGCATAAGTCCACTCTTTTAGCCATTTTGGATTTGCTTTGATATCAAGTAAGATTGTTACAAGTGATATAACGGCCATAAATTTTGTTACACCTAAAAGTGGATGCAACCAACGTGGAAAGTTGAGTAACTCGAAATAGTCAGACATAAAAGAATACTCTATAAAATAGCGTGAACCTCCTCCTAGATACATAAGAGCTAAAAGACTAGTTGTGATCCTGAAAATTAATTTGTTTTTGTTCATTTTTTTAATTTTTGAATTAGTAACCTAACATTTTGAAAAATCCATTTATACCCATTGCCATAATTGGAAAAAATAACCCTGTTAATGCAGCAGCTACTATGGCAAAAATCCATTTACCACTTAATGGTGTTTTCTTTAAGCTTAAAGGTTTGTCTTTTTCGGATGCTATGAAATAGTTGCGAACTTTTGGTGTTAGTAGCAAGTAGAAAGCATAAAGTTCCAAAGCGAGATTGGTTAGCAACCAACCTGTTAGTACTAAACTAGGGGTGTTTTCGCCCATTGGACTTTTAAAAGGTGGTTGAAATATTTCAGTTACCAATCCTACTCCAAAGTCGGCTATGCCCCACCAAACCCAAGCTAAACCTATGGCATAGGTAATTATTTTGGGTCTTGTTGCTAATAAATACACAACAATAGGTGCTGTCAAGCCTATTAAAGCGTCTTGCCCAAGTGGAATTATCCATGCGGTGGGTAATACGTCTCCACCAAAAACCTCAATGCTTGGCATAAAGATGAAACCTAAAATACGATAGGTCATCCAAGAGAGAATGATAAGGATGGTTGTTAGTTCTTTTGGTCTGTTTTTGACTGCATTCATTTTACTCTGCATATTATTGAATTAATAATGCAAAGGTCTTATGAATTGGAATGGATAAAAATCTACTAGATTAAGAAAAGAAGTGAAACTAGTTTCACTTTGATTGCTTTTTTCTAAGTCGAGAAAGATATTGGGTGGTCATTCCCAAGTAAGAGGCAATGGTAAACTGTGGTACACGCTGTAGAAATTCAGGGTATTTTTCTACAAATTGTTCATACCGTTCTTCGGCAGTAAGTGTTAAACTAGCGATTAATCTGCGTTGCATAAAAGCAAGTCCTCTTTCTGCAACAGTTCTAAAAAAGGTTTCGAATTGATGGCTATGAGCTTTAAGTATTTGTTCATTTTCAAAATCCAATTGTAAAAGAGTACTATCTTCCAATGCTTCCACAAACATAGTAGCAGGTTTTTGATAGATATAACTATTCGGGTCTGAAATCCACCAACCGTCCATAGCAAGAGAAATCGTGTTTTCTTGTCCATCTTTACCAATTACATAAGCTTTGAATGTTCCCTGAACAACAAAAATTCGGTATTTAGCTATAAAGTCCGGTTGTATAATGAATTGTCTTTTTTTAACCTTTCGTTCTGTGAAATGAGAAACAAAAAAGGCAGCCTCTTTTTCTGTAAAAGAATGCTTTTCGATTAATTCGTTTTGAAGTGAATGAATTTCTGTCATTAATCTCTATTCTGTTGCTTTTCAAATGGCATACAACGGTTTGGCTAAGAAACGTGCGGCTTTAAAACCGTAAATTTCATCGCCAAGATGAATTTGGATTGAAAGATAAGTCGTGAATGTTTAACGTTCACTGAGTATGTTTGCTTAGCCTTTGTTGGCAACTGTATTTTTAATTCATTTCAATTATTACACTGTCTTTAATGATGGTAGAGTTATCTAGTTCTAACCTTCCTATTATCTTGTATTTTCCGCTATTTGGCACTGAACTTTTAGAAGTTATTAAATACTGTAACCAAAAATTTTCTTCAAGATTTTCAATGGTGAAGTGTTGAGTAATGTCTGAATTTACTTCCATCGTATCTTCATTTAATACAATCACATCACCCGCAAACAATTTCATTCCATTTTCAATTGGATAAGTGCTCCATGAATATTCACAAAATTCACCTGCTCCTTGATGAGTAAAATCAACAACAAAGTTGATGCTTCCATTTTGAAATTCATTTTCGTAGTAGCCATCTACATTTGACTCTCGATCAGTTTCAGTTGTTGTTACTGGAACTAAATTCATTTTTACTACTTTTCTTGAACATTCTCTCTTACAAGAATTGAAAATCGAAATTGAAAGGAGGATTAATATTTTAAATGCTCTTCTTTTCATATAGTTGCCAACGGTTGGGCTATGGTGCGTGTCCCATAGGGCATGCACTATAGCCTTTGTTAGGCAATGTTTTTTCACTTTTCAAGGTGTAATTTTCGGATGGTCAAAATCATTTGGTCCTTCAGTTCCTTTAATAAAGAACAGCACGATAATTAGCAGCTGTCCTATTGGAATAAGGATTAATAATGACCACCAGCCGGATGTATTTATGTCATGTAATCTCCTAGCAGTCTGCATTAAATTTATAATGTAGTAAACCAATAAATAGAGTAATGAAATGACACCATATTGGGTAAAGGCAAGGAGAAAGGCAACTATTCCGCCAACAAGCAATAGAACTTGTACAAGTAAGTATTCAAGCTTATTAATCCTTCCTTTATAGGTCAATAAGTTCATTTTCATCTAGATTTTATTTTTTAAATATTGCCTAACGTTCCGTGTATGGTGTCGTAGCATCCCGCAGGGTGCTATGCACTATACATATTGTTGTAAGCAGTTTTAATTCACGATTATTTTTTTAACAAATCGGTCATTACCATATTCGAACATTATGAAATTAACCCCTTTAGGCATTTCTTCAATAGTTAGTTGTGAATTATCAAATTCTTTGATTGTCATTCGCTCTCTTCCCAATACATCATATACGATTATACTCGATGGGCGTTCACTAAAATTAATGGTAATTTTTCCAATGGATGGGTTCGGAAAAATACTTATTCCCAAATCGTCAATTAGGTTGTCTGTAACTGACAAAGGGTTGGAAACAACAAATTGCCCCATCATTCCACCATCTTCGTGAGTCAGCATATGACAATGGTACATATAGGGTACAGAATCATTCGAAAACGTTTCAAATTTTGCTATGAAACGTACAGTTTCTTGTGGTCTAACCAGAACTACATCCTTTCTTCCTTGCTCATTAATTGCGGGAGCAACTCCATTTCTTGTTAAAATATAGAACTGTACATCGTGTATATGAAATGGGTGCGAAATTCCTGATTGGTTAGTCAGTTCCCAAATTTCAGTATTATCAAGTGGTATTGTGTAGTTAATGACATTTAAATCCATTGTTGCTCCATTTATCAAGAATTCACCATTAAGCTGATTTGGTCCCATAGTAACTGGTGAAAAAGTCAGTGTTCTTGTAATATTTGAATTAATTTCAGGAATAGGAGTAACAGTTACCAAACCAGATGGGATTGATGATATGGGATTAACTGTCTGTACTCCTACGTTAAATTGAAGAACATCAAAGTCAGCACCATTCAATGGGTTCGGATTATAACCAGTCATTGTCATTCCAGCTCCCATACCTGGATTTGTCGCACCGTATATTCCATTTGGCAATTCAGAAGCATAACTTTTTAAAAATGCCGTTTGTCCGTTCATACTTGAAAAATCTATAAGTAATTCTGCTCTTTCTCCTGGTGCTAACAATAGTCTTGTTAATTGAACAGGTGCTGACAACAATCCACCATCAGAAGCTATTTGATGAAAAGTTTGATTATTACTCAATCCAAGATTAAAAGCTCTTTGTGATGAACCATTTAAAACTCTACATCGTACTACCTGAGACGGCACATCTAAGAAAGGGTCTATTGTTGCGTTGACCATTACAATATCATCTGAATTTGAGTGTACTACGATTTGGTTACTACTGTCAAAATCTTTTGTTTGAATTACTAATGGGAAATCATCAACACCATAAGTTCTTGGTAGAGCAAGAGCCGCTTCTGCGTTATCTTTTACTATTATCATTCCAGCAATCCCTTTTGAAACGTGTTTATCTGTAAAGTGATGCAAATGTGGATGATACCAATAAGTTGCAGCTTTATCTAAAATTGTGAAACTTGGCGACCAAGTTGTATTTTGTGGTATTGTAGTATGAGGTCCCCCATCATTTTCTGCTGATACGTGCATACCGTGCCAATGAATAGTAGTTGTATCTGCCAATTGGTTTGTAACATTAAAATTCACAAAATCACCTTGATTAAGTATTAATGTTGGCCCCAGAATATTGCCGTTTGCACCCATTGTGTTGGTTGACGATCCACTTAAAAATTGTTTTGTCCCATTTTGTAGGGTTAAATTGATGTTTACCCCAGATAAAGTGTCTGGAATAATCAATGCGTTTTGGGCATTTCCTAAATGAAAAAATAGAATCCCAATTAGAGTAATAGTTGTTTTTTTTATCATTTTATTTTTTATTTAATTGCTTACAACTTCGTTATAACGCAAATTAAGGATTTTATTCATCCCTTAATTTGCGGGATAACGAAGTGCTTTGTGTTAAATTATTGTCCATTGGTAGACGTTGATGGAAGTCCTTCATCAGCGTGTCAAATGGGTTCTTTAAATGCATCAGGTGCTCACTGGCTACGTGGGTGTAGATCTGTGTGGTTTCTGGTCTGGTGTGTCCTAGTAGCTCTTGCACGTACCTCAAATTTACACCTTCTTCTATCATGTGCGTGGCGAAACTATGTCGTAGCATGTGCGGCGTAACGTTCTTGTTTAACCGGGCTTTTTTCGCGGCGTTTTTTAGGATGGACCTTACACTCACTGCGCTGTATTGCGCGTTGCCTTGTCCGTTGAAAACGTAATCGATTGGGCGAAATTGGTTGATGTAATTGTTGAGTATGATGGCCATTTGCTCTCCCATGATCACCAAGCGGTCTTTTTTGCCTTTGGCTTGCTTGATCATCATGGAACGGTGGTCCAGATCCAGATCTTGTAGCCTTAAGTTTAAAAGCTCACTGATACGTAGGCCTGAACTGTAGATCAGACTCAGCATGGTTCGGTGCTTCAGGTTATTGCAACAACTCAAAAGTGCCATGATTTCGGTGCGCGTTAATACCTTGGGAAGGCGTTGCTCTTTCTTAGGACCCTCCACTTTGTCAATGACTAAAAGCGGTAGGTCATTGGCCTCAAACAGCATACGCATGGTGGTGATGAACTGTCGTTGGGTGCTGTTGGCATAACCGTTCTTTATAAGGTGATCGGTTTGGAAGTAGATAACGTCCTTGTTGCGGAGTTCTTTGGGGTCTTTTTGTGTGAAAAGGAAAAATTTGCGGGCAAGCTGTTCATAGGTGTCCACGGTGCTTTTGCTTCGTCCTTTTATCTTGAGGTACCTCACTAAGTGTAAAATGGCTTCGGTTTGTGCTTCACTGAGCCGGTGACCTTTGATGGCAGACCAAGCCGCTTGTTGATCTCTCTTGTTCTGGAATTCTGCTGGCCAACGGAGATGAGCAATACCATCAAACTGTTCTTCAAGACTTAACAAGTTTTGCTTGGTGTCGGTTAAGTACCAGGCTCGATCTTCCGGACTCCAACGTGCCCGAATCTGTTTACACCGGTTGATGAGGTCTACGTCATAATCAAACCTTAGAAAGATACGAGAGACCCCGTTCCTGTGCTCGAATGATATTCTAATGAATGGCAACATACCCTCAATCCGACGCCCAAAATAGAGGTGCCTTGTGAATACACAAAACGGATTTGCGCAAGTGGAAGGAATTTTCGTTGCTAGGTTGCGTGAGGGATGGTAGCGGCACCCCGAACCAACGCCGTAGGCGGGGGGAGGAGTATAGCGGACAGCCCGACCCCCGAGTCTTCGGGGGGCACGCCCAAAACATGATTACCGTTAATATGGTGCCGAACCTTCGGTTAGTCTTTTTGGCCGATGTAGCGGATCACGGATGACTCGCCGTGGTGGTAGGGGCCTTCTTGTAGGTGTACCACTTTGGTCTCTAGGAGCAGTTCATTGAGCTGGTCAAAATCATCGCGGAGGGTGTTGGCGTCGTAAAGCATCTCTATGTTCTTAGGTCCGCCGGCTGCCGGGTTTTTGCTGTTGAATGCTAGGTGGTCTTTTGAAAAGGCCTCTAGCAAGAGGTGTCCGCCGGGTTTGAGCGCATCGATGAGCTTCTGGTGCCAATCTGCGCGGAAGTTTGCCGGGAAATGGGCGAAGATCAGTGCTACCGCATCGTAGGTGTCTTTCGGGAGCTGGACCTCGTTGAAGTTGACTACGTCGTACTGGATGTTTACCTGCTTGTCTGTTGCCAGGGCATATGCTTTTTGCTGCCCGGCCTCGCTGAGATCGAAGGCGTCGACTTGCCAACCTTGCTGGGCCGCGTGAACGGCATTTCTACCCTCACCCTCTGCCGGAAAGAGGATGTGTCCGGGAGTGACCTGGCGTAGGGATTCTTTCAGAAAAGCGTTGGGTGCAGTGCCGTATGCGTATTCCGATGCTCCGTAGCGCTCGTTCCAGAATTCCTTCATTTTCTCAATTTTTCCTTGGGGACCACGGCCATGGTGATGCGACTGATGCAGATCATCTTACCTTCTTCATCTACGATCGCAATGCTCCAGACCTGTGAGGATCTACCGATGTGGATGGGTTTTGCGGTGCCTGTGACACGGCCTTTGGTGGCCGGACGCAAATGATTGGCGTTGATCTCCATGCCCACACAGTAGTATTTTTCTGGATCTACTGTAAGGTGCGCCGCCACACTACCTAAACTCTCCGCCAGGGTTACCGACGCGCCGCCATGCAAAATGCCATAGGGCTGAACGGTACGGTGATCTACCGGCATGGTGCCTTTGATGTAATCATCACCCGCCTCGGTAATGCGGATATCCAAGGCCTCCAACATGGTGCCTTTTCGCATGCTGTCTGCCTGTTCTACGGGGATGTCTTTGAACCAGATCGCCATGGGTTTTGATTTTGGGTAAAAGTAGGGAAGACAAAAGACAAAAGACGAAAGACACCTGTCCGCCTCAGGCGGACAAGCACGAATACCGCTGAACAACAACATGACATGAGTAAAAGACACCTGTCCGCCTCAGGCGGGCAAGCACGAATACCGCTGAAAACAAGATGGCATGAGTAAAAGACCAAAGACAGCATTATCAGCAGCCAACAGCCATGAGCCATGAGCCAAGAGCCAACAGCCAACAGCCAATAGCCATTAGCTAGAAGCCAGAAGCCAGCAGCAAGCAACAAGCAGCCAGCCGCCAACTAACAGCTTTTTCAGACCTTCGTGGCATGGTTGTGTTTCCTAACATCAAGATCAACATCGGACTTTCGATCACCTCGAAGCGGCCGGATGGCTTTCATAACATTGAAAGTGTCTTTTATCCAGTGCCTTGGACGGAGGTGTTGGAGGTGGTATCTCCGGGAGATCAGGTGGAGGGTGAGCTTCCTGCACATAAGCTCACTACGGTTGATCAAGTGATCTTTTACCAGTACGGCGATGCCATACCTGGTGATGCGGAGAGCAATTTGTGCATTAAGGTGTACCAGAAACTCCAAGCTTGGTACAACCTACCAGCGGTAGATATGCACTTGCTGAAGACCCTGCCCATTGGGGCTGGACTCGGCGGTGGCTCTGCGGATGCGGCTTTTGCGCTGCGGGCTTTGAAGGAGTTCTTTGACCTGCGAATCTCTGATGTAGAGGCGATGGAGCTCCTCGCAGAACTGGGTAGCGATTGCCCGTTCTTCTGGAAGAACCAGCCCATGTTCGTTTACGGCAGGGGAGAGCGCATGCGTCCGATCAAACTTGACCTGAGTAACTACTACATCGTGCTGGTTTATCCGGGCATTCATGTCTCCACCAAGGAAGCATACAGCGGTGTGGTGCCAAAGGATCCGATCATTGATCTGGAGCTGCTGCCCGATCTTCCGGTGGAGCAATGGCGTACATCGGTGGTGAATGATTTTGAGGGGAGTGTGTTTGTGCAATACCCTGCCTTGGCTCAGTTGAAGCAAGACCTGTATGACCTTGGCGCGGACTATGCTGCCATGACCGGAAGTGGGTCAACGGTCTTTGGACTGTTCAAATCCCTACCAGAATTGCCGGCTGCTTGGAGTGCGGAGCCTTACCGTATGTGGAAGGGCAAGCTTACTGCTTGATGAACTCATAGCCGCCTTTCTCAGCGCCCCAAACTTGCTTGCCATTGCTATCCCAGCCGCGGTCCCAGCTGATGAGCTTGTCTGCAGTAATCTCTACCTCACTGCTGGCCACGTAGGCGCCATTCCAATCGTTGTGGCACATATCCACGATGTTGCCGATGAACATTTTCTTCTTCTCATCATAGACCATGTTGATCGAGCAGCCATCCATCTCATCAAGGTCTTCTGGTGAAAGATCTTTGAAACGCTTAGGTTTTTCTGCTGCTCCAATGTATTGGCTTGGATCTGGAAGTTCAAATACTCTGCTCAGAAACTTGTTGGTACCGTGTTCTTCCAGCTTGTAGATGCGCTGCCGATAGGGTTTATCAGGGGTAGATACCAATGCCTGTTCTACATACAGCCAAACGCCATCGCCTTGCTTCTGCCAGATCCGTTCCATCTTCAAGCTCACGTTCAGGTAGGCGGTATCACGCTTGGATTGAGCCTCAGAAGTGAAGCTGCCGGTCATGTACTGCGTTAACTGCTCCATGCTTGCAGGCTGTGCTTCTAGCATAAGACTGCTAAGCATAAAAAATGTGCTGGCGATGATGATTCTCATGCCTCAAAGAAAGGGAATAATAGAATGGATTCTACTGCGATGTAGCTTCGGATCCTTCTTTGATCGAAGGCTTACAGCCGAACAGCTCACCTTCACTGATCATCTTGGCTACAATGCTCGGAACCATGTAATCCCAGCCGTCATCGTTATCCTTGATCATGCGTACTACGTGATCAGAATAGATGTGCAGGATGTCTTTGTTCGAGCAACGGATCTTCTCGATCTTGCCTTTTAACTTCAGGTAATCCAAGAGGTAATACAATGCAGGATCATCGAGTTCAAGGTCGTCTAAGGTGCGAAGGGTTTCACCGTCTTCTGCCAAGGCTGGATAGACATACAACTTAACGTTTCGTCCGAAAAGGATACCGTAAGACTCAAGGAGTCGACCTTTCAGGCGATCGTAGTATTGATCGTCGAAGATGAGCTTAAGGTTATCTACCCCTAAGATCACACCTACCTTGCGGTTGCGTACGGAGTCGCTGAGATAGGAAACCAAGGTGTAGTACTTCTGGTAGTTAGAGATCAAGACGGTATATCCGAGGCTACCAATGATGTCAACGCGATCCAGGAAGTCCTTCTCGTCGATCTTACCATCTGCGCTGAGGTCTTTCATGGTCAATTCAAACAGCACTTGGATGCGGTCTACATCCACATCCTCTTCCTTGCGGAACTCTTTCAAGCCCATCTTGAGCATGTCAAGGTTCACGTGGGTGAGTGGACGGAAGCGTCCGCGCAATACCAAAATGTTCTTCTTGTAAAGGGCTTGTGAAGCTTGGAGAACATCGCCGTCTGGACCGAACATGGCGGCATCTGTCATGCCGTTCTTCACCAACTTCAGGCTCATGACGCGATTATCAATGTACTGAAAGTCCGGACCCGAGAGCCGGAACATATCGATCTCGATGCGTCCTTGTCCTAACCCATCGAGCAAGCTCATGAGCAGTTGCTCGGGATCGTTGGCATAATTGTAAACACCGTAGATCAGGTTAACACCCACACGGCCCAATGCTTTTTGCTGCATCAAGCCGTCGTTGTCGTTCATCACAACGTGAAAAACACATTCATTGGGTTCTGCACCTGGCTTTAATTGAAAGCGCAAGCCGATCCATCCGTGCCCTTTGTTTGTCTTGTAATAGTTGAGGATCTCCACCGTATTCGCGAACGCGAAGAAGCGTGTATCGTCTTTTCGGTGCTGAAGTTTATCGGTAAGGTTGTTGAACTCGGTATCGAGCATGGTGATCAAGCGCGGCTCGGCCACGTATTTCTTTGATGCACCGTAAACCGAATCAGAGATCTTCATGTCATAAGCCGAGTGGGTCTGTGCAATGGTTCCAGAAGCACCACCCGCCGCAAAGAAATTGGCCGATACTTCTTGTCCTGCCCCAATCTCTGCAAAAGACCCGTAAATGCCTGAATCCAGGTTAATGCTGAGGGCTTTCTCCTTAACTCCAATCCGTCTTTCGATGTTCTTCATGACTCTAATTGATCGATGTACTCTCAAAGCTAGCGGACTGCATTGACAATCGCTAGTCTATTCGACAAAGGTGAGGTGCCTAGCGATAGGAAACGCTATTCCTGTGTTAAATGTTGTCGAATAACCCAGGATAGGGGAATTTGCATGGATTATTCTAAAAGGAACACGAACCATGTAACCGAAAGGTGCCAAAACGAAAAAACCTCCCAACAGACGGGAGGTTTCACGTTAATCTATGTGTTGTGGGTTTATTGAACCACCAACGGCAATTTCAAGCGTGTGCCGTCGGCTTCTTGGAGTTCTACAAAGTAGATCCCTTGCTGAAGACCATTTACGTTGAATTGAACTTGACCTTGTACTTGGTCTCCTTGCAGGTCAACGAGCTTTCCATCAACCGAGAATAAACGGATCTGCGTGATCGTTCGGCCTTCTGGCGCTTCAATCATTACAAGGTCGGTTGCTGGGTTCGGCATGATGGTGTAGACCAACAGTTGAGCCTCGCTCATACCTACTACCAAGTTTTCTAGTTCAAGATCCGCGCAGTAGAGTGGTGCGCTGCCGATGGCGTTGGAAGCCTTCAAGCATACTTCAAACGTACCTCCTGTGTTGGGGTAAACGTGCGAAGGATTAACGGCATTGGAAGAGTCATTGCCCGTTCCAAAATACCAAGTATAGAAGGTTTGTGGTGGATTGCCTGCTGCCGTTTGGTTATCAAAAGACACGATGTTGTTCGCCAAAACTTCGTACTCAAAAAACGGGATAGGCAATTGGTTGTCAATGGAAACCACGTTGCACGTTGTATCACTACCGTATTGGTTCGATGCGATCAGGCATACCGTGTAGTCGTCTGCCAAGCTGTAGGTGTGGGTGGGTTCTTGCTGTGTACTCGAATTTCCATCTCCAAAATCCCATGACCAGCTGGTGGGATTGTTCTGGCTGTTTTCATCGAAGAATACTGTGGGATCATTCGTAAGGTCTGGGTTGAACGATGCGATTGGGGGGCCATTCGTGATGACTACATCTTCGCAATGTTCATCGCTGGTGCCGATCGCGTTACTTGCGATCAAGCATACCTCGTAGGTTCCAGATTGAGGAAACGTGTGGGTTGGGTTTTGTACCGTAGAGGTAGTTCCATCATCAAAATCCCAGAGCCAAGCATTGGGGTTGTTGGTGGAAAGGTCTGTAAATACAATCGTGGGATCATTCGCAGCATCATAGCTGTAATCCGCTACGGGTGCAAAAGCAGGTTCAGTGGTCACCGCTCTAAAGTGGTAGGTGGTGGTGGCATTGGCCCAATTGCCCGTATTGTTCAGCGTTTTTCCTCGGTTGTTGGTTCCTGTGGTTTGACACACCCAAGCAGAACCGTTGGGTACTTCAAAACCGATGAAAATATCCCCTTCCAGGCTATCCAGCTGTGATGCCAGCGGACGCAGGTCTACCCGGGTCATGCGCTGTGGCTCCAACAAGTTAGCATCAGGAAATACGTTGAATGGTGTGATCAAGTCTGTGCCAGGGTTACCGTTGTTATCAGACCACACATGAATTTCAATACTGTCTGTCGGATTGTTGATATCTACATAGTTGCGGATGAGCGCAGTGGTTAGGGTAGAATTTCCATCCAATGTGATGCGGTTGGCTACGCCCGTTAGAAAACCCGCAGAGGTGAAATTGGCTACGGTATTCACCACGCCATTGTCATGGCTGATGTAATTACCCGCCACGTACTGGTAAATCTCGCTGAACGATGTGTTGCTGGTAGGTGCAGAGTCAACGGCCGTAATGGAATAGTCTACATAGGCCCCTGCCTGCTGCGGTGGAATAGCGAAAGTGTACACATTGCCATTGGTATCGTAAGGGGTGAGCGTCATTTGTGGACCAGCATCTACGTTGTAGGTCATGATCGCACTGGCTACTCCTGAGATATCGGTGATGGTGACATTTCGGAAATTGGTATCGGCTTGTCCCTCAAAGTGTGGGTCAGGGTTATGTACGATCAGCGGAGGGGCATTATCCACCGTATCACTTACGATCCGAAAACTATCGATGAAGATACCATCGGCTTGATAGGCGGCATCGGTGTAGAAACGGAAACGCAACTTCACTTGACTGTTGCCCACGAAACCACCAGCGTTTACGGTCAGGTCGGTCCAGTTGGTTAGGTTGTTCTCCCCATTGAAGGTGTGGATGATCGTCCACGTGCTGCCATTATCATCAGACATCTCCAAGTAGCAATAATCAAAACCATTCTCAATGTCGAACTTGGTACGCATGTGCACATTTGCGTCTAAGGCACTGGTAAGGTCAAAACTGTTGGTGATGGTAGCGAAAGTGGTTTGCATGTTGTTGTAGAGCCCTGCCGGACTATCGGCCAACGAGTTAGACCCGTTGTAGGCCTGTGTGGTAGTGGTTCCCCATTGTCCGGTAAGCGTCCAGGCACCAAGGCCACCCTCAAAATCGTCTGTGAAAACAGTGGTTTGTGCAAAGCTGCTGGCAAAGAAGAATACAGCAACCAGCAAGGAGTATAGCTTTCTCATGTTGTTTAGGTTTGTCTCGAATATAATCAAAGCATATGACTGCATCGCATGAGATAGGTCAGGCTTATTGGTCTGATCTTGAATCCCTTGACATTCGCGTCGGCACCATCCAAGAGATTGCGCCGTTTCCAGCGGCGAAGAAACCGGCTTGGAAACTTTGGGTCGATTTTGGGCCAAGCATCGGAATAAAGAAATCGAGTGCGCAGATCAAGTCGCTTTACGATGAAGCATCTTTGCAGGGAAGACAGGTGCTAGCTGTGGTGAATTTTCCGCCGAAACAGATCGGGAACTTTATGAGTGAATGCCTTGTTCTAGGTGTCTATGCAGACGATGGGGTGGTCTTGATCACGCCTGATCGTCCGTGCAAGAATGGAGATAAACTCGGCTGATGCAACAACTCAAACAACTCTGGCAGAAACAATGGTTCAAGAATGCGGTATTCTTTTCCTTTTTGGCGATTGCCTTTTTTACGGATCTACCGCGATGGATACAAGTACAGTACGCGGAGTTCGGACTGGAGCAGCGTGGAAAAATGGAGCAGGTGAAGCAGTCGCCTGAGGTGTTGAACTACGACCTGCGGGTAGAAGACGTAAATGGCGTTGTGACCCCATGGAACGATTGGAAAGGTGAGCCTATGCTCGTCACTTTCTGGGCGAGCTGGTGCATTCCTTGCCTGGCCGAATTTGGATCCTTCGCTCAGCTGCATGAGGCCCTGCCGGAATTGCAATTGCGCATGATCAACCTTGAAGATCGCGCTGCGTTTCAGCACTACATGAAGAGCCCCGGTGAATTGTTGCCTTTCTATCGACAGGTGACACCGCTGCCGCCCAACATCAATCCAAGCGCTCTGCCGGCAACCTACCTCATCGATGCGGAGGGAAAGCTGATCCTCAAGCGAAACGGGGCAGCAGATTGGTCAGACCCCACCGTCATTGATCAACTTCGCGCTTACCTGGAGAACTTATCAACATGTACTTCTTACCACCATACCGAAGAGGCATCTTCAACCGCTACCGAAAAGGCATGCCGGTTACCGAGATGTTCTTGAAAGACCTCGATGTTATGCTTCGAAACCTGAGCCATGCGCTTCGAACCGGTAAGCCAAGACCGCGCATGCTGGTGCATCCGCATTTTCCGAGCCGGGGAGGAACCATCTTCCGCATTGCAAAAGCGCTGGGTTATGAGGTGACGAATAAGATCTCCAGGGGCGCTCAAGTGGCGATCTATTGGGAATACGCTACGGTGAGGGAGGAGTACACTGCGTTAGAACAACTCCATGCGGACGGACAACAGATCATCAACCTTCAACACCGAGATATTTCTAAGGATGTGGTGGATGAGCAAATGCTCGAGTCCTTCGGCTACAGTACCAAGATCGATCCCACGACCCATCAGGGAAAAGCCGTGCGGAAGAGTAAGACCAATGCAGTACACGATGGCACCTTGGTCGATTGTCCGTGCGAGCCAGAGGCTGGATTCATCTATCAGAAGTTCATCGATAGCTCGGTGAACGAGCGAGAGGTGATGGACCTGCGCATTCCGATCATGGGGAATGAGATTCCTCACCTTTACCTGAATTACCGCAACAACGGTGAACGCTTCAAGAATGTGCCAGATCGGGCTGAATTATGTATGGAGATCACAGATCAGCTTTCCACGGAAGAAATCACGCAGTTGCTTCGGTTTGCTGAGGTCAGTGGCATGGAATTCGGAGAGCTGGACGTGCTGCGCGACTGTAACGACCACCGACTTTATGTGGTGGATGCCAACAACACGCCCCAAGGTCCACCAAAGCACCTAGCACCTGAAGCTAAAAAGGTGGCGATCGCTTCTTATGCGGCTTCTTTCAAACGTCAGTTTATTCAGCGTCAACCTCAGGCTTGATGCGCTCAAGGGCGTAGTCCAGCACTTTTTCCATCAAGTGGTACCGATCCCAGCCACGCACGTTGTGTGGGTGCTCCGGATAGATGAAATAGTCGAGTTGCTTGTCTTGGTCTACACATGCCTTCACCAATCTCTGGCTGTGTTGCCACACCACTACGTCATCAACGGTGCCGTGGATTACCAATAGGTCATCTTCCAACGACCCTACGCGTTCAACTAAGTTAGCCTTGGCAAAGCCCTCAGGGTTCGCCTCCGGGGTATCCATGTAGCGCTCGGTATACATGACTTCGTAGAGCGACCAGTCGCAAACCGGTCCGCCAGCAATCCCTGCTTGAAAGGTGCCCGGGAAGGAGAGGAGCATGTTGATGGTCATGAAACCACCGTAACTCCAGCCATGCACCGCCATGCGATCCATGTCGATGTAGCCCTGATCTGTGAGGTAGTTCACGAAGTCGATCTGGTCGGTCATTTCAACGGCACCCAAATTTCTGAAGTTGCTCTGTTCAAAGTCGAGGCCACGGTTGTTGGAGCCGCGGTTATCTACCGTTGCCACGATCACGCCTTGCTCTGCCAGCCAATACATCCAGAGCGGCGCAGCAGCCAAGTAGTAATCGCGAACCAGTTGAGCATGCGGACCGCCATACACATAGAGAAAGAGTGGATACTTCTTATTAGGATCAAAGTCGGATGGTTTGATGACCCTTCCGTAGAGGTTGTACTCTGGTTTCGCCAGCGTAATGAGCTCGGGTTTGCGAATGCCAAGTTGATCGGTAGGATCGGCGGCAGTCAGCAAGCGCTTGAGCTCCTTTCCATCGGTATCGTACAAGGTGGTCATCCATGGATTTTCAATGCTTGAGAAGTGCTCGTAGATCATGGTACCATCTGCACTCAAAGCTCCCATGTGGGTGCCTTTGTCTGACTGGATGATGCGTTTCTCGCCGGTGGCGTAGTTGATGGCATAAGTGAAGCGGTGAAGCGCATTGTGGGTATCATCCCTCTTGTCAAATTCCAAGGTCACTTCGCCCGTTCCTTCCACAAAGAGGGTTTGGCTTCCCTCATGAAAACCAAGGATGCTTTCTACTTCCCAGCGACCATAGGTGAGTTGCCTCAGTTGCTCTCCATTGGTGTTGTAGACGTAAAGATGATCAAAGCCATCGCGCTCGCTGTGCCACAGGAATTCGTTCGTATTGTTTGGGATGAAGTACAAGCCATGCTCCGGTTCTACGTAGGCATCATCCTTCTCTTCGAATAACGTGAGGTCGAATGAACCATCCTTTGCGTTGTATCGGTTTAGCTTTATGTGGTTTTGATCACGGTTCAATACGCCAACATAGATCGCATCGCTCGCCGGCGACCAGGTAACGGCGGTGAGGTATTGTTCCTTCGGCTCGCCGGTTTTAAGCGGTGTTGATGCTTTGGTCTTCGGATCGAACACCTCGATGGTGACGTGGTGACTGGTACCACCTGCCATCGGATATTTGATGTTGTTCAGGCTCGCCGGGGTAGTGGTGATGTCCACCAATGGATAATCCGTAACCATTGTCTCATCCATGCGGTAGTAGGCGATCTTCTGGTGATCAGGCGCCCAGAAGAGTCCGCCCGTGATGCCGAATTCACTGCGGTGAACGGCCTGTCCGTAAACAATGCCCTCGCCACCATCTTTGGTGAGCTGAATCGCTTCTTTGTCCAGTGCTTGGTAGTACAGGTTGTTATCTTGGAGGTATACACATGCGCTGCGATCTCCGCAAAAACTGATGTTAGAAGCGCCCTCTGGCAGATCATACATCAGGATAGCTTTCTCTTGGTTCCGGTCATAGCGGAGGTACTTATTGCCACTCTGCAAGAACAGTTCATCGTTGTTGAGCCACTGAATACGAGGAAAGGCTGTGAAGCTTACCTCATAGGCGTTGCACGCTTTATTCAGGTCATCCAATGCAATCATCTGCATCTCTTTGTTCGCCGCTCCTTCATACAACAACAGGTATTTCTCTCCTTCGCGTTCACCAATGGTGCTGTAGGTATGTCCTTCAGGCAACCACTGCAGCTGCTCGGGTCGAGTAGGATAGTAGTCGGAATACGCCTTCAGCATGGCGTCCTTCAAGGTGAAGGAGCTTTCTTGTGCTGAAGCGATCTGTAAGGTCGGGAGCAACGTGATCAGCAATAGGAGGGAAGTGCGCATGAACTTCATCATAGAGTGCATTGGTTAAGAAGCCAAAAGTAACCGCAGATCACTTACCGTCCTAGGTTGGCATTCACCAAATCTCCTGTACCTGCCACGGTAATCACACGTGGGTTTCCGCGGTAACGCACGGTGGTTTCCTGCGCAAAGTTCACCTGAAGGAATTCGGCTGCGTGAACCTCGATCACGCCAGAACCGTAGTTCTCAATGATCACCGGATCGGCAAAGAGGTTGAATCCGCTCAGCTCACCCGAACCTGTATTGACCGCGAAGAGTTTTTTGGTCTCGCCAGAAAGGATCACGTTTCCAGAAGCGGAAGACCTGCTGGTGACCTCGTTGGTAGCAATGTGCAGGGCGATGTCGCCTAAGCCTTGGTTGATGATGCTCAAGGAATCCAATTCAAGCAGATCACTGGAGCGGATCTCACCGGCAGCATCCATGCGTACTTCTTTGATGTCGCGCATCAAGGCGCTGATCAGCAGTTCCTCTTGACCGCGAAAACAGGCATCTGAATTGAAGCGCAGGGTGCTGTCTCTGAAGCGCGACTCGAGTGCGAAATAGACCTCTGGTTGTGCAAAGACCTCCATGATACCGTCAGCACTGTCTATGGTGGTTCGGATTTCCACATCAGCGGCTGTTCTCACATCCAGGCTATGCACTCCGCCTAACGGTATCTCGAAGCGCTCGCGTGCGCCATCTACCCGCTCGCAACGGTTCCTGCACCCTGTTTGTATGAGGGTGAGGATGAAAAGCCCGAAGAAAACGGGCACTGAAAGCCTGATGGGTAAGCGATACATCACATGCAAATATCGCGGTTGGTGCGGATTTATTGTTTTCCTGGCACCTTACCTTTGCCGCAAATTTTCACGTTTATGCTCCGTCTCAAGCTTGCTACTGACCCTCGTTGGGTGAACGTTGCCGAAAAGAACATCGAAGAGGTGTTGACCGATCACGCTTTCTGCGAGCAGAAAGCTGCCAGCGCGGCGATCTCCTTCATCGTACAGTTTCCCGAGTATCCAGATCTGGTAGACGCCATGACCGACCTTGCCCGAGAAGAGATGGAGCATTTTCAACGCGTACACGATCACCTCAAGAAGCGGGGCATGCAGCTCGGACGTGAGCGCAAGGATCCGTATGTGCATGACCTTCGGGAGTTTTTTAAGCAAAAAGGAGGCAATTCACGCTTGCATCACCTCATCAATAGCCTACTTCTAGCAGCGATGATCGAGGCACGTTCTTGCGAGCGGTTCCGTGTGCTATCCGAAGGCATCACCGACCAAGAGCTGAGTGCCTTCTATGCCGATCTGATGCGCAGTGAGGCCATGCACTACACCATGTTCTTGAAGTTTGCACGCCAGTTTGGGAAGGGACACCTAGACGTTGATGCCCTTTGGGAGGAGTTCCTGGAGTACGAAGCGGAGGTGATGAAGAAGTATGGAAAAAAGGAGCACATCCACGGCTAACCGTTAGCGTGCGCTGTGAATTTCCTTTGATGTTAACGTTAATACCAAGCACAGCCGGGCCCGAAGCCTTATTTTTGAACCTTATTATCGCATCATGTCCAAAGAAGTTGTTGTACAAGAATTAGAGCAGTGGATCACCGACGAAGCCTTTGTGCCGGATCGTGAGCGCCTGCAAGGGATCCAAGATCGCTTCAATGAGCTCCAAGAAGCGGACGAAAAAGCCGCACTGGAGCTTCACATGCAATCCGGTGAAGAGGAGTCGACCTTTAGTTACACCCCTTCAAAGGAGGATGCGCGCTTCAAGGAACTGCTTTCCATCTACCATGATAAGCGAAAAGCCTTGGATCTGGAACGCCGAAAGGATGAGGCCAACAACCTCAGCGAGAAAAAGGCATTGGTGGTAGAACTCAACGCCCTGATCCAAGACGAGGAAAACATCGGCAAGGCTTACCAGCGCTTTGATGCGATCAAGCAAAAGTGGAATGAGCTGGGACCTGTACCCAACGAAGCTCGACGTGATCTACAGGCGGAATACAGCCGATTGATCGAGCAGTTCTACTACAACATAAAGATCTATCGCGAACTGCAGATCAACGACCTGAAGAAGAACCAGGAATTGAAGGAAGCGATCATTGATAAGATCAAGCTGCTTGCGGATGAGAAGAGCATCAACCAAGTGGATTTCTTAATCCACCAGTACCTGGATGAATGGGATCAGATCGGTCCGACCTTCCGAGAAGAATGGGACAAGATCCGAGAATCGTTTCGGGAAGAAATGGGTAAGGTCTTTGACCGCATCCGTGAGCACAGAAAAGCCATCAAGGATGAGCATCATAAGAACCTAGAAGCAAAGGAAGCTCTCATCAAGAAGGTGCAAGCCTTGGCTGCGGAAGAAATGAGCGACGTACAAGAGGTGCAGAAGCGAAGTCGGGCTGTGATTGATGTGCAGAAGGAGTGGAAGAAACTCGGCTATGCCGGCAGGGGTAAGAACGACAAGGTTTGGAAGTCTTTCCGTGCGGCGTGCGATGAATACTTCAGCAAGCGCGATCGTTTCATGGAGGCGAGCAATGCGGAATTGAAGGATATACGTGAGAAGAAGAAGGCCTTGATCGAGAAAGCGAAATCCATCTATCAAGGAGAAGATCACAAGCAGATCGCAGATACGCTAAAGGGCATGCAGCGCGAGTGGAAACAAACAGGCAAGCTGCTTCCGCATGAAGAATACAAACTCTTCAAGGAGTTCAGAAAGTACTGCGATGCCTTCTTCAATCGTAAGAAAGAAGCGGCAGATGCGGCCATCAAAGAAGCGAAGCAACACCTAGAACAGAAGGAAGCGCTCTTGAAGCAGTTTGAAGAGACCTTGGAAAAGGGCATCAAAGAGCAAGGCGAAGCGGCCATTGCAGAGTGGCAGGAAGCCTGGGGTAAGATCGGCGCGGTGCCGAACAAACTCCGTGGAAAGATAGAGAAGCAGTTTGAAGACCTAGTTGCCAATGCGTACCGATCGATCGGTGTGAGCAAGGAAGACCTGGTGCAAAAGCAGTTTGATGCAAAGCTGGATCGACTCAGCAATGCGAACCATGCCGATGATGCTTTATTGCGAGAGAAGCGTGCGGTCATCGATAAAATCAAAGCAGCTCAGACCAACTTGGCCCAAGAAGAGAGCAAGATGGACTTCTTCAAGTATTCAGACGATTCCAACCCGTTGAAAAAGGAGCTGATGAATCGGATCGATGGTGTGAAGGAGGAGATCGAAGCACTGCGTCAGCAAAAGAAGCAGATCGACCTTACGATCAAGCAGATGAAAGAGGAGGAAAAAGCATCCGAATCAGAAGAACAAGCCTCCGAAGAAGCTTCCGACCAAGCCTAGGTCATTCACACACCCAAGGACCCACACCGATGGTGTCTGACTCCAATTCGGCAACGAGTTGATTGCGTTGTGCACGTCTGCCGCAGATCTCGCGGGTCACCTCACCGAACTCACCTTGTGTGGCCGTGCATTGTTCGCATCGGTTACAACTGGGTAAGCTGGCGATGAGTAGAACGGCACTAGCGATGATGAAGGACTTCTGCATGAGGGTACAAATGTAATGGCAAGAGCATAACGAGGTACTTAGTATTATATTCGCCGCCGGATGAAATTATCCATCGTCATACCCGCTTACAACGAAGCAAAGACCATCCACCAGATCTTGGAGAAGGTGGTGGATGTTCAATTGGTTGCCAACATCGAGAAGGAAGTGGTGATCGTTGATGATGCTTCTACAGATAACACGCGTGATGCCATACAGGACTTCATTGAGAAGAACCAAGGCACAGTGATCCGCTATTTCGAGCAAGGAAAGAATCAAGGAAAAGGTGCTGCCATCCGCAGAGGTTTCGAGGAAGCTACCGGTGATTTTATCGTGATCCAAGATGCTGACCTCGAGTACGATCCCGAGGAGTATAACTTGCTTTTGAAGCCGGTGATCAACGGATTTGCAGATGTGGTCTACGGCAGCCGGTTCATGGGAGGCAATCCACACCGCATCCTCTTCTTCTGGCACAGCATCGGCAACAAGTTCTTGACCTTCCTTTCCAATATGCTGACAGACCTGAACCTGACCGACATGGAAACGTGCTACAAGCTTTTCCGTCGAGACCTCCTGCAGCATTTCACCTTAGAAGAGAACCGTTTCGGTATTGAACCAGAGATCACAGCAAAGTTCGCCCGCATCAAAGGGGTTCGGATCTATGAAGTAGGCATCAGCTACTACGGGCGCACCTTCGCTGAAGGCAAGAAAATCAATTGGAAGGATGGTTTCCGCGCCATCTACTGCATCCTAAAGTACAACCTGTTTCGGTAGATTTAATTGAGCAGATTCCTGCTCTATGCTGGTTTCAAGGCTTTTGTATCTCAGCCATTCCATCACCATCTGATTGAACAGTTCGGGCCGATCGTAATTGCATCCATGCCCGGTATTGGGCACCTTCATGATGTCACATCGGTTGCCTAGTCGACGTTTTTGTGAACGTGCGTGGAAGTGGATTAAGGGAGAATCGTATTGTCCATTGATCATGAGTACCGGAAAACTGCCGCGCTCAATGTCCTGCTTTCGGAAGGTGTGCACAGCGGCATAGATCTTCTTGATCTCGGGCCTCGAAATGGAACCGATGGATGCTCGGATGCGCTTGCGTGTGTAGGGTTCACCGAGCCACTGGTTACCTCGCATGAACCAGGTGAGCATGAAGCTCAACTTCAGGAACTGCCGGGTGGTCAGCTGACCAAAGAGCCACATGGCAACCGGTTTCGGAAAGATGAATGAAAGGACCACCTTCTCCAACCAGGTGTGCTGCATGGAGACGCTACCGCCGATCAACACAATGGCCTTCACCCGCGCTGGATAACGTGCACCCAAGCATTGTGCGATCATCGCCCCGAGGGAGAGCCCCACAACTGCAAAGTCCTTAACACCGATTTGATCCAACGCGCTGATCACCCATTCCGAATAGTATGCTACACTGTATTCTTCTACCGATTCAGGTGCGCTCTTACCGTGCGAGGGAAGATCAAGATTGATAACCTCAAACGCTGCGCTGAATGGCTCGATCTGGTGTTCCCAGAAGGTGCTATCGATATACGCCCCGTGTAAAAAGACCAAGGTTGGCCCCTTGCCTGTACGCGTGAAGTGGGTATGATCGAGTTGGGCTTGAACCATGTACACAAAGAAGCGAATAAAATTTCACAGCTATTTAACCCAGTCAAGGGGAATTAGTAGGTTCTTCACAGTATGAAAACGTTGCGGTTGAGTTTCATGGAGAAGAGTGTGGCCTTTGATGAAGTAAAGAGGGCCATGGAAGCGCGCGGTTTTCAGCAGTTGGATGGCGACTTGACGTCTCAGCAGCTTACCGGCTTGAAACGGGAGCGCGGAATTGATCGACTGCTGCACATAGACATCCTGGAGGTCAAAACAGATTTGCAAATCCAATGGGATGTACGCACCGTTGGACTAGAAATCAGAAAGCACCGTAAGAACCGTATCGAAGAATTGCTCTTTGAACGTAAGCTGCGCCATCAATTGATGGCTAATAAAGGTCGCTCAGAGGCTGTTGCTTAGAAGCGGATGTTCCAGCCGTGATCGTCGGTGATCTCGCCTTTCTTGATATCGAGCAATTTCTTGCCGATTTTATTCGAGATCTCGCGACCTTCAATGGCAGGCAGTTCAAAAGTCTCTTCACCAAAGGTCAAGCGGATCACCTGCGCTGTGGTTGCAGCCGTTCCAACTCCGAAGAGCTCTTGCAGTTTGCCGTTGCGCGCACCTTCGATTACCTCATCGGTGCTGATCGGACGTTCCTCCACCTGGTATCCTGCCTCGCGAGCCAGCGTTAAGAAGCTGTCGCGGGTTACACCTGGAAGGATCGTTGATTTGAGCGGAGGCGTCAACAAGGTATTGTCCAGTACCACCATCATGTTCATGGTGCCCGCTTCTTCTAGGTACTTGTGCTCCTTGGCATCCGTCCAGATCAACTGATCGATGCCTTGCTCTTGTGCCTTTTTGGCTGGGAACATCGCTGCTCCGTAGTTACCCGCCGCCTTAGCAAAACCAACGCCACCGAGAGCGGCACGGGTGAACTCCGTTTCGATCTTGAGGTGCAAGGGCTTGCTGTAGTATGGACCCACAGGAGAAGTAATGATCATGAAGGTGTAGGTGTCGGAAGGACGTACCCCTAACATCGGGTCGGTTCCGAAGAGGAATGGACGGATGTACAAGGAGCTGCCTTCGTTCGTAGGCACCCAGTTACGGTCCAGGTCAATCAATTGACGGATGCCGTCCATGAAGATTTCTCGTGGGATGGTTGGCATGCACATGCGCTCGGCAGATTTGTTGATGCGCTCCCAGTTCATTTCTGGACGGAAGATCATCACCTCACCATTGGAATTTCTAAACGCCTTCATGCCTTCGAAGATGGATTGACCGTAGTGGATCATCGAAGTGGCAGGGGAGAGTGAGATGTTTCCGTAAGGTTTGATGGATGCTTGTTCCCACTGCTTATTTCGGTAGTGAGCTACCAACATGTGGTCAGAGAAAACTGCTCCAAATGGGAGGTTATCGAAATCAACCTCGCTTAAACGAGACTGCTGCGTTCGAGTGATTTTGATGTTGGCAGTTTCAATCATCTTCAATTTTGGTTTGTGGTTTGCTTGAGAAAGCGCGCGCGAAGGTACCTAATAGCGAACGGAATACCTCGTAAACGGTTCATTTTTCGACGGTCAAATACGTTCTATCGACGCACTTTGAAGCCATCCGCTGTTTCCATCTGCTAGTTTTATTCGGGTCCAATCGCCCTCTTCACCTAGAACTTCCACCTTCAGCCCTTCATGGATCACGAATCGATCCGCACCTTTCAAACCAGGTTCACTCTTCACTTTCACACTCGGCGCAAAAACAATGGCAGCCGGTTCGTTCAAAATGCTTTCTGCACGCAGTGCCAATGAAAAGATCACGCCAGCACCGATCAGCACCATCAACCCGCCCAGGAGTCCGAGCTGCTTTACTTTTCGGTTCTTACCTACGAAGAACGCCGTAAGCAATCCTGCCATGACGAACAATAACGCTATACCGATCGCCGCCCAGGTATCGTCTGAGAACTTAGTGGCAAAACCATTCCATGCCCCGACGAAGAATACCTCCTCAATGGGCTCGATCTTATCGGTGATGTATCCGCGGGCGATCTCCAAATTGTAACGGATATCCTCATCGGTCGGATCCAACCTCAAGGCCCGCTCGTAGAAAAGGATGGATGCGGGAACATTTCCTTTCCTGAAATAGGTGTTTCCGAGGTTGTAGAACAACTCCGACGAAACCATACCGTTCTGCACGATCTCTGTGTATAGGATCTGTGCCGTATCGTAATCACCTGCTTTGAACGCTTGGTTGGCGGCCTCGTACCGTTCCGTGTAATACGACTCAGATGCGAATGCTGTCGTGGCGATCAGCGCAGCAATCAGGAGCGATATGTAGCGCAACTTAAAGTTCATCTTCCAAGGCATTTATGATGGACGCACTAGCGGTGAGTATCTCCTGCTTGCTGCGCACAACACCCGGAGCAAAGCGCACCATGTCGCACTCGTCTAAGGCTTTATTCAGGGCACTCAATGTTTCATCAGAAACTTCCTTCGCTCGGAGTTCTGCTTCTATCTGCTCGCGGTTCAAAGATGAAGTGGGGATGCCCAGCTTATTTCCCAAGTAGCCGTAGAGCGCTGCAGAGATCTCATCGAAGAAGACCTCGTTGCTGGCATCCAATTGCTTTCTCGCTTTCGAGAGGTGCTTTTTGGCCAAGCTTCCCGCTCTTTTGCTCCGCAAGGCCCGCTCATCACCGTATTGCGCACGGTAAAAGCTGAACAAGAAGATCGCACCGATCATTCCCCCGAACGGCAGAATACTGAGGAGGTAGAACAAGGGCGTACGGAAGAACCGGTCTTCATTCCGCATGAGTTCTGTATCGCCCGTCTTGATGAAGCGGATGTCTTTCCCAATGATCTGAACATCCTCCTTCTTTGCGACGGCTACAGCACCGTCGTTTGCACCTGCTGAACCTTTCCCTTTGTTCACGGTGATCAGAATGGGATCACTTTGGATCTGTTTGTAGCTCTTGCTTTCAGGATCGAAATAGCTGAAACGTATCGGCTCGATCTCGAATTCACCTGCAAAGCGGGGAATCATAACATATTCTTCGGTCTTGCTGCCGCGGGTGCCACCAGCATCAGTGGTGATGTTTTCTCTGATCTTAGGGTCGTACGACTCAAAATCTGCCGGAATCTTCACCTCCGGCACGCTGGCAAGCGACAGGTTGCCTTGGCCTTCTAGCTTCACGCTCAAGTTTACCGCTTCATTCGTCAACACTTCCGTTCGGTCTACCTCGGCCTTCAAGGAATAGTTTCCTACGGCGCCTGAGAATCCAGCGGGCTCACCTGCCTTAGGCAACGGATTCACCTTGATCTTCTCTATGTTGGAGCTTGCCGTGGTTCTCACATTGCGGTAGTTCCCGAAGAAGCTATCGAAAATACTGCGCCTCCTGCGTTGTTCTGGCACGCGAGCGATCAGTGATAGTTCCATCGCCGGTACCTCCAGCTCGCCCGATTTCTGAGGGGTGAGTACCACTTGTTTCATGGTTGCCACCATGTAATCGCGACCGTTGATGCGCTCCTTGGCCCGAGATCGGTTTGGATCGATCTCCAAGTCTTCGGTGTAGAAACCATTGAAGGGCTCCATGCTTGGAACCGCTTGACCCACCTCGATGTCATAGTAGAGTTTGTAGGTCGCAATGATCTGTTCACCCACGAAGGCGTCCTTCTTGTTCACGAAAAGCTTCATGAATACGTGGGTGCTGATGTCGTTTTCATTTCCTGCCGGTGGAGCGTTTGCTTGCTGCGGCTGCCTAGCTTGTTGCTGGGGTTGACGGGCTTGTTGACGGCCTTGCACCACGTTGATCTTAATCGGGTCGGAACTCAATTCTGCCGATTTGTTTTTGACCTGCGCCGCGCCGATCTCTAACTGACCTTCTTTTTCCGGCATCAGGATGTAGCTGTAGCTAACGCTGCTCGAAAAATCGCCGTTGATCCACTGCATCGATGACGACTTGTTCGGACCAGAGAGCACGCGGAAACCTTCAAAGCTGGGCGGACGAAATCCATCTGCATCGCCCTCGATCGTGAAGCTCACTTGAAAGTGCTCTCCAACCGCTACTGTGCTGCGATTGACCCGCGCCGTAAGGCTTTGGGCCAGCACGTTGAGGCCAGCTGAAACGAGGAATGCTATGATCACGATCGCTCTCACCAGTCCTTATCGATGTTCTTGGTTTTTCCTTTCTGTTTGCGCAATTGCATTTGCAGCTTTTGATCTTGGTTCTTTGCCGCTTCTAACATCTGCTCGGCTTCGCGGGGCGAAAGCTCAATAGGCTTGGGCTGCTTTTGTTGCTGTGCTTCGTCCTCGTTCTGCTCTCCTTTATCTTGCTGCTGCTCCTTTTCTTGCTTTTCCTTGTCCTTATCCTGCTTGTCTTGCTCAGAGGATTCGTTGTCTTTCTCTTGTTCGTCCTTCTTATCCTGCTTTTGTTTATCCTGTTCCTTTTGGTCTTGCTGATCCTCTTTGTCTTGTTGGTCTTGTTGTTGATCCTGCTTTTGCTCTTGCTGCTGTTGTTGCTTCAAAAGGCGTTGCGCGTAAGCGAGGTTGTAGCGGGTATCATCGTCTTGCGGATTGAGCCGTAGGGCGTTCTTGTACGACTTCACCGCCTCTTCAAACTTCTGTGCTTGCAGTTGGGTGTTACCCAAATTGTGCAGTGCTTGCGCTTTTAAAGTGGGGTCTTCTGCCTGTTCTGCCACGCGTTGGTAATACTCCGTTGCCGATGTATAATTCTCTTGTCGATAAGTGGCGTTACCTCGGTTGAAGGCGCCTTCGGTATTGGCCGGGTCTTTCGACAGCGCTTGGTCGTATAGCTCCTCCGCTTTAGCAAAGTCACCATCACGATAGGCTTCGTTGCCTTCATACAACTCCAGCTTGCCTTGTGCTGCTGCATGGAGCGAAAGCACCAAGGTTAAAATCATCATCGGTATGCTGTAACTGCGTTTCATTCCTTCTGCGAATCAAACAGTTTTTCCCACCAGAGGGATCGGACGTTTGGAATTATTAACTCGATCAGCAAGAGGAAAAGGGCAGGGAAGAGCAACCATTGGAAGCGGTCTTCATAGTCGGTATACACCTTCGCGCCGATCTCAACCTTTTCCATGCGCTCTACCTCTTCGAAAATGTAGGCCATGCCGCTTTCTCCGTTGGTAGCCCGTACGAAGATGCCATCGCTCATGTTCGCGAGCTCGCTCAGCATGGCATCGTCGAGTTTGGTTACGATGGTGTTGCCTTCCTTGTTCTTCCTGAACCCGATTCGTTTACCACCTTGATAGATGGGGATCGGTGCGCCATCTGGTGATCCCATTCCGATGGCGTGCACCACCACGTCTGCTTCCGCCGCTTTCTGGATGGCAGCATTGGCGCTTTCCTCGTGGTCTTCGCCGTCTGAGATCAGGATGATGGCCTTGGAGGAGGGAGCCTCCATGTCAAAGGAGTTTAGGCACAGCTCCACTGCATTCCCAATGTCTGTTCCCTGCGTGGCAATCAAGTTGCTCTCAATGCTGTTCAGGAAGAGCTTCGCTGCGGAATGGTCGCTGGTAATGGGCAGCTGCACAAAAGCTTCACCCGCAAACACCACGATGCCAATCCGATCCGACTTCAGGTAGCTGAGAAGCTCTTCGATGCTTCGCTTGGCACGTTCCAAGCGGTTTGGGTAGAGGTCCTCCGCTTGCATGCTGTTGGAAACATCCAAGGCGATCATCAGGTCGATGCCTTTTCGTTTCACCTCCTCGGTCTTGCTGCCGAATTGCGGATTGGCCAGGGCCAACACCAAGGCGATCAAAGCGAGGCTATAGATCACCAGTTTCACCCAAGCCTTCGCTTTACTCGCCATTGGCACCAGGGCCGACTTGAGGTTGGGGTCGATGATCGAGCGTAAGCGTTTCTGTTTAGCGCGACGCTGCAATAGGAAGATCAACCAGACCAGCGGGATCAGGGCCAAGAGGTAGAGCAGGTATGGATGTTCAAACCTAAACATCGGTCAATGCACTTTTAAGTACGAGGGTTCGGAGGACGTACTCCAAGCCAAGCAGCAGCAAAGCCGCTAAGGCCAAGACGAAATACTCCTCGTTCTTCTTTTCATATTGGGTTTCTTCAATGATGGTCTTCTCCATGCGGTCGATCTCCTCGTAGATCGTCGCCAGGCTTTGGTTGTCTGTGGCGCGAAAGTATTGGCCATTGGTCAGATCAGCGATCTCCTGCAAGGACTTCTCGTCGATGTTCACATCTTGCATCTGGTAGCGGATGCGCCCGAACATGTCTTGCGTGGGCATGGGCGCTTGTCCCTTCGTTCCTACGCCGATGGTGTAGACCTTCACGCCAAAGGTGGTCGCGATCTCTGCCGCCGTCACCGGGGCGATAGAACCGGCATTGTTCTCACCATCGGTCAGGAGGATTACCACCTTGCTTTTCGCGTCGGATTCCTTCAATCGATTTACGGCATTCGCCAAGCCCATTCCGATGGCGGTTCCATCTTGAATCATGCCGTGTTCCAATTCCGCAAACAGGTTGACCAGCTTTTCGTGGTCGGTTGTGAGCGGACATTGCGTGAAGCTTTCACCGCTGTACACCACCAATCCGATGCGGTCGTTCGGCCGGTTTTGGATGAACTCGACGCCTACTTGCTTTGCGGCCTCCAAACGGTTCGGTTCAAAATCGCGGGCGAGCATACTGCTGGAGATGTCCATCGCCAAGACGATGTCTATGCCCTCGGTCTTTACATCTTGCCAGCTGGTGCTGGATTGCGGGCGGGCCATAGCGGTCAACAGTCCAGCCAGTACCAACAACCGAAGTGCAAAGGGAAGGTGTACGAGGTAGCTCTTCCAACCGTGTTGTTCGGGTAAGAACTGTAAGGTTGCGTAGCCCATCACCGGTTGGCGACGCCAGTATTTCCAAACGTACCAAGCAACGATGAACGGTATGATCAACAAGCCCCATAACCATTCGATATGTGCGAACTCCCAATCAGCCATGGTCTGCTTCGTTGTTTTCGTTGGATGCGCGCAAGGCAGCTTGTGCCTTCACGAAAGATTCAACCACCTCCAGGTTGAGTTCATTTTCGCTACCGATGGGTTTTTCCTTGGCGAACTTCACGAGATCGGCCAAGAAGAGCAATTGACGTAAGGATTGCTGTTGTTCCTTGTTGATGTCTGGTTGATGTTGGATGCCGCGAAGGATCTCGTCTGAGGTCTGCTCCATGGCAGGTAAGTGAAAATGTCCTTCCAAGAACTCCCGGAGGATATTCGATAATTCGATGTAGAAGCGTTTGGTTTCGCCTTGCTGCCAGTATTTTTTCTCCTTCAAGGCCTCCAAAGCTTCGAGGGCAAGCTCGTGGGCGGGCCTTCTCGGTTCTACCTTCTCAACGATCGGAATAGGTGTTTTTGGACGATTGCGCAAGTAGTAGATCAACCCGATAATAGCAGCAATGATGGCCAATCCTAGCGCGATCCAAGGCCAGTTTTGCTCCAACCATTCCTTCCAAGCAAAGGGAACCTCCTGAATGTCTTTGATGTCTGCGATGCCCTTGGTGGTATCGATCGGTACGGTTTGTACGGCCAAGAGGAAAGGATTGGATGCAATGCTGTCGCCGTTGATGCTTCCTTGCAACGGAGCGATGGCGAAGTAGCCTGAATCAAAACTCGTGATCGTGAAGGACTGGGAAAGTACCCGTTGTTCCAACTGATCACCTACAAATTGGGTGTCGATCTTGGACCTTTCGATCACTTCAATGTGTTTACCAATGACCTCACCGATCTCTGGAAGCATTACCGTATCCGGTGTTGCCGCCTTCATCGTCAATTGCAGACCGATTTGCTCACCGATCAAGATCTCTTCCCGATCTAGTTTTACCTCCAGGCTGCGCTCTTGGGCCTGTCCAAGCACACTTAGGAATACGCCGATCAACACCCATGTATGTTTGCTCCGAGCCATCATGCGCGTGCCTCCCGTTGTTTGAAAAGTTGCATGAGCGGTTTCACATAGCTACGGTTGGTGTAGAGTTCGGCATAGTCCACGCCGATCTTTCTGAGTTGGTTCACGGTTTCCAAGTGATGTTGGGTACGGGCCTTAGCGTAGCGTTCCCTCACTGTCTTATCGGAGGTGTCTACCCATACGGTTCTTCCGGATTCGAAGTCCTTCATCGGAAGCATCCCGAGGTCGGGTAGGGTATCTTCTGCAATGTCTCGTGGGATGAGTGTTACCAAGTCATGGCGTTGCCGCGCAATCCGCAAAGGCTTCTCATAGTTCGTATCCATCATGTCGCTAATAAGGAATGCGATGCTGCGCTTCTTGGTCACATTGTTGAAGAAGCGCAAGGCCTCTTCGATGTTGGTGCCATGACCCTCGGGCTTAAAGTCGATCAGTTCTCGAATGATCCGAAGGATGTGGGTCTTGCCTTTTTTAGGAGGGATGAATTTCTCGATGCGATCAGAGAAGAGGATGACACCGATCTTATCGTTGTTCTGCACCGCAGAGAAAGCCAACACCGCTGCCACTTCCGTTAGCAGCTCCCGTTTGAGCATGCCTTTTGTTCCGAAGTTTTCTGATGCACTTACATCGATGATGAGCATCATTGTGATCTCACGTTCTTCTTCGAAAACCTTTACGTACGGATGGTTAAAACGCGCCGTCACATTCCAGTCAATGCTTCGGATCGGGTCGCCTGGCTGGTATTCACGTACCTCACTGAACGCCATTCCACGGCCTTTGAAGGCAGAATGATACTCACCCGAGAAGATCTGATTGCTCAGTCCACGGGTCTTGATCTCGATCTTTCTTACTTTCTTAAGGAGTTCTGACGTTTCCATGCATCGCTTTACTAGGGGAATTCAAACAACTGATTTCAGCTGCGTCTATGGTACCTCTACGCGATTTAAGATTTCGTCAATGATGTCTTCTGTGGTGATGTTCTCAGCCTCGGCCTCGTAGGTCAAGCCAATACGATGGCGCAGCACATCTTTGCTCACGGCCCGAACATCCTCTGGGATAACATATCCACGACGCTTGATAAAGGCGTAGGCCTTAGCTGCCAGGGCCAAGTTGATGCTCGCACGGGGCGAACCTCCAAAGTTGATGAGGTCCTTGAAGTGCTCCATACCATAATCCTGCGGGTCGCGGGTAGCGAACACAATATCTACGATGTACTGCTCGATCTTTTCATCCATGTACACTTCCCGAACCATGTCACGTGCTTTTAGGATGTCTTTCGTTTCAAGGATCGGTTTTGTACTGGGGAACTCCGCTTTTCCAGTGTTCTGTTGGATGATCTTACGTTCTTCTTCCTTCTTCGGATAGTCTAGCACCACCTTCAGCATGAATCGGTCTACCTGAGCTTCTGGAAGGGGATAGGTTCCTTCTTGCTCCACTGGGTTTTGCGTAGCAAGCACCAAGAAGGGTTTCGGAAGGGCAAAGGTTTCGTCGCCGATGGTCACCTGCTTTTCTTGCATGGCCTCTAACAGGGCGCTTTGCACTTTGGCTGGTGCTCGGTTGATCTCATCCGCCAAAATGAAGTTTGCGAAGATCGGCCCCTTACGCACGGTGAACTCGTCTTTCTTGACCTGGTAGATCTGAGTACCTACCAAGTCGGCTGGAAGGAGGTCTGGTGTGAACTGAATGCGACTGAAGTCAGCATGGATGGTGGAGGAGAGCGATTTGATGGCAAGTGTCTTGGCCAGTCCGGGAACCCCTTCGAGGAGGAGGTGTCCGTTCGTTAGCAGGCAGATCATCATGCGGTCGATCATGTACCGTTGACCGATGATCACCTTGTCCATTTCGCGGTTGATCAACTCGATGAACGCGCTCTCTTTCTCTATGCGCTCATTCAGCGCTCTGATGTCTGTTCCTTGTTCTGTGCCTGTTTCCATGTGCGTTTCATTTATCAACAATCCTATTTCCTTCTGAACAACGCGAAAATCCTAATAAACGCTCCCAGAATGCGGCGTTCTGCTGTTAAACAATGTTAAGAAGTAATCCATCCTGAAAGCCTTATGAATAAAGGGTTTGAGCTACATTCGGCACCCTTGAATTTTGAAAAAATTAACGGCTTATGAATGAGCAAAAAACCATCGACCCGAAGCTTTCTGAAGTGATTGATCATGTGCGTGCTTTTCACGATGCGTTTCGTATTGAGAATAAGGAGGAACCCATCGCTGAGATTCATCCCGAAACCATTCACCTACGGTACAAATTGATGCGGGAGGAGAATGAAGAATACTTAGAAGCTGCAAGAGAAGGTGACCTCGTTGAGGTGGCAGATGCCTTGGGCGATATGCTCTACATTTTGTGTGGTACCATCTTATCGCATGGACTACAGCACAAGATCGCTGAGGTTTTTGAGGAGATACAACGCAGCAACATGAGCAAGCTCGATGAAAACGGTGAGCCCATTTATCGCGAGGATGGTAAAGTGATGAAGAGTGCGCTCTATTTCAAGCCCAACATCGCTAATATCCTAGAAAAGTAGAAGAGGATTATCGATCGCGCAACGCCAGCATTTGCAGCGCTGTTACCGCTGCTTCAGTGCCTTTATTGCCATACTTCCCACCGCTTCGCGCACGCGATTGTTCGATGTTGTCATCGGTGAGTACACCGAAGATCACCGGCAGGTTATGCTTCAATGAAACGTCTTTGATGCCTTGAGCAACCGCCTGGCAGACGTAGTCGAAATGCGCTGTTTCTCCACGGATAACCGAGCCGAGGCAAATCACTGCATCGGGCTTGTAGCGATCGATCGCCCATTGTGCTCCCAGCGGTAATTCATAGCTCCCAGGAACGGTCATGGACTCGATCTGGTTGCCAGGTACATCGGCATTGATCAACAGATCCATCGCGCCATCGTACAAGCCACTCGTGATCTCTTTGTTCCAAGCAGAACGAACGATCACGATCTTCCATTTCGGATTCACCTTTGGTAGGTCGTCGTACTCAGAAAGGTTCTTGTTCTCCGTAGCCATGATGTGTAGGAATTATCCAGCCAATCCCTCCGCGCGAGCGATGTACTTCTCGATCAAGCGGCCTTCATTGCTGTTCGAATAGTCGTTCTGGATGCGCTTGTAGAGGTCAAGGGCCTCATTGTAATCACCCACTTCCTCATGTGCACGCGCTGCCTTCATCAAGTAGATCGGTGCGGTAAGGTCGTTGTCAGAGTGCTCTACGGCGCTGTTGTAGTAGTTCAAGGCCTTGTCTACCTCTCCCAGCTCCATGTAAGCATCGCCGGTGGCACCTAATGCTACCGCGCATACCATGATGTCTTGGCAATCGTAGTTCTCTAGGTATTCGATGGCGTCTTGGTACTGACCCAAGCGTAGGTAGGAAATCCCTGCGTAGTAGTGCGCCAAGTTGGCCGTTTCTGTGATACCGTACTTATCGATGATGTCTAGGAAGCCGTAAGCCACGTCAGAACCATTCAACGCTACATCCAATTCATCCTTCGCAAAGGACTGCTGTGCTTGCCAGATCTGTTCTTTCGCTTCTTCCTCTTGCGGTGCGAGGTAAATGTTCTTGTATGCGAAGTAGGATACCAGCATCAATACGATCGCGCCCACAATGATGGAAAGGCTCTTCTGATTCTCTACTACCCAACCTTCCGTTTTGGAGTATACCTCCTCAACATCTACAATGATTTCTTCTTGATCTTTCGCCATTACCTTTAAAAATGAAGTTGCAAATATATTTTTTTATCCGCAGGTAAGGGCCTTGTCATGACATCCAAATTCTACCTTTGAACTTCTATGTATTTAGCCCGCCTCAGTGTTGTCAATTTCAAGAACATCGAAGACGTTTCGATGGACCTTGCGGAGAAGGTGAATTGCTTCCTAGGCAACAATGGCGCGGGAAAAACATCGCTGCTCGACGCGATCTACTACCTCGCATTTTGCAAGAGTTTCTTCAATCCAATCGACAGCCAGAACATCCGTCACGACGAAGGTTTTTTCGTTATCGATGGCAACATCGTGCTCGATGGAGAGGAGGAACGCTTCTTCTGTGGACTGAAAAAAGGCGATAAGAAGCACTTCAAACGCAACCAGAAAGAGTACGAACGCTTAGCTGATCACATCGGCATCATTCCATTGGTGATGATCGCACCAGCAGATACACATCTGGTTACGGAGGGCAGCGATGTGCGACGCAAGTTCATGGATGGCATCATTTCACAATACGACCGTCAATACCTTGATCACTTGCTCCACTACAACCGCCTGCTCGCACAGCGGAATGCCTTACTCAAGCACCAGTGGGCAGAACGGAAGTTCGACTCCCTGAGTTTAGAGGTGTTTGATGAGCAGTTGCACGACTTGGGCACTACCATTTATGCGAAGCGTGTTTCTTTTTTGGAGGGTTATTTGCCCATCTTCAATCGCTTCTATGCATTGATCTCCGGCGGCGCTGAAACGGTGAGTATTGAGTATGATAGTGCGCTTAATGATACCACGCTATTGGAACTGTTCAACGCAAGTCGAGATCGCGACTACCGCGCTCAATACACCACACAGGGCATTCATAAGGACGATCTGAAATTCACCATCGGCGGACATCCGATGAAAAAGTTTGGGAGTCAGGGACAGATCAAAAGCTTCGTCATCAGCCTGAAACTGGCGCAGTTTGACTACCTCAAAGACATCAAGCAACGCAAACCGATCTTGTTACTAGACGACATCTTTGATAAGCTCGATGACCAGCGTGTAGCCGCTTTGATGCAATTGGTGAGCGAGGAACATTTCGGACAGATCTTCATCACCGACGCTAACTTGCATCGTGTACCTGATCTCTTCAAGGATGAGCAAGTACCATTGAAAAAATTCCTCGTGGAATCCGGTTCAATTAAAGAATTTTGATCGCATGAGGCGACGCTACGATTCAAAGAAAGACAAGCGGGATTCCAACCAGGAATCGCTCGGACAAGTGATCGAGCGCATGTTGAGTGTGTACCGCTTGAAGGGAGGAATGCGTCAGGTAAACCTCATCAACCACTGGCAAGAGATCGTTGGTCCGGCCATTGCAGCAAAGACCGATGACGTAGAACTCCGTGGCGAGCGTTTGATCATCCGCATGACCTCAGCTGCCATGAAACATGAGCTTTTCTATCAGCGACAAGACATCGCCAACAACGTTAATCGCTTTCTGCAAGAAGAGGTGGTGAAGGAGGTAGACCTCCAAGACGCCAAAATCAGTCGATGATCCGTTTGATGATGCGCAGTCGGTGTGAGTAATCCCGCTCGTCATTATTATAAATCCCTTGGTGATCGATCCGATCGATGCGCACGTGTCCTGAGGCGTGGATGATGTAGTTATCTTCCAACAAGATACCTACGTGGATGATCCGTCCTTCATCGTTGTCAAAAAAGGCCAGATCACCTGGTTGCGCTTCTTCGATGAAGCTCAATGCATGCCCGAGGTTGGCCTGTTGGTAAGCATCCCGCGGTAGGTTGATCCCAATCATTTTGTAACAAACCTGCACCAGTCCCGAGCAATCGATGCCGAATGGGTGTCGACCGCCCCAGAGGTAAGGCGTATTCATGTAGAGCATCGCATGTTGAACGAGCAATGCCATGTTCTTCTTGTCGGCCTTGAGCTGCACTTGTCCATCGAAGAGGTAGCTTTCATCGCCGATCTTGAATTGTCCGTCCTTGATGAAAGGAAGCGAGCTGCCGAGCAGGATCGGAATCATCTGCTGGTCGCGTTCCCGCACTACGATGCCAGCCATCTCCATGCTGGTAGGAATGAACTTCTGCTTCGCGAGTCGCTCCACGAATTTTTGACCGATCTCTACGTATTGCTTCCGGTCGATCCAGCACTCATACTCGTCCAGGGCGGTGATGATGCGGATCCATTTCTTGCGTTTTTCCTTGACCTCGTAGTATTCGCCAAACAGCAATTGCGTTACTTGCTCTGAAGCATCGGCAGGTTCTGCTCTGCCGGGGATCACGCTAAGGGTACTGATGCCGAATGCTGCCATAGGTTGAAAACGACGGCAATTTACGCCCGAACTCTGCTCGCCAGTGGTGGGAAGTCGGGTTTTGTTAACGCGTTTTTGTTGACGTCGCTCAACGATGTTGTCGGCCCATTGTTGGCAAGGGTATAAAATCAATCTTTGTAGCATGGACGTAGCTGAAAATCTCAAGTCTCTTCAATCTGAACTGCCCGATCATGTTCAGCTGGTGGCGGTATCCAAGGTTCATCCGGTGGATCACATCATGCAGGCCTATCACGCCGGTCACCGTGATTTTGGCGAGAACAAGGTGCAAGAGATGACCACCAAGGCGGAGAAGATGCCGGATGATATCCGTTGGCATTTGATCGGCCACCTGCAGCGTAACAAAGTGAAGTACATCGTTGATTTTGTGCACTTGATCCATTCGGTAGACAGTGTGAAGCTGCTCAAGGAGATCGAGAAGCGTGCGAGCAAGGTGCCCCGTGTGATCGATGTCTTGCTGCAGGTGCATATTGCCGGAGAGGAGAGTAAGTTTGGGTTGGATGAAGCAGAGTGTGCGGAGGTGTTGAGCAGTGAGGCCTTTGGAAACATGCAGCACGTGCGGGTTCGCGGACTGATGGGCATGGCCACCTTCACCGATGATCAGGAACAAGTAAAGCGGGAGTTTAACAGTTTGAAAGCCCTTTATGAGCGATTGAAGGAGCGCTTTCCTGCCAACGACCGCTGGCAGCCAGAGGTGCTTTCTATGGGCATGAGTGGAGATTACCAACTCGCCATCGAGGCGGGAAGCAACATGGTCCGTGTGGGCAGCAAGATTTTCGGAGAGCGGAATTACGATCAGTAGCGCAGGTCTTTAAAAGTCCAGCTCCACCAATTCAGCGATCTTATCGATCTTCTTTTCCGTGTAGGCACCGTTTTCGCTGTAGACGACCTTTCCATCCTCGTCGAGCACGAACACATAGGCGTCGTTCTTCTTTTTGATGCCGAGGGCATCCATTTCTGAGCGCATGCTTCCTTGGTAAAACAGCAAGTGCTCTTTGAAATCATCGTCCATGTTGGCACGTATGTTCGCTATGACCTGATCGGCGGCGGCTTGTCCGATGCCGGTAAAGAACATCACCAACTTCACATGGCAATCATAGGCCATGGCATTGATGCCTGATTTATCGAGAAAGAGCGTGTAGACCGGGGCGTACCAGTCTTCCAAGACCGTTTCGGCTTGTGGGGTGAAGGCGAGGAAGAGGATGCTCTTTTTTCCATTGAGGTCGGTTGGTAGATCTACTTCGGCCTTGAGTGCATTGGTGGTTTTAAGTGCAGGGAAGGCGTCTTGTGCTTGAGGGCTGCTGAAGGTTAGGAGAGCGATGCTGAGGAGTAGGTTGTGTTTGAGCATGGGATAATTTCTTTTCTTCGGATGGTGTTGCGTGCAATGATAACGGTTGGTCAGTGGCTATTGGTATGTTGCTACCTACTTTCTGCCTTGGTATTTTGGGTGGGGGATGGGTTGCCATTGGAGCTGCAGTTGTTGTTTCCCTTTCTTCCGGTGATGGTGGGATTGAGCGTGCTTTTATGGGTGGGCGACGCGATGCTGTTCCAGCGAGGAAGGTGGGTGAATCTGGCGGGGGTGGTGCTCGGGGTTGCGGTGATCTTGCTTTGTTATGGACTACCGTCAATACCAGGACTAACACAGCACAATGAAGGTCCTGTGCTCAGGGTGTTAACGTGGAATGCTCAGCAACTGGGTAACGATACAGCCAAGGTGCGCGAAGCGATCGAGTTGATCCGAGAGGTTGACCCTGACGTGCTGCTGCTTCAGGAGTTTGGATTGTATTACAAATGGCCTGATGTAGCTTCGGTAGCGTTGGATTTCAGTGAACGCACCGGTTTGCCACATTTTGATTTCACGCCGCATGCTGGGAACATCTTTGGTACAGCCTGTTTCTCAAAACTGCCTATATCACTGATAGACAACATCTTCCAGCTGCTTTCCATGACGAACGAAGCCAAACGTTATCGTATAGCATGGCAAGGTAGAACCGTGAACGTGGTGAACGCACACCTCATGAGTTATAACTTGTTCGGACAGCGGAATGCCGATGAGGGACTTCGCCTGGCCGAGGTGCTTGCAGCACGCTTGGATCAAGCCAAGGAGCTCACTACGCAGCCCATAGATCTACTCTTCGGTGATTTGAATGCCGTTCCCGGGGATGCCGTCTACCAGCAGCTTATCGCCGCTCATACCGATGCGTTCCGAGGTGTGATAACGCCTACGCACCACTATTTTCCAGCACGTATTGATCATTGTTTTCATACCGAAAGCTGGGAGGTAGTTGACGCCGAACTGATGACCGATTTCCCATCCGACCATAAGGCGCTGATGGTAGAATTACGGCCTACAGATTGAATCTACAGTCTCCTGTCGAAAACTATGACCATGCGCTCCCTTACCCCTTGTTAATCAGGGTAAGTTTGAGTACAATCCGAAATCTGCTCTTATGAAACGACTGCTCATCCTTCTCCTTGTGCTCTTCGCTACGGTATCCCTGCAAGCACAAGAGTCTGAAACCAACTTCAACCAAGCGAAGTTGCACTTAGCAAACCACAAGTTGAACCAAGCGATTCCGATCCTGGAGAAGCTTTGGGCACGAGACCCAAGCAACGCGAATTTGAACTACCTGCTCGGGTTGTGCTACGTAAAAGAGGATGTTGACATCCCGAAGAGTGTTGAACTGTTGGAAACAGCGTCATCCATCTACACCAGTGAGTATGAATCCGGATCTGCCCAGGAACGTCGGGCTCCGGAGTATGTTTATTACTACCTGACCATCGCTTATTCGAAAAATGGTCAGTGCGAAGAGGCGCTGCGTTCCTTGAATAAGTTCTACCAGGTCTACACCTACAACGATGAATATTACTTGGTAGATGGACAGAAGTGGGTACGGGTGTGTAACCTGGAGAAAACCCAACCGAAAGAGAAGAAGGAGGAGTCCAAAGAGGAATTGGCTTCTGCTCAACGCACAGCTGCTGACAGCGAGTCGAATGAAACCTCTGAAGAGGAACCAGCACCCGAAGCAGTGGTGGAAGAGATCAAGAAAGAGATCCAAGAAGAGCGGACCGAACCAAAGATCAAAGAGCGCTTGGTGCCCTTCGATGACTGGGATGAGCTGAGAACCCGAGAGGTGGATTACACCACAATGAATTCATTGTATGGGGTGCAAGTAGCAGCATTGATCGATTTGAAGCCGACGCGTGAGTTTGAAGACCTAAAGAACATCGAGGTCTATGTAGATCAGAATGGGGTGTTCCGTTATGTGATCGGACGTTTCACCTACCGCAAGCAAGCGGAGTCCTTGTTAGAAAAGATCAGGGAACGCGGCTATGCCGATGCCTTCATCGTTGATGTGAACCTGCCAAACTACGAGCAGGAGGTACTTGGTGTAGGTGCGGAGAACATCAACTGGCACATTGAAGGTGCGGTTGATTTCCGTGTGCAGATCGGCGCGTTCAGAACCATCGTTCCGGGAGCTGTGGCAGAGAAGTACCTCCAAGTGGATGGCATTAAAGAGAACCAGCAGAACGACCTCACCATCCTGACGGTTGGCAACTTTCCTCAGTATGAGGATGCTGCTACTTACCGTGAAAGCCTGAAGGAGGTGGGCATTGAAGATGCCTTTGTTGTAGCGTTTAATTATGGCAATAAAATCCCGCTCAAGGAAGCAAAGGATTACGCCCTGGCTAATCCTGACGTTCAGCGCGAAGCGCACGAACGAGCAGAAGAAGAGAAGAAAAAGAAGAAACGTGCCGACTTCTAAACGCCGTTTTCTCGATGCAGTCTGCCGCATTCGAGAGGAGGGTAGTCGGCATCAAATAGATTTCCTTACTTGCAGCATCAAGATTTCATGCTAGGTTAGTTTGTTAGGTAAAGTTCAGTGAAAGGAAGGCTCTTCGGAGCCTTCCTTTTTTTATGTGCTTTTGATGGGCGCAACCCTTATCTAAAGCATACCTTTGTGCGCCTAAATTTCCTTTCTTTAGCGCATTGCAAATCCGGTATTTAGCATATCTGACGGCCTTTTTTTGGTCTCTTAGCGCATCCGCGCAGTTCAAAAGCGAGAGCTACCACACGGCGGCAAAACGCTTTGAACCGCTGAAGAGTGAAGCGATCAGTTTCAACCCTATTCTCGGTGATGATGGCACCTCCTTATGGGTCTCTCGAACAGATCACCCAGACAATTACGGAGGTAGCGATGATCAAGACATCTGGTTCCTGAAGTATAATGACGGACGCTGGTCAACTCCAAGCAATGATCTGGGTGACTTGAATAGCCTCGGACAGGACTTGGTGGTTGGGCAGTCCATGAATACCATGGTCTATGCCGTTCAGTACCAACGCGGGGCCGAGAGCGATCTCACCACCATTTTAGCGTTCAGAAAGATCGGTGTCACCTACGAGTTAGACCATGAGTTGCAATTACCGCGTTTGGGCATCAAGAGCAACTTCTTTGGATTTTTCGTCGCACGCGATGAGTCGTATGTGATCGTATCCATGAAGAGTGAAGAGACCTTCGGAAAGGAGGACCTCTACGTTTGTTTGAAAAGCGAAGACGGCTATTGGATGGATCCGCTGCACATGGGAGCAAGGTTGAATACATCCGGCTTCGAGATGTCGCCTTACATGGCAAAGGATGAGAAGCACTTGTTCTTCTCGAGCGAGGGACACAAGGGTTTTGGTAATGGAGATATCTACGTTTCTACCCGCTTGGATGATACGTGGCAGAATTGGTCGAAACCAATGAACCTTGGTCCGAACATCAATAAAGAGGGTTTCGAAGCCTACTTCTGTTTGAATGAGACCTTGAGTGAAGCCTATTTCTTCAGTGATATCGAATCGTCAAACGGTGCGATGTATTCGATTCCATTCAAACCAGATCCAGAAGCGACACAGTCTGTTGCCCATCAGTCAGCCAGTGGATTCATCAAAATGAAACAGCTCCCGGCAATGAACGTGAAGCTGAATCTGATGGATGAAAACGATCAAGTCATCCAGTCCATCACCACCAATGAAGATGGTTTCTTCAACCTCCAAGCTTTCCTGCCGGATAAGAACTACAAGATCGCCATCGATGAAGAGGTCAAAGCAGAACTAGATGAAGCAGAGATATTCTTAACCAATGACCTTGGTGAGAAAATGGTCTTCATGAACGAGGATGAACTGGGCATTTTTGGTTTCAAGGTGCTCTCCGGGGAGCGCTATGAGGCGGTAGATGACTTTGAGAACATGGCCAAGCGAGGAAAGGTGGTGGATAAGCCTACGAAGATCACCGGTAAGGTCAGTACCTATGGTACCCTCACCGAAAAGGTCCCGCTCAAGATCATGAACGATAAGAATGAAGTGGTCAAGACCATCGAAACCGATGAAGACGGCTACTTCAGCTTTAGCACCGACGCCACTGATCGACGATATTTCTTAAGCATCGATAAGGATGTTACCGGCTTGGTGGATGTGTATGAGGTCTTCCTTACCAACGACAATCTGGATGAGGACATCATGGTATCAAAGACCGATAAGCACCTCTTTGAGTTCTCATCTTTGATCAATGGCGGAAACAGTGGTTTGAAACTGATGGATGAACGGGATTACGGGATTCCACAGCAATTCTTCGAAGCAATTGGAATGATCCCTTCGCTGAATTCAGGTGAATTAGTAGGCTATTTGAAGTTGGATGCATTGCCGATCATGGATGCGGAGATTCAATTGCTGAATGAAGAGGATCGACTGATTGGTACAGCCAAAACAGACAGTGCCGGTCGCTTTAGCTTTGATACAGATCTCTTGGAAGGAAACTACCAGTTGCAATTGACCGATCACCAGTCGGAAGAACTGTTTAACAGTGAGATCTATCTCGCGAAGAACCCATCGGATGTATTGATTTATCTGAACGACGACCGCTCTGGGATATTTGCCTTCAAGAAATTGGCCCGAAATGAGCCGATGACCTTGAATTCTCTCAAGGACGCGACAGAAGCGGGTACGATCGTCAACGCAGAATTGACCACACTCAAAGGAAAATTCAAGTATGTTTCCTTGCCTAGAAGTGGCGTTACGCTCCGCTTGATGGATGAGAACGACAACGTGGTTCAAGAAACTGAGGTCAACAGAAAAGGAGAGTTTGAGTTTGATCGCTATACGACAGATCGCAACTACTTTATCTCAGTAGAAGCAGAGGGCTTGTCTGATATCTATGAGATCTACCTCAGTGGTCAAAACAAGAACGTGCTGGTGAATAGAACGGATAAGTATGTGTTTGCCTTCAAGGTGCTACCCTCTAAGGATGTCGTTCTCACGCAGGCCTTTGAGTCAGATCATCAACTGCATCTTCCGCGTATGCCGAAGTACATGGTGCTCGGTGAAGGGGTAGGCGATCAGGACCGCTCTTACCATGAGTTCGACCTAACGGTGCTCGAGAAAAGCGAGTACCTCTCCTTGCATCGCATTGTGAAGGAGTATAACAACGACTTTCAGGTAGTGCTCCGTTTGTACATCGATCGTGATCCGCAGGCCGATCGTGCTGATTTACGTTCCTTAAGCCAGAAAGACGTCGACCCAGTGATCGAGAAGCTTGTAGAGTGGGGCGTTGAACGCGATCGCATTCAAGTGCGCAGTGTGGTGAGCGATCAGGTCTTGATCATTCTCAAATAAAAAACCCTGCTCACTCAACGCAAGCAGGGCTCCTCATAAGTTTCATTCTGGAATCTATTGCACGACTACGCGCTGCGTATGCCGGGTTCCATCCGCTTCGAGCGCTTCAATGGAATACAAACCCTTTCCAAAGCTGCTCAGATCTAGTGTGGTTTGGTCACTGTTCATGCGATCACCCGCAACCATCTTTCCGTTCATATCATACACCCGAACAAAACGTTCCGCGGATGAAGAGAAACGGACCTGCATCCATCCATTGTTAGGATTTGGGAATACTTCGAATCCAGCGTCTGACACCTCGTCCACACCCAAGCAGATCGCCGTACTGGCTACTGCTGCGGTGCGCTCACTTACACAAAACTCCTTCACCTTCCAGTCGTAGAAGAAGTTGTATCCTGTGGTGCCATTCATTCCGCTTGAACGGGTTATGCTGAGCAAGCCAGGTATTTCATAGGGGTAATCTCCACCGCTGGAATTAGCGTAAAGATTAATGGTACTGCCAGAAGCCCTGAGCTGATAATCTTCACCAGGGCGCACATAAAAGTCAAGGTCGATGATGTGTTGGCCAAATGGAATATTGATCACCCTAGAATCGATCACATCGTTGTTGTCATCTACCAGCTCGATCAGTCGGTCACCTGAGGTGATGGAATAAACCTTGACGGAATGCAGCACAAACGCTCCTTCCGCATCAAAGTACAAGGAAGCTGGAAACCCATTGTAGCCGCCGGTACCAATTCCGTTGCCCAATTCACCGGTCGACTGCTCTTGACCTTCCACCACGCTTTCTACGTAGTAGGTGCGCGTAGTTTGGATGGCTGGTGTTGTGAAGCTTCCTCCTTCATTGATCGCAGTTGAGCTATTCGGATCATCATACCAGAAGAAGCGATTGCCGCCGGTTGCAGTGATGGTTGCTTGTTCGCCGGGACATACTTGGGCGGTTTCCACGGTTGGTGCATTGGGACGTGTTACTACGATGTAGCTCGTTTTGGTCAAGTCATCACTTCCAATTGGATTGGAAACGGTGAGTTGCACGGTGTAGGTGCCTCCTTCGGAATAAACATGGATCGGGTTCTGTAGGGTAGAGGTATTACCATCCCCAAAATCCCACAACCACTGCGATGTTCCGTTGATGCTCAGGTCTGTGAAGCTCACCTCGCCATCACAGGTTTCTGTGGTGTTCGCGGTGAAGTTCGCTTCCGGAGCAATGGTTGGGTCGTTACAGGTCCAAGAAGCCTTGAAACCATCCTTTCTAAACTCATCATCCGAGAAGAAGCGCACCGTCATTGCGTTGCTGCTCGAGGTGATGGTACTCGTAGGTGGGTTGGCATTACAAAAACGTCCCAGTAGAGGAGCGTTCAATCCGAAACCATCATAAACCTCCAAGTAATCTGCGTTGCAGTTGCCATTGGTCCCCGTTTGAACGTCGAATTCTTCAACGTCTAAACTTACGCTTCCAGCACTGCTAGGGAAGATCACTACGTAGTTGTTCGCCTCGTTGCTGTAAGGGTTGCCTGGTCCACCGTTGTCGTAGATTACACCGGTACAACCATATTGTCTGGCTGCTACACCTGTTTCAGGGAGTACCACCTCGCATGGTGCGTCTGGTCCTACTTTAATGTAGTCGATCACCTCTGTGGTGTCAGCACCACAAGAGGAGCTCACGATCAAGCGAACGGTGTACTCACCTGCAGTCGTGTAGGTATGGCTTGGACTCATCGCAGTAGAAGTATTGCCGTCACCAAAATCCCAAAGCCTGCTGGTCGCATTCGAGCTTCGATCGGTGAACTGTACTTGAAGTGGTACGTAGCAGTTTCCTGTGGTATTGCTCGTGAATGCGGCATCCACATAAGGTACGGTTGGATAGCCTAGTCCGCATGCATACCACGCATTCGCGCAGCTGCTTACCTGCTGACTACATGGCCCAAAAAGGTCAAGCGCCGATTGCATCGCAAAGAAGTAGGCATCTTCGTAATCACTCGTTACGGTCAGGTAAAACACGTTGTTGCGATAGGCGATGGCTTCCGCATCATTCACCCCAATTGCCACAACGTCAAAATCGTCACCAAGGTCATTGGTTCCTGTTCCACCTACCGTAAGCAAGTGAAACCAATAGTTCTGCACACCGCTGTTGATGTGCACACCGCCATTGTCATTCGGACCGATGTACCAGTTCTGACCGAGGTAGGTATCTGGGTCACCGTAAATGTTCGGATTGCTCAATGATCGGAATGCATTCCCGATGTCTTCACCCATTAGCCAGTCGCCGTTGTTGAATCCTAAGGCATAGAACTCTACCGCTGCCCCAAAGATGTCAGAAAAGCTCTCGTTCAAAGCGCCGGGCTCATCTTGATAGACCAGGTTGGAGGTGAAATTGGTCAAGCCATGCGCGATCTCATGTCCCGCAATGTCGAGCGTAGTGAGTGGACTGAACGCCGCATTTCCATCGCCGTAGGTCATTCTGCTTCCATCCCAGAAGGCGTTGACGTAATTCACTCCATAGTGCACGCGACTGATGAGTTGGAATCCATTCCCATCAATGCTATTGCGGTTGAAGTTGTTGTAGAAGTAATCATAGGTCATCTCTGCACCAAAATGTGCATCTAGTGCAAAGGCGTCGATTCCCCCTGGGTTCCAAACGTTGGTCGGGTTGAAGATATCAGACCCATTTCCTCCGCTGGTCGTGTTGTTCAGGTCAAAAGTGTAGATGCCATTGCCACGGCCTTCTTCCCTTAACCTGAAGTTCGTGCCAGTGTAATCAGCAACAATGGTTCTAACACCACTGTAGCCTGTATGAGCCGTAACGTTCGTATCTACATGGTGTATGCGATCGTTCTCAAAAAGCACGTCGCCATTCTTCGTGTCGATGTAAACCTCTTTCCGCATTAAAGGCTCGTGCGCATAGATGTCGAATTTATACGCCAGTTTCAGGTCGACTTGTTCAAGCGTCACATCCTCGTTGATGAATTCTAAAGTGGCCACCGGGAAATAGGTGGCAGTAGGATCATTTTGTTCTAATTGGAGTAATGCCTCTTCTTCGGGAATCTCCCACATATATGTGCTTGCATCCAAGTGATCCAACGCTACTTGAAGCGCTAGGGCTTCGCTTAAGGAAATCTGTGCCTGTGGCGATTGATCGAAAAGCATTCCGTTCATGCTGTGCACCTTGCCGTTCAAGCTGTGTACGATCCAAATTCCGAAGCTCACCGGGTGGCCATTGATCAGTTGTTGGTAACGCTGGTGCGTCATGCCGAGCTTGTCGTCCTGTTCGTTGAGCAAGGTGAAGCTCACATCTGAGCGGCCGTTGAAGTAGTTGTTCTTCATCCACTGTTCCCATTGACCAACAGCGATGCGGTCTTCGGCTTTGAACTGGATGAAACTTGGTATGATATGATTGTCTTTGTACCGAATCAACGATGTTCCTTCGATTTCGGCATTGGCTTCCGGGCCCTGAAGGATTCGTTCCGTAGCAAATGTGTTGATGCTGAGCCATGAGAGGGTCAGCAAAAGGGTAAAGATTCTTCGCATGTTTTACAGTTAGGTGCTCAAATATAACGATCGCGTCTTGCTTATGGTTGGCATGATGGCACGTCAAGTTGGACTCGATTTGACACCTCGGCAGGATGATTACTTGACACTTTGACAGTTCTACGCAACTGGCATACACTTTGACCCTTGGAGATTCGTCATTGCTAGCGGGTCTAGCTAGGAATGCTTTGAATGAAATGAAACCATTGAACGAATAACACAATTGGAAAGCTATGAAAGGAACCATTAATGTTCAGGCGGAGAATATCTTCCCGATCATCAAGAAGTTTCTCTACTCAGATCACGAGATCTTCTTGCGCGAATTGGTATCAAACGCGGTAGATGCTACCTCAAAGTTGAAGGCACTCTCGCGCATGGGTGAAGTGACCGCTGAGATCGGAGATACAACCATCGAGATCAAGATTGATGAGAAGAAAAAGACCTTGCACGTGATCGATCGTGGTATCGGAATGACGGCCGAAGAAGTAGAAAAGTATTTGAATCAAGTTGCTTTTTCCGGGGCGAGTGAGTTTTTACAGAAGTATGAGGGAAAGGTAGATGATGCGGGCATCATTGGTCATTTCGGACTGGGATTCTATAGTGCTTTCATGGTAGCCAAGAAGGTAGAGGTGATCACCAAGTCTTGGAAGGATGAAGATGCAGTGAAGTGGGTGTGCGATGGCTCACCAGAGTTCTCCATCACGAAATCGAAGAAGATGGAGCGTGGAACAGAAATCATTCTCCACATCGACGATGAATCCAAAGAGTTCTTGGAAGAGCAACGCGTAGGTGGCATCCTAGACAAGTATTGCAAGTTCCTTCCAGTTCCGATCAAGTTTGGAACCAAGGAGGAGTACATGGATGACCCTGATGGAAAGAAGGATGATGATGGCAACGTGAAGCAAGTGAGCAAAACGGTTGACAACATCATCAACAATCCTGATCCGCTGTGGAAGAAGCAACCAGCAGACCTGAAGAAGGAGGATTACAACAAGTTCTACCGCGAACTCTATCCGATGACCTTCGAGGAGCCGCTCTTCAACATCCACATCAACGTAGATTATCCGTTCAACCTTACGGGAATCCTCTACTTCCCCAAGCTGGCGAAGCATAAGGTGGAGTTGCAGCGCAACAAGATTCAATTGTATAGCAACCAGGTCTTCATTACTGACTCAGTGGAGAATGTAGTACCAGAGTTCCTCACGTTGTTGCACGGCGTAATCGATTCACCGGACATCCCACTGAACGTGAGCCGAAGCTATCTTCAAAGTGATTCGAACGTAAAGAAGATCAGCAGCCACATCACCAAGAAAGTGGCAGACAAGCTGGCCGATATGTACAAGAATGACCGTAAGGATTTCGAAGAGAAGTGGCCAGACATGCAGGTCTTCATGGACTATGGTCTATTGACCGACGAGAAGTTCTATGAGCGCATTCAGCCAACCTATCTCTTGAAAAATACCGAGGGCGACTTCAAGAATTTTGAAGAGTACAAGGAGGCGATCAAGGAGAAGCAGACCGACAAAGACGGTAATTTGGTGATCCTATACACGAATGATGCGGAGGCGCAGCACAGCCTAGTGACCAAGGCGAAAAACAAAGGCTATGACATCCTTGAGATGAATACGCCATTGACTGCTCACCTGGTGCAGCACTTTGAAATGAAGATGGAGAAGGTGCAGTTCAAGCGTGTGGATGCGGATGCGTTGGAAAAGCTGATACCGAAAGCAGACAGCGCAGAAAGCAACCTGAGCGAAGACCAAAAGAGCGCCCTCACCCCAGTGATCGAAAATGTAGTGGAGAAGGAGAAGTTCACCATTCAATACGAGAGCTTGGATGAGAATGATCCACCCATGATGATCACGGAAAGCGAGTTCATGCGCCGCATGAAGGAACAAGCTGAAATCGGTGGTGGAGGCATGTTCGGTATGGGCAATATGCCTGAAAACTATAACTTAGTGGTCAACAGCAACCATGGGTTGATCTCGAAAATCCTGATGGAAGAAGATGCCGGAAAGAAGGAGCAGATGGCCAAGCAGGCGGCAGATCTCGCTCTGCTCTCGCGTGGCATGTTGAAAGGAGAGAAACTCACCGCTTTCATCGAACGAAGCGTTGGTCTTATTCAATAGTTAACCGAAGAATAACATCAACCACTACGAAGCCTGTTCATGCAAATGGACAGGCTTTTTTTGTTGTGATTGAAAGCTTTTCAGATTGTATTCTTGTTTTGAAAACCCTTGATCATGCGAAAGAAAATCCTCCTCCTCGGCTCTGGTGAATTAGGAAAAGAGCTCGTCATCGCATTTCAGCGCTTAGGTGCCTACGTAGTGGCATGCGACAACTATGAAGACGCACCTGCAATGCAGGTAGCCCATGCGCACGAAGTGTTCGATATGTTGGATGGGGAAGCCTTGACCAAGGCGGTGGAAAAGCATAAACCGGATTTCATCGTTCCTGAGGTGGAAAGCATTCGTACAGAGCGCTTCTATGCCTTCGAAGAGCAGGGTTATACCGTGGTTCCCAGCGCGAAGGCGGCCAACTTTACCATGAATCGAAAGCTGATCCGCGACCTAGCGGCAAAGGATCTGGGATTAAGAACCGCCGATTACCGATATGCAAACGAATACGAAGGGTTTAAAGAAGCCGTGAAGGCAGTTGGAATGCCCTGTGTCGTAAAGCCGCTGATGTCTTCCTCCGGAAAAGGACAGTCCGTGATCCGCGACGAAGAAGACATCGAGAAGAGTTGGAAGTATGCGATGGATGGCAGTAGGGGCGACCTGAAGGAAGTGATTGTGGAGGCCTTCATCGATTTTCACACAGAAATAACATTGCTCACCGTAACGCAAGCCGATGGTCCAACTTTGTTCTGTCCACCTATTGGTCATCGACAAGAGCGCGGAGACTATCAAGAAAGCTGGCAACCTTGTCCGTTGGATGCAAAAGAACTGGTCACTGCACAAGAAATGGCCGCCAAGGTTACGGAGGCCCTGACGGGTAATGGCATCTGGGGAGTTGAATTCTTCATCGGTGATGACGGTGTATACTTTTCAGAACTTTCTCCTCGTCCACACGACACGGGCATGGTTACCCTTGCGGGTACACAGAACTTGAATGAGTTTGAATTGCATGCTCGAGCAATTCTGGGCTATCCGATCCCAGAGATTGAGCAGTTGAAGATGGGGGTTAGTGCTGTGATCTTGGCATCAAAAGCGAGTTCAGATTATCCAACGTTTTCAGGTATTGAAGAGGCTTTGGAACAGTCGAGAACCGATGTTCGGATATTTGGAAAACCGAATACACGCCCCTACCGCCGCATGGGGGTTGTTGTTTGTTACGATGAGCTCGACGCTTCTATGCCCATCCTTCGAAAGGAAGCAGCGGCAGCGGCGGCTAAGGTTCTGGTAGACCGCTAAAGGAAGTATCATGCTCTGCTTCCTTTTGAGATAGGGTGCTGCGCAATGCCTTGATGTCCAATGATAGGCTCACCTTGTAATAGAATCCGTCCAATGCATGGGTTTGATCGAGCAGAACCCATCGATGCCCTGCGCCACCGATTGCATCCAACCACTCGTTGATACCAAACGCAAGATGACCGCCCAATTCTACCGGGATCACCCAGTCTTTGTTGTATGTAAAAGCGGAAGCTTCAAAACTGCGCTCGTGAAAACTTCCGTATCCTCCGTGGATGAAACTGACCAACTCCCATCGTTTCCAGCGCAAGAGGGCATACTCTTCTGCAAAACCGATGTAATTCAAGTGGTAGGATCGCGGCGGAAGTGTGGTAGCGTTTGGTTGGATCCAAAACACACTGGAATTGGTTGTAAGCACGTGCTTCAAGCGATCACCCCACTGAACACCAACATAGCCGCCGAAGATGGTGATGCTGTTTCCTAGGATTGAGGTGCGACGGTTGTTTAGACCATAAGTGATGCTTGCTGGCGATTGGTAGAATCTCATCGGATCAAATGATTCCTGCGCCATGAGTCTTGGGGGCGAACAGCAACAAAGCACCACCAACAAAATGAAATATGTGAGTCTCCTTACCACCATACCACAAAGCAGCGTTCGATGTCGTCGTTGTTCTTTCGCAACCAAAGCATGGTACTCTTTTTTTGCTGCAGTCGATGCGTCAAATCTATAGAAACTTCATTCCAAAGGAACCACGATACAGCAGCCATAGGATGAGCAAGCCACTTCGGTTTAGGAATGATAGCCAGCTCGGCGTCAGGGTCTAGTCGTTCTTGCAGTTGTTTTAGGGTGTAGTAATAGCCGACCCATGCAGCCGGATCCACTTGCATGCCTTTGTCAAGCTCTGTTCCGAAAGGCGTGAATAGAAAACCTTTCAAACAAACACGCTGGACGACCATGGCCGCGTCGATTCCCAGCTTTTCAAGCGTTTCTTGTGTGTAGTTTTCGTGAAGGATGGGGAGTTGGTGGTCCTTGATGTGGTGGAGCTTATCCTTCAACAGATCATTTCGATTCGGACCGATCCATGCTGCAATACCATCACCCAAACTGGGGTCATATAGGTAAAACTTGCAAGCCAGTTCGAGATGCACGGTGAGCTTTTGCTCCTTATCCCAGATCAAATAGTCGAGTTCACCTTTGGTTAGCTTCCCATCTTTTATCACGATTTGTTCGGCGATCAGGTCAAAGCGCTGGCTAAACCGCAAATAGGTCGACATCGCTTCCTCTGCAATTCTTCCGACTTTGTGAGAACGGAAACTTCCATCCCACTTCGGAGCTTCGTTCAGCGAGGTTTCAAAAAGGTCGAAACCAAAAGGATTGCCTACGGCCAGTAGGTTAGCTTGATCAAGGAAGCCTCGAAAAACGCCTTCTTCACTGATTGCTTTTGATCTTTCTGAACCCATCTAAGCGAAGTTAATAGCAATAGTTTGGCGAAGGGGCACCTAATTAAAAGCAGGTTTATGCGCCAATCGATCAGAGGGGGATGTGAATAAAACCTTAATCCCCTAATTCCCTGCGTGAGCATTGTTATTTTTACCGTCGTTTGAATCAAGCGTATGATGGAGTATAAAGATGATGTAGCGGCGGCAGACGCCTTTGGTGAAAAGATTAAAGCCCTAAAAACTGAAGTAGCAAAACTGATTGTAGGTCAAGAAGAAGTGGTTGATGCTTTGTTGACTTCGATCTTCAGCAACGGACACTGCCTCTTGGTAGGTGTGCCAGGTTTGGCTAAGACCCTTTTGGTGAATACGATCAGTCAAGCGCTCGGACTGAACTTCAGTCGGATACAGTTTACGCCAGACCTCATGCCTTCAGACATAATCGGCTCCGAGATCTTGGATGAGCACCGAAATTTTAAGTTCATCAAGGGTCCCATCTTCGCGAACATAATCCTTGCCGATGAGATTAACCGAACTCCTCCTAAGACCCAGAGTGCTCTGCTCGAGGCGATGCAGGAGCGCTTGGTAACGGCGGCTGGACATCGCTACACCCTCGAGGCGCCCTTTTTTGTCTTGGCTACTCAGAATCCGATCGAGCAGGAGGGAACCTATCCGCTGCCTGAGGCCCAACTCGACCGCTTCATGTTCAACATTTGGGTCGACTACCCATCCTTTGCGGAGGAGGTGGATATCGTTAAAGCAACTACCTCTACCAATCAAGTAGACCTCCAGCACATCATGTCGGCCGAAGAGATCCTTTTCTTCCAAAAGTTGGTGAGAAAGGTGCCGGTTCCGGATGGTGTAGTTGATTACGCTGTTCGACTTGCCAACGCCACACGTCCTGGAAAAGACTACTCACCAGAGATTACCAACGCCTATGTGAACTGGGGAGCCGGACCACGTGCCAGCCAGTACCTAGTGCTGGGTGCTAAGTGTCATGCATTGATGCGAGGAAAGTACACGCCAGACAACGAAGATGTGCGCGCAGTTGCCACCAACGTGTTGCGTCACCGCATCGTGCGCAACTACAAGGCAGAAGCTGAAGCGATCAGCACAGAGCACATCATAGGTGAGTTGATGAAGTCGGCGGCGCAGGCTTAAAGGCTTCTAAGGGGTCTTTTGATCATACGTCTGAACTGATCTGGAAATACCAAAGCAATGATCAGAACGAGGTATTCCACTGCGGTGATCCAAAGCAATTCCTCATAGGTTTCCTGTCTGTATGCGGTGTAGCTGAGTATGATCACCCCAGACCATACCAATGGATAAACACTTCTGCTAAAGATCCCAAGTGCAATCAAGGGAACGAGGTACCAAGGGTGAACGGTAGTTGAAAGCAGTAGAAAGATGGTATTCGCGATGAGCATACTGCGAATGGCAGCCTTTATGGACAAACCATCTTGCTTCAACCAAACCCAAAGCAAGAGCAAGATTTGAACTACGGCGAGTAGAGGACCTACGTATGCGATCGGATTGTAGCCGAGCACGCTGCCTACGATTCCACGTAGGATATAGTAGATGCTTGCATTGAACTCAAAGCGTTGGTAGTACAGCTGTAGGCTGTTGAACATACCCGCAAGATTTTCGGTGAAGAGGAAGGGTGAGAGCAGTATCACGCAGCTCATTACAAATACGGTGGCGAACTTCAAGCGTTGAGGCGCTGCCATGGCTTTGAGCAAGAATGGAAAGAAGATTAGAGGCAGCAGCTTGGTTCCAACGGCCAACCCAAGCGCGATGGCACTGCTACCGATTTGCTTCAATTGAAGTTGATGCAGTGCGAGTAAGAGGAAGAAGACCACAAGGACCTCGAAGTGCGCGTTGGCGAGTGCATCTACTATGATCAATGGGTTTAAGAAATAGAGTGCGCTGTATTTTGGACTGATTTTCATGCGCAGAAGGAGCCCAGGAAGCATCCAGATCGTGGCGATCTCAGCCAATAGCAGCGGCAGTTTGATCACCAGGCTGGATAGATAGATGTCATTCGCAACCAACGCAGCGAACGCTGAGAAGAATTGAATTACTGGTGGATACACCGAAAAGTAATTGGCAGAATTGAGCTTTGGGTACAACGCTTCATACGGCATGCTCACATGCTCTGCAAAGAATGCTGTAGGTGTAGCGAGGTAGGGACTTACACCTTCCAGAATCAGGCTGCCATCCCAAACGAAACGATAGAGATCATCGCTCAATGCTGGAAATGCGAGACATGCAATAAGGCGGAAGAAAACGCCTAGAAAAGCTGCGGTTCGTATGTTCTTGAGTTCGTGGTAAAGCACCAGGTAGGCACCGAACATAGCGGCATAAAGTACGAGCAGCTGAACGCTTTCTGATCGGGGCGTGAAGAAGAGTAAGGCTACCTCACAAAAAAGAAATAAGGTGATGGCCAATAAATTTATTCCGTTGAGTGCCTTGGTGCTCATTCTTGTCGTTCCACCTTCATGATCTCGATCCTCCGTTCTCGAGCAGCTTTCGGACTGTAGATCGAACCCAGTGCATCTGAGGCATCATCGCTCACATCTTGGGCAGCTTTACTCTCGCCATAAGGTATCCGCTCGATCTGTAGCGCGCCGTTCTCGATGTAGGGAATGAATGTTCCATTGGCATAGCCGCGGATGTAGTTCTCCATGCTTGAGATACGTCGCAGGGTCAAATTCAGGTTGTAATCACTGCTGGCCAGTGTACTCGCATAACCTTTCACGGCTAAATTTACTTTGTTGCTGTCTTCCAGCTCTGTCAACAGCACCCGCAGTGCTTTGTCTAATTGCTCTAAGCTGCGTTCAAGATCCCGCTCAAAAAAGTCTTGCATCGCATCACCCAATGCCAGTTTATCGTCGGCTTGTAAACCGGATGCATTCAATGCTTCAACGTAATCGTCTTGCAGCTTCAGGTACGAAACGATGGTTTCTGGATACGATTTTCTTGTGCTTGTAGCTAAGGTTCTGGGATCGGGCTCATCGTTGTGAAAGTAAAGGGCGATGGGTAAGAGGGTTTGCAATTCCTCTATGTTCTTCGGTTGTTCGATCTCTTTCACCGGTTCATCCGGTACATCGATATCGGCGATGGTACTGTCTATGCTGTCCGTGTTAACCGCGAGTAAGCTGTCTACGGGTACGAGCGTGTCTACCGGAAGCACTTCGGGTTCTTCTTCCTCAATGATCGGTACGGCTTGGTAGATGTCATTGCAGCAGGTTTCATTTCCCTGCTTCTTGATGCCACCTTTTCGGTTCGATGCAAAATGGTATAGACTGTCGCTCAATCGTCCCATGAAATAGTAGTCATCAGCGGGGGTGTTGATCTCTGGACCAAGGTTTTCAGGTGCATTGCGCGATCCAGGCATTCCGTTGAAACGAAAGACATCAAAACCACCAAAGCCATTGAGTCGATTGGAGCTGAAGAACAAGGTGCTGTCGCCATGATCATAGTAAGGCGTAATCTCATCGCCTTCGGTATTCACGTTTGCACCTAGGTTGCGAATCCTTGCTGTCGGCTCACCGTCTTTCAGGGTGACGAACCACAAATCCATACCACCTTTTCCTCGCTCCCTATTCGATGCGAATACGAGGTAGGCTTCATCCTCGTAGCTGATCACAGTGGGTTGGGTGTTGTTGCTCACACCATCGTTAACAGGAGCTGGTAGGGGCTGAGCTGGAGTCCAACTGCCGTCTTCTTGCAATCGGGTTGCATAGATATCACAAGCACCGAGGCTGCTGCATACACTGAAATAGCAGGTAGTGCCGTCTGGTGTGAAGCTCGCATTGCCCACATGCATTTCTTTCATCTGCATCGATGCGGGTACTTCGATCAGTTCCCAGATCGCAGAATCTTTTTGCGCTGCCTTCACCTCGATGAAAACCGGATTTGACTTGCGCACTTCGTCTTTCTCATAACGCATCGTAGAGAAGAACATGGTAGTGTCGTTCAGCAGGTAGGGTGATAGCTCGGCATGTCGCGTGTTCAAGCCGCTGTCTGGCCTGCTCACTTCGTAGTCTGCGGTGTCGTTCTGATGCTCCGATGCCCATTCCGTAGAAATGATCTCATTACGTGCCAAGCGGTACTTTTCATCCCTTGCCCGGTAGATCGATTGAAACACCTTCCAGCGATTGATGGCCTCCTGATACTTTCCTTGCTGCTTGAGCATGAGCCCTAGGTAGAGGTGTGCATCAGGGTATTGGTCTTGACCATCATAGTCAATGCATGCCTCGTAAAACTCAGCAGCACGTTTATAGTTTCGGAGGATACGGTAGGCTTCCCCCGCTTTAAAGTTCGCCTCCAAGAATTGTGTATCAATCCCGAGCGCTTTCCGATAATAGAATAAGGCACTTTGGTGGTAGCCGTCTTTGAACTCTTTATCGCCCTTGGCGATGTATTGCCCAGCCGTTTGTGCACTTGCCGACCAACCCATGCACACCAGGCAAACAATCAAACCGATCTGATATACTAGAGGTAGTCTGGACATTGCCTTAAGCGCTTCACTTTTTCTCTTACGGTGGATAAGGTGTAGATCACCGCAAACTCCCATCCCCCTCGGTACCTGCTCGCAGGCTGTAGGCTAGACAAATTCACATCATAAGCTCCACCCACATAGAGTCCGCCTGTTTGAAAGCCCGCCGAAACATTGAGAGCATCCGCCGTTCTTCCCCAAAGGCCAAGTTGAACCGATTGAGGCTTCACCGGACCGGTGCTTAAATGATATCGAATGGCCGAGCCGAGCAAGAGTTCATCCTGCGTTCCTTGTCGCATAAACTGCACAGCTGGCATCAGATCCCACGCCGCTACGATCGGCACCGATGAGAACACGTGTAGGTTATGCCGTTGTTGCTGGATGACTGCGTAGGCAGCATTAAAGCTGCGGTCGGGTTCGTTGATGTTGTACAGTGCATATCCTAAGCCCACCCTCAGTCGCTCGCTTTGCTTGTACTCCAAGAAGCTTCCACCAGCAACATTGAGGAACATGGCGTTGTCTATCCTGTTCCCGGGATCGGCGCTTATGAGCTGATCATCGTAGCGGATTCCGTTGAATTGATCACCAAAGCTGAGGCGAGAATAATCAATGCTTTGCTGGTAACCACCACCGCTCACCCCGAGGTGCAGCTTCAGTTTACTCGTGATTGGAATATGTCCAGCGATGAAAATCTGCAGATGTGTGCTGGTCAAGCTTGACAATCCCGCCTGGTCTTGGGCGAGGTGAATACCCACACCGATTGGTTTCAGTCCGAGTGGACCGTTCACATCTACACCACCTCCAAACGTCCGGAAGGGCTGAGGCGAAACCGAGATCCACTGCTGGCGGATTACACCGCTGAATCGGTAAGTGGCATCGAAATGTCCAGTGAACGCCGGATTGGTAAACAATGGCGTAGCAAAGAATTGTGAGAAATGGATGTCTTGTGCCTGAAGTCCAAAGCCCACGAAGCAAAACAGCACTAGGTATGTTGTGATCCTTCTCAATCCAGCTTACTGATGTTTCCTTTCGCAGTGTAGACTTCTTGGGTCGGACAGGTTACTTCGAGCTGGTAGACATAAATGCCCATTTCAGCTTGTTCTCCCTTGTAGGTTCCATCCCAGCCCGTGCTCTGATCTTCACTCCGGAAGACCTCATTACCCCAGCGATCATGAATCAATAATAGCATGGATTCAATGTTCCGCCCTTCAACCAATAGGAGGTCATTGACCCCGTCGCCATTCGGTGTAAATGCCGTTGGCAAGTAGATCTCAGGGGTGTCGCACAGGATCTCGTACGGACGAACAGAAACCGTGTCGCTGAAACTGCATTGGTCGTTCTCATTATCGGTTACCGTCCAGATGTAGTCTGTAGCTTCTTTCGGTCTTACCTGAGGGGTAGCGCTTCTCGGATTGTCCATGTAATCGGTTGGCGACCATGAGAAGCTGATATTGCCATTAGTTGGTCTACCGCTCAATTGGATCAACTGTCCGCGATAAAAGGTGTCTACATCAGCTGTAGCTTCCACCAGCGCACGGTCCAACGCTGCCACCGTTAGGCTGACAGAATCTCTTGCAGTACAACCATCTACTCGGTTGCTGATGGCAGTAAGGAAGAACGTAGTGGCCGTATCAAGGTTCACTTCGATGAAGTTGAGCTCGGTGGAAGCGATGGCATCGGCGGTGTCATTCGAGTACCCGCCTAAGGTCCAGATGTAGGTGAAGGTGTTCAGTGGGTTTTCAGACAGCGCTTCCACACGGAAAAGGTCGTTGCGACACACCGTGCTATCCGTGGTCAAGTAGAGGTCTAAGTCACTTTGGGTTACGCTCAATGTATCGAACATTGGGCACCCTTCCGAATTGATGGTTCTGAAGTAGAATCGTGTAATGGGGTCTGATAAGTCGTCGATGAGCAGCACACTGTCTTCATCGATCACCGATTCAAAGCTTGGATCCAAACTCCACGCAAAGCTGTCTGCAGCACCGAAAGCGGTGCCGCTTACTTCAAAAGGTGTGAAGCTGGAGCAGACAATGGTGTCACCATATGTTTCAATGGGATAGCGATCTATAACAATGTCCTGTAACACGCGCTCTTGGCAGCCGCCATAGTCAATCACCATTAAGAAGGTGGTGGTACGATTCACACTGGCGGTGGGGTTCAAGATGCCTGCATTGCTCACCAACTCGCTGGGCTGCCAGCTGATGGAAGCATTGCTCAAATCCGTATAAAGTGAAGGGTCAGGTCCGAGTACGGCTTCTTCGTTATTGCATCGCTCCAAAGCAGGAAGCACATAGTTCGTGTCTTGTGCGATTGTTATCGTACGGATCAACGTGTCGCTAAAATTACAGCTCTGTGGGTCGCTCACGATGAGTGTGACATCATAGGTGCCGCTGCTGTTGTAGGTTATACTTGGATTGATGGCGGTGGATGTTTGTCCATTTCCAAAGTCCCAAAAGAAGCTGGTATTGGATTGAACCACGCTGTTGTTCTGAACCGTTGCCGTAAACGGCGCACACGCAAAACTGGGAATGTTGAAATCAGCTACGATGATCGGCAATTGAAAATCGATCTTGAAGACGGCATTGTTGCAATTTATGCTGCCATTGGTGGTCGACCAAGCCCCTGGGTCTGGCTCGATCGGGAAGTCGTCGAACCCACCGCAGCTGGCGCAAACAGAGTGGTAGATCTTTCCACCTCGATCGAATCGACTGGTACCACCATCCACATGGTCATCGCTGCTTGTTCCGCCGTAAAAAGTGCCGAACTCTAATCCCGTGGCGTCAGGACGCAGTACCGCCAAATAGAAGTCGTTCCCAAAGAAGTCAGGCTGAGACTGAAATGCATCTTGGGTAACCGGTAGGTCACGCACATCACTTACGTTGCTGTTTCCATTCAGCGATCCACCCCATCCGCTGAGGTAGATCGAGTTGCACACATCTACCAAGAACGCGGTAGGAGAGATGTTCGGTCTACCCGGTGTACTGCCAAATTGAGTGGTCCAAACGCGGTCACTCAGGTCTGAGGTTAAGGCTGCGAGCATCTGCCCCCCGCCAACATCCGAAAAACTCACATTGAAAATGAAACCAGGGAACTCGTTTTCCGTTTGACCAAATACCGTAGGACGACCATCGCGGTCAACCTGAACAAAGTAAACTTGATCATACGAGGAAGTTCCAAAGTAGGTGCTGCGATTCAATGTATTGCCATCACTGCTCAACCTTGCCACAAAGCCATCCACATCACCGCGGAGCGTTGGATAAAGAGCCCCAGTGGTGTTAGGTAGGGTTCCCGACCGGGTACCTCCCGCAATGTATACGTCGCCAGATTCTGCTACATCCACACTGTAAATCGCATCATTCGAGATGCCACCGAAATAGCTGGACCAAAGCAATTCATCTAAAACAGGCGAGAACTTGGCGATGACCCCATCCTGCATGCCTCCGCGGTTCTGTTGAAAGGAACCTGCTGTCGACAAGTTGTTGCTGTTGGTGGACGATACCACGTAAACGTTGCCATCATCGTCAAGATCGATCTCACCCCGGTACTCATCCGAATAGTTGTAGGCCAGATCTGTAGCAAGGTTTAAACCGTCATTGCCGCTGCCTCCAAAGTAGGTGGAGCCGATCAAGTTGGTGCCGGCGCTATTGAAGCCCGTTACGAAGATGTCTGTGCCCTCTGGATAATTAAAGATCACCGTAGTAGAGTTGCCACCGCTGAATTGATTGTCGAAGGCCGTATTGGTGGTAGGAAAATCATCGGATCCAGTAGCGCCGAATACATAGAGGTTGCCAACGTCATTCACCACCATGCTGTGCGGGGTTTCATCTTCTTCACCGCCTAAAAAGGTACTGAAGAGCAGTCCGGTTCCGGTTGAATTGAACTTGGTGATGCTGATGTCGAAATTTCCATCGTTGAAACTCAAGTCATAGGCGCCGGTAGTGGTAGGGTAGTTGTTGCCAAAAACGATCCCACCCGCGTAGAGGTTACCATCCTTATCGGGGGTTGCGCTGAATCCCCAGTTATCGACCCCAGCGCCGGTGTAGGTAGAGAACACAATTTCCGGGTCAATGACGATCGGGAGTGATGGGTCATGGTCTTTGATCGCATAGCGCACTTTATCCTCATCCACTACGAAACCGGCTTCCAGCTGCACACTGTCACCACGATGAATCTGGTAAACGTAGGGCTTACCTTCGATCATATCGAGGAAGCTGAGTCCAAGCTTCAAATCACCATCTCGATCAACCGACAAGTCGTTGACGCCTTCAAATCGAAGTTGAATTTGATCGAGGTCAGCTCCCGCTTCGGCGTGAAACTCATACTTCAGTCGATTACCCCGCTTCATCACCCACAGGTCAATACCGGCATAGAGCTCTTCGTAGATCACCGTTTTAGACGGGTGAAGCTTGCTTACCCATGTGCTCTCGTCTGCGCCGAGGTAGTAGTTGTAGTAATGCGATTGAAATCCTTTCTGCTTGACTTGAGGAAAAGCTTGTGCCCCTTCAAAATGAATCTTGAATGCATGATGCGGAACCGAGGTGCTGGGCGGTAGTTCCTTGTGGTGGATCTGTTTCAGCACGCTGCCGTCCATCAAGTGGAAGGTCATGGCGTTCGTCTCCAAGAACAATGCTCCATGTGGAATATCTGTCTTGAAGAGAAAGGCGCCTTTCCATTGCCCACGATTCTCCACAAAGCCATCTTCTGCGAACAGGTGGTTGCTCACGAGAACGATGGTGATGATGGTGAAAAGCTGTTTTAGCATGGAATCAACGGTAAAAGTAAAGACTAAATTCAGCGCGAAAGGTTGGAAGCTGAATAGAATTTATCAAACGGATTCGCGCAAGTGAGATTGTTGCGAAACTCAAATAGCACCGATAATTCGTTTACTTTGTATTTCAAAGTGAACCAAATGGCTGAAACCAATCCTTCTTTAGATACGCTGAAAGACATCCGTGCGCTCATGGAACGAAGCTCTCGCTTCATTTCTCTGAGTGGATTGGCGGGGGTGTTCAGTGGACTTTTCGCCCTCGTTGGCGCAGCGGCGACTTATTGGCGGGTGAACCTCGCGCCGTGGGCAGTACGTGATCAAGACACGCGATTCGGAACGGGTAACATCGTACACATTGATCCGGATGTAGCCTGGTTTCTGGCCTTAGACGCTTTGATTGTACTGTTTGCGTCTGTTCTCGTTGCGTACTATTTCACCAAACGAAAAGCAGATCGTACCAAGCAAGCCTTGTGGGGTACGGGTAGCAGGATGATGCTCTTTAACCTGAGCGTGCCGTTAATCACGGGCGGACTCTTCTGCCTGCTCTTGTTTTATCATGGTTTGATCGGACTCATCGCCCCAGCTTCGCTGATCTTCTATGGCCTTGCGCTCATGAATGCGGGTCGATTCAGTTTGCAGGAGATCAGTTACCTCGGCTTATCGGAGATCCTTCTCGGACTGGTTGCCTTTCTGTGTTTGGGCAATGGACTGCTTTTCTAAGCTGTGGGTTTCGGTTTGCTTCACATTGTCTACGGCATACTCATGTACATCCGGCACAAACGATGAAGGGCATCATCCATCAGCTGGATAAGGCGTTTGAGAACAGGATTCGTCTTGGACTCATGTCAGTGCTGTCCGTCAACGACTGGGTGGAGTTCAATGAACTCAAACAACTCCTGGACGTGACCGATGGTAACCTCGCCAGCCATATCAGCGCGTTGGAGAAGAAAGGTTTCATCGCCGTGCGCAAACGCTTTGTGGGTAAGAAGCCAAATACCTCATTTCAGATCACCGACGAGGGCAAGACAGCCTTCGATAATCACCTCAAAGCCCTTGAAAATTTGCTGAGGCAACAAGGCTAAGATTCATGGAATGTGTGTATTTTTAGCGCATGCATTTCATTCCACAGAACCTAAAGTACCTGAGAAAAGACCGGTCTTGGACCCAAGATCAAATGGCGAAGCACTTGGGTGTGAAGCGCTCTTTGATCGGTGCCTACGAAGAGGGACGAGCTGACCCGCGCATCTCCTTTTTACTGTTGGTGTGTCAGAAGTTCAAACTGACGATGGACGACTTGGTTGGACGAGACCTTAGCGAGGAAGGCGTCAAACCCATTGACCTTTCCGGACAAAGCTTGCGCATCTTACCGGTGCACATTGATCCAGCCAGCAATACCGAACGAGCTAGTTTGGTTCCCATCAAGGCTGCAGCTGGTTATTTGAATGGCTACGGCGATGTTGAATTCATAGAACAATTGCCGGTATTCTCATTGCCCTATGCCGAAGTGGGTGACCACAAGACCTACCGTATTTTTCAGGTCTCTGGTGATAGCATGCTGCCGGTGAAGCCAGGATCCTATGTTATTGGTAGTTATGTCTTGGATTGGAATGACGTGAAGAACGATCAATGCTACATTGTGGTGAGCAGATCGGAAGGCATCGTCTATAAACGATTACTGAACAACCTAAGGGACGGTCACTTTACACTCAAGTCTGATAATCCGGCTTATGAGCCGATACAAATCGAGGCCGGTGAGGTGTTGGAACTTTGGAAAGCCGAGGGGTTGACCACCTTTGAATTGCCGGAGCCCTCATCCATTCCGGCCCAACTTGAGCAATCGCTTAAGGAAATACAGCAACGCCTGGATGCGCTGAAATAACACTTTATGAGTAAACAGTAAGAAGAAATGAAAGTGGTGCTGCGCGACTTGACCCTAGCAGATTATACCGACCTGAAAGAATCGATTATCGAGGCCTACTCGGGAAGTAGGATGAGTCATTGGCGGGAGGAGAACATCGCGCGGCTGCTGGAAACCTTTCCTGAAGGACAAGTCTGCATTGAAATAAACAATAAGGTGTTGCCGTAGCCTTGTCGCTGATCTTGGATTACGATCGTTTCGGCGATAAGCATACCTATGTAGACGTTACGGGTAACTATCAATTCAATACGCACGACCCTAACGGCGATGTGCTGTATGGAATAGAAGTGTTCGTTCGCCCAGATTACCGGGGTCTGCGCTTGGCACGACGACTCTACGATGCACGAAAAGAACTGTGCGAAAGCCTCAACCTCAAAGGCATCATCGCCGGAGGCAGCATTCCTGGCTACGCCAAATTTGCGGAAGACATCGCACCATTGGAATGCATCGAAAAAGTGCGACTGAACGAGGTCTACGATCCGATTTTAAGCTTTCAATTGGCCAATAATTTTCACGTCCGCCGTATCTTGAACAACTACCTCGAGGGCGATTATCAAACCAAACAGTACGCCACGCTGATTGAATGGATCAATGTGTACTATGAGCCGAAGTAGAAGCTCATCAACCGCGATAAATCGGTGGTTCGATTGGGCTTAGTACAATGGCAAATGCGTCCCACACCCTCGTTGGATGCACTCAAGGAGCAGATCGAGTTCTTCGTGGATACCATTGCGGGGTATAACTCAGACTTTGTACTTTTTCCTGAGCTCTTCAATGCTCCGCTCTTGGCAAAGTACAACGATATGGTGGAGGCACAAGCCATGCGTGAGTTGGCCTCCTATGCCGAACCCTTATTGAAGTATTTCCGTGAGATGGCCGTTGCCTACAACGTGAACATCATAACGGGCAGCTACCCCATGTTGAATGGCGATAAGCTCTTCAACGTTTCCCACCTATGCAGAAGAGACGGCTCCTTCGAGAAATACCGAAAGATCCATATCACCCCAAGTGAGATATCTGCATGGGGAATAGCAGGGGGGAAGGAGTTAGGGATCTTCGATACAGATTGTGGTAAGATCGGTGTGGTGATCTATTACGACGTAGAGTTTCCAGAACTTGGACGCCTCTATGCAGAAGAAGGGGTTCAGATCCTCTTTGTTCCATTCTTGACCGATACGCAGAATGGTTACCACCGCGTACGTCGTTGCGCACAAGCACGATCCATTGAAAACGAATGCTACGTGGCCATGGCCGGCTGTGTGGGTAACCTTCCTAAGGTGAATAACATGGATATTCAATACGCTCAAAGTGCGGTGTTCACACCATCTGACTTTGCTTTTCCCGAAAATGCGATCAAGGCACAGGCGACACCGAATACCGAAATGACCCTGATCGTAGACGTAGACCTTGACCTCCTGAAAGAGTTGAACACGGAGGGAAGCGTTCGTAATTTAGAAGACCGCAGAGATGATCTTTATGAGGTGAGATTGAAAAAATCTTGACAAAGCATTTGGATTTCATCCCTGTCTTTCCCGTTACTTTGTGCTAACAAGAGAAACGAAATGGCGAACAGCAAACCACGCATAGCAAAGGACTACGAGAAACTATCAGAAGAATTGATCAACCAGATCAAATTGGAGTATCCTTATGGCTTTGAAGATAACCTCATTAGCTACAAAGACGTAAAGGGTAATAAGATCTCTGCGCTTCCCTTTGAAACCGAAGAGGTGTACTACCTGGTTCGCATGACCCGCGCCGAAGCACAGCAAATCATCGAAGAAGATGATGACTACGATGATGATGGTAACCTACGCGATGACTTTGCAGATGAAATCGAAAGCGATGGCGGCGATGATGATAAAGAAGTAGATGACCGCGAAGACATGGAGGAATAAGCATGTCTAAGAAGAAAACGGCTGTTTTCGGCGCAAGTCCAAATCCTCAGCGTTACAGTTATTTGGCTACGGAGATGCTCCAGTCTTATGGTCATCCAGTGCTACCCTTGGGCATGAGAGAGGGAAGGATCGGTGAAGCAACAATCATCACTGACTGGCCTGATCAGATACCTGACCTCGATACCGTGACGCTGTACGTCGGTCCACAGCATCAGCCCGAACACTACGACTACCTACTGAACCTCAAGCCAAAACGCTTCATTTTTAATCCAGGAACCGAGAATCCTGAGTTCATCCAGCAGATCCAAGCCGCAGGGATGGAAGCCGTTACCGCTTGTACCTTGGTCATGCTCCGCACGGATCAATATGCATAGTCCGGCTTGATCATTTTTGGCGTTGCGTTGTTAATTCCGCATGCAACGACTTTTCCCCATTCTACTATGCGTGCTTTTGGTGGCTTCATGCAAGAACCCACCATCCCTCGAACGCGACGTTTTTCCAGAACAGGCAAGCCTTGAGCAGGACGAAGCCGTTCACCCCAGAAACTCCCTCGAGTGGTGGTATGCTACGGGGTGGCTCCAAGATGATGCCACCGGTGATACCTTCGGTATTGAATTCGTGATCTTCCATTTCAACCTGCGCGGGAAGACCGATCGCATGCTGACCAATGTAGCCATCACAGACCCTAAGCGGCAACGGTTCTACTTTGATCATGCCCTGAGCAAAGAGGATGAGCTCCTGAAGGCTGCGTTACCCTTGAGTTTGTCGGTGAATAATGGCGAATGTGCCGGGCATCTAGACGGAGCAGCCGGAAACTACCAGATCCTGGGCAGAGGCATGGCAGACGGTACGCCCTTTGGTTATCACTTGAAGTTGGATTCGGACAAACCGGTGGTCATGCACGGTGGAGGAACAGGCGTGGAAGACTATGGCGGACATGCCAAAGCGGGATACTTCAGTTATACCGATTTGGCGACCACTGGAACAATCACTATTGGGGATGAAGTAAGAAACGTTTCCGGTAAGTTGTGGTACGATCGACAGTGGAACTGCGGTGCCGTGTTGCAAAATGGTTCAACGGGGTGGGATTGGGCCAGCATCACCATCGACCAAACCGGAGATCAACTCATGCTGTATCGCTTGAGGTTAGAAAAAGGAAAGAATTTCTTCGGAGGAACATTGATCAAAGAGGATGGTAGCTATGCGCAATTACCACCGGAATCCATTTCTATTGTTGATGCGGCATCGTGGACCAGTCCGCACTCCAAGATGACCTATCCCGTAGGATTAAAAGTAGACCTGCCTAATCAAGACCTTCAATTGAAGCTCATGTCTTCCATCCAAGACCAAGAATTAGAGATCAAGATCCTGCCTGGACTCAAGATGCATTCCTGGGAGGGGATGTGTGAAGTGACGGGGGAACAGAACGGAAAAGCACTGACTGGAAAGGCCTACCTGGAAATCACCAACCCTGAGAATAGGTCGAATTAAGCCATCGGATTAATCACCGGTGTATTCGTAAGCACCGATGTCAGGACGCGTATCCCGAGGATTCCCCTCGATATCCTGTAGGATCGGTATCTCAAGTGTTCGTCCGGCATCTATGGCATCCGTGTAGGCATTCAATCGGAAATCCACATTCACATCCTTAAAAAGTGGATTCAAGGTTGCACCATCCACGAAAGGAGCACTGGGATTGAGAATCAGCCCTGCGTAGTGTTCCGGATCCTCCAGTTCATTGGTATCGCGTCGGAGTACACAGTGGTCGAAGAAATAATTGAAGGGCTCTGCTTCGTCTTCTTGGATCTCAACCTCCTCATCCAGGGTGCCGTAAACGATCGTATTCTCAAAACGAGCATTGAAATCGCGCACGTAGGTTACACCCTCTACCTCAAAGGAGTTGTTCAAGAGTAAAGTGGCTTTGCTCCGAGGGTTGCTCG